>NZ_LMCC01000020.1:0-73348 GCF_001623225.1 Pseudovibrio sp. Ad13 | reverse complement strand
CCATCCCGAACTCGGAAGTGAAACGCCCCTGCGCCAATGGTACTTCGTCTTAAGACGCGGGAGAGTAGGGCGCCGCCGGGCATGAATAATCCACACCGACAAATCTCTACAAAATAAAACAGAACAACATATCAGACAAAAGCCCCCAATGCATAACGCATGGGGGTTTTTTGCGTTTTGGAATTAGGCTGTCCTGAATGAACGTGCTGAAAACACTGCGAGCAAAGCTCCAAACCGCCCAGAACCAAAGCACTCCCTTATCCCTGAATATACAGCCTAAAGTTTGCCTCAGCGAAACCAAAGCAACGACTTCAAGGGATGGAAACGTATTGCCTACAAATGCTGTGATGAGACAAACGCTGCAGCCGCCCATGTATCTCAATGAGAAGGGGAGTGAGCCTGTGGGAAGGGCACATCTCCCTGCCCCAACCAAAATGGTGATAAGTGAACGAGAGGCGGCGGTTGTTAACTGATGCCCTTCGCCAGGTGGATGTGTTCAGCTGCAGTCGGAACGACCCTGCGCTCCCTTTTGCGTTTGTTGGCGGTATTTGCACACGAAATTGTGCCGTGATTGCTGCGCATTCGAAGGTAATGCGGAGGGCGCATTCTGCGCCAGGATGAGATAGGTGGGATAGCACCCGTAACTGCTCTACGCTGTTTGCTGACTACAAAAGAGATGGAACTATTCTTGCGCTACCTTGGGTTAATAAGAGTGAGCGTGTGTGATGGGTGCTCTTTATCGGTAGCCAAATCTGAAAGTTAGTTGAACGGGTACCGAATTGGATTTTGATTGTGTTATCTTCGTTGCAATTATCGGCTGTGTTTGATGCCTTTTTTTGATTGCTAGGGAGAGACTACATTGACGCGGGATGAATTTGATAATTATTGCAAGTCATTGGTTGGGACGAGCAATGTCATTCAGTGGGGGAATGCTTCGGTTTGGAAGGTTGGAGGGAAGATCTTTGCGATTTGCTCTAACTGGGGAGAGGACCGTCCTGAGATGAAAGGGATCAAGATCAGCTTTAAGTGTTCAGAGCTTTCCTATCAGATTCTGACGGAACAGGAGGGCATAATTCCGGCGCCTTATCTGGCTCGGGCGAAGTGGGTTCAGATTGAGACTGCGCAGGCGATGGCTGATGAAGACATCAAGGATTATGTTCGCAAGGCGCATAGCATTATTGCGAGGAAGCTGACCAAGAAGTTGCAGAAAGAGATTGGGTTTGTTGCAGCTTAAGTGTGTCTGATCACGTGGGGCTCTGAATAACTGATCGTGCTGATTTTAAGGTTTGCGTTCTTTTGTGCAGATTTGCGTTATTTGCGCGAAATGTGCGTTGCTCGTGGTTCTTATTGAGTGGTTTGGTGTCTGGCTTTTGCACCGCGCGCATTTAATTTTGAACGGGGGAGGTTCTATCATAGAACCACCTAGCGGGCATATGTTTACCCCGTGGAATTTGCCCTATTTTTTATGCCCGCTTTTCCAGATGTTACGCTGGCATCCGCATATAAAAGTTATCCCCCTCTGAGGATCTTTCTTTACTCATAAGCTTGTCTTTGCAGAGTATAGCGATCATTCGTGCTCGGTGCTCGGTGCTCGGTGCTCGGTGCTCGGTGCTCGGTGCTGCATATATGAAGCATCAGATGCCACGCTTCCGGGCATTGTGTTAGGCGCCTCCTTGTCATTTGACTGAAGCCAAGCAAGTGGAGCGCGCTATTGCGAGACACTCCTTATCCGCCCGAAACTTGAGATTGCTTTCGCTGGCTTGTGTTTTGTGCCAATAAGACGCTATGGATCTGAACCAACTTGATGATCGGCTGAAAGCTGACTGCGAGAAGTGTGCTGCACTGTGCTGTGTGGCGCTTGCCTTTGATAAGGCGAGTGTTTTCCCGTTTGATAAAGCTGCTGGTGAGCCTTGCCGAAATCTTGAGAGCTGTGGGACCTGCAAGATCCATTCTGATCTGGCGACGACCGGGTACAAGGGCTGTGTTCAGTTTCACTGTCATGGAGCTGGGCCGATTGTCACGCAGGATCTGTTTTCAGGGAACACATGGCAGAGGCAGCCGCATTTGTTGCGGCCCATGATGGAAGCCTTCTGGGTGTTTCTGCGGCTTCAGGAGCAGGTGTTGTTGCTGAGGCATGCAGCCAACTTGCCTTTGCCAGATGCTAAGCAAAAAGAGCTGCATGCATTTTTGGATGAGCTGTGCCCTGAGAACGGCTGGAGCTGGGGTGCCTTTGAAAATCTGGATCAAGCGAAAGTGTCCGCAGATATTAAGGGCTGGCTTGCTTCCCTGCGGGATGTGCTGACCTAGCTTTTAGATTATGCGATTTCGGGCTTGGTGGCTTTGACCATCAGGAAGAAAGCAGAGAGATCTTTCTAACGGTGGAAGCGTGGCACCTGTTGGATCGCATCCTCTGTTGGTTCGGGGCCCAGAATCTCTTTGATTTGAAGACCTGCCTTGATGATGGGATTTAGATAATCGCTCAAGGCGTAAGGGAATCTGGGTACGCTGAAGCGCTGGATCTCTGACTGGTGTCCACGCCGTGCGAAGCTCCATTGATCTTCGACGTGTCTTTGGTCCAAGCACTTGGAGACAACCAGATCTGTCGCCTCTCTTCCCTCGTCTCTTCGCTAGGAAAGCCAGTGTTGGAGCTGAAGGAGTTGGTTGCGTAGGTAATGTCTAATGGGGCTTTTGCTCCTCGGCAATTGCATGGCGATCATGTTCTTTGAAAGATCAGCGCCAGACATGTGAGCACCTGCTCTTGCCAGCTTGTGGGTGTTGTTGCCTTCCCCGCAGCCGAGATCAATTGCTGATATTGCTCAGAGAGGCCTCAAAGGCATAAGAAATTATGAGGTATGACTTTTTGAGCCCTTTGTGGACATTCATAAAGCTGCAAAATGCTGGTGCCCATTTGCAGGTGCAGTATGGGTAGCTCGTTATAGCTCACATAATAATATTGTAGATTTACTATACCTATCTCTGTGCTCTAAGACGTTCTGCAACTTTGCGTTTTGCTTGAGAGATTTGTTGCAATGTAAGGTTATTTGCAATCTTCTCTATGGCCTGCTCTGAGATCTTCATCCCATTCGCCTGTGCTACAGCAAACCAGACATATGCATTTATATAGTCTTGTGGGATACCTCGACCTTCAGCATACATCAACCCGAGATTATACTGCGCATCAGCAATGCCTTGATCTGCGGCAAGGCGGGCCCACTCAACTGCCTTGCCATCATCCTGCGGCAAGCCCTCCCCATTGGCATATATTGACGCAAGATTATTTTGCGCTTCCCCAATGCCCTGCCTAGCGGCCAGGCGAGTCCATCTGACCGCTTCGCCTAGATCTTGTGGCACGCCTAAGCCTTCGGCATACATCGCACCGAGATTATACTGCGCATCAGCAAAACCCTGATCTGCGGCAAAGCGGGTCCACTTAACTGCCTCGCCATCATCTTGCGGCACGCCCAAGCCTTCGGCATACATCACACCGAGATTATATTGTGCATCAGCAATACCCTGATCTACGGCAAGACGGTACCACTTAAATGCTTCGCCTAGATCTTGTGGCACGCCTAAGCCTTCGGCATACATCGCACCGAGATTATACTGCGCATCAGCAAAACCCTGATCTGCGGCAAAGCGGGTCCACTTAACTGCCTCGCCATAATCCTGCGGCACGCCCAGGCCTTCGACATACATAAACCCGAGAAAAAATTGCGCATCAGCAAGACCCTGATCTACGGCTAGGCGGGTCCACTTAACCGCCTCGCCATAATCCTGCGCCACGCCCAAACCTTCGGCATACATCATTCCGAGAATAGATTGCGCATCAGCGACGCCCTGATCAGCAGCCTTTCTATACCACTTTATCGCTTCCTCATCGTTCCGCAGCACGCCCAAGCCATTGGAATACATTAACCCAAGAAAAAGTTGCGCATAAGAGTGGTTCTGATCTGCGGCCAGACGAGTCCACTTGACCGCCTCGTCATGATTTTGTGGTACGCCCTTTCCGTTGGCATATATAGACCCAAGATTAAACTGTGCTTCAGGAAGGCCTTGATCTGCAGCCTGTCTGTACCATTGGACGGCTTTACCATCATCCTGCGGCAAGCCCTCCCCCTTGGCATATTTTGCAGCTAAATTATTTTGCGCTTCCGCATCGCCCTGCACAGCAGCCCGCCGGAACCATTTGACCGCTTCGTCATCATCCTGCGGTACGCCCTGACCGTAGTCGTACATAAATCCGAGAGTATTTTGCGCACTAGCATGACCCTGCTCTACGGCAAGACGGGTCCACTTAACCGCTTCGCCATCATCCTGCGGTACACCTCGACCTTCGGCATACATCAACCCGAGATTATACTGTGCATCAGCAAAACCCTGTTCTGCGGCACGGCGGTACCACTTCAGCGCTTCCATATCGTCCTGTTGAACGCCAAGGCCGTCTTCGTGCATTTCGCCTAGCTTATTTTGTGCAACTGGGTCACCATCCTGAGCGGACTTAACAATACCCTGATGTTCAGAACTGAAGGCAGGAAGAAGAAAAAGGCATGGCCCCAAAATAACGATAACGCGCAATGACGCTTTAAAAAATTGCAGTGGCATAATTCACTCCCAGATTCGGAGCAAAGTAATCATTCTCAGCTTCCATTTCAATTGTGGCTTATTGGCGGGAGCGGGACATGGCTGACGCAGGAAACCTCAGAGTTATGATTTCCTGCATGTTCTTCAATTGAACTCCAATACGAGCAATATAGCATGCAACCTGATATCGCATCAGCGCACTAGCTGCGATTGACCGCTTTGTCCGCGTTTAAGCCCTCGTCAGTATGAAATTTTATTATTGAGTTTGAGAGCTTATTCCTCTCCCTCAAATACAGGAGATGGAAACAGGTTCCGGTAGGCATCCAGACCGGCATCTGCGTCGTTTTCAATTGATCTGCGTTTCGGGCACTATGGTTGGCAACAAGGGCATTGGTGGGCTGCTCTGCTGGCATGGCAATGCCTCTGAGCTGTTGATTTGCTGAAAAGGTTGCGGACATGACACATAGGACTAGGCTTGTCGAGCAGTGATGGTCAGCCCTGATCTCTTAGATTTCCGTGGTGTTGGCATGCTGCATTGTGTATAGGAGTGCAACTCCTTTGGCAGGTGATATTGCGGCGTGAACGACACTTCAAAAACAATCAATTTTGACCATGTGTCCATTGAACGGAGCGGATCGACGATCATCAGTGATCTGAGTGTTGCGCTGCCGGATCAGCGGGTTGGGATTATTGGTCGGAACGGGTCTGGTAAGTCTACGCTTGTGCGCAGCCTGAATGGTTTGCTGCCGGTGAGTGCAGGCTCTTTGCTGGTTCATGGTGTTTCTGCTGAGGAAGGGGCCAAGAAGCTGGCACGGGTGACTGGGTTTGTGTTCCAGAACCCGGATCATCAGCTGATTTTTCCGACCGCTCTGGAAGAGCTGAGCTTTGGCTTGCGCCAGATTGGAGTGGGCAAAGCAGATGCAAAGGTGCAGAGCCTTGCGCTGTTGAGAGACCATGGCATTGAGCAGCTGGGAGAGCGTCCGGTTCACGAACTTTCTGAAGGTCAAAAGCAGCTGATCTGTATTTTGGCGGTGCTCATCATGGAGCCGAAATTGTTGGTGCTGGATGAGCCGTTTTCCAGTCTGGATTTGCGGACACGAGTGGCACTGCGACGGAAGCTGGAGAAGCTGGATCAGCAGATCCTCTTTGTCAGCCATGAGCTGGATGCGCTGAGTGACTATGACAAAGTGCTCTGGATTGAAGACGGCAAGCTCAAGCAGTTTGGTGTGCCTGCGGATGTGTTGGCAGCTTATCAGGCGCATGAGCTTTCTGGCGCGGACCTTCACTTTGAAGGGGTAGCGCGCGCATGATCTCCCTTTACATGGCGGGCAACAGTTGGGCGCATAAGCTTCCTGCCAGAGTGAAGCTGATCTTTTTGTTTGTGCTGAGCCTGCTGATCATCCCGTTCAATACGCTTTGGTTCTCTGCTGCACTGCTGGTGTTTGTGGTGGCGCTTTATGCGACGCTTGGCCGGCGGGGGCTGGAGAAGGTGAAGGTGGTTCGCCCGCTGCTCTGGATGATGGGGATCATCTTTCTGGTGCATGTGTTTTTAGGCGATATTGAGCAGGGCATCATTGCTGTGTTGCGTCTATTGGCGATGGTGCTCCTTGCCAACTTTATTAGTATAACAACGCATATGGAGGCCTTGATGGATGCGGTGGAACCGTTGTTCCGGCCTCTGCGTGTGTTTGGCATCTCCCCAAGGCGCGTCTCGCTGGCAGTAGCTTTGGTTATCCGGTTTGTTCCGGTGCTGCTGGCGGTTTATGCGTCGCTGCAAGAAGCGTATAAAGCCAGAACAGCCCACGCCAACAGCTGGCGCTTGCTTGCCCCATTTGCGTTACACGCGATTAAAATGACAGATCATGTTGCCGAAGCTTTGACAGCCCGAGGCGGGGCTGACGGCTTTGACCGTGATAAGAAATAGATAGGATGACTATGTCTAGCGATCGTTCTCTTGTTCAGATTGCATTTTATGCGGCGCTGATTGCTGCTCTGGGTTTGGTGCCCAAGATTGAGCTGGGTCTTGCTGGCGGAATTCCAATTACTGCACAGTCGCTTGGTGTGATGCTGGCTGGCATGATGCTTGGTCCGGTGCGTGGTGGGCTTGCTGTTGCTTTGCTGCTGTTTCTGGTGGCGCTTGGCCTGCCGTTTCTGGCTGGTGGCCGTGGTGGCATTGGCGTGTTTTATGGCGCGACAGCTGGCTATCTGGCAGGATACTTTGTTGGTGCGATTGTTGTTGGGGCGATCATGAAAGCCATGCGCAACATGAACGTCGTGTTTGGTGCGGTTGTTTCCGGCGTGATTGGCGGCATTGTTGTGGTGCATGCGCTT
The DNA here is from genome assembly GCF_001623225.1 of Pseudovibrio sp. Ad13. Taxonomy (NCBI): domain Bacteria; kingdom Pseudomonadati; phylum Pseudomonadota; class Alphaproteobacteria; order Hyphomicrobiales; family Stappiaceae; genus Pseudovibrio; species Pseudovibrio sp. Ad13. Next base: position 66,436 of record NZ_LMCC01000020.1, on the reverse strand, counting down.
GGTGTGCCGGTGCTGGCTTACAAAGCTGGTATGACCATGGAGAAAGCCATCATGGTTGGCAGCTTGCCGTTTCTTCCGGGTGATCTGATCAAGGTTGCTCTAGCTGCTGTTGTCGCGCACACAATTGCACGCGGTTTGCCTTCTGCAATGCTGTCACGCAACTAAGCGAGCTCAAGCGAGTTTTGAGAAAGCCGGTTCCTTTGGGGCCGGCTTTTTTCGTGCGTACTCTTATCCGAAAACCGGAGCCACTGTGCTGGAGTACGCCTTAGAGCATGTTGCGTTCATATGCATTCACGCACCAAGCTCTAACTCTTTAATTTTGCGCGTATTCTTATCCGAAAACCGGAACCACTTTTCGGGAACACGCTCTAATGGATCAGCGCTTCATCCAGATGCTTCAAGGCTTTGATGAGGAGGCCCTGGAGGATGAAATCTTCGTCCCATGGCAGCACTTCAAGGTTTACTGAATCCAGCAGAGGTGCCAGCAGGCCGCTTTCCAGCCCTTTGTTCATGCCGTGCTTGAAGAGGTCGTAGGCTTGCATGGCCTTGCCAGTGAGGACGATGCGGCTTGGGTCCAGCAAGGAAATGGTGCGGGCGAGGCTGACGCCCAATGCAAAGCCTGCATCTGTGAAGACCTTTTGTGCCTGCGCTTCACCTATGCGGGCTCTTGCGCGTAGGTTCTGAATGTACTCCGGCCCGTAGAACATGGCGGAGGGAGAGGTTTCCTTGGGAAGCTTCTGGGCTTCACGGTAGAGCGCGTAGTCGGCGATGTAGGCTTCCAGACAGCCCTTCTTGCCACATCTGCACGCAGCTCCTTCTGGCGTGAAAGGTGAGTGGCCGTATTCAGCTGCGGCTCCGGTTTCGCCACGGTAGAGCGCGTTTTTGATGAAGATGCCCATGCCAACGCCGCGGTCGATATACACCACGACAAAATTGCCGCTGTATTTCTCAGCGTCCTGCCGGTGCAGGGCTTCGGCGATCATGTTGGTGTCGTTGTAAAGCGTGCAGGTGATGCCGAGGGTCTTGGAGAGCTTGGCAGTGAGTTCCACCTGTCGTTCTGCAATGGTGGGTGACCAGATGATGGAGCCGTTGCGTTTGCCAACGATGCCTTGCGTTGCCACGGTGATTTCCATGACGCTGCGGGCGCGAAGCGGCTGTGTTTTCATCAGCGCTTTAATGTGGCGGGCGAGCAGGGTGATGAATGCTTCACCGCCCATATCGGAGGATTCCACCATGAACTTGGCTTCGGCATGCTGGTGGCCGGTATAGTCCACCAGAGCAAGCGAAACACGGTCTACCGAGAGTTTGACCGTGACCACATGGGCGACATCATCACGCAGACGCAGATAGGTGCGCGGGCGGCCACGGGTGTTGGCATCCGGACTGGGCTGTTCTTCCACCTCTGTGATCAGGCCGCGATCTTTCAGATCTGCAGTGATGGAGGTGACGGCGGCTAGAGAAAGACCTGTTAGCCGGCCAAGGTCAACACGGGCCAGAGTGGTATGACGCCGCAACGTGGACAACACCACGAACCGGTTTTGGCGACGAACCTGCTCTCTACTGGCTTTTTCGATCATTCGAGTACTGGCCTGCACTGTGTGTTCAAAACATGTCCGCGTTCATTTGTATTCACGCCTTAGGCCCTGAACATTTGTTTTCTAGCGCATTCTTTTATCTGCGAGATAAGCATAAGTATTTGAGGACCAGTAAATAAAGAGAGTAATCGTATAAATCAGCGTTTTCACCCGAAAGTTGAGGTGACCTAATCGTAAGTCCTAGCTCGTTTGTTGAGGTGCTGTTCCGTCATCTTCATCTGTTTGAGCTGGCAATGTTTCTGGCATCAGGAACAGGTACATTGTGCCGCCAATGAAGGCCAGAACCGCAAGGGTGATGAAGGCGGGAGAATAGCCGAAAAACTGGACGATTTCTTCAGCAAGCAGGTTGGATGCAGCCGAACCAATGCCAACCACGGCGGCGAGGGCGCCTTGCACCAGATTGAAGCGGCCTGTGCCTCGGGTCAGATCCGCAGCGATGAGCAGGATAATAACGCCAAAGATGCCGTTGGCGATGCCATCCAGTGATTGCACGGAGATGAGTGCAACGGGATCTTCCAGCCACATGAACAGCATGCCGCGAATGGGCAGAATGAAGAAGGCGAGCAGGAAGAGCGGCTTGCGGCCCCATATGTCAGCTCTGGCAGCGCAGATGATGGACATGATTGTCATCCAGAACTGTGCCACGACGATGCAGGTTGCCGCGAAGGCGACCCCAATGTTGACGTTGGAATTTACCGAGAGCTTCTGCCCGACCAGTGGCAGCATAGCTGCATTGGCGAAATGGAACATGAACACGCAGAGCACCAGTGTGAGCAGGCGTTTGTCTGCCAGGATAGTGCTGACGGTAGACGGTTCATCGCCATCGTTGGGAGTGTGGTGCAAGCCGCCTCGTGCTGCGTTGTGGTTGATGGCCGAGCCGCTGACCATGCCGATGCTGATTGCCATGCCGACGGCCATGAGGGCAACAAGCCAGAATACGCCTTCTGCCGAGATCCACAGTGCGAGACCTGCGCCCAGAATGGCGGCAAACACATTGCCGGAATGGTTAGCGGCCTGATTGGCGCCCATTTGCACAGTGAAGTGGTCTGGTCCTGATATGCCCAAAGTTATGGCGGCGATGCAGGGGCCGACAAAGGCGACGGCAATGCCCATGAAGATCTGCGCGATGTAAATCACGGCAGGATACTGCGAGAACAGCAGGATTGAGATGGTTGCGAAGCCGATGAGCAAGGCGCAAGAGGCGAGGAGTAGACGTTTTTTGCGGGTGCTGTCGATGAAGGCGCCAGCTGGTGTTTGCAAGGCGACGGTTGTCAGCGAGCCAATGGCGAGGACCATGCCGATGTTGCCGGGGGACCATTGCAGGCCCGTGAGCAGGTAGATTGCAAGATAAGGTCCAATTCCACCCACGACATCGCCGGCGAAGAAGTTCGTCGAAAGCATTGCCTTGTTGAGTTTCATGGAGACCCTGGACTGTTGCGTGATCTGCGTTGAGAATAGGTGAGAGTTCTCTCCAAGCCCCCAAGGATTTTGGTCTATTGTCGAAGTGGCGGTTAAGCTGCTGTCAAACCACGGTGGCTACGGTGGGGCATGTCGGTTTCTCTTGCTGTTTCCGCCCTCATTTTCCTCGGAATTGCCGTGCGCCAGTGGCTTCCGCCCAAGGTGCGGATCTGGCACATCATGCTGGCGGGCGCGATTGTGCTGTTGGTGCTGGGGGAGATCAGGCCTGTGGCCGCGTTTCATGCGGTGGACTGGCAGCTGATCTTCTATCTGTTTGCCCTGTTCAGCATTGCCTCGTCGCTGTATGACACCGGCCTTTCGCAGGAAATTGCGGATATGCTGCTGAAGCGGGCCAACGCTGGCGTCGTGCTGCTGTGGTTCATTGTGGCCTCGGCGATTTGTGCAGCGGTGCTGACCAATGATGCGGCAGCGGTGATTGGGGTGCCCATTGCTATTATCCTGAGCCGTGCCTTCAAGTGGAAACTGGCGGTGGTTTTGGTGACACTGTGTGCCGCGGTGACGGTTGGTTCCATGGTTTCACCCGTTGGCAATCCGCAGAACATTCTGGTGGTGAATGCTGCTAATTTTCAGAATATGCTGGCGACGTTCATTGTGTGGGCTCTGGTGCCCGGTGTGATCTGCCTTGTGGCTGTGTTCTTCCGCTTCCACCGGCTGGTGAAGAAGAATGGATCGGACGAGAGTGCGTTGGTCTCTGATGACGTAGAAACGCAGGCAGAAGCGGTTGAGGTGAGCCGGCGGCAATGGCCTGCGATGGTTTCTGTTGTGCTGCTGGTGGGCATCATAACAGGCGATAGTTTGGGGCGGACGTACTTTCACCTTGGTCCGCTGCCGTTTGGCTGGGTTGGGCTGCTGTCCTGCCTGCCGATCTATCTGGCAGGAGATGAGCGCCTGCGGGTGTTCAAGGAGGTGGACTGGGCGACGCTGATCTTCTTTGTGGCCATGTTCATCGTCACTGGCTCGCTCTACCAATCCGGCTCCCTGCAATATCTGCTTGGCTCCTTGCAGGGAGAGCTGGCAGACCTGACGATAACCGCTGTGGTGAGCTTTTGGGCCAGCCAGCTGTTTTCCAACGTGCCGGTGGTGGAGCTTTACCTGAAGCTGCTGGATGGCGGCAGCACCGGCACCTTCATGATGCTCTCCACCATCTCCACCGTGGCCGGAAACCTCTTCATCATCTCCGCTGCCAGCAACGTCATCGTGGTCCAGCAAGCTGAGAAATTCGGCGCCACCCCCTTCACCTTCTGGCAATTCTGCTGGTGGATGCTCCCGATTACGGCGTTTTGTGTGGTGGTGAGCTACGGGTGGATTTGGGCGCTGACGTGGCTGGGTGCGGGGTGAGTTTTGGAGACAAAGCGGACTTTCACCACGAGTGCGATAACTCAGATTAGAAGAAAGCCAAAGCTAGCTTGGAGGGGCAATACCGGGCACTCGAGCGGCTCAATCAAAGGTTGATCCAGTTTTGGGGATGAGATTGCAGTCTCTGTCTGGTGACCTCATCTCGGCGCGTGATTGCGTGGGGTTTAGGAAAATCAGGATCATTTAGAGGCTTTCTCCCCTTGCGTTCGCCGCTTACTCATTTAAATTGAATTTCCTTTAGGACGAAAAAATGTATAGAAGTCTTGTTCTTTTTTTCTGTTTTTCGGCTGTAATAACTGTGGTCTTAGCCCAACCAAATGATGACCGATCCGAAAAAATCACGACGCTTTTCAAAGCAAAATGTGTAGATTCATTGGTCAACTATGAAGCGGCGAACGTTGCCGACCTTTCGCCAATGGACGAGGCCAGCATAAAGCAGCTGGAAACAGCGTTGGGAAATAGCTTTGCAGGTTGGAAACTGTGGTTTGATAATCAGAGCCATGCAATCTTGTCATTGAAAGATGCAGCAGATCCGAACCCATGCACTTTGATGGTGTTTGGGTTACCGCATGCGTCTGCCGCCGCGACTTGGCGCCGCCTTGAGAAAATGGACGGCATAAGAATTAACGGCCGATTCAGCCCCCATGCATCCAAAAAGCAAGACCAAGCTACCATTCGAGACGGTGCGCAAGGTGTAATACACGCCAGTGGAGTGGATTTCGTTCAAACTACTCTGAATTTTTGGGGTAATGTTGAAAAAGGGACGCTCGTGCTCGTATCTGTCAGAGTTCCGCAGTCAAAATATGCTTGCGAATTATTTCCCGAGAAATGTGATCAGTGAGCCCATTGGTCGTTTGCCATGAGGTCAGCAATGTCCGCAAAGGTCACTCAGCACCATGCTGACCAAAATCGACCTACAGTTAAGGTCACTCACTGGCCGTCCGCAACTGATCACTAAGCGCCATACTGCATCCGCAAACCTCTACGCTCTGTTCATTGGCTGCCTTGGGTTCTCCCAAACACAAAAAGACCGAAAGCCCCGAGCCTTCGGTCTTTTTCAGTCGTGGGTACCGCTGGTTACTCTGCTGCGTCGTGTTTTATGACGCCGCGTTGGATTTGGTCTTCTTCAATGCTCTCAAAGAGGGCGCGGAAGTTGCCTTCGCCGAAGCCTTCGTCGCCTTTGCGTTGGATGAATTCGAAGAAGATTGGGCCGATGACGGTTTTGGAGAAGATCTGTAGCAGGATCTTGGTCATGCCGCCGCCAATGACGCCTTCGCCATCAATTAGGATGCCGTGTTTGGCCATGCGGTCGAGTGGCTCGGTGTGGCCGTGCACACGCTCGGCGCTGCGGTCGTAATAGGTCTGTGGTGGGCCAGGCATGAACTTGAGGCCGTCTTCTGCCGGCTTGTCGGTGGCTTCATAGATGTCATCGGTGCCCACAGCGATGTGCTGGATGCCTTCGCCTTTGTACTTGCGCAAGTACTCTTCGATCTGGCTGGTGTCGTCCTTGGACTCGTTCAGCGGAATGCGGATTTTGCCACATGGGGATGTGATCGCGCGGCTGACGAGGCCGGTGATGCGGCCATCAATGTCGAAGAAGTGGATCTGCTTGAAGTTGAAGAGCTCGCGGTAGAACGTCCACCACTTGTCCATGTTGCCGCGATAGACGTTGTGGGTCAGGTGGTCGAGGTAATAGAAGCTTTTGCCCGTTGGTTTGGGGTCTGCTTCGTCCAGCCAGTCGAACTCTTCTGAGTACGCAGAGCCTTTGTCGCCGTACTTATCGATGAAGTAGAGCAGGGAGCCGCCGATGCCTTTGATTGCGGGTGCATCAAGGGTTTTGTCGGAGCCGGTGTAGGCTTCCGCCCCGCGGTTGATGGCATGCTCAAAGGTCTGCTGTGCATCAACAACGCGCCATGCCATGGACGGGGCGCAAGGGCCGTGCTCGTCAATGAAGCGGGAGGCGAAGCTGTTCGGCTCTGCGTTGAGGATGTAGTTCACATCGCCCTGACGGTAGAGCGTGATGTTTTTGCTCTTGTGCTTTGCAACAGGTGCAAAGCCCATGCGGCGGAAGAGGACGTCCAGCTTTTCCGGCTCTGGGTGGGCAAATTCAACGAACTCGAAGCCGTCGGTGCCAGCAGGGTTTTCTGCTGTAATCTCAGCTGGTCCTGCATCATGCGGAAATGGGCCCATTTGTTCCTCCTCAAACAAGGCGATGAAGGCTGTTTGTCATCGTTTGATACGATGAAAACTGCCTTCCTATTCGTTCTGCGTATCTTTGTCCGAAAACCGGTTCCCACTTTTCGGCGATACACTGCAATTTAGAGCCATTCTGAAATATCTGTGGCGCGACAGGTTTGCATTCTTACGTAAAATCACGCAGTATATGCACAAATTGTGCGTCATATATTGATTTGGTGCGAATGATGATTGAGCTAGACCAGTTTGACCTTAAGTTACTTGCAGCGCTGCAGGAAGACGCCAGCCAGACCAATCAGGAGTTGGGAGAGGTGATTCACCTTTCTGCCTCGCAGGTTTCGCGTCGGCGGACACGGTTGGAGCAAGAGCGGGTGATCCGTCGCTATAAGGCGGATCTTTCGCCGGAGTATCTGGGGCTGGATGTGATGGCGTTTGTTGGGGTGGCGCTGGCCACGCACAACAAGGAGAACGCCAGATTGTTTCGCGATCTGGTGCGCACCATTCCCAGCGTGCAGGAAGCCTACGCCATGACGGGGGACATGGATTACATGCTCAAGATCCGGGTGAAAGATCTGAAGGCCTTGAGTGAGGTGATCAACAATGATCTGCTGCCTCATGAGGCGGTGCAGAACGTGCGCAGCTCCATCGCGATGGATACGCTGAGGGACGACAACCACTTGCCGCTTGGGCAGTAGACAAGCTCTCAAACATTACAATTTTGTCAGGTTGTGTTTTTGCGGGATGGGGCATCTTGAAGTGAAAACTTCGGGTTCCCATCTCCATAGAGATTTGACGGGTAACGTCCAAAAGCAAAGGGATAGGTTTACAGATGTTCGACAGCAAGGCACTTCTTGATCAGTTCTTAGGTTCCAACGGTGGCAATCAGGCCCGTGGTGCTTTGGACAAAGGGCAGTCGTACATCAAAAACAATGCCGGCGGACTTGCTGGCGGTGCCGTTGCTGGTGGATTAGCCGGATACCTTCTTGGCAGCAAGAAGGGCAAGAAGCTTGGCAAAAAGGCCGTGAAATACGGTGGCATGGCGCTGGTTGGTGGCCTTGCCTACAAAGCATTCCAGACATGGCAAGACGGTAAGAACAATGGCGGCGGCGGTGCAGCTGCGCCTCATGGTTCTGCGCAGACGCAAGCTCAGGCTCAGGCGGCTCCCGCAACTGTTGTGCCTGTGCCGGAACCGCTCGCCCTGCCGGACCCGACTGGCACTGCGTTTGATCCGGATGTAGGGAATGGTGATGCCAAAGAGTTTGCTATGGCGCTGATCGTTGCGATGATCCAGGCGGCCAAAGCGGATGGCACTGTAGACGGTGACGAGATGCAGCGCATCTTTGAAAAGCTGGATGAGCTGGGCCTGGGTGCTGAAGAAAAAGCGTTCGTGTTGGATGAGATGCGCGCGCCACTGGACATTGACCGTGTGGTGGCGTTTGCGACCTGTCCGGAAACGGCTGCTGAAATTTACACTGCATCACGCCTTGCGATTGACCCGAACCTACCTGCCGAGCAGGCCTATCTGATGATGCTTGCCGCACGGCTGGAGCTGGATAGTGGTTTGGTTACGGAGTTGGACAAGGCGATTGCGGCGGCTCAAGCGCAGGCCTGAATGCGCTGATATTTGAATTGCTCGCAAATCGGGTGGTTACGGTTTGCGGAAGGCCATAGGTTGCTCCCAACTTGAGGAGTGACCTATGGCTTTTTTTATTTCTGGATTGAAATCCAACGAGTTTGATGCGCTGAACGGCTTGAGCGAAGAGCAACTGGCAGAGCGTAATGTGGTTGTGTATGTGGCTGATGAGAAGCCGGGCTTTCCGTGCCGTGTCACACTGGATGATGCCGAGGTTGGGGAGCGGGTGTTTTTGCTGAACTATGCCTACCAGCCAAATGACACACCCTACAAAGCGTCCCATGCGATTTTTGTGCGCGAGAATGCAGTGGATGCAATGCCCTATGAGAATGAGGTTCCGGTGTCGCTGTCCTCCCGGTTGTTGTCACTGCGCGGGTTTGATGCAAACCACATGATGATTGAAGCGGATATCGCGCAAGGGTCTGACATCAAACCGATGCTGGAGAGCTTCTTTGAGAACCCGGATGTCTCTTATATTCAAATGCATTATGCGCGGCGCGGGTGTTTTGCGGCGGTGGCTCATCGTGGGTGATCTAAACATATCTTACTAGTGCAAACCTCCCGCTCAGTTTCTATCCTAGGCAGCATCGAGACTTAGGGCTTGGGAGGGCCGGCATGCGCGCATTGGGAACCTGGGATTACATCGTGGTTGGGGCTGGCTCAGCGGGCTGTGTTGTTGCAAACCGACTTTCTCAGGACCCGGATGTGAAGGTGCTGCTGCTGGAAGCTGGTGGGAACGATAAACATCCCTGGGTGCATATCCCCGTTGGCTATCTGTACTGCATGGGCAATCCGCGTATGGACTGGGGTTTCCAGACCGAGGCCGAACCGGGGCTGAACGGGCGCAAGCTGAACTATCCGCGCGGCAAACTGCTGGGCGGGTGCTCTTCCATCAACGGCATGCTGTATCTGCGCGGACAGGCGCAGGATTATGACAACTGGCGCCAGCTGGGTCTGACTGGCTGGGGCTGGGATGATGTGCTGCCGTACTTCCTGAAGTCAGAGGATCATTATGCAGGGTCTTCCGAGGTGCATGGGGAAGGCGGGGAATGGCGCGTTGAAGAGCAACGTTTGTCGTGGCCGATCCTTGACCGTTTCCGCGATGCTTGCGAGGAAGTGGGCATTCCGAAAATTGACGACTTCAACGGCGGTGACAACTTCGGCTCCTCCTATTTTCAGGTGAACCAGCGTAAGGGCGTGCGTTGGAGTACGTCCAAGGGGTTTTTGAAGCCTGCTGAGAACAGAGGAAACCTGAAGGTTCTGACGAATGCACAGGCGACTGCGCTCGTGTTTGGCGGGCGCCGCGCGACTGGTGTTTGCATGATGGTGAACGGCGAAATGACTTCTGCTGCCTGTACAGGAGAGATTATCCTGAGTGCAGGGGCCATTGGATCGCCGCAAATTCTGGAATTGTCCGGCATTGGGTCTGGTGAGCGATTGACCCAGCATGGCATCGACATGGTGCTGGATCAGCCTCAGGTTGGCGAGAACCTGCAGGACCATCTGCAGATCCGCAGCATCTACAAGGTTCAAAACACCGTTACGCTGAACCAGCGAGCCAACTCGTTGATTGGCAAAGCGAAGATAGCGGCTGAGTATGCGCTGAGCCGGTCTGGTCCAATGTCCATGGCGCCCAGTCAGCTTGGGGTGTTTACGCGCTCCGACAGTTCTTATGAAACGCCGAATATTGAGTATCACATTCAACCGTTGTCGCTGGATAAGTTTGGCGATCCGCTGCACGAATTTCCGGCGATTACAGCGAGTGCTTGTAACTTGCGGCCAGAGTCTCGCGGCAGTGTTCATATCGGGTCCGGCAATGCAATTGCACATCCCAAGATCCAGCCAAACTATCTTTCTGCCGAGAGTGACCGGCGTGTGGCGGCAGACAGTTTGCGCCTGACACGGACAATCATGGAAACCAAGGCGATGGCCGAGTTTTCGCCGGAGGAGTATCTGCCGGGTGCGCATGTCGTCAGTGATGAAGACCTTGCTATTGCAGCGGGAGACATCGGCACCACCATTTTCCATCCTGTGGGGACGTGTTCCATGGGGGCTGTGGTTGATGAGCGACTGAAGGTGAAAGGCGTTGAGGGCCTGCGCGTTGTTGATGCTTCCATCATGCCTCGCATCGTCTCCGGCAACACCAATTCTCCGACAATTATGATTGCGGAGAAGGCATCGGATATGATCCGCGAGGACCGGAAGAATGCGGTGGTTGCCTGTTAGAGAGTTCACTGGAATGGAGAGGTCTGGATTTGTTGAAACTTGACCACATAACCGTCATTGCACCAACCTTGAATGAGGGTGTGTCCCATGTTCGGAGTTGTCTTGATCTGGATGTACCGTTTGGGACGCGCCACACCTATATGGGGACGCATAATCACAGGCTCCAGCTTGGAGAGAGTGTTTATCTGGAGATAGTCGCGCTTGATCCGAATGGAGTTAAGCCGCCTCGTGCACGATGGTTTGGCCTTGATGATCAGGAAAAAGTGCGAGCGGACTGGGAGGAAGGCCGACGTCTTCGGGGCTGGGTCGCAAGTTCGGAAGATATCGGCGGAATTTCATCCAAATACACTGGGATCTTTGGTGATGAAGTTTCGCTTCCTTTTGTCGATCCTGAATTTGCATTTTCGATCCCCAAGGATGGTTCCCTGCCGCTAGATGGGGCTTTGCCTTCGCTGATTGACCACCGGGGCGTGCCAACTTCCATGTCGGAAATCCCAGATATGGGTGCACGACTGCATAGTCTGACAGTAGAGCATCCTGATCCAACTGAGATCGAAAGGCTCTACGACGAATTTGCCTTAGACCGTCCACCGTTGGTCACTGATGGGCCAAAAGTGCGTTATCGGGCGCAAATCGAGACGTCTACTGGTGTTAAAGAGCTGAGTTAGCAAACAAAAGAGAAGCTGCCGGTGTTTTGGTCACCATTGGTTTTGTGCAGTGGGACACATCAGCACCAAGGTGTGAGGACCAGAAAAATGCGGTGGCAGCTTAGACGTGGTCTGACTGGGCCCTGTGGTTACTCGCATTCTTTTTCGCGCTCGAAGTAATCGCGCAGCAAGCCTACTCGTTTGGGGCGGAAGGATTCTTCCAGGAAATCGACTGACTGGATCCGGTCCAGCCGGAACATGCGGAAATCTTCTCGTAAACAACACCAGGAGATCAGAGCCTGCACTTCGCTGAAGAAGTAGATGGTGAGCGGCCAGACTTTACGTTTTGACAGGCGGTCTTTCAGGTCCAGATAATTCAGAGACACCGCCTGTTCATTCCAGATTGCTTCGCGAAGGCCGGGGAAGTCTGCCTCGGATGTGGGCGTGTTGCGCAAGATGTGGCTGCCGACGGTTGCATGCCGCAATCGCTGGCGCATGCTTTGCGGAAGGCTTGCTTCCAACTTCACCAAAGCATTTTGTGCTGCATACGTGAATTCTATGTTGCCGAGTTTGGCGACGGTATGCAGGCCAAGGGCCAGCGCTTCTACCTCGTCGGCTTCAAAATGCATTGGTGGCAAGGAGGGGTCTTCTGTCAGCGTATAGCCAAAGCCTGCTTCCCCATCAATGATTGCGCCGGAGGACCGAAGGCTTTGAATGTCGCGGTAGATGCTGCGTTCTGATACTTCCATTTCCAAAGCCAGCCTTGATGCCGTCACTGGTGAGGGCAATCGCCGTAAGACTTGCATCAGGCGAATTAGGCGGTCAGAGCGGCTCACGAACAGTCTCCAGTTTCAACATGTCTACGCATGATTGAGTTTAAGTATAACCATGCTGACAAGAATTGTCAGGAGCTCTTTCGTATTTAGGTGCAGCACAGAGCTAACACATCAAGTTCCAGGAAACCGGCCATGGAGATGGGCATGTCGCACCTAAAGAATATTTTTGTAATTGGAGGAATCCTCGCAATGTCTACTAGTTTTTCAACCAGCACTTCAGCCGCTGAAACTGCGGATAAACTTAGTATTGTCAATCCCCAGAGCCTTTATGATCCGTCTGCCCATGGCTACAGCGTATCCGTGGTTGCGCCAGCTGGTGTGCGGGTTGCTTATGTTTCCGGGCAAGGTGGGGCCGACGATAAAGGCGCTTATTCGCCAGAGTTTTCAGTACAGGTTAAACAGGCTTATGCCAATTTGGAAAAAGTGCTTGATGCGCTTGATGCCACACCAGCTCAGGTTGCCAAGCTCACCGTTTATGTGGTGGACCATGATCCATCGAAACTTGGCGTGCTGACTCAGAATGTCATGGAGATGTTTGGAGAAACGCTGCCGGCACAAACGCTGGTTCCTGTTCCTAAACTGGCAATTGACCCGATGCTGTTTGAAGTGGAAGCGGTTGTTATTCTTCCATAGTTTTTGCCAGGCACGCGTTTCCTTTGGGATGCGTGAGCAACTGCGATGAAGCTCTCTTATTCCTCTCAGAGCAGTCCCTAACTGAAGCGTTTAATGATGCCTTTGCAGAAGTTGAGGCATCATTGCCGGAGCCGAGGAACCGAACGCCAGCAGTAAAGGTCTCTGAGCATGCATGATGTGATTGTGGTTGGGGGGAGTTATGCCGGAATGGCAGCTGCTTTGCAGCTGGTGCGGGCGCGCAGGTCTGTTCTGGTGATTGATGCTGGTGAGAGGCGAAATCGATTTGCTGAGCATGCCTATGGCTTTCTTGGGCAAGATGGTGTGCCGCCTGATGAGATTTGGAGACAGGCGCAGCAGCAGCTTGAGGCTTATCCTAATCTGAGCTGGCATCACGGAACGGTTCAGGAGTTCTCTGGTGAGATTGGTGCGTTTTGCGTGCGCACGGACAAAGGCGAGGCTTTCACCGCACATCGTATTTTGCTTGCAACGGGAGTTCGTGATGAACTGCCCGATATTCCGGGTTTGGCAGAGCGGTGGGGCAAGTCGGTTTTGCATTGCCCGTATTGCTATGGTTATGAGTTGAACAATGAGCCAATCGCTGTGATTGCCTTTAATCCCGTCTCACTGCATCAGGCTGAGATTATGCCGGAATGGGGCCCAACGACCTTCTTCACGAATGGTGCGCCTTTACTTGAGGACGAGCAACGCGCACATCTGCTTCGTAGAGGCGTTACTCTCAACGATACTGAGATCAGTCGTATTGAGGGCACTGCCGATATTGTGCTTGAGGATGGCCGTAAACTTGAGTTTTCTGCCATCTTCGTTGTTTCCAACACGTATCCGTCCAACTCACTGGCTCAGTCTGCTGGCTGTGCGTTGGAGGACCATTCCATGGGGCAACAGCTTGTGACCTCTGAGTTCAAGGAGACCACCGTTCGCGGTGTTTTTGCCTGTGGTGACGTCGCCCGTGTGCCGCACTCCGTCTCATTTGCTGTTGGGGATGGTGTTTGGGCCGGAATGCAGGTGCTCCGGTCTTTGATCGATCCGCAGATGTCGAGCGTCTGAGTGAAGCTTAGTGTTTTGACGCCATTGCTTCTTCCCAGCCCTTGATGAGAGCCTTGCGGCGTCCAGGGTATTTGTCGGGTTGAACTTCCATGGAGTGAACCCTGTCTGTTCGGAAGTGCCTGTAATCCTCTCTGGTTTCGCACCAGGCGACGATGTAACGGGCTTTGTTCAGGTAGGCGATGAGCAGAGGCCAGATGATGCGCGTGGTTGGTTTGTCGCTACCATCCTTATAGGTGAGTTGCAGCTTGGTGCGGTCTCGAATAGCACGCCGCAGGATGACACCATCGAACCGCTCAATGGCGGCTGGTGTTGTTGCGATGGGTTTGAGGCCAGCATCCAAAATAATCGGGCGCAGCTCTGGTGGTACGGCAGCAGATAGTTTGGCCACTAAATCTCTTGCAGAGCGCGCAAGGGCTGGGTCTGCTTGTGTTGCGACCCATGCGGCTCCAAGAGCGGCTGCTTCCAACTCATCTGCTGTCAGCATCAAAGGTGGCATGTCGTAGCCATCATCCAGCACATAGCCGGTTCCGGCTTCTCCGGTGATAGGCACCCGCTGGGCCATGAGCTCTGCCATGTCACGGTACAACGTGCGTAGAGAGATTTCGAGTTCGTCTGCAAGAGCACGCCCCGTCACTGGAGACCGGCTTGACCGCAAAATCTGGATGATGTGGAAAAGGCGGTCCGTACGACGCATTGTGGGCTCCTGCTGTCATGCTGCTGCCATAATGGTGTCAGCAGCGCCACTGTATCAATGGTTCAGCACCAAGCAAGATGTTTGAGATGACTGAGGAGAAACCGATGATACGCTGCGAAAGAACGATGGTGATTGATGCCAGCCCGGAAGCTATTTGGAATGTGATTGGCCGGTACATGGACCTTGATGAGTTTGCCCCCCTTGTGAAGTCTGTTGAGGCGTTGACCGAAGGGGCTGATGGCGTTGGTTCTGCGCGGCGTTGCCACTTTGAGAATGGCACCTTCATCGATGAGGAAGTGATGGAATGGGAGCCTAATCACAGAATGCGGGTGCGTCTCTCTTCTATGGAAGCTTTACCGCTGAAAGAAGCGCAAGCAGAGATTTGCATCAAGCCTTATGCCGGTGGGAAATCACAGATCATCTGGTATCTGGAGTATCGCATGAAGTACGGGGCGTTGGGGTGGTTGTTGGGCCAAACGCTCGTGAAAAGCGGGACGGGTAAGGTTATTGATGGCAACCTGAAAGGACTTGCCGAGAAGGTGAAATCCCCCCGTGCAATCGCGGCGTAAAGCATTGAGCGTATCATATTTTAGAAACCGAATTCCAGTTTCTCGGGATACGCTTCAGAAAGAAAGATGCTTGACGAAACCCACGTGGGCCTTGATATGAGTCAGTGGTTCGGGTGGGTTAGGTCCTTATAGTTCAAGCCGGACTCGCGAAATGGAGTATTCTGGCTGTGACTGGTTTCTGGCGTTTTCTTTCTGCTGCTGTTGTAAGCCTCGCGCTGGTTGTTGGCGGCGGGGCTGCATCGTTTGCGCAGGAGCCGGAGCGTATTCTGGTGTTTGCAGCTTCCAGCCTGAAAGATGTGTTGGAAGATGCCGGTGCGCAGTTTGATCAGACCCACAACACCAAGACCGAGTTTTCCTTTGGTGGGTCGCAGACCATTACACGCCATGTTGTTGCCGGTGCGCCTGCTGATTTGCTGGTGACAGCAGATGATGCGTGGATGGCGTATGCCGTGAAGAATGGTGTGCTGGTGGATGACAGCGTTGTGGAGCTGGCATCCAACGGGCTTGTGCTGGTTGGTTCTGAAGCGCTGGCTTCAGAAGCTGTTGAGCTGAAGCCGCAAGCGTTGCAAGCCGCGTTAACGGATGGGCGTTTGGCGATGGGGGAGCCGGAGACAGTGCCTGCCGGGCGCTATGGCAAAGAGGCGCTGATTAATCTTGGTTTGTGGGAGAGTGTTGCTCAGCGTGTGGCGCCAATGGAGAATGTACGCATTGCTCTGGCTGCTGCTGCGCGGGGGGAAGTGCCTTTGGCGCTGGTGTATTCTTCTGACGCAAAAGTGGAGCAAGGTGTGCGGGTGCTTGCGGAAATACCGCAGGACAGTCATCGTGCTATTGTGATTCCGGGAGCCTTGACCTTAGCGCACTCCAAGAGTAGCGGAGAGTTCATGGCGTTTTTGAAGAGTGCTGAGGGGCGCAAGATCTTTCAGGCTCATGGTTTCAAAGTGAGCGGCGATTGAGCTTTTATCTGACGGATGCAGAATGGGCAGCTATCCAGCTGTCGCTGCAGGTTGCGAGCCTTGCAATTGCGATTGCGCTGCCGCCTGCGGTTCTGCTCGGCTATGCTCTCGCGCGCTGGAAGTTTCCCGGTTATACGCTGGTGAATGCCTTGGTGCATTTGCCGATTGTGCTGCCGCCTGTGGTGACAGGTTATGTGCTGCTGGTGCTGTTTGGGCGGCAAGGCATGCTGGGCAGCTTTTTTGCGGATGTTTTCGGCATTGTGTTTGCCTTCCGCTGGACAGGGGCCGCGCTGGCGGCTGGGATCATGGCGTTTCCGCTGATCATCCGTCCGGTAAAGCTTTCCTTTGAGCTGTCAGATGGCCAGCTGGAAGAAGCGGCGCATTCGCTGGGTACGTCTCGGCTCAAAACCTTTCTGCTGATTACGCTGCCGCTGGCACTGCCGGGTATTCTGAGCGGTGCGATCCTCGGGTTTGCCAAGGCGATGGGTGAATTTGGGGCGACGATTACGTTTGTTTCCAACATTCCCGGAGAGACACGGACGCTGTCACTTGCGCTTTATACCGAGATGCAGAGCCTTTCCGGTGATGCGGGGGCTATCCGTCTGACTGTGATTGCGGTTGTGGTTTCCATCGGTGCTTTGGTGTTTTCCGAGGTGATCTCGCGGCGGCTTTCCCGCAAGTTGGGAGGTCAACATGATTGAGGTTGATGTTGCCAGCCGGTTGGGTGATTTCTCGCTTTCCGCCAAGTTTGCGGTGAACAGTGGGATAACGGCGATCTTCGGCAAGTCCGGTGCTGGCAAGTCCTCGTTGATCCGCATGATTGCGGGCTTGAGCGCGCCGGATAGTGGACGCATTGCGCTGGGCGAGCGTGTTGTGTTTGATCGGGCAGCTTCCATCAACATGCCAATTCAGCAGCGCGGTGTGGGCATGGTGTTTCAGGATTCCCTCCTGTTTCCGCATATGAATGTGGAGCGGAACCTGCTCTATAGCCAATGGGCAGCGGGGCGTAAGTCTGCTGTCAGTCTGGGTGAAATTGCAGAGCTGCTGGGGATTGCTCATTTGCTGAAGCGGCGGCCTCATGGGCTTTCCGGCGGTGAAAAGCAGCGGGTGGCGATTGGGCGGGCGTTGTTATCCAATCCGCAGCTGCTTGTGCTGGATGAGCCGCTGGCCTCGCTGGATGCTTCGCGTAAAGCGGAGATCCTGCCGTATCTTCTTAAGCTGAAGAACGAGTTCGGCATTCCTATGCTGTATGTGAGCCATAGCCTGGGTGAGATTGAACAACTGGCGGATACGCTGGTGTTGCTGGATGCAGGTAAAGTGGTTGCGCATGGACCGATTGCGCAGATGCTGAGCAATCTGGAACTACCTCAACTGGCAAGCGGGCCGGATGCTGGCTCGCTGCTGTTTGCCACGCTGAACCATTATGATGAGCAATGGCAGATCACCGAGTTTGGTTTAGAAGGGCAGACTCTGCAACTTCCGGGGTTGCTCGGCCAGGTGGGGCAGGATGCGCGTGTTCGCATCAAGGCCAAGGATGTTGCTCTTGCGCGTAAAACGCCAGATGAAGCTTCCATCCGCAATGTACTTTCTGTCGTGATTGAAGGCATTACGGAGACCTCCGGCCCATATGCCGAGGTGGACTGCCGTGTTGGAGAGCAGCATTTGCGGGCGCGGCTGACACGCCATTCTGTGCATGAGTTGCAGTTGGCTGCCGGACAACAGGTATTTGCTTTGATCAAAAGTGTTGCGCTAGACCAGTGAACGAACACGGGTTACACCGTAAGTGATTAGGCGCATTTGGTGATGTCTCGGGAGGCATCACGACGATATTCAAAACCGGATAAGCGACGTGAACAGGACAAGCAGATCTGAGCGATGGCAGCGGGTCTCCAGTGTTGCACTGGTGACGTTTGCTGTGTTTGCGCTTGTGGTGGCCTGGGTCGCGATGCAGTTGAGCAGCCAGTTTTATCTGGCAGACTTGCAAACGCGTGGGCAGGCGACTTTGTCTGTGCAGGCGGCAGGGCTTGAGAAATACCTCGATAAATATCGCTTGCTGCCACCGTTGTTGGCGCGGCGCTCTGATATTGTGCAGATCCTTGCCAATGATGAACATGAGCGCGGGCAGAATGTTGCCAAGGTAATTGCAGGGATGTCTGGCGCGCAGGAGGTCTGGTTTCAAAAGCCTGACGGCCAGATTGTTGCGTCCAACCTGATCGACAACGCCAGTATGGCGGAACAGGGCATGTCCTCTTATGCGGATGCGTTGCAAGCTGCGCGGCAGGGGCGTCTTGGGCGGCAACTGGTTCTTTCCCGCAGTGGTGGGCCTGCCAGCTATGTGTTCATCGCTCCGGTTCGGCAAGGGGAGCACGACTACGGCTTTATTGCGGTTCGTGTGAGCCTTGAAGGGGTTGAGCAATCCTGGGCGCTTTCAAAAGATCGCCTTGTTGCTGTTGATCAAAACGGCATTGTGGTTGCCACCAACCAATCCACTTGGCGCGGAGAGCGGTTGTTTGCACAGCGCACAACGCGACGTGGGCGTGTGTCCGATACTCTCAATGGTGTGATTGAGCAGCGTTGGTATGATCTGGACTTCCAACTTGTGCGATTAAGCCCGCCTTTCAACAAACCCAACTTCCAGATGATTGAGCAGGAGCTGCCTGTGCTGAACTGGAAGGTGGTGTTGTTTGCCGATACCTCTCAGGTTCGGCAACAGTCCATCTGGGCGGCGCTGGTGGCTTTGCTGCTGTGTGTTGTGAGTGGTGGTCTGTTCTGGATGGCGGGTGAGCGGCGGCGGCGTTTGCTGGAGCGTATCCGGCAGGACAAGGTTTATGCGGCGCGGCTGGAAGAGCGTGTGCATGAGCGTACCCGTGAGCTTTCCACCATGAATGCTTTGCTGGCACAGGAAGTGAAAGAACGTGAGGCCGCAGAAAAAGGCTTGCAACAGGCGCAGGCCAGTCTGGTGCAGTCTGCCAAATTGGCAACACTGGGCGAAATGTCTGCTGCGCTTTCTCATGAGTTCAACCAGCCGCTGGGTGCGATCCGCACGCACTCCGAAAACGCTCAGGTGTTGATTGAGACAGGCAAGTCAGACCGCGCACTGAAGAGCCTGGGCAAGATTGTTGCTATGGTGGAGCGGATGGCGGCGATCAGTCAGATCCTGAAAGGGTTCACCCGTAAAGCGGGACGTGACCTTGTTCCGGTGAAGGTTTCTGCCGTTGTTGGTGAAGTGCTGATGCTGACGGGGCCACGCTGCAAGCAGATGGGCGTGCACACTGAGGTGGTGCAGGACGACAAGTCCATTGAGGTTCTGGCTGGGCAGGTTCGGCTTGCGCAGGTGCTGATGAACCTGATGAGCAATGCGCTGGATGCCATGAAAGCGCAGGCTGAACCATGCATCCGGATTTCGGTTACTCATCATGAGCAGCAGGTGGTCATTCGCTTTGAAGACAATGGACCAGGCGTGCCAGAGGATGTTGTTGCGAGCATTTTCGACCCGTTCTTCACTACAAAGGATGTGGGTGAAGGATTGGGGCTTGGCCTTTCCATTGCCTATAAGATAATCGAGGATTTGGAAGGGCAGCTGCGCTATGAGCAGTCTGAGCTTGGCGGCGCATGCTTTGTGATTGTGCTGAAGGATGCCACGGAGACTTCCGGCGATCTTGAGGAAGAAGAAGTTTAGTATGGACGTATGGGCAATCGATAAAGCCACCATTCTTCTGGTCGATGACGACGAAGATATGCGTGAAGCGCTGGTGGAGGGGCTGGAACTGGCCGACTATCACGTGGTGTCGTTTTCTCGCGCTGAAGAAGCGTTGGAGCACATCACGCATGAGTTCTATGGCGTTCTGGTCAGCGATATCCGTATGCCCAAAATGGGCGGCTTTGACCTGATGAAAGCTGCCTTCGAGATCGACAGTGCGTTGCCTGTAGTGTTGATCACCGGCCATGGTGATGTACCGCTGGCGGTGGAAGCCATGCGCGCCGGGGCCTATGATTTTAAAGAGAAGCCGTTTCCGGTTAGTGGGCTGGTTGCCGTTGTTGAGCGTGGGCTGGAAAAGCGCCGTTTGACGCTGGAAAACCGCGTGCTGCGTGAGGAGCTGGGCAAGCTCTCAGGTCTGGAAGAGCGCATTGTTGGCAAGTCCCCGTCCATGGAAGAGCTGCGGAGTACGATTACCGCACTGTCTGGCACGGATGCGGATGTGCTTATTCTGGGTGAGACTGGTTCTGGTAAAGAAGTCGTCGCGCGTGCTTTGCATGAGGAAGGTCTGCGCAAAGACGGGCCATTTGTGGCGCTGAATTGTGGGGCGCTGCCTGCTGATATTATCGAAAGCGAGTTGTTTGGGCACGAGAAAGGCGCCTTTACCGGTGCAAGTGGCCTGCGGATTGGCAAGCTGGAGCATGCGCATGGCGGGACGGTGTTTCTGGATGAGATTGAGTCCATGCCACTGGACTTGCAGGTGAAATTGCTGCGGGTTTTTGAGACGCGGACGATTGAGCGCCTAGGGTCGAACAAATCCATTCCGCTGGACCTGCGTTTTGTGGCAGCGACCAAGGAAGATCTGGAAGCGGCCTCCAACCAAGGGCGGTTCCGGAAGGATTTGTTTTACCGCCTTAACGTGATCACACTGGCTATTCCGCCGCTACGAGAACGGCTGGAGGATATTCCGGTGTTGTTCCATTACCTCACCCGTGGGGCTCGTGCACGTTACCGGAAAGAAGTGCCGGAGATTTCGCGAGAGTTTCTCGGTGAACTGATGCAGCGGGAGTGGCCGGGTAATGTGCGCGAACTGCGCAACGTGGCAGACCGGTTTGTGCTGGGGCTGGAAGGTCAGCCAAAGGCAGCTGGTGCGGCGGCTGCCGTTTCGGGCTCGCAGAGCGGTACTCTGGCTGAGCGCGTAAGCACCTATGAGCGCGATATTATTGCTGCCGAGCTTGAGAAGAACGACGGTAAGATTAAACCGACCTATGAAGCGCTGTCAGTCTCCCGCAAGGCGCTTTATGAGAAGATGAAGAAATATGGGCTTGGGAAGGATGAGATTGGTGAATAGAAATGTGTCGAATTCGACACATCTTTGAGTAGTCAATGTTACTTATTCGTAACAAATGTAAATCGAATAATTAGGTAAATATTCGTAAGTAGCTGAAAATACTAATAGTATTAAAACTGGCACGCAGATTGCTTTTAGTATCGTGAGGAGCTTCGCTCCGTTCCATCTGGGAGGATACTATGAAGAAATTGGTTACTGCTGCCACAGTTGCAGCTGGCATGTTCACCGCTACTCAAGCCGTTGCTGCTGAAGCGTGTGATCCGGGTGAAGTTGTTATCAAGTTCAGTCACGTTGTGTCTGCGACCGGCCACCCAAAGGGTGACTTTGCGACTGCATTGGCAGAGCGTATCAACACTGAGATGAATGGTAAGGCCTGTATGCAGGTTTTCCCAAGCTCCCAGCTGTTTGATGATGACAAAGTGATGGAAGCTCTGCTGCTCGGCGACGTTCAGATCGCTGCGCCTTCTCTTGCTAAGTTTGAAGCTTACACACTCAAGTACCGTGTGTTTGACCTTCCGTTCCTGTTCTCTGACATGGATGCAGTGAACAACTTCACGCAGGGTGAAAAAGGTCAGGAACTGCTGGGCGCGATGTCAGACATCGGCTTTGTTGGTCTCGGCTACGTTTACAACGGCATTAAGCACTTCTCCGCCAACAAGCCTTTGCTGACACCTGCTGATGCTGCTGGCCTGAAGTTCCGTGTTCAGACCTCTGACGTTGCTGTTGCGATGATTGAAGCAATGGAAGCAAACGCGCAGAAGCTTGCGTTTAAAGAAGTATACGGCGCGCTGCAGACCGGCGTTGTTGATGGTCAGGAAAACACCTGGTCCAACATCTACACCAAGAAGTTCTTTGAAGTTCAGGACGGTATTACAGAAACCAGCCACCAGCTGCTGTCTTACCTTGCTGTGACCTCTCAGGAATGGCTTGATAGCCTTGATCCAGAAGTTCGCGACCAGTTCATCACTATCTTCACTGAAGTGACCAACGATGCGAACGCTCGCTCTTCCGCTATCAACGAAGCGAACAAGCAGAAGATCATTGAATCTGGTGTAGAAGTTCGCAGTTTGACACCTGAGCAGCGTCAGCAGTGGGTTGACGTGATGAAGCCTGTATGGGGCAAGTTTGCTGATGACATCGGTCAGGATGTGATCGACGCTGCCGTCGCAGCAAACAACTAATCCAATACATCTTGATAGGTCTGTCCGGCTATTGGTCGGGCAGACCCTGAAAAACCACAATGGTTTCTTTTTCGGTGCCGCAACACACTGAGAAATGAGAGTGCTGTTGGGGGAGGGCGCTTTGTCTCGACTAAATAAAATAATAGATGCTTTCGAAGAAGGCTTTATCGCCACCATCCTTGCGGTGATGACGCTGGTCACCTTCTGGCAGGTCGTCATGCGGTACGGCTTTAACTCGGGTTGGGGTGGCGCGCTACAGTTCACCCGCGTGCTGTTTGCATGGCTTATTCTCTTCGGCATGAGCTATGGCCTGAAAATTGGCTCGCACCTTGGCGTTGATGCTTTCATCCGCCTGTTTCCGAAACCGGTCTTCCGCACCTTCGGGCTGATTGGTGCGCTGGTGACGTTGCTGTATGCGGCGCTGCTGTTTGATGCAGACTGGTTTGGCTGGTTGCTTGGGCTTGATAACCGCGGGTCTTCCGGCGGTGCGTTTGATTACGTTGCCAAGTACTACAAGCTTCCAATCGGCATGGAAGATCTGAAGTTTCCTGAGTGGTATCAGGAGATGTTTGGCGTGAAAGAGCGTGTTCCGCGGTGGTGGGGCTATGTCATCTTGCCAATCGGTCTTGCCCTTCTGGCTTTCCGGTCGCTGCAGATGTGCTGGTTCATTCTGACTGGCCAACGCGACACGATGATTGCCGCGCACGAAGCTGAAGAGCTCGTTGAAGAAAACAAAGACGTGCTGAAGGACTAAGCCCAATGGAAACCGCTGTTCTCTTTTTGCTGCTCTTTGGGCTGCTTCTTATCGGGGCACCAATCGCGATTGCGCTTGGCTTGTCTTCCGTTCTCTATATCGCATTGTTCTCTCATGACTCTATGAGCTCTGTGACCATTCAGATGTTCAATGCGTCGCAGAACTTTACACTGCTCGCGATCCCGTTCTTCATTCTGGCTTCCAGCTTCATGTCTACTGGCGGCGTTGCCCGCCGTATTGTGAACTTTGCTGTGGCAACTGTTGGCTGGGTGCGTGGTGGTCTGGCTATGGCTGGCGTGCTGGCCTGTATGATCTTTGCTGCGCTTTCTGGTTCGTCTCCAGCGACCGTGGTTGCGATTGGTACCATCGCGATTGCTGCGATGCGTCAGGCTGGTTACTCCAAGGAATTTGCTGCAGGCATCATCGCCAATGCTGGTACGCTGGGAATTCTGATCCCGCCTTCCATCGTGATGGTTGTTTATGCGGCTGCAACCAACGTTTCTGTTGGACGCATGTTCCTGGCGGGTGTCATCCCGGGCATTGTTGCTGGTCTGATGCTGATGGTGACGATCTACATTATCGCCCGCAAGAAAAACCTGCCTGCGCAACCGTTCCCAAGCATCAGGGTGCTGTGGTCCACGTTTGCTGAAGCTGCGTTTGGTATGTTCCTGATTGTGATCATCCTTGGCGGTATTTACGCAGGTGTGTTTACTCCAACAGAAGCTGCGGCTGTGGCAGCTGTGTATGCGTGTCTGATTGCTCTGTTCATCTATCGTGACATGGGGCCGCTGAAGGACAAGAAATGGCGTAAGTCTGGTGAAGGACTGCTTGAGGCAATTGTCCGTAACATTGGATTGAGTGTTCTTTACTTCTTCCCTGCCTTCTTCCACCGGGATACCCGCAAGGTGCTGGTTGAGAGTAGTAAGACCACGATTATGTTGATGTTCATCATCGTGAATGCGCTGCTCTTTGCTCACACACTCACTGCTGAACGTATCCCGCAGGTCATTACCGACTGGATGTTAGGTGCGGGTTTCAACTGGTTCACCTTCCTGATTGCCGTCAATATTATCCTGCTGATTGGTGGTCAGTTCATGGAACCATCCGGTTTGCTGTTGATTGTGGCGCCTGTGGTGTTCCCGATTGCTGTGGAGCTGGGCGTTGATCCAATTCACCTGGGTATCATCATGGTGGTGAACATGGAGATTGGCATGATCACACCGCCTATCGGGCTCAATCTGTTTGTGACCTCGGGCATAACGGGTATGAGTCTGGTGCAGGTGGTGCGTGCCGCTGCACCGTTTGTGATGGTTCTGCTGGTGTTCCTGGTATTGGTTACGTACTTGCCATGGCTCTCCACGGCGCTGCCGACCTATATGATGGGGCCAGAGGTTATCGTCAGGTAGCTGGAACCAAGATATGTTTTGAAAGGCCGGGGCATTTGCTCCGGCTTTTTTGTTGCTGCTTATTCGAGGCAAATGCAGAGCAATAGCTTAGGCGGATTTTGGGGGGAAACTGCGATAATAGGCAGGTCTCATAATGTTGCCGTGAGGAGCTGATGAGGAGAGCGATCACCGCTGTAATTCTTGCTTTGGGCGTTGCTTTCGCCACACCTGCGTTCGCCCAGATTGACTGTAAGCCTGGCGAAGTTGTTATCAAGTTCAGCCATGTTGTGCCGCCGAGAGGCCATCCCAAAGGGGATTTCGCGCGCATGCTGGCCGAGCGGGTGAACACCGAGATGAACGGTGTGGCCTGTATGCAGGTGTTTCCCTTCTCCCAGCTTTATGATGATGAGAAGGTGATGGAAGCCCTGATACTGGGTGATGTGCAGCTGGCGGCGCCTTCTCTTTCAAAACTGGAAGTTTACACCAACAAGTTCCGACTCTTTGATCTGCCTTTCCTGTTTGAGGACATGGATGCAGTACAGCGTTTTACTGCCAGCGAGAAGGGGCAGGAACTGCTTGATGTCATGTCTGATTTCGGGGTTGTTGGACTTGGGTATCTCTATGATGGATTAAAGCACTTTTCTGCCGATAAGCCGTTGCTCGTGCCTTCTGACGGGGCAGGGCTGAAGTTTCGGGTACAGAACTCTGATGTGGCCGTTGCAATGATTGAGGCGATGGGAGCGAGTGCGCAGAAGTTGGCGTTTAAAGAGGTCTATGGGGCTTTGCAGTTGGGGGTTGTTGATGGTCAGGAAAACAGCTGGTCCAACATTTTCACCTCGCGGTTCTTTGAGGTTCAGGACGGGATTACTGAGACCAACCATCAATTGCTGGCTTATGTTGTGTTTGCGCCCAAGGAGTGGTTGGAAAACTTGAAGCCTGATGTGCGGGAGCAGTTTCTGACGATCTTCAAAGAAACGTTGGCCAAGGCCAATGCGCAAGCTGCGCAGACGAGCGACGAGAACCGGCAACGGATTGTTGATGCCGGTTACACTGTGCGTGAGTTGACGCCAGAACAGCGCCAGCAATGGGCGGATGTGATGCGACCTGTTTGGGGTGAGTTTGAAGATGAGATCGGCAAGGATCTGATTGCTGCTGCTGAGGCCTCTAATGCGACCAAGGGCAACTGACAGTCTTCTGATTGAACATCTATAGTATTGCGTGTGCCTGTCTTATTCGTATGATCAACGTTGATCATGTAATAGGTGCGCCATGTCTGAAGTTATTTATCTTTCCGCTAAAGAAGCTGCCAATGAGTTGGGGGTGCGCCCGGCCACGCTGTATGCCTATGTGAGCCGTGGGTTGGTCCGCTCGGTTCAGGGGCCGGGAAGGACGCGGCTCTATGATGCTTCAGATATCCGCTTTCTGCGAAGTCGTCGGGCTGGAGAAGGCTCTGAGGAACGGGATGGGCAGTCCCGCAATGCTGCTGCAAAGGGCGTGCTTGAGACCAAGCTGACGCTTTTGACAGATGAGGGGCATTACTACCGCGGTCAGTCTGCACTGGAACTTGCAAAGGCTGGTACGCTTGAAAGTGTCGCCACGCTGCTGTGGGATTGTGAGAATGATCCGTTTGCCCAGCCTGCGCCTCATGCCGTTGAGGTGATGAGCGGGCACCAGAGACCCGCTGAGCGGGCGATTGTGGCGCTCTGTTCCTGGCCGGAACAAGACAGCGCTGCCTACACATTGTCTCAGGAGCTACTCAAGCGGAAAGGGGCGAGCCTCATTCGCCTTGCAGCAAGTGCGTTGCTGATGCAAGCGCCGAGCACTGAGCCGATGCACAGACAGATTGCGCAGGCATGGGGTGTGAAGAATGAAAAGGCCATCGATCTGATCCGTGCAACGCTTGTTTTGTGTGCGGACCATGAGCTCAATACCAGCGCATATGCGGTGAGATGTGCTGCTTCGACTCGGGCGCCGCTGCATGCTGTTCTTGTTTCCGGACTTGGGGCGTTTATGGGGCCCAGACATGGAACAAACGCAGAGCGTGTGCTGAGTTGGCTGAAGCATATTCATGTAGTTGACGATATAGAGAAGGTGTTGCAAGAGCGATGTATGAACGGAGAATATCTGCCGGGACTTGGGCATTCCGTATACGGCGGGCCTGATCCAAGGGGCGAATTTCTATTAGACAAACTCATGCAAAGTGAGTTGGATCACCCGCTTGTTGAACTGATTCCACCGTTGCTGGAAAGATCTCGTGAGCTTTTCGGAAAGCACATGAATGTGGATTTTCCACTAGCACTTTTGGAGCAGATTTTGGGCTTACCAAAAAATTCTGCAGGAATTTTGTTTTGTATTTCAAGAATTAGCGGCTGGATTGCTCAGGCGCTCGAACAGTATCAAATGCAAGAACAAATACGTCCGCGCGCTGCATATGTTGGTATTCGTCCGACCTAAAGCAGGCGTCAGTTGAATAGTTAATTTTTTTGATCTTTAACCTAGGCGTGTATCTAGGAGCTATTCTATGATCTCCTAGCGTAAAATTGATAATGTTATGTTCTTTCTCTGTAATGAAATTTATATCGATTATTTTATCTGTATATCTAAAAGTATTCCGTAGATTATCAATAATTGAGTAGTTCATGTGTGGTGTTATCTATTGTGGAAATGTGCTCTTTTACATAATTTTTGACGTGACCTAGTTGATTTGAGGGTGTTCAAATTGGGGAGGCGCTATGTTACGTCTACATCATTAATCGGAATATTGGTTGTATCTCTCACTCTATCAAGAATAAGGCATTTCATGAATCGTTTGCCCCCTTTGAATGCTTTGGTCGCGTTTCGTGCAGTTATGGAAACTGGGAGTTTGGTTTCGGCGGCCCAAAAGCTAGCAATTACCGCTAGTGCGGTCAGTCACCGGCTCAAAGCGTTGGAAGATCACCTGGGATTGGAGCTGTTTGAGCGCCGTTCCAGAGCGGTTTTCCCGACTGCAGCGGCCTATCGATATGCCTCGGAGATTGCCGAGGCATTTGACAGAATCTCAACTGCGACGCGCACTATTGAGGCCGTCGGGAACAGAGATACCTTGAGTATCCATTGTTCCTCAAGCTTCGCCAGCAATTGGCTGCTGCGCCGCCTTCGCTCTTTTACTGCGCATAATTCAGAGATCACGGTGACTGTTTCCAGCAGTGGCTCTGATCAGAATATTGAAGGCGGGCTTTATGACCTTGTCTTCACGCGCCAGTCCAATACTCCAGAAGAGTTTCAGGAGATCTCTTTGGGACGCGAGAAGTTTCGTCCGCTGATTTCACCTGAACTGCTGGACAATCTTGGCTACCCGAAAAAGCCGAATGAGCTGTTGAAGCTGCCGATTATTCGCAGTGAAGGTGCCACGGTTTCCTGGGAGACATGGCTGTCTGAAGCTGGTGTTCCAAACCCGATCGTCAACGAGATGATGGTGTTTGAGAATGCGGCTCTTTCTCTTGACGCTGCCGAAAAGGGGTTCGGCATTGTTCTAGAGTCCAATCTGCTGAGTGCCGAAGCTGAAACCGCCGGACGCCTTGTTCCGATCTTCCCTGAATATCAGCGGGATGGTCGTGAACATAAGTTGATGTGGCGTGAGAAGCGTGGAGCTGAGCCAAAAATTCGCAGCTTCCGTGATTGGTTTGAAAATCAGTTGCGCTACGATTTCGTAGATGAAGAAGCTTATGAACCAGTGGCTGCGCTCGTCGATTAAGCGAGTGTTGCTGTTTGTAGTTGACGGCGGGGGCAATTAACCGTCAGCTTACATGAGTGTTCTTATGATTTGGGTGGGTACTTAGGTATCCGCCCATTTCTTTGTAAGCATAGTTATACGGATTTGTTGGAGTGGTGTGTTGCTGAGCAATGGAGTTGCTGGAGCCCGTCAAACTGGGTGAGACAAAATTGTTCTGTTCATCCTTGATGAAATCCCTTAGAAGCACCCCTAAATACGCGCCCTTTTGCTGTTTCCCAAAGACACTGCCGAGGCGCTGGTCAATAGCTCGACAACAGAGCTTTAGAAAACACCAGAGAATTTGGTCGCCACTATGAGAACTTCAGAACTCCTGATGCCTGCGGGCAACCTTCAGAAGCTAAAGATTGCTGTGCTTTATGGAGCAGATGCGATCTACCTTGGTACGCCAGATATGTCCCTGCGTACGAAGGCAGAGTTTACGCTTGAGCAGGTTGTTGAGGGGATTGAATTTGCGCATAAGCATGGCAAGCGTGTTTATCTGACGCTGAACCTGTTTTCTCATAACAAAGATGTTCCTAAACTGAAGGAATATGCTGAGACCATTCGCGATATTAATCCGGATGGGTTGATCATTGCTGATCCAGGTGTGTTCCAGTTTATGCGTAAAGAGCTGCCAAATGTGCCGCTGCATATTTCCACGCAGGCGAACGTTTGTTCGTGGCTTTCGGTTGATTTCTGGAAAGAGCAGGGCGCTGATCTGGTTGTGTTGGCGCGTGAAGTGTCCTTTCCTGAGCTTTCTGAAATTCGTGAGAAGTGCCCGGACATCCGTCTGGAAGCATTTGTTCATGGTGCGATGTGCATGACCTATTCTGGTCGCTGCCTGCTTTCCAACTTTATGGCAGAGCGTGGCGCGAACCAAGGGAACTGTGCAAACTCCTGTCGTTGGAATTACAAAGTGCGCATGCGCATGAAAGATGGCACGATCAATGAGCTTGAGCTGAATGAAGACAACATGGACATGTTTGAGTTCTTGCTGGAAGAGGGATGCCGCCCCGGCGAGTTGATGCCAATTCTGGAAGATGGTCGTGGTTCTTATATTCTGAACTCCAAAGACCTGTGCCTGATGCCGAAGCTGAATGACTTCCTGCGCATCGGTGTGGATTCGCTGAAGATCGAAGGCCGTGGCAAGTCCATGTACTACGTGGCGGTTGTTGCACGCGCTTACCGCATGGCGATTGATGATTACTACCGTGATCCTGAGAACTGGAACCCGCAAAAGTACATGGATGAGATGTACAGTGTTGCCAACCGTGGCTACACAACTGCGTTCCATGAAGGTCGTTTGAACAACTACGCCCACAATTATGAGGACACACACTCTATCGGTGAGTGGGAGTTTGCCGGCATTGTTGAGAAGGTGACTGACGAAGCGTTCTACATGAAAGTGAAGAACAAGATTGTTGCCGGGGAAGTGCTGGAGTTTCTGCAACCTCTGTCCGACGACAGCGTCTTGCTGCGCATCTATGAGTTTGAAAACGCTAAGTCTGGTGAGATTACAGAGGAAGTGCACGCTGGCAAGCAGCCGCTGGTGCGTATCCCGTTTTCGCTGTTCGACAAAGACGATGCAGCTGACTTTAAAGATCGCTTCCCGGTGAACACTGTGGTGCGTAAAGAGCGTCCGTTGACACCTGAGCAGTGGAGTCGCCTGAAGCTGGACCGGACAGCAGAGCGTATTGAAGCGCGTGGTGAAGCGACGAATGCGCAGCAGAACAAGTATGAAAGCCAGCGCGACCGATTGATTGATGCGATTGCTGAAGGCAGTCAGGATCGTAAACCGAAGTCTCCTCGTCTTGGCTTGGAAGGTTGTTGTGGTCGTGGCTGTAACGGTTGCATGATCTTCTGGGAAGATCCGAAGTTTGAGAAAGCTCGCGAGATCCTGAAGACCAAAAAGCAGGGTGTGATGTTGGCGCGGAATGCGTTGAAGCACGAAGTGAGCTGATAGCTTAGTTAGATTGATGTATTTGAAGCCCCGGCCCGAAAGGTCGGGGCTTTTATTTTGTCTGACCCTTATGAGAACCCATTGAATCTCAAAGCTAAAACCATGCTTATTAAGCGAATAAGCTATTATTAGTAATAATTTATGTATGTTTTAAGCATGAGTCTTTCAAGCTCATGAGTTTGACGTTGGGATAGTTGCGCTTGTTGTCTTGAATGACCTGTTGTGGGGTACGTAAATACGCTGATCTTACTTGCTCAGTCTCTCGTGACTTGGCTGGGTTGTGGTGGTGAGAGATTGGCGGCTAGGGAATTATCTGCACTGAATGTGCAGTTTGGAAGGTAATTCAAGATGAACTGGTCCGGAATGTTGAAGAGCGCACCTAAGGCTGAGGGATCACATCAAGCAGATGTGGGCGACATCAATCGTGAAGGAATTGATGCACTTCTGTCGGCTTTGATGGAAGATCGTCCACTTCCCGAAGTGGAAGGAGTTCCTGTAGATCTTTATGAGCGCTTTGAATCGCTGAAGCAGAAGCTTGATGATCAAGACGAGCGTACCCTTGGTCAAACGGTAGAGTACTCCCTGCAAGCCAGTGAATCGATGGCCGCGATCTCCCAAATCACATGGCATATCCGCAAAACGGATGAAGGTGCGCAGACAATTGCGACTGGTGTTGAAGAGCTGAACGTTTCCTTCTCTGAGATTGCCTCCAGCGCTCAAGGAGCTGCGGATGCGGTGGAATCTGCAAATGAGGCCATGCAGCAGGGAGAAACAGCAACTCGAGAATCTGCAGATGCCAGCCAGCATATTGGTCGGTTCTTTGAAAGTATGACTGCTGCTGCAAATGAGTTGACCGCTGCCGCTGTTCAGATTGGGACCTTTGTTGGTACGATTGAAGGACTGGCCAAGCAAACAAATCTGTTGGCACTGAATGCGACGATTGAAGCCGCGCGTGCTGGCGAGGCGGGCAAGGGCTTTGCTGTCGTGGCTTCCGAGGTGAAGGATCTATCCGGTCAAACACAGCAGGCAACCGATGATATTCGTTGCCGGATTGAGACCTTGCAGGCTCACGTGAACGATGTGAACTCAGCTGTGAGCGATGCACAGTCTCTGGTTGGCAAGAGTATTGATAATTCACAGAATGCCGAGAGTTTGATTTCCGAAGTGATGCGCGATGTAGGAGTTGCGAGTACGCAGATGCGTGAAATTGCACACCAGCTGACGCAGCAGGAAGAGGCAACCAGCGAAATCAATCGCGGTGTCCATGCCATTGCAGGGCATGCACGCGATGTGAATGAGCGGATTGAACATGTGATCCAAACGGTTGCTCAGTCTGAATCCATTGTGGAAGAGCAGTTTACTGAATTTGATAAGCGCGGCGTACCGAACTTTATTCTGCATCGTGCTAAGGCTGATCACATAATCTGGAAGAAGCACCTTGCCGAAATGTCAGTTGGCCTCAGTCATTTGCAGGTGAGTGAGCTTTCGGATCATCATCAGTGCCGTCTTGGTAAGTGGTATGACAAGGTAGATGATGCTCGCGTTCGCGATAGTCTGGCGTTTAAGAAACTGTTGCCTGTTCATGCTGAAGTTCACGAACAAGGCAAGGAATGCGCACGCCTGCTGGGAATAGCAGATCATGCAGGCGCAGACGCTGCTTACAAACGCATGGAAGACGCTTCTGCTGAGGTACTGCGCTATCTGGACGAGTTGTTGACCGAGCGGTGATTGGCGCCGGTCAATCCAGAAACGAGTGCGATTGCGTAATGTGACTGCCTTCGTTGCTGAGTTGAGCTAACTGACATAATGAAAATCACTGTGGTGTCAGACAAATGCTACAGTGATTTCTATTTGTGTTTGCTTCGATGAACTCAGGATCAAAAAAAGTAACTTAAATCACCACTCGTGTTCAGGGAAGAATGCGATAACATTGTAAGATGCTGATTTTTAACGTTATTTTTTCTCGAGCGTGAATGTTCGGAAATATGTGTTATGCTTCAATTTAAATGCACTCTGTGTATTGATAGTCAGTGAAATCGTGTTTCTTATCTCGTCTGCAGCAATTGCTGAATGAATGAATGAATGAATTCTGAATTCTATTTTTGGACGTGGAAATGCTACGTCATATTCAGCTAATCTCTTTTAGTAGATACTAAAATAATGAGGTGTGTATCTCAATCTAGCGAAGTTTCGTGCTGATTTGGGATCACACATGAAATCAGGATTTCATATATTAACTGGCTGTACTTTACTGCTGACAGGCGCTTGCGCGCAAATGCCTGATGATGTTTTGCAAGTGACAGAGCAGCACAAAGCCATGAAAGTGGCTCAGTCCAGAACCATCGCCACACCAAAGAAAAAAGAAGTGCTTCTGGCTGGGGCCGCGGCTCTTCAGGATATGGGCTTTTCCATTGACAAAACAGATCCAGAGTTAGGGCTTGTTGTTGGCTCGAAGCAACGTGATGCGACAGAAGGTGAGCAAGTTGCTTTAGCCGTTGTTGGTGCTGCATTGACGACATTACTTGCTGGACCGATAGCAGGGGCAAACAGTTTTAAGTATGATGATGAGCAGTTTGTACGCGCTTCTATCACCGCTGGCAGTGAGGAAAATGCGACTGACCTGCGGATCAGTGTCCAGCGTATTGTGTTGGACCAAAGGGGTGAAATTTCCAAAGCAGAAACAATTAAAGATGAGAAACTTTACAGCCAGTTTTACGAGACACTAGGCGCATCCATCCCTTGGGATGTCACAGGAGGTTAATATGATGCTAGATCGATCTAAAGCCCTTGTGAGCGTTGCTGTTCTGGTTTTGACATTTGGTGTTACTGGCTGCCAAACGTCTTCAAAAGACAACGTGTTTGACATTGCAGTCGAAGAACAGAGCGGACTGCGACAAGTTCAGTCCAGAACTTTCAAGACCAAAGATAAAGAAAATACGATCCAATCGGTTATGACAACTATGCAGGACATGGGGTTTGTTATCGGTAATGCCGATAAGGAACTAGGGACTGTAAGTGGGATGAAGTTGGATGGATACCAATTGCGAATGACGGTGAGTGTCGTTCCGAGGATGGATGGTGAGATGTTGGTGCGTGCGAACGCATCCTACAATAATGAACCGGTAGATTCAGAGGCTGCTTATACTGATTACTTTAAAGTTCTAGAGCAAGAGCTGAAGCTTCCTGCTCAGGAACTGGGATAGTAGGAAGCGTCAGAAAAGCCCGGGCAGGTGATGCGCCGGGCTTTCTTTTTGTGTTGTTTTATTTTTGTCGTTTGGCCCTATCCGTTATTGAGAGGTTTTGGCTTCTCAAGGATACGATGAAGATCAAACCGGAATGACGACCCAGTAATCCAGATCAAGGATCACGCCGTCTTGGTACTTCCCGTCTTCATTCTTGTATGGGAAATCTCCGCAAATAAGATCTTTTGTTGCAACGAGGCGCAGGCGTAGTGCTGCGATATCGCTTCTTCCTTCAATCCGTTTTTTATCCAGAACCTCAGACCATGCATAAACAGTGTCACCCGCGAAGAGCGGTGCAACGTGTCGTCCTGCATTGATGCCCGTGATATGGAAAGCATTGCCTAGTCCGTTGAAAGACAAAGCACGCGCAAGCGAGATGACATGGCCACCGTAGATCAGGCGTTTGCCAAAGCGGCTGTTTTTCTCGCTATGATGATTGAAGTGGACTTTCGCTGTGTTCTGGTAAAGACGTGTTGCGAGCTGGTGTTCAGCTTCTTCCACGGTCATACCGTCGACATGGTCGATCTTTTCACCCACTTCGTAGTCATCGAAGCGGAATGGTGAACCGGACAGGTCAAAGTCCCAATTATCGATTGAAAGCTCTGGAACGGCTTGCCCCAAGCAGTTCTCGGAAATTCCGTCTGGCAGATCCGGCAGGGTGGTTTCTGGTGCAGACGCATTTTCATCGCGCTTTTTCACCATGACCCAGCGGGTGTATTCCAGAACCTTTTCAGGATTCCCTGGCTCTTTGTGGCGATAGCCAGTAGAGCGCACGTAAACAACACCGGTTTTGCCGTTTGAATTTTCTTTTAGCCCGATGACTTCTGACGTAGCAGAGACTGTATCTCCGGCATAGACAGGCATCAGGAAACGGCAGTCGGAATACCCTAGGTTTGCGACGGCATTCAGTGAGATATCTCCCACTGTTTTACCGAAGACCACATGGAAGACTAGCAGGTCGTCCAACGGGTAATACGGGTATCCAATGGTTTCTGCAAAAGCAGTTCCCGACTGTACCGCAAATCGAGATCCGTATAATGCAGTATAAAGAGCTGTATCTCCTTCGTTTATTGTCTTTGGTGTTCCATGCCTTATGACCTGGCCCACGTGAAAATCTTCAAAAAAGTTACCGCAAGACGTTTTTGTCTTAACCGCAGTTAACGTCATGTATGTAGTCCCCCAACAACAACACGGCAGGCATTGAATAAGAAGTATTTTTAGTTATCAAGCAACACCTTAGAAGGTTGACACTTCGCATAGTATGTGTCGCTTTTGATCTTTTTCTCGTGCCTTTGTATTTTCCTTGGTTGTCCAATTGACTTGTTTAATTGAACAAATTCAATAGGTTGACGGATAATGTGGTGGTTTCCGCAATCCGTGCTCCAGATGATCGACAAAAATACTCGAGAGAAACAAGCAAGCTTTCTGTCCGTTTGAGACCCTTTATATCTCAGAATCAGTAGGAATGAGCAAATTAAATGTAGATTATGATTAGGTAATTGTGTCCTGTTTTTAGCTAAAGCTACATCCTGACGTTGAAATTGTAGGATTGTGCAAGCGAATCAGTAAAAATGTTAGCAAATCTCGACTGATTCACTTTGAATGAGTGTGCTGAGTTGTTCACTGTTTGGCCCCCTAAAACCGTAGGTTTTTCTTCAAGATCAAACCGTTACTATGGGTGGTAGGAGGTTTTCGCCCATGGTGAGCTTTTTCTGGCGGATTGTAGGTGTTGTTTTGCTGTCGTGGGTCGCGTGGGATCTCTATGCAGGATACACGCTTCTTTATGATGTCATCTACCGGACAGAAGACCCGCTGATGTACTGGATTGGTATCGCTTTATGGACCGCACTTGGGCTGAGCTGCTTTTTCTCATCAAGTCGTCAGGAATAAGGCGCCAATTTCTCAATTGATCTGAGCTGTCCCGGTTGTATCCTACAAACAATAAATGCTGTTGGTGGTTCTGCCACAGCGTGTTGAGTTGTAGTCGAGGGAGGTTGTTATGTCGGAGAGAAGCCTAATTTCTTCAGGATCACCCTTTGAAAAGGCCGCTGGATATTCTCGCGCAGTTGTAGATGGCGACTTAGTCCATGTTTCTGGCACAACCGGATATGATTATTCGACGATGAAAATGCCAGAGGATGTGGGCGCACAGGCCGTTAATGCGTTGGAAACAATCAAAAGTGCGCTTAGTGAAGCCGGATGTTCACTCGAGGATGTGGTTCGTGCACGTTATTATGTGACTGACCGGAGTAACGTTGAGGCGGTTTTTGCTGTACTTGGTGAGTATTTTGGTGAAATCCGTCCTGCTGCAACCATGGTTATTTGCGCTCTCATCAAGGAGGAGATGAAGGTCGAAATAGAAGTTATGGCTCGAAGGAGCTAATCTGGCTTTTGGCTTTCGAGAAACTGGCAAGGTACATTGTGGGCGTATATGCTGAGAGACTTTTAAGTTTCTGGTCTTTTCGCCAGTTGAAAGATCGTTTGCCTTAGCTATATAGGCAGACAATACCGACACTAACGAGATGGCGACGCATGACTGATTTTCCGAAAGAACTGCTGACTGGATACGGCCTTTATAAAGAGCGGATTTATCGCCAGTTTGAAGAGGAATATCAAAACCTCGCCATCTATGGCCAAGAACCTGAAGTGATGGTGATTTCCTGCTGTGATAGCCGGGTTACACCTGAAGGTATCTTCCATGCGCAGCCGGGTGAACTTTTTGTAGTTCGTAACGTGGCAAACCTGGTGCCTCCATTTATCCAAGGCGGTGGCACGCACGGTACCAGTGCAGCGCTTGAGTATGCAGTGACTGGCCTGAAGGTGAAGCATCTTGTTGTGCTGGGCCATTGCAAGTGTGGTGGTGTTCAGGCTTTCCGCGAAAGTAATGGCAAACTCAGTAAGACTGGTCAGTTTGTTGGACCGTGGATCAAGATGTTGGAACCAGCTGCGATCACGCTGGCTTGTACTCCTGTCGATAAACATGAAGATCCGCAACTTGCGCTGGAATATGCTGGTATTCGTCAGAGCCTGAAGAATCTGATGACGTTCCCGTTTATTGAAAAGCTTGTCACACAGGGGAACCTGGACATTCACGGTGCGTGGTTTGATATTGGCTCGGGTTCTTTGCGGGTTATGAATAAGGAAACCGAAATCTTTGAAGACGCACAGGATCTGCGCGCGCGTTTGAAAGAGCAGGAAACAGAGGACTAAGCCTTTGTAGGGTAAGAGAGCCAATCTGAGTGTTGGTTTGATAGAGTTTTGGAGGGTCGCGTTCTATGGTGTAGGGCGCGGCTTTTTTGTTTGTTTACTGGCTTTCCAGTTAGGGCGGCGTACCTTCCAGAGAATGAACGGAATACTGAGTGTGAGGAACACGCCGGGGATGATGATTGCCAGGTAAGTTGTTGCCGGAAAGTCGGGTTCGTCGGGAGGTCGGAAGCCGATCATGAAGGCAATGAGTGAGATGCTGAAGCCGATACTGCCCAACACCCAGATGCCCCAGTTGCCGAACGGGACCTTATAGGTCCGCGGAACATTGGGGTATTTGTATCGGAGCCGGATTGCAGTGCTGTAGAGCAGCAAATACATGACGGAGTAAAGCAGGACGGCTGTTGAGGTGAGGTACAAAAACACTTCGTTGGTCTTCACGTGAAGTAGGAAAGCGGTTGCTATGAGTGTGGCGATGGTAGCCTGCACCAACATGAGTGGTACAGGCATATCGTGGGTGTTTGAGCTATGTAGGAATTTGGGAAGCATGCCATCGCGTCCGGCGACTGCGAGGCTTTTCACTGGTCCTGCAATCCAAGTGCTGACTTGTCCGGCGGCGCCAACAGCGATGAACACGGCCGCAATGGGTAAGATGTTCGACACACCATAATGATCCAGCAGTATTGTGAAGGTCTGCAGGACGCCAAGGGTGTTCGAGATTTCTGTTACCGGGATGATCATAGCGATGGTCAAACCACCCAGAAGAGAAATTGAAAAGCCGATGAATGCTGCGATGAGGATTGCGATTGGGTAGGTGCGCCGAACGTTCTGAACTTCTGTCGCGTGGCCCGCTGAAACTTCCATTCCAATAAAGCCAAAGAGGAAACTGAGGAAGAGGAACAAGGTTGAGGTTTGAGAGAGGGATGGGATGGTATTGGCTGTGGTGAGGCTGATATCAATAGCGGGTTGTGCTGGTCCAGTCACATAAAGCAGGCCCAGTGTGATCATGGTGAGGGATGGAAAGATGGTTCCCGCCAACAAGCAAATGCCAGCAATACGTTTTGTGATGCGAGTGCCTTTGAAGTTTGCGAAGGTTGCACCCCAGTAGATGATGATGACACCCGTGAACATGAGCCATGGGTTTTCATCAAGTGGACGGTCAAACACAAATGCGAGGGCTGCGGTGGTGTAGGCAACGGTTGCGACCATGGCGAAAATGGCCTGAAACCACTGCAGGAAGATTGCCATGAACCCGAATGGGGCGCCGAAGGCTTCCTGCACCCAGGTGTAGACACCATGTTTGGGCCAACCTGTTGCCAATTCTGCTGAAATGAGGGCGACTGGCAGGATGTAGCAGAGGATCACTGCTGTGTTGAAGAACAGGATCTTCATGCCGGTTTGTGCCATGAGCGGCATATTCAGCATGGTCATGAAGAGCGCTGTGGTCATAAACACCAAGTGCCAAAGGGTTATGTGGTGCTTTGGCTGATTGCGTGGTGTTTTGGCCATCACTCTTGTCCTCTACTTTTCGAGGCGTGCGAGATTTTCTTGCGGCGCAGGAACCATATGCTGAGTGGAACCAGCAGGGCGAGAATAACAGCCACAACCATGAGGCCTTCAAAGCTCTTTATTGAGAATGGCAGGGATGGTGGGGGAATGAAGCCGATCGCAAAGCAGCTTATGGCAGTCAACATGCCGATGATACCGAGCAGCCAGATGCCCCAATTGCCGCCGGGCACTTTGTAAGGGCGCGGGATATGCGGATGAGTGTAACGCAGGCGAATGGCTGCTACGAACATCAGCAGGTACATCAGTGAGTAAAGCAGTACTGCTGTTGAGGTGAGGACGAGGAACACCAGATTGACGTTCTCGAAGAGGATGAAGCTCAGGGCAATGAATGAAATGAGAGAGGCTTGCAGAATCAGCAGTGCTGTAGGGACGTTGTTTTTGTTGGCTTTAGCGAAATGTGCTGGCAGTAGCCCCTTTCTGCTGGCGGCCCACATGCCTTTTACCGGACCAACTATCCAGGTGCTGACCTGACCGGCTGCCCCGACTGCGACCAGCAGTGCGATGAAGGGTGTTAGAATGGAAAGGCCGTAGGCATTCAGATAAGCGGAGAAAGCCTGAAGGGCGCCGTTGATGTTGGAGATATTGCCTTTTTCGAGGATGAGTGAGACGGCAAGTCCACCCGCAAGGGTGATAACAAAGCCTGCGATCGCTGCTGTGAAAATTGCACGCGGATAGTTCTTTTGCGGGTTTTCTACTTCGTTTGCATGGCAGGCGGAGACTTCGATACCGACAAAGCCGAACACGAAGCTCATGAAGAAGACGAGGCTGGTGGTGTCGGAGAGTGATGGAACCCAGTTTGAGAGTGTTGCTGAGGTGTCGAGTGCAATGGTTTCGCCAAAAAGCAGATAGTAGATGCCAAAAAGGATCAGCAGGGCTGAGGGAAAGAAGACGCCGATGGAGACAGCGTAACCTGAGATCTTCTCTGAAGTTTCTGTTCCTCTGAAATTGATTAGTGTTGCAGCCCAATAGAGGGCGAGCACCGAGAAAGTGATGTAGTAGCGATTTGAGCCCAGCTCCGGATCAAAGGCATATGTGAGTGTAGCTGTGGCATAGGCGACGATTGATGTGACGCCGAAGATGGACTGTATCCATTGCAGGAACACTGCCACGAAGCCGACGGGCGTGCCGAAAGCTGCTTCGACCCAATGGAACACACCGTTTTGCGGCCAGCCTGTTGCAAGTTCTGCTGAGATTAATGCTGTTGGAATGAGGAAAGCAAACACGGTGATGGCGTTGAGCAGGACCATTTGCATACCGGTCTCTGCCATCATTGGCATGTTTCGCAGAGTCATAAACAGTGCTGTGGTGATCAGCACCAAAGGGATGAATGCGATTTTGTGTTCAGCGCTGGGCGGTTTTTCCTGCTGCATGGGCCACCGGCATAGTCTTTGATGCTCTAAACTTTAAATTGAGGGCCTGAAAAAAGACTGAGAGTGCAGGTGGTAAGCGACTTGGTGGCATTAAGTTGCTGTTAGGTGTGAGCGCTGGGCTAGATGTCTTCTTTGCAGACGGTACGATCAACTTCCATCAGCTCAACAGGTGCCCCATTTACCTCGATAAAGGCCACGGTTAGTCCGAGGATGGGGGAGTTGGGTTCTATGATAACCTTCTGGTCTTTCAGCGCCTCTTCCAAATCGTCAACTTCAAAGGCCACATGTGCCACTGTCTTCACGATCTCGGGGTAGGGGGCACCTTCGTCATAGCGTTGCCATTGAATACCGAAGGGATTGTTTTTGTGGTCGCTGACGGTCATGTGCAGGTGAGGCAGCGGAATCTCTTCCTTGAAGTATCCCTTGGTTGGAATGCCGATATGGTTGAATTTCATTGGTCATCTTTCAGTTTGGCTGCATGGGACCATGTTTGAGACCAGTGGCCTAAGGGTTGCAGGTAGGTGAACAGATCTTCGCCTTCTGCTGTCAGTTCGTAGCCGTTTTCTCCATTCATGACGATCCCGCATTCTCTTAGTTCTTTCAAGCGGGTATTGAGCACAGTCGGTGAAACAGAGTCGCAGTTGGACTGGAGGGCGCGGAAGGTTTGCGGGCCGGTTGAAAGGTTCCAGATGATGCCAAGAGCCCATCGTCTGCCCAGCAAATCAAAGAGAACCATGATTGGTTTGCCGGACTTTGAGCCGCGAACCGGGGTTCCTGCCTTAGGTATTTTCACAGATATAGGGCTTTCCTTTTTGCTAGGTTTGTTATAGCGATATGTTGCTACAGATATTGTAGCATATTTGGAGAGTTTTGCTATGGTTGTTTTCGCGGTGTCGTCTGCTCTGGCGGCATCATTAGGGTGGGCATGTGGATCAATGTTGGCCCACCGACCGCTACAACGTGTTGGCGTTTTTGAATTTACGCGCATTCAACTGCTAACATCCGGCGCTATCCTGTGTGTGCTTTGCTCTGTGTTGGGGTACTGGCAAACAGTTGATTGGAGCCAATGGCCTGCCTTTGTGGTGAGCGTTGTTGTCAGTGTGATCATTGGCAATTTGGCTTTGATGGCGTGTTTGCGTCGAGCTGGGCCACGGCAAACAGAGTTGTTGCTCTCTCTCAAAACGCCGATCGTTGCTGTGCTTGCCTTTGCGTTTCTTGGTGAGGAGCTGAGCTTTACCGAAGTTGTTGGCATCGCAATCGCTCTGTTCGGCATTTGCCTGGCGATTTTGTTTGGAAGTTCTGATCAGGAAACAGAAGCTACTCGTCGCAGTGGTGGGTTGGTTGTGATTGTGCTGCTGGCGCTTGTTGCAGCTGCTTCGCAAGGGATTGGAATGCTTGTCCTGAAACCATTGCTTGTTGCTGGGACTGAGCCGCTGGCAGCATCTGCTGTGCGGGTTACCGGCGCTGCGTTTATTGTGGCGCTGGTTGGATTGATGCCTGTCTCTGCGGTGCAGGCTTCAACTGAGATGAGCTGGATGCTGTTGTTTCGCGTCGTGCTGCCCGGGTTTATTGGATATGGCATATCTGTTTCGCTGCTGCTTTATGCCTACGCTCATTATGATGCAGCAGTTGCCAGCATTCTTGGTTCGCTGTCGCCTGTCTTTATTCTGCCATTGCTCTGGATGCGAACAGGAAACATGCCAAGACCTCTGGCCTGGGGCGGTGCTCTGCTATCGCTCGGCGGAACAGCAGTGATTTTGCTGTAACAGGACTGGTGCCAGCAGTTGGATGTTTGCTGGCACACTTTGCTAGATCAGAAGCTGAGCTGAAGGTTGTGCTTCTCAAAGAGATTATGGAAGCTCTTTACAAGACCGTTTGCAATTTCAGCTGCGTCTTCCGGCGGATCACTCGGGAAGAAGAAGGCATCTGTTACTGCCTGCTTTTGCTCCAGGAATTCGCCTTCTGAGACTGTGTTTTCATCAGGGGAATCTAGCGAGTCCAGTAAAGGTGCAAACAACTGAACGAATGGGCCTTTCAGTGTGGATGAGATCACTGAAGCGGTTGCATAAGCTTCTGTCGGGTGTTTGCCTGCCTGCTGAAGACGGTTGACCAGTTGATTCTCGACCTTTTTCGTGATGAGCTCGATAGCCTCGCTCACCACCTGAGAGTTCTCTTTGAGCTTTTCGGAGCGGAAAGCGGTGTTCAACTGTTGCTGGATCTCCGGGCGCTCATTGAAAATCTTCGTGAAGTGACGTTCTGCGGCAAACTTGTTGTCGTCACCGCCCAAACCATCCGCGTTGTTGGAGTGCTTTGCTATGAACTCGGTCAGCAGTTCTGGATTGATTTCATCAGCCGTCAGGTGTTCTACAAAGCCCTTGATGATTTCATTGGTGCTTTGAGCTGTCTCTATCTGCTTGCCAAGCTCAGCCTTTGCTGCATTGACGATTCCGCCTTGCTCCTGAAAGTCATTGTCGTCTTTTATTGAGCGTACAATTTCTTTGGCAGCCAGATCAGGCAACCATTTCTGCGCGGCTTTTATTTCTTTTGGGGTTCCTTCAGGAATAAACGGGGCAATCTGGGAGCTGAACTCATCTGTTTGGGCTGCTTCTCTCAGTGTCGATTTCAACACGTCCTGAACAGCGCTGTTGATGATGCTTTTCTGAAGAATATCATCGATTTGATCTGTAATGTCGTTCGTGCCTTCAGGACCGGAAACCGTGTTGAAGACGCCATTCAATACGGTTGCGATTTCACCAAATGCCGCTGCGCTCACCTTCTCTGCTGGCAGGCCCAACTCTGAGAAGACGCTTTCTAGTGCAGCTCCGCCTGCGCTTATTGACTGCAGCGCTTCGATGGCGCGCAGCTGATTACTTACTGCCTGTTGTACCTGTTCATCTTTCAAACTGCCGCGAATAGATGAGTTTGATTTGTCTGGTCTGGACTGCTCTTCCAGTTTGATTTTCGTGTTTCCCTGCAGTTTTGTGATCTGCTCAGGGGAGACATTGTCCCAGTCGATCTGGATGCCAGCCTCTGAAGCAGCTGCTGCCAGGTGTTCACGGTCGCCCAGTTTCTCAATGTGCTGAGTGATGCTGGCGTCTATTGCTTCCAAATTCTTCGCAACATCTTCTGCAATCTGTGAGACAATTGGCTTTATTTGCTCAGGATTTTCGCCAGCCTTTGCAAACTCGCTTGAGCCTTCCAGCAATTTGGTGACATTGGCTGCGACCTCTGCTCCATGCGTATTGGTGATGCTTGCGAGGATAGCCGTTTGTGTAGTTACATTGAGCTCTTCGGCTTTATTTT
This sequence comes from Pseudovibrio sp. Ad13, assembly GCF_001623225.1. NCBI lineage: Bacteria > Pseudomonadati > Pseudomonadota > Alphaproteobacteria > Hyphomicrobiales > Stappiaceae > Pseudovibrio > Pseudovibrio sp. Ad13. Next base: position 23,787 of record NZ_LMCC01000020.1, on the reverse strand, counting down.
CCTGAGTTGTGAGTGCTAACTCAACTGTGTCCAGTACCTGTGCTTTGGTCAAGCTGTGGGCTTTCCCATCACCTGGTGCGAAAGCCTTGTAAGCGGCTTCACCGACTTCTTTGCCGAATTCTGATTTCAATGCTTCCTGAAAACGGGTCTGATCTGCAGATTTCTGGCCATCTCCAGTGATATGGAGCTTGGCCCAGGAGAGTACCTTTCCGCCAACCGATGTATGAGAGGTGCGTTGTGTAACGGCCTCTTGCGTGGTGTGCAGTTTGTCCAGACCGTTGTCGAATTGGGCTGCAGTTACAAAACTGGAGAGTTCAATGGTGCTCATACTCTTGCTCCAAAATCTGCGAAGTTATCGGTCTGGCAGGGGTTGGCGTGGCTTGGGTTATCCCAATTCGGGCTGAGCCCTTCTGGATTTTTGAGGCGCTCGTGCCAGGAGGCAGCTGTGCGGATGAACATGTCCAGCTTGTTGTGCAGGGCAAAGGAGGATCTGTCGGAGATTGTCACCACCATGGAGAGATTTATGCAGCTTGCTTTTGGGTTGATGTTAAACGCCATGGCATGACTGTCTGCAAACACGCAATTGGCCTGCATCAAAGCCTGAAGGACTTGCGGGTTGTTGGTGTTGCGCTTGCTGACAACAGCATTGAAAAGGAGGGTCTGGCTTTCATCTCGCCAGACGATGCTCATGGCGAGGTCCTGATCAAGACCGAGGAAAATCTGGTCGTCTTCGTTCAGGGAGAAGTTGTCAAAGCCAATTCTGTTGCCGAGTTCGATCAGCAGTGCGTTTACCAAATCAGTCATGCAGTCTCGCGCGCCTCACCATAGAACGTGTATGCCGTTGATGCTGTTTCTTGCAATAAAGACGGTTCGTCTGTTGCAAGGGGATGCATCCATGAGACTAGATTTAGTGGAGGTGAGGAGAGGCTGCTGTCTTGTTTGGTACAGGTTGCCAACAAACTTGTGCCCCTCGCATACCGTGAAGAGTGTGCGAGGGGGTGGTGGTTATGTGTTCGCGAGAACTGTGGCTGGAGTCGCAGCTCGTTTATGAGCCAGCACGACGACAAAGGTGAGGCCCAGCAGCAGAACTTCTGAGAACACACTGGCGTACCAAATACCGGCTTCTCCCATTGCATAAGGTAGGATGAGGGTAAGCGGGACTGCGAACAGGTAGGTTTTGGCCAGCATCAGAATGCCTGCGCGGGCGGCATCGCCGATCGCCTGAAAGAACGTGCCCACCATCATCAACGGACCAGAGAGGAAGAACATCATGGACACGATTGGTATGATGCGCTCTACGTCTGCGATTGTGGCTGCGTCATCGACAAAGATAGCGCCCAGCTGGGAGCTGAACAGGAAGTAGATTGCCTGAACACCGCCACAGTAGATGAGCGAGATTATGATCGCGATCTTCAAGGTTTGTGCGGTTCTGTCGTGCTTTTGGGCGCCGTAGTTGTTTCCTGAAATGGATTGTAGCGCCATGCTGAGACCTAGCAGAGGCAGGAATGTGAAGGTCATCATTCTGGTGATGATGCCATAGGCACCAGCGGTGACTTCATAGTTGCTTCCGGCCCAAAGCTGAATTGCAAACAAAGTGACGGCAGCTGCCAGCGAGACGCCCGTGTAGCCAAGGCTTTGGGGAACGCCAAGAGCGATGAGAGACTTCCATTGGAAGCTCACTGGCCGCCAATTCAGGAAGGAAAGTTCTCTGCGCTTGGATGTGTAATAGACGATCAGCGCCACCAATGAGATCAGCTGTGCTGTCAATGTTCCATAAGCAGAGCCTGCCACGCCCCAGCCGAACTGCACCACATAAAGCCAATCGAAGAAGATGTTCAGGAATGCGGAGCTCAGAGTGATGACTGTCATCAGAGGCAGTAATCCCTCACAACGCAGCCTGTCGATGTTGATGGATAGAACAAACCCCAGCGGCGAGCCCAAAATGAGGATCGCCATGTATTGATAGCCAATTCCAGCTAGCTCGTCAGAGCCGTTGGTCAGGAACAGGGCAAGCTGAAATCCTGCTATCAGAAACCCCAGAATGAGGATGCCGCAGACGATCAGGGCAAGGGCGATTGCGCTGTCGATGATCTTCTTTGCGATGCGGTGGTTGTTAGCGCCAAAGGCCCTTGCATAGATGCTGGCGAAGCCGTTGGACACGAGCGTGAACAGGGAAACCAGAATCATGAAGAGAGGGAACATGAGGGTGACGCCAGTCAGCGCTTGTGTACCCACATAGGTTCCCAGAAAATAGGCGTCGACGACGGTGTGTAAGCCATTGACCATCATGACAAGGCTGAGGGGGATTGCGGTTTTTGCAAAGAGAATAGGTATGGAGCCGGACAGAAAAATATTGTCCGGTTTGGAAGAAGAAACGTCAGACATCAAAACTGCTTTCAGTTCAGAAGCGGGAAAGTGCTGGAGCTCGCGTTGCCAGTAAACCGCTGAAATTATGCGGTTTGATGTAGAAAAGATGGAGCTTCACCAGAGCGGTATGCTTGCGAGCGGCGGGTGTCCGAACCACACCGCGATCATAGGTGGCGTGCATTGTTACTGCAAGTGGCCCAGCTCAATTGAGCAAGATTTGTGAACTGGTAAAGGGCAGTTCGGATATGTGTCATGTTGCGGTTGACGACGGTGGCTTGTGCGACCTACTCCTCTTGCAGTTAATTCTGCTGAGAGGTCCTTCCATGGCAAAAGCAATTCACATGATGATCCGAGTTCTGGATGAAGAGCGTTCGCTTGCGTTTTATCGTAGAGCGTTTGGTCTGGAAATTGCCGAGCGGCTGGATTTTGACAGCTTTACGCTGGTTTATCTGCGCAATGCGGAGAATGATTTTGAGGTTGAGCTCACAGTCAACAAAGACCGCAGCGAGCCATATTCATTAGGTGATGGGTACGGGCACATCGCGTTCTGTGTGGATGGGCTGGCTGCTGAACATAAGCGTTTTCAGGAGGAAGGGCTTGCGCCGGAGGACATCAAAGAGTTCTTCGTGGAAGACACTCTGCTGGCACGGTTCTTCTTTGTGACTGATCCCGATGGATATCGAATCGAGATGTTGGAGCGGCACGGGCGATACCAGTAGCCGCTTCCCAACTTAGTACTCGATCGCCTTTTCAGCCAGTGTAGGAGGGGAGCTTTTGGCGAGCTCCTCTTTGCTGTGGCTTTTGAAGGTGTGGGTGAAGCCATCACGTAGTTTGTAATGCGGTTGCCAATCGAAGTTTTCCAGATATCTGGTCACATCGAGTGCGCAATCGTAATCGCGGAACGGGAAATACTCACGGGCTGGGATGCTGGGCGCCATATCATTGCCGTAGAGAATTTCTGGTTCGACCTCTGCAATATCGCAGAGCATCTTCACCCATTTTTCGATGGTCAGGATATGCGGGTCCGCCAGATTGACGGCTTCGGTCGGCATGGCATGCATCGCCAGCAGATAGAGGATAAAGCTTGCGAGATCTTCTTCGTGCAAAAACTGCAGTTTGGTCTGGCCATTACCGGGCAGGATGATCGGGCGTTCTGTTAAAGCACGCGCCCAGACAAATTGCTCTCGGTCGATATCATTGTTGGGGCCATATAGATAAGGCGGGCGGATGGCGACGGCTGGTGTGTGTTCCTGATTTAGCAGGAAGTGGTCTGCTTCAGATTTATCTCTGCCATAAACGCCCCACACGGACGCTCCGCCGATCGGGTCTTTTTCGCTCGGTAAGTGCCCTTTGGTTTCTTTGTAAACCGCTGCGCTGGAGAGGTGAATCCACTTTTTGGCATGGATGCCGAAGGTGTTGAATGCAATCCTCGACTGCTCTCGCGTATAAGCGCTTGTATCGATTACCGCTTCGAATTTATCGGTGATCTGCTGCATGGCAAAAGGATCGTTTCTGTCTGCAACCAACTGCTTGGTTCCCGGAACCGGGCGTGTGCCTCTGTTGAGCAGGGTTACATTATATCCCTTCGAAAGTAGGGCCGGGATGAGAGATGCACCCACAAAGCCCGATCCACCTATGACTAACAAGTTATGCATATTTTGCAGTGCCTTAGAACTGTCCACTCTCAGTTTGAAAAATCTAGCATAGTGGGATTAAAGAAACCTGTCTGTGTGGCAATAGTTGAGCACCCATCCATTTTCGTTGAAATATTGAACCTTGCAATGAGTGAGGCGAGGCGGCACAAATGGTCAACTTCAATTTGCAGAAAACGGGGATATTGACCCATGGCATCCAACAAGCTCCTGCTTCTTCCTGGTGATGGAATTGGTCCTGAAATCATGGAGGAGGTGAAAAAGGTTATCGCCTGGCTCAACGAGCAGGGCGAAGATACTTACGAGTATGACGAAGGCCTTGTTGGTGGCAGTGCCTACGATGCACACGGCGTTTCCATCTCTGAAGAAGATATGGCGAAAGCACAGGCAGCTGATGCTGTTATCTTCGGTGCTGTTGGCGGTCCTAAATGGGACGATGTGCCTTATGAGGTGCGTCCGGAAGCTGGCCTGCTGCGTCTGCGTAAAGATCTTGGTTTGTTTGCAAACCTTCGCCCTGCGATTTGCTATCCAGCGCTGGCTGATGCGTCTTCTTTGAAGCCGGACGTCATTGAAGGATTGGATATTCTGATCGTTCGCGAACTGACCGGTGGTGTTTACTTCGGTGAGCCGAAAGAGATCATCGATCTGGACAACGGCCAGAAGCGCGGTATCGACACGCAGGTTTACGACAGCTACGAAATTGAGCGTATTGCTGGCGTTGCATTTGATCTTGCGCGCACCCGTGACAACAAAGTTTGTTCCATGGAAAAGCGCAATGTAATGAAATCCGGCGTGCTTTGGAACGAAGTTGTGACTGCCACTCACAAAGCAAATTACGCAGATGTTGAGCTGGACCACATGCTGGCAGATGCTGGCGGCATGCAGCTGGTGCGTTGGCCAAAGCAGTTTGACGTTATTGTAACTGACAACCTGTTTGGTGACATGCTGTCTGATGTTGCGGCGATGCTGACTGGTTCTCTGGGTATGCTGCCTTCTGCTTCTCTTGGTGCGCCTGATGAAGCAACCGGTAAGCGCAAAGCTCTATATGAGCCAGTGCACGGTTCTGCTCCTGACATCTCTGGCACAGGTGCTGCTAACCCAATTGCAATGATTGCAAGTTTTGCAATGGCGCTGCGCTACTCTTTCCAGAAGATTGCAGAGGCCGACATGGTTGAAAAAGCAATCTCCAACGCACTGGATAAAGGTCTGCGCACAAAAGACATTGCGAAGGATGGTGAAGCCACCATCACCACCGCACAGATGGGTGATGCCATTGTTGCCGAGCTGACTGCTCTTGCAGGTGTTTCAGCATAAGCTGGCAGTTCAGAGTTTAAAGATTTGAAACAGGGCTTCCGTTGGTTCGGGAGCCCTGTTTTTTATTGCATGGGTGGCAGCAGCGGTTGAGTGGGTTTGGGACTTGGCAGATTCACGTACTGTATCTGTGACCCTGTGACATCGAAGTCTTCAAAACTCACGCCATGCAGCGTTGGGTTCTCGTAGGTTTTGATGAAGTACTTTCTGTTTTCAATGTCAGCAATGGTCGACCACTGGGTGTAATCGTTGGCTTCCTGTTCCTGCTCAACTGGTGAAATTGCAGGCCTTACAAACCCTTTTGGAATGTCGAAGTTGTTGAGCACATGCTCCATAGTGACAAGCCGGTTCTTGTTTAGTTCAGCGGCGTCAATGGTGGAGATTAAACCCAGAGCACGGATAAACCGGGAAGGCGGCGTTGGGTCACCGGGGATGCCAAGCAAGCCAGAACCCTGACCGAAGGGGGCTAGTTCCTGTCCCATGATCTCAGTAGAGCCAATGTTGAATGGAGAGAGGAACAGGTAGTTGCGGATGTTCTGGACATGCCACTCGAAGTCTGGCGAATTGGTGAGCACGGTGTAAGGATTGTCGTAGACTTTCAACTCGCCATTTATGGGCTCGATGATGATGGAAAAGCCAGCTGCATCATGCAGGGTGTAGTGAAGCGGCGGGATCTCATCCATGCTCTCGTAGAAGGTTCCGACTAATGAGACCTGATCCAGATTGACTTTGATTTCTTCGACTGTTTTGAAGGTTGAAAGCATCCAGACGAGGAAGTCTACCTGATTGATTTCCTTAGCGCGCTGCGCTTCATCATCTGACGGGTTTTTGTAGGCTGCAGAGCCGGGGAAGTAGAGGGCGCCACCGGACAGACCGTATTCGTTCATGCCATCAACCAAGGCGGGGCTGTCGAAGATGCTGGCGCCAATCACAGCAATTTTGCCAGTCCAGCTGTGGCCCACTTCATCATTGATTTGAGATTGGAACTTGTAACCGCGTGGGATGAGCCCAATTTTAGTGGGGATCTGCTTGCCGAACTCCATCGTGCGTCCATACATTTTGATGTTGTCGACGGTGGACAGGACGAAGCTGGTGCAGGCATTTGCGGCCATCGGCTGAAGAACAAAAGCGAGTAGGGCTAAGCTGATCTTGAACAAGGCAATTGGTTTGCTGGCAAAGCGCTTGAGCATGAGGCCTCCGGAATGAGTTCTTTTGCTTGTGATTGTCTGCGAAGAGCGCAAAAGTTCCGTTAGATGTGCCTGCTGCTTTAAGATTGGTTTTTTGGAAGTTTGGCTACTGGATGTTAATCACGGGAGTTAGCCGTGTGATTTGGTTGCGCGAAAAACCCGTGTGCGGCATAAGCCTGAGCCAAGACAAATTTTGAGAAGCATTGCTGAAAGACAGAGCATGGATGAACGTTTAAGACCCTTCCTCGGAACCTGGATTCTGGATCCTGATGCCTCAAACTATGAGCAGGGTTCTGTGCCTTGGGGCGGCAGTTTGAAAATTGTCGAGAAGAATGGCGAGATCGGTTTCTTCATGAAAACCGTGGAAGGCGAAGGCGAGACCGTTGAGGCCAACTTCTCAGGCATTCCTGATGGGGAAGATCGCCCTATGCCGCAAAACCCGTTTGCGGATACGCTTTCCCTCTCTTTGAACACGGATGGTGATCTGGTTTCTGAAGCAAAGCGCGGCGGCCTAAGCATTATGGTTGCCAAGCGCGAGCTGAATGAAGACGGTTCTCAGCTCACGGTTTATCAAACTGTACACCTGTTGGATGCCGGTTCGTTTACCAACGAAGCGGTCTATATGAGAGCACAGTGAGTGGTTTAAACCTGCATTAGCTTGTCTTTGTTGAACTTGGTTGTGTGATTTAAAAAAGTAACAGGACACAACCATGTTCAATCGAAATCGGCTTGCCGGAGCCTGCGCAATACTGGCGGTTTGTGGTGCATCGAGCGCTAATGCCCTGGTGTTTGATGGCATTCCTTACATGGATGACCGCAGCACACCCCAAGCGGTGATTGAAAGCTATTATAATGCCATCAACCGCAAAGAGTATGTGCAGGCGTATAGCTACTTCAACACCCCACCTAAGAACTTTGAGGAGTGGAAGGAAGGGTTTCGAACAACGGAGTCCGTGCAGCTGCGCTATGGGTCTACTCAGCCAGATGCAGGCATGAGCCAGCTCTATTGGCCACTTCCGGTAGCGATTGAAACACATCTTTCCGACGGCACTTCGCAGGTTTATGCGGGCTGTTATGTTTTACATATGGTGGTGCCGGGCACGATTACCGATCCGCCTTACTCACCCATTGCGATTAACAAGGCTGAGTTGAAGCCAACGGATAAGCCTTTGAGCCAGGCCCTGCCCGACAAATGTGATGAGTAGCCGTAATTCTTCATCATATTAGCTTGCTGCGAAGGCCCCGGAATAAGCGAGGGTGCCTGTTGGTGTCTCTCCCTCAAAGGTATGCTGCATAAAGTACTGCGCTGGCACGCCGGGGAAGACGAGGTCTTCTGTTTGTTGAAAGCCGAAGCGGCTGTAATAGTCCGGCTCCCCAAGCAAAACGACACCTTTGGCATCAATCTGCTTGATTTGCTGCATTGCCTCCATGATTAGGGCTGAGCCAAAGCCCTTGCCCTGATGTTTCGGAGCAATGGCCACTGGGCCAAGGCCATACCAACCTTTGTCCTCACCATCGATTGTTACAGGAGAGAAAGCGATATGACCTACCATGCCGCCAGCTTGCCCTCCGATGAGTGACAGTGTCAGCTCACCGCTGGCACGCAATTGGTCGATGATCAGGTGCTCTGTTGGCTTTGCGCCGGGTTCATGGTGTGGGTGGTTTTCGAAAGCTGCATAAACGAGATTGCGGATTGCTTCGACATCAGATGGTAGCTCTGTGCGGATGATCATCGGTTTTGTCCGTTCTGTTTAGCTTAGCTTCTGTGCCACGAAAAATAGGAAAGCTTACTGATTTATCGGACTAGAGGTACCCGAACATTCTCCCGCAGATCAGGACTCCGAGCCAGCTGAACAGCGAGATGAAGCCAGCGGATTTGAAGCGGGGGATGGTGCCGCGGGAGTCGACTTGTGCCAGATAGCGCCATGGTTTGTTGAAGCGCAGGAACAATGCGTTGAGCAGGGCGAGTGTGAAAAAGCCTGACTTGGCCCAGAATATGGGCGCGTTGACGTATACTTGCGCTTTGACTGAAAGCAGGAAGATGCCAGTGGTGATCGCGATCAGGCCGCCCAGAAGGGCAATGCGGGTGAGGGGGCGTGCAAGGTCGTATAATGGTATGGAGCGCCACATACCCATCATACGCAGGTCAAGCGGGACGAGGGAACCGAATAGCATGGCCAGCCCGACGATGTGGCCTGTGTTGATTGCCGGATAGACCCACCATGCATACTTGAAGACCTCTGGCAGCTGAGAGCGTTCGAGATCGACAGCAAGTGCTTGCAATTGAGAAAGGAGGTCCATCATTATTCCGTTGTGACTTTTGATCGCCCTGTTCAAACTGAGTGCAGACGCGATACCATGCAAGGATTGATTGGCCCACTTTTTCCGGTGCCCACGGTTTTATCATTTTGAGGTTGTTTATGGCTGACTTTGTGCACTTGGAATGGGGACGGAACGCAAGCAGCGATGGCTTTGCTGTGGCTGAAGGCGTTGGTAACATTCATTGAAAGGCGTATGACTTTGCCGCAACTGAAACTCTCGGTGGGACGCCTCTATCGTTGAAATGAGAATACCCTTCTCGTAAATTTTTCCAGAAGGGTAACCAACGGCTGTTGGCATGGATAGCCATGTTGGTCTCTGTCATATGGAATGGGAAGATGTGAACGTCCACGGAAGCTTGACCACTTAGCAGGGCATTTTCGACCAGTAAGTAAATTTCTTCCATTCCCTTGTCAGTCATTGCATAACAGCCTGCTGATAAGCAGTTGCCGTGAACCATTAGGAATGATCCAGTCCGACTATTAGATTTGTCAAAGGCGTTTGGGAAACCAAGATTGAATGCAAGGTGATTTACGCTTTTAGGATTTAGCTGACGTGTTGTTACTTGATAAAATCCTTCAGGCGTTTGCCTATCACCTTCTTTTAGTTTGGGTCCTAATCCTCCAGAAAACGAGCAAATATCGTAGGTTTTGAAGAGTTCATAATCGCCGTTTTTTTGCTTCCAAACTTCTAACTGAGCCTCTTCTTTGAAAATACGCAGAAAAACAGGCTGTTTGAGGCTCAAATTCTTCTCTCTCAGTTCTGCTGCAAGATATGGAGTGAGAGTCTTTCTTACGTCTTTGATGTTCGCTGATTTGGCAAACCAATAGGACTCTGATGAGAAGTAGGGCTGTGAGGAGTCATATCTAGTTACGATTGTGACTGATAGTACAGTGACAATGGCAACCATACTGATAGCGATCAGATATTTAACGAAACGCATTGAGAAATCTTTCAAAAGAAATTTATAGAGAACGAAAAAAATATATCATTTTGAGGTTGTTTATGGCTGACTTTGTGCATTTGGAATGGGGACGGAACGCAAGCAGTGATGGCTTTGCTGCGACTGTGATTGTTGATTGCCTGAGCTTCTCGACAGCGACTTCTGTTGCTTGTGGCAGAGGAGCGAGGGTGGTGCCCGTTGCTGATCGCGATGAGGGGAAAGCGCTGGCTGTTGAGATTGGCGGAGTTTGTGCCGGGAAGCGCCGGGAGGGCGGTTATTCATTGTCTCCACCAACGCTCATGGAACTCTCTGCTAGCGATGTGTTGGTGTTGCCCAGCCCCAACGGTGCGACGCTTTCTGCTTTGCCGAGAGAAGGGCGGGTGTTTGCTGCTGCACTTCGGAATGCAGTAGCGGTGGCGGCTTATCTTAAGGTGATTTCCGGCAAAGTCTTACTGGTTGCTGCGGGTGAGAAGTGGCCGGATGGCAGTTTGCGGCCTACCTTCGAGGATCAACTGGCCTGCGGTGCACTTGCACATATGCTGGACTGCGCGATGTCGCCAGAAGCCTCGATTGCTCGGGCGGGTTATCTTTCGTGTGCCGATGATTTGCTCGGTGCGCTAAAGGGCTGCGCGAGTGGGCAGGAACTGACACACCGTGGTTACACAGTTGATGTGGAGTGGGCAGCTGACCTGGATTCGGAAAACTGTGTGCCTGAACTGCGGCAAGTTGAGCTTGGCGGGAAGGTGGTGAATGCGTTTATTGACGTTTCGCGTGCAAGTCATGGTCGTTCAAAAGTTGAGCTTACATCAGGGTTTATTTTGCCTGAATGAAGATTCTCATTGGTAAAACCCTGTTTTTCGGCGGTTTTGCTGGTGCGTGCGTGTCACGCTTGAGTGATGTTGAAGCTCTGCCATAGCAAAGACTGTTGACAAATCTTTCGTGTGAAGGCATGAAACCCGCGATCTATTTATTGGGAAAGAGTTACGCGGAATGTTCCTTCGCAAGACCGACACAACAAAATTCATGCGCACTGCGGCGAAAACCGCGGGCATGATGTCGGCTGCAAAAGTGACCGCGACTACTACCAAGACAATCACCATGAAAACGACAAAGACCACCGTCTAAGGTGCCTCTCTTTCCCGCGCTCTCCCCGGGACGGAGGGCGCCAGAGGGCTCACCGGGCGCAGTCAGCCTCCGGAAGCCAGCGGGGGAGACGAAGAGGACAAAACCAATGGGTTATAAGATTGCGATTGCAGGTGCTACCGGCAATGTGGGTGCGGAAATGCTGGATATTCTGGCAGAGCGTGGTTTCCCAGCTGATGAAGTGATTGCATTGGCATCTCGCCGCTCTCAGGGCAAAGAAATCTCCTTTGGTGACAAGACGCTGAAAGTTAAAGCGATGGAGAATTTTGATTTCTCCGATGTTGATATCTGCCTCATGTCTGCTGGCGGTACCATCGCGAAAGAGTGGGCTCCGAAGATTGCTGCCAAGGGCTGTGTTGTCATCGATAACTCTTCTGCATGGCGTTATGATCAGGATGTTCCGCTGATCGTGCCTGAAGTGAATGCTGATGATATTGTTGACTTCAAAAAGAAGAACATCATCGCTAATCCGAATTGCTCCACTGCACAGCTGGTTGTTGCTCTTAAGCCAATTCACGAAAAAGCTGGTATCAAGCGCCTCGTTGTCTCCACTTACCAGTCCGTTTCCGGTGGTGGTAAAGATGCGATGGATGAATTGTTCAACCAGACCCGCGCTGTTTTCGTAAACGACCCGATTGAGCCTCAGCAGTTCACCAAGCGCATTGCGTTTAATGTGATCCCGCATATCGATGAATTCATGGAAGATGGTTACACCAAGGAAGAGTGGAAGGTTCTCGCTGAGACCAAGAAGATGCTCGACCCTACCATCAAAGTGACTTGTACAGCTGTTCGTGTGCCTGTGTTTGTTGGGCATGCCGAGTCCGTGAACATGGAACTGGACAGTCCACTTTCTCCTGAAGAAGCTCAGGACCTGTTGCGTGAAGCGCCGGGCATTCTGGTTGTCGATAAGCGTGAAGACGGCGGCTATGTCACTCCTTATGAGTGCGCTGGCGAAGATGCGACTTACGTTTCCCGTATCCGTGAAGACGCGACCGTTGAGAACGGCCTGAACATGTGGGTTGTTTCCGATAACCTGCGTAAAGGTGCTGCGCTGAACACAGTTCAGATTGCTGAGGTCCTGGTGAACCGCGGCCTGATTAAGCCAAAAGCAGAAGCTGCTGCATAAGCTTTTCAGCTACTGATGAGATTAGGGAGGGCACCTTTTAGGGTGCCCTTTTTATTTCACAAGGCGAGGCGGGTTATAATAGACTTCTAAATCATTGTATTTAAAGTTATCTGGCAGATCTAGTAACTTGAGGACAATCATTTTGACTTCTGGAGGAGTTCTAACACCAAACAGAACCTCCTTGATTGGATAATCACCTAAGTGAAAGTAGTTTGGAGCGTTGCGCCAGATTCGCCACTCATTTTCATATTCCCAATCTGGTGCCTTGACGCTTAAATTCTCAATTAGTGGTGTAAGATCCCTAGTTTTGCCCGAGTGAAAGTCAGTGAAGTGTTTTAGATCAACTTTATTGGGCTCATCAAGGTATCTGACTTTCTTGAGGTGCCCATTTATATCATCTGGAAAATCAATCCCAATTACACAGCCTTTGTGACCATTCGCATAGTGTGACCACATCAGGATATCGAGGGGGTTTTCACTTAATGCGCAAAAGGCAAAGCCACTGATTATTTGATCTCTAAATGACTTAATTAGTTCTTGAACTTCGATATCTTTCAAATCGCGCCACTCGCCTTTTTTGTTGCCAATGAATGGTTTTGATTTAGGGGAAAAGTTTTGGCGAAAATACTCAAACTCATCCTCTGAGAAATTAGGTTTGTGAGAAATCATACACTCAAATGGATCGTTCATGTCCATTGTACCACCACACCACAGTGCTGGTACCGAAAGAGATCTGAATGTGTATTCATTGCAAGGAAGGTATTTATATAGGCGCGGGATTGGATGAGAGTTCATGTCGTAAAGATGCTCTTTGTTGATGGTGTATAATATATCTTAATCTCTCTTTAGTTGTATTGGTTCTTTATAGAATATGCTTTCTTCGATAGATGGCATTAAACTTATCCCCCTCGTGTTTTCTTCCCTTACTTTGAAAGACATGCCTACGTAGCGGGCTGCTGGCGGAGCGACCGTCAGTTTGTCGTAGGCTGGGTTGGGCTGTTGGGAGACGTAACGCACCTTTCAGTGGTCCGGTGAACCGAACTTCAAACGTGACCGCATGGTTTGAGGGGAAGGGCCCAGGACTATAGGGTATCACGCGGCGATAGATCCAAGAGCACCGGCAGTAAAACCTGCTTTTGCGAAAGTGTCTATCAAAGACGGAGGAACTGTTTGGGCATGGAAACGTGTCTGGATAAGCCACTTTCTTTCCGGGAAACCGGCTATCGTGCCTTATAGGCAAAAGAGGCGACGTAGTTCATTACAAGAAAGCCCGGGCAAGGCGTGTAGCCAATGCCGAAGACTCATTACTAATAAATAGCGCAGGTATTGCCTGCCGCCTTGCTCATCCCGACTTCCGGGAATTCTGGTTCAACACTGCATGGGATGCCATGTGGTGCTATTGGTGTTTGCGGGAATACTTTACGTAAAGGTTATGCTAGGTTTTTCCCAAATTATGGGGGGAATATGCAGACACTTGAAATTAGAGCAGCGCAGTATGAAGAGTTGCCTGAGGTCGCTCGCATGTATCGGCATTCGCGAGACCGATGCCTTTCATTTATACCTAGACTGCACACGCCAGAAGAAGATCTTTGGTTCTTTCAGAATATTGTTTTTAAAGAGAATGAACTGACAATAGTCATGGGAGATGAGCAAATCATAGGTATGATGGCCACCAAAGATGACTGGGTAGAACAGCTTTATCTGGATCCGCGGCACCTGCGGAAGGGCGTTGGTACAAAGCTCTTAAACCAAGCAAAAGCTCACTCTTCCGGAAGTCTGAAGCTTATGTGCTTTGTTGAGAATGTGGATGCGAGAGCATTTTACGATGCGCATGGGTTTAAGGAAGTGAAGCGGACAAGTGGTTCAGAGAATGAAGAAGGTGCACCAGATATTTTGTATGAGTGGAAGGCTTAGTTTTCCCGCCAAAGTAGAGGGTGCAGTGTGGTGCAGTACGACGGGCGCGAGATGATACCCCTAAAATTGCAGGGGGCATATACGGTGATCTCCGTCTAGTGCAGCGTAACTCTGAGTGGCATTGTTCGAAGTAGATGTAAGCCAGAGCACTTTGCGTTTCTCAAGATTGACGCTTCCTGCTCTTAGCGTTTTTGCCATGCGTGTCCTTTTTGGGAATATCCGAACCACTTTTAGGAGGATGCGCTTCAGGACAATGTGTTGGGAGGCACACGAGAATGCTGAACACTGCAAGTTATGCCAACTACAAGATCACTCATACGGATGAGACCTTTACGGATTGGCTTGTGAAATCTGCAGGACCTGCTTGGAATAAGGCGATCAATCACCCGTTTACCAGTGCTGTTGGTAACGACACAGTGAGTGCCGAGGTGTTCACCCGTTACTTGTTGGAGGATTACCACTACATTCAGGACTTGGCATCTGCGCTTGGATTCCTGATTGCCAAGGCGCCGACAATGGCTGCTAAAGCACGGTTGTCTGGCTTTGCGCAGCAACTGACTTCTAATGAACTGGGCTATTTTCAGCGCACCTTTAAAGAACTGGGCATCGCGCCTGAGGTTTATGAGGCTGCAAAGCCCAATACGATTACCCGGGCAATTGGCGCAACGCTGTTGTCGACAGCTGGCAAAGGTCACTACGTTGATGGCATGGCAACATTGCTGGCTTCGGAGTGGATCTATCGCGAATGGGGCCATCGGGAAGCAGCCAAGCCACGACCTGAGCGGTTCTACCTTGCTGAGTGGGTTGAGTTTCTGGCGACCGATGAGTTTGGAGAGTTCATTGAGTGGATTAAGCGGGAAGTGAACTCGATTGGCGAAGAGGAACGCGTGAAGCGCCAAAGCGAGATCTCAGAGAGCTTTACTCATATGTGTGAGCTTGAAGCCGAGTTCTTCGATATGGTGAGCTGACAAAAGGCTTCAGATCTGGACCAGAAATGCTCTCTGTTTTACGGGGAGCATTTTTTTTCAAAGGGGGAGGTCCCTAGTTATACGTATTGGCTAAAAACTAGGGGTAACTGCACGTTTTACCTGTAACATCTCCGTGATATTGCTGGAAAATTGCAGAAAGTGACAAGGTGTTCTCAAATGAGATTTTGTCTCGGTACGCCTTATGGGAAGTATTTTTTATGCATGTGAGATTCTGTGGCATCTAATTCTAATAAATTCCAGTATTGGTAGTTTATTTGATTTAAATAAGCTTACAGCTCCGCTAATTGTAGAAAATTTTCCTCATTCTGATAGAACGAGCTCAACAAAATAATAGTAATCAGGAATAGATTATGTTCTCTCGTTCTACTGTTGCTGCACTTGCCCTTCTCGTGGCTGTTCCTGCTCAGGCTGAAACAATCCGTGTGGGCATGTCTGGTGGGTATTTCCCATTCACGTTTGTTAAGCAAGATGTTCTGCAGGGCTTTGAAGTTGACGTTGCTCGCGCAATTGCCAAGCAGACTGGTGATGAAGTTGAATTCGTTACCATGAGCTTCTCCGGCCTGATTGGTGCTTTGGAAGCTGGTCGCATTGATACTATTGCAAACCAGATCACCATTACACCTGAGCGTGAAGCCAAGTTCACCTTCTCCCAGCCATACGTTTATGACGGTGCGCAGGTTGTTGTAAAAGCTGGCAACGAAGAAATCGGTGGCGTTGAAGACCTTAAAGGCAAAAGCGTTGCTGTAAACCTTGGTTCCAACTTTGAAGAGCTTCTGCGCGGTTTGCCGTTTGCTGATGAAATTGACATCCGCACCTATGAAAGCAACCTGGCTCAGGATACCGCTCTTGGCCGTGTTGATGCGTTTATTCATGACCGCATCAGTGCAACTCAGGTGATCAAAGAAACTCCACTGCCGCTGGCGCTGGCTGGTGCCCCATTCTC
Source organism: Pseudovibrio sp. Ad13 (assembly GCF_001623225.1). Taxonomy (NCBI): domain Bacteria; kingdom Pseudomonadati; phylum Pseudomonadota; class Alphaproteobacteria; order Hyphomicrobiales; family Stappiaceae; genus Pseudovibrio; species Pseudovibrio sp. Ad13. Next base: position 7,893 of record NZ_LMCC01000020.1, on the reverse strand, counting down.
TGAAATTCGCAACGCAATGCCGTTCCGTACTGATGAAGATGGTAAAGCTTTGGCTGCTAAGGTAGACGTTGCAATCGACGAACTGAAAGCTTCTGGCAAGCTGGCTGAGATTTCCGACAAGTGGTTTGGAGCGGACATCACCAAAGCTGACTAAGCTGTCCGTTCAGAATTAGTAAAGCAGTTCGCATCTAAGAATCTTTGGTGGAACTGCTTTTCCTTTTTCATGCCTTCGGGAATTTACTCCCGTCGTTCGAGGGCATGCTCTAATAATAAGAACTGATTATGCGCGCCTTAGATCTGGACTACATGCTCGGCCTTTTGCCGATCCTTTTAAAGTACTTACCCCTAACCTTGGGTATGGCAAGTGTGTCCATGATTTTGGCGCTTATACTTGCATCGCTGTTTGCAATTATCCGCGTGGTGCGCTTTCCTGTCTTGGATGCAATCACGCGGCTCTTTATCAGCTTCTTTCGTGGAACGCCGCTGCTGGTGCAGCTGTTTTTGTTCTACTACGGTTTGCCGCAGCTCTTTTCGTTCCTCACTGCGATTGACGGAGTTTCAGCTGCGATTATCGGTCTGACTCTGCACTTCTCTGCTTACATGGCTGAGAGTATCCGTGCGGCGATCCTTGGTGTTGACCGTAGCCAATGGGAAGCAGCAAAGTCGATTGGTATGTCTACCGGTCAGATGATGCGCCGGATTATTCTGCCGCAAGCAGCGCGTGTTGCTGCGCCAACGCTGATTAACTACTTCATCGATCTGATCAAAAGCACCAGTCTGGCCTTTACGCTTGGTGTGACTGAATTGATGGGTGCTGCGCAGAAAGAAGCAGCAGGAAGCTTCCTGTACTTCGAGACGTTTATTGTCGTTGCCGTTATTTATTGGGCTGTGGTTGAGAGCCTTGCTTTCGTTCAGACCCAAATTGAAAACCGACTTTCAAAGGCTGTTTCCAGATGATCCAGATCCGCGGGCTCACGAAAATCTATAATGGTGTCCCTGTGTTGAACGGGATCGACCTGGATATCAAAAAAGGCGAACGCATCGCCATTATTGGTCCGTCCGGGACCGGTAAATCCACTTTGCTGCGTTGTCTCAACTTCCTTGAGACACCAGAGCAGGGTGAGTATGTTCTTGATGGCAAAAGCATTGATGTTCAAAAGGCGAATGCCGCGCAGATCAAAGAGATGCGTCTGAGAACTGCGTTTGTGTTTCAGAACTACGCCTTGTTTGCCAACAAGACGGCACGCGAGAATATTGCTGAAGGCTTGATCACCGTTCGTGGTGAAGCCAAAGAGACTGCGTTTGAGCGAGCGGATGAAATTCTGCGGGATATCGGTCTGGCAGATAAGACTGCTGCCTATCCTGCGTCTCTTTCTGGTGGTCAGCAGCAGCGCGTTGGTATTGGCCGTGCGATGGCGAGCAACTCAGAGCTGATGCTGGTTGATGAGCCAACCTCTGCGCTTGATCCTGAGTGGGTTGATGAAGTGCTGCAGCTGCTTACCCGCGTTGCGCAGGCTCATCAGACGATGTTGATCGTGACTCATGAGATGGCGTTTGCAAAAGAGATTGCTGATCGTGTTCTGTTTATGGAAGGCGGGCGCATTGTTGAGCAGGGCCCACCTGATAAGATCTTCACGAGCCCAGATGATCCAAGAACCCGCAGTTTTCTGCGTAAAGTTCTTTAGAGAATTCCAAGAGCGGTACCTCCCTACGGATGTACCGCTTTTCTTTTATCGGCCAGACAGGGTGTTGTTGACCTGAATGAGTTCAGCGTTACCACCACACAATAAGACACCGATGCGCTCGCCTTCTTCTGGCTTGTATGCACCGGAGATCAGAGCTGCCAGTGCCGTTGCGCCGCCTGGTTCGACGACGAGCTGCATCTCTCTCCAGAGCCGGCGTTGCGCGGCGAGAATGGCGTCATCCTCGACAAGGATGGATTCTGCGATGTGGTTTCTTGCGACCTCAAACGGGAAGGTGCCGCATCGCTTTGCACCAAGTGCGTTGGCTGCGATGCTGTCGAGTTCTACGTCAACTGGCTCGCCGGCTTTAAGCGCTGCGTTCATGGAGCAGGAACCAAATGGCTCTATAGCAATGACTTTGGTGGGGCTGTTTGCATAGTAGCTTGCAACACCTGCTGCGAGGCCTCCGCCGCCGACAGCCACAAGGATGGTATCCAGGTCTGAGCTTTGTTCTGCCCATTCTAATGCTACGGTGCCCTGACCGTTGATTGTATCTATGGCGTCGAATGGATGAATATCAATTGCGCCGGTTTGCTGCTGGTAGCGGGTGCAGAGTGCTGCAGCATCCGCATAGGCGGCACCTTCGACATGGACGTCCGCGCCGAAGCTGCGGATCTTATCGATCTTCGCTGGATTGGAGATCTCAGGGACAAAGATCTTGGCTTTCTTGCCAAGTGCATGAGCTGCACAGGCAACGGCAGCACCGTGATTGCCACCTGAGGCTGCTGCTATGCCAGCTTCCGGGATTGAGTTGTTTAGTAATGAGTTGAATGCTCCACGGGCTTTGAAGGAACCTGAATGCTGCAGGTGTTCCAGTTTCAAAGAAATGGAGTACTTCAGGCCAAAAGTGCCGTTACCGCTCACAATAGACGGAGTTTTGCGAATGTATTTTTGAATTCGTTTATGAGCGACTTCAATGGCTTGCTTTGATATCTGCACGGTAATGGCCTGAATATTTAATATATAGAGAAGCCCCGGAAAAATCCGAGGCTTCGAAAATTGCAATGTGCACTTTAGGTTGCTGGCATTGCAGTTTCAATCAATTTAATGAAATAGGAACAGCCATATGGAATAGCTTCATCGTTGAAGTCATATTTCGGATGGTGCAGTCCAGCAGACTCTCCGTTTCCAAGGAAGATGAAAGCACCCGGCTTTTCTTCCAGGTAGTAAGCAAAGTCCTCGCCGCCCATGGTTGGGTCGATGTTTTCATCAACTTTGTCTGCGCTGCCAGCAATGTCAGCAGCAATCTGGGTTGCGAATTTGGTCTGATCCGGATGGTTTGATGTGGATGGGTAACCATCTGCAAAATCGTAGTCCACACCAGCACCGTTTGCAGCACAAACGCCCTCGACAACCTGCTTCACGCGTTGAGCAGCTTGCTTGCGGACATCCTGATTCAATGTGCGGATGGTACCACCCAGTTTCGCTGTGTCTGGAATGATGTTGTATGCAGTGCCGGCCTGGAAGAAAGTCACTGAGATTACAATCGACTGCAGTGGTCCAACATTGCGGGATGCGATGGACTGCAGGGCAGACACGATCTGTGAGCCAACCACCACAGGGTCGATTGTGTTGTGTGGGTATGCTGCGTGGCCGCCGACGCCTTTGACTGTGATGGTGAACTCATCGGTGGATGCCATCAGTGGGCCAGAGCGGGTTGCGAAGTGGTCAATCGGAGTGCCTGGCTGGTTATGCAGGCCGTAGATCTCGTCAACGTTCCAACGGGTAAACAAGCCGTCGTCCATCATTGCTTTTGCGCCAGCGCCGCCTTCTTCAGCTGGTTGGAATACGAGAATGACTGTGCCGTCGAAGTTGCGGGTCTCGGCAAGATATTTCGCTGTACCCAACAGCATTGCGGTGTGGCCATCGTGACCACATGCGTGCATTGCGCCTTCGTTTTTGGATGCGTATTCCTTGCCGGTTTCTTCGGCCATTGGAAGGGCATCCATGTCAGCGCGAAGGGCGATGGATTTGCCAGCGCCGCCGTTGCGGCCTTTGATAACACCAACTACGCCTGTGCGGCCAACACCTGTGGTGACTTCATCAACACCGATCTCTTTCAGAATTTCGGCTACTTTTGCTGATGTCCGGTGTGTCTCATAAAGAACTTCAGGATGTTCATGAAAATCACGGCGCCAAGCGGTGATTTCATCGTGCATTTCTGCAAGACGATTAATGGTTGGCATCGGAGTGCTCCCTCAAATACTTCGGATTCTTATTGAGATTAGAAAATGAACCTCACTTTGGCCCAGTGCAGTGAAATATTGCAAGAGCAAATCAATCGCAAAAGGGTCAGTTGAGTAAAATTAAATGAACTGCCAATGTGGCTCCTTAACTAACCCAAGGACAGCTTAATCACGCTAAGTTATCGCTGACGTCAGGTCACATATTGCAGTTTGTTCAACTTCAACAGCGGTGAGGCAGTATGGCGATCTATCGGAGTGTTTTTCGGAATGTCACAGAGGAGAAACAGCAATGGATGTTTCTCAACAAAGCCAATCGATACACCAGCCTTTTGCCTGCCAAAGCCGAGTTTGAAACTGGTCCTTTTGATTTTCGACGCAATGTCTCGATCAATCTTCTCGTGAATGGTGGTCTGTTCGGGACTTCTTTGCGTTACAACTCCTTGCGGGACAGTTGGAGTATGTGGCCGCTGACCAGTGATTTCTCGCTTCAGATTGATAAGCGGAATGTGATTGTCGAGTGTGCTTTGACATCCCCCTATAAAACCGATGCGAATGTGGAATCGCTTGCTCGGTTCTTTGAGGAAATGAGCCGACCTAGCCGGTAATTGATACTCAGAGAGTCAAGAAAACGCGTAGACGGGTGTCTTTTTTGTCTCGTTGTCTTCCAGCTCTCGCTGTACTGGAATTTCATAGGTTTGCAGGTGGGTGAGACGTGAGGTTGGGAAATAGGAGCGTCGAGGGTCTCCTACCAAAACCGGAATTGGTTTTTCCTTAGGACTGGTGTCTAGCCAACTAAGAACCCTTGTGGTCATATCCGGGTCGTAAAAGACATCGCCGCAGCAAATCAGGTCGTAATTACCAAGAGAGCTTCCCAGAAGGTCTTTAGTGCTGACTTGAATTGTAACCTGATTCAGGTTTGCGTTGATAAGTGCGGCATCTGCAGCGAAGAGATCGATGTCTGCTGCGATAGCTGAGGCTGCTCCGGCTTTCATTGCGGCGATAGCGACGAGGCCTGAGCCGCTGGCGAAGTCGAGGATGTGTTTGTCCTTAACAGTCTCGGGATTGTCGAGAACGTAGCGTGCCAGTGCTTGTCCGCCTGCCCATGCAAATGCCCAGAATGGTGAGGGGACTCCGCGCTCTTCAAGCTCCTCTTCACCCATGCGCCAGAGATCGACGCTTTCGTCTGCCAGGTGAAGGAATATGGACGGCGCATGAGGAACAGGGTGTTGCCGTGTCTGTTCCAAAATAAAAGCGCGCCGGTCCGTAATTTTCATCGTGAGATCAGACTTCAGATGGGTCCATTCCTGCCATTTCCAGAACCACGGCCCATTCTTCCGGCTTTACTGGCTGAACAGAAAGACGCATGGAAGTCACGAGGGCCATATCGGAAAGGCGTTCTTCGGCCTTCACTTGCGCCAGTGTTACTGTCTGCGGGAGGTCTTTGACGGCTTTGATGTCTACGCATTCCCAGCGTGGGTCATCGGTTGTGGAATCCGGGTGTGCGAGCGCGCAGACCTCTACGATGCCGACAACTTCTTTGCCGATGTTGGAATGGTAGAAGAAGCCTCGGTCTCCGATCTTCATGTCGCGCATGAAGTTGCGGGCCTGATAGTTGCGTACACCGTCCCACTCTTCGCCTTCTTCGCCCTTGGCTTTTTGATGATCCCAAGACCACTTGTTAGGTTCGGATTTGAACAGCCAGTATTGCAACTTTGCCTCCATTAAAAAGAGCACCTGTCTACAATGAGAGGCTGGTGCTCCAGAATTGACGTGTTGTAATACTTACAACAAAATTAGGCTTCCGGGTTCTTAATTACCCAGTTCCAAGGACGGATCTCAACAGATTCAAAGAGGCCTGCGAGTGAATAAGGATCTTCATTAGCTACTGCCAATGCTTCGTCCCTGTTCGCAGCTTCTACCAAGACCAGCGAACCCGTCGGAGATACGAGGTCATCACACATAAAAGGACCAGCTGCCTTCAAGCGATCACCAAGACCCTTGAGAAAATCGAGATGGTCTTGTCGTGTTTTCTGGCGAAGGTCTTCAGAATGCGCCTTATCAGTGCAGATGAGAGCGTACAGCATATTGGATACTCCAGTAGCAGGTTTTCAACCTAACCATTTGATCCCTGATATACAACCAGGCAATTCCTAGCTTAAAAGGATTCTACTAGGGGTGTGTCTCTCGTTTGAGGGGGCGCGTCATTAAGTCGCTCAAAGCCTGTGCGACGTCGATTTTCCCAGCTACGATTTGTGACACGGTGTTTGCAATTGGCATGTCGACACCATGTTCGGCTGCCAAGGCGACCGCGATATTAGCGGAGTGAGCGCCTTCTGCAAGCTTTTGTCCCGGTGCGACCAATTCCTGCGGTGTTCTACCCTGTCCGATCTTTAAGCCGAAGGCAAAATTTCGTGATTGGGTTGAGGAACACGTGAGGACCAGGTCGCCAAGACCAGACAGACCTGTGAGCGTTTCGCTTCTGGCATTGAGTGCCATGCCGAGGCGGGTCAGTTCTGCGAAGCCACGGGCCGTCAAAGCTGCCTGTGCACTGGCGCCAAGGCCATAGCCGACCGCTGCGCCGCATGCGATTGCGAGCACGTTTTTGAGAGCTCCACCAATTTGCACGCCGATGAGATCATCAGTTGCATAGGGGCGGAAGCTGTTTGAGGCGAGTGCTGCGGAAAGCTGATCTGCTACTGCACCGTCTTCAGCCGCGATTGTGACGGCTGTTGGCAAGCCCTTTGCCACGTCATGTGCGAAGCTTGGGCCGGACAGCGCTGCCGGGATGGCATCAGGCGCCACGGACTTGATCACCTCAGACAGGAGCTGGCCGGTTGATTGCTCGATGCCTTTTGCGCAGAGAACGATTGGTGTTGCAGGCTTTAAGAACGGCTTGATCGCTTCTGTCATCGCCCGTGTTGTTTGTGCCGGGGTGACGAGTAGGAGCGCGTCAGCACCGCTGACAGCATGCTTGAGGATGCCGGTAGCGGTGATTTGCTCTGTCCACTCGATGCCGGGCAGGTATTTCGGGTTCTGTTTGCTGGCGTTTATTGCGGCGATGGTTTCCGCATCGCGGGCCCATAAGGAGACTTCCCGACCTGCTCTTGCGGCTGCCAAGGCGAGCGCAGTTCCCCAAGATCCTCCGCCAATTACAGCGATCTTGTTTAGAGCAGTGGTCATGTTGTTTTCCTTATTGGGTGATGTTCAGTCGTTCACACAGTTGCTCAAGAGGGATATCGAACCCTCCGTGCATTGTTAGCTTGGACTTAGTTTCGTTGTCTGCCAAATCAACCCAGAAGAAGCGAAAGAGGATAGGATCTCCACCGTCATTTGGGCTCATTTCGTAATGATCCCAAGTCTGCTTTGCTTTTTCCTGAATTTTGAGATGGAAAAATTTGCGGCGGTGTAGCTCCGGACCTGAGGTGAGGGCATCGTCATACAGGAAGTCATGCCCTGTAAACTGTTCGAGTGCGCCGGAAACACTCAGACCGGTTTCTTCTTCAAACTCGCGTTTGGCGGCCTGTAGATAGCTTTCGCCCGGATCCAGTGTTCCACCTGGCACCTGCAATGTGCCTGCGATGTCTGTTTCCGGTTCGTCAAAAACGAGAAGATGTGTGCCGCAGGTCATGTAGACGTAGGCTTTGTGCCGAGGCTGCAATGTCGTTTCCACCATGAATCAATCAAATCAATGTTGTTTGAATTTGGCAGATGTTATTTGCAGGAGTTTGTTGCAAGCAAGGCGTTATAGCAGTTTGCACATAATAAGCAGCATGACACGCGCTTTAGCGCCGCATGGTTTTACCTGCAGCGTGGAACGGAATGCCCCGAAAGTTCGGGTGTGAGCAAGGCGAGCAGGCAGTGCCTGCGCATTGTAAGTAAATTAGTTTCTTCGGCATTGGCTGCTCGCCTTGCCCGGGCGTTTTTGTATGAAACAAGATCTCCTCCGAAAGGCATTGGGAGCAGGC
>NZ_LMCC01000019.1:0-202875 GCF_001623225.1 Pseudovibrio sp. Ad13 | reverse complement strand
TGATAGCTAAACGCCTGCCAGTGTAGACGCCCATCGGGTGACCAGCTTCCGCTTGGTCCCTGCACTAAAGACTTTCAAGGGGTGTTTCAACGAACCCGCCGGGTGATGCGTTACTTCACCCGGTAGCTCCGCCCAGCCCACGCCGCACTGATGGACGGTCCACCAGCTGCCCGAATACGTGAGCACAAAACTGAGAATAAGCGGGGTTGAGGGCAGGGGGATAAGTTTTTAGCGTTTCTGAACTAAAAAATCCCGCAGGTGAGGCGGGATTTTGGAAGTATGTTTGTGCCGTGTGGTCGTCGCTAAACCTTCGCGCCTTTGCGACCGAAGCCGATGACGCTTTCGGAGACTTTGTCGAGGGGCCAGCGCGGGCGCGGGGCTTCGTTCATGTCGTCGCCCTTACCGTTTTGCTCCAGAATAGATGGGTCTTCGGCAACGAGTTTTCTCAGGCGCTCCGCTCCAGCCCATGCAATCATTGCGGCGTTGTCTGTGCACAGTTTGTGCGGTGGTGCGATTAATTCTGCACTATGTTCCGCGGCAACCTGGTTGAGACGAATCCTAATTGCTTCGTTTGCTGCAACACCGCCCGCAATAACCATTTTGACAGGCGTATCCGGATAGCGATCTTTAAATAATTCGAAGGCTCTTGCACTGCGTTTTCCGAGAACATCTGCGACAGCTTCCTGGAAGGAGGCGCACAGGTTGTTGACGGTTTGCTCGCTGACAGGCTCTTCTTTTAAGGCGGCGGTGCGCACTGCTGTCTTCAACCCGGCAAAAGACATGTCGAGGCCGGGGCGGTCCAAAAGTGGGCGTGGCAGTTTGTAGACGGTTGGATCACCAAGTTTTGCAGCTTTTTCTACAGCCGGACCACCGGGATATGGCAGGCCGAGCAGTTTGGCTGTTTTGTCAAACGCTTCACCAATCGCATCATCAATGGTTGTGCCCAATCTTTCGTATTCCCCAAGAGCTTTTACGAGGAGATACTGGGTGTGTCCGCCGGAGACGAGGAGCAGCAGGAATGGGAATTCAACCTGATCCGTCATGCGTGCGGTGAGAGCGTGCCCTTCCAAATGATTCACTGCAATCAATGGTTTATCGATTGCCATGGCGATAGATTTTGCTGTCATCAAGCCCACGATGACGCCGCCAATGAGGCCGGGGCCAGCGGTTGCAGCAACTGCGGATAGATTAGAGTACTTCACATTTGCTGTTTTCATCGCCTGATCTACGATACCATCCAGCAACTGAATGTGGGCGCGCGCCGCAATCTCTGGTACAACACCGCCGAATGGTGTGTGCTCATCGATTTGAGAATGCACCACGTTGGACAAAATTACGCATTTGCCATCTTGATCAATCTCAAGGACAGCAGCGGCAGTTTCGTCACAACTCGTTTCTATGCCGAGGATGGTCAGCACGTTTGGTCTCCTTTGGCCGCTTGGTTTTTGTCGTTCTCTCATGCGCAAAGCATGGTTGATTTCGCGGGCCGATGATTTTATGTCGCTCATCTAACATGAGCCCCTAGCATTGGGAATGTGATCCTTGCAAACAAAACCTATAAGAATTGGTACACGTGGAAGCGCCTTGGCACTGGCCCAGGCGTATGAAACACGCGCTCGTCTCGCGAAGGCACACGGGTTAACCGATGATGACTTCGAGATTGTTGTTATAAAAACAACGGGAGACCAAATTCAAGATAGGCCTCTTTCCGAAGCAGGCGGCAAGGGCTTGTTCACTAAGGAAATTGAGGAAGCTTTGCTGGATAAGTCCATTGATCTGGCAGTTCATTCTTCCAAGGATATGCCGACAGTGCTGCCGGATGGTCTGGGCATGACCGCTTACCTTCCACGTGAAGATGTGCGCGATGCTTTCATTTCTCCAAAGGTAGAAAAACTGACAGATCTTCCACAGGGTGCTGTGGTCGGGTCTTCCAGTTTGCGTCGTCAGGCACAGATTAAGCGTCTGCGGCCTGATCTTGATGTGGTGATGTATCGCGGTAACCTCCAGACCCGTTTGCGCAAACTTGGTGAAGGTGTGGTTGACGCAACCTTCCTTGCTTACGCTGGTCTGCGTCGTCTGGGACAAGGTGATCTGGTTACGTCTTTGATGGATGTGGAGCACTTCCTTCCTGCTGTCGGGCAGGGCGCGATTGGTATTGAGGCGCGTCTTGGTGATGAAGAGACTGCGCGCATTCTTGCGCCGATCCATCACGCTGAGACTGAAAGCCGCCTTTTGCTGGAGCGTGCTTATCTGGCTGAGATGGATGGTTCTTGCCGTACGCCGATTGCTGGTCTCTCCCATGTGGAAGGGGATCGTATCCGTTTCCGCGGTGAGGTGATCAAACCGGATGGCAGCCAGACGCACACAGTTGAAGGCGAAGGCCCGTTAAGCGATGCTGAAGAGATTGGCCGCGAGCTTGGCAAAGAGCTGAAGGCGAAGTCTGGTCCAAACTTTCTGGAGCTCTAATGAAAATACTCGTGACCCGTCCTCAGCCTCAAGCAGATAAAACTGCACAGAAGCTGATTGCTATGGGACACGAGGTGATTGTTGAGCCGATGCTGAGTTTCCAGCCGCTGACCGTTGACGGTGATGTGGCTGGGGACGCCAAAGCGATTGCTGTGACGAGTGCGAATGCCATTGAAGCCCTTGTCTTCAATGGTCTTGTTTCACAGCTACAGCACCTTCCTCTCTATTCTGTGGGTGAGGCGACAGCCAAAGCTGCAGAGGCTTCCGGTTTCCAAGAGATCATATGTGCGGATGGGGATGTTGATTCCCTTGGCGGACTGATTGCGGATAGCAAACAGGCGGGGCCTGTCTTTTACCCTGCAGCGATTGACCGCAGTGGTGACCTGGCCGGACAACTTGAGCAGCAGGGCATTGCCTGCCGTATGGTGGAGGTCTACCAAATGGCTGCTGCGACTGGCTTTTCTGAGAAAACCCGTGAACTGATTGAAGCAGGGATGCTGGATTGTGCGTTGTTTTATTCTCCGCGAACAATTCAAATTTTTCTCAGCCTTTCAAATCTTGAAAAAACCATAGTGTTTCTTAACTCTATGAAAGCATTATGTGTTTCTAAGCGGGTTGCAGAGCAGGCTGGAGCGTTTGGCGAGGTTTTTACTGCGAAAACGCCGCGTGAGGATAGCTTGTTTGAACTTCTCAATGGTTCGATAAGTTGAGAGGAAGTGATTTGCACTTCTCTGAGCCCTATGGAGAAGTCGCAGTTTGTTTGGCAAGGTGCTAATTCTCCCTGATAGCAGTTTGCTAAAGGGATGCTTATGTTAAGAAAGAGGCCTCTTAAGAGGTCTTGTCGAGATTGCGTGACTATGAAAATTGGCGCGGCTGGAAACTGCTTAAAACGCGCCATTCTAGGAGGTTTTGATGGCTGCTGATGACAAAAAGGGTGGGGCGTCCACCGGGGCAGGCTCGGGTGGTGGAACATCATCACGGAAATCTCCGCTCTCCAGTGGATCCCGAAAGCCTGTCACGATTGACCTGCCTGCGAAAGACGTTTCCAAGACTGATAAGCCTGCCGCGAGCGCTGGTCCTGCGGCCAAGCCTGCTGCGAGCAAGGCGACTTCTACCAAGGCGGGCTCTGTGCCGCCAACTGGCAAACAACAATCACAATCATCCGCGAAGACTGAAAATACTGAAACGACGAAAGCTGCTGCTGCGAAGCCTGCAGCGGGCGCTAAACCAGCTGCGGGTGCATCTTCTGCCTCAACAACAGCCAAGCCGACTGCTGCTGCAAGCGCAAAGGCCGCTGCTGATGAGAAGAAGGATGCTGCTGCATCCAGCACAGTAAAGCCTTCTGCTACGAAGACGACAGGCACCAGCAAGGCAACGACTGCTAGCAAAACCTCCACCGCTTCTGCTGCGAAAGAGCCTGTGAAGGGCAAAGACGATAAGGCTGGTTCGGGTGGCAAGGATACGCCTCCGCCGCCGCCTCCTTCTGGCAAAGGACCCGGCGGGCCTGCTGATAAGCCTCCGCATCCGCCTAAGCAAGGTGCTGGATTTGGCGCGATGCTTGCTGCTGGCGTTATTGGTGCGCTGATTGTTGCCGGTGCTGGCGTTGGTCTGCATCAGGTTGGCATGCTTCAGATGATTGGTGCCGGCTCTGGTCAGAATGCGACCGAGGTTCAGGCTCTTCTGGAAAGCTCAAAGAACCGTTATTCGCAGCTGAGTCAGGAAATTACGGCGCTGAAAGATCATGCGGCGGGTAGTTTTGCGGCTAAGGAAACCATTCAGAACCTGACTGATCAGCTGGATGCGATCCAGAAAGAAACCAGCAGTAAATTGAGTGATGCGACTGCAGGTGTGACCGCGAAGGTGCAAGAGCAGGTTTCGACTCTTGGTGCTGAGATTAAAGAGCTGAACGAGCTGATTTCCAACGGTGCTGCCGGTGATGGTGCTGCTGTTGCCAGTATGAAGAAGACACAGGATCAGCTGACGAAGCAGGTTGCTGATCTGACCGCTGCGTCCCGAAAAAATGCCGAGCAGGTTCTCAAGGGCGTGCAAGGCAGTCTGACGGATTTGCAGAAACAGTTTCAGGCATTGAAAGAAGCGCCGACACAGCTGAAGGATCTCGGTTCACAGTTGGCTGTGACTGGTTCCAAGGTGGATGAAGCGCTTGCGCAGATTGGCAAGTTGACGGCTGAGCAAAAAGTTCTTGAAGGCAAGATTGAAGCGCTGACGCAGGCGAATGCCGAGACAACACAGCAGATTACCGCACGTGTTGACCGGTTGGAGAAGGCTCTTGGCACTGCAAGTGCGCAGGAGCGTGCGGCGCGTGCAATCGCGATTGCCTCTTTGCGCAACGCAGTGGATTCTGGTGAGACCTATGAGGCGGAACTGGCTGCCGTTGAAGCTGTACTTCCGGGTGATGCTGCTGAGTTGGCGCCACTGAAGGCAAGTGCCGCGAGTGGTATTCCGTCCTCTGCCGCGTTGATTGCCGGATTTGGTAAGGTCGCGCGTGATATGAGTGCGGTGTCGCTGACGAGTGAGAATGATGATGTGGTTGATCGTCTGTTCTCCAGCGCCAAGTCGCTGGTTTCTGTCCGGACGCCGACTGATAGTGACGGCACGAGTTCCGGCGAGTTGCTTGGCACGATGGAATCCCGGGTTTCTGCGGGCGATCTTGCCGGAGCGATTAAGGCTTACGATGCTTTGCCAGAACCGATGCAACAGGTTGGTGCAGCGTGGGCCGAGCAGGTGAAAGCCCGTTTGGCAGCAGATGAATTGGTGAAGAAAATCACCGCTCAAGTTTTGAAGTCGCTTGTTTCTGAAAACAAGTAGTATCGGAAAGGAGCGAAGGACATGGTCCGCGTTCTCATCTTTTTCGCGTTTGTATTTTTGCTGGCTCTTGGCGGAGCCTGGATGGCAGACCGTCCGGGCGTCGTTACGCTTGAATGGCAGGGGTATGTTGTTCAGGCAAGCTTGCTGACAGCTGTTGTTGCGTTTGGTGCTTCCATCGTGGCGTCGATTGTGGCTTGGGGCTTCTTCCGGTTGATCTGGAAGTCGCCAACTCTGGTTTCCCATTTCATGCAGAGCCGCCGGAAAGACAAAGGCTACGATGCCCTGTCTCAGGGGCTGCTGGCCCTTGGCTCTGGCGATACGCTGCATGCGCGCAAGTTTGGTCTGAAGGCGGATAAACTGCTGGATGGCAACGAGCCTGCTGCTCGCCTGCTTCTGGCGCAGGCCTCTCAGCTGGATGGCGATCATGCAGAAAGCCGTCGCCGGTTTGAGGCGATGCTGGAAGATGATCGCTCCATGGCTGTGGGTTTGCACGGCCTTTACATTGAAGCGGAACGGGAAAGTGAGCCTGCAGCTGCACGCCATTTTGCTGAGGAAGCCTTTAATCTGGTTCCGGGTTTGCGTTGGGCCGGCAATGCCGTGCTTGGGTATCAGGCCGTTTCTGGTGACTGGGAAGAAGCCATTGCAACGCTTGAGCGCAACTATGCTGCTCGCATGCTGGACAAGAAAACTCTTCGTCGCCAGAAAGCTGTACTGCTAACTGCGCGTGCTCTTGAGCTGGAGAATGAGAACCCGGATCGTGCACGCACGCTTGCCGTTGAAGCGCATGGCCTTGCTCCTTCGCTGGTACCTGCTGCGATTGTTGCAGCTCGTTTGCGGACACGCTCAGGCGAGGTGCGCAAAGCGAGTAAGATCCTTGAAGCGACCTGGAAATTGAGCCCGCATCCAGACCTTACTGACGCTTATGCTCATGTTCGTCCGGGGGATTCCGTCACAGATCGTCTGAGCCGCGTCAGAACACTGGCGAGCATGCGTGCTTATTCTTCTGAGGGCGCGATTGCGATTGCTGTTGCTGCGATTGAAGCCAAGAAGTTTGATGAAGCACGTGACCAGCTCAAGCGCGTTCTGCGCTCTGAACCAACGCAACGTGCGTTCTTGCTGATGGCTGATCTTGAAGAGCGCGAGCATGGTGATCAGGGCCGCATTCGTGAGTGGTTGTCCCGCGCTGTGCGTGCGCCAAGCGACAAAGTCTGGACTGCAGATGGCATTGTCTCTGCCAACTGGGCGCCTGTTTCTCCAAAGACAGGCCGTGTGGATGCCTATGAATGGGCAGCACCGGAAGGGGCTGTGGATCAGGAGCAGTTGATTGAAGTCATCGATGACAAGCTGTTTGAACCACCTGAACTGGCAGCTCCTGTACAGGTTCTGAAGGAACCGGTGGAGGCGGATATCGTTGTGCCTAAACCGCAGGAAGCAAAAAAGCCTGCTGCAGTGAAAGACAAGCCTGCGGAAGCACCGGCGGCAAAGGCTGACGTTGCTGAACCTGTTGTTGTGACAGAGACGGCGAAAGAGCCACCTGCTGAGAAAAAGCCAGATGAGCAAGCCAAGGCTGAAGAGCCTCGTGCGACTGTCGTACCTGTGGAATCTTCCAGTTGGGCGCCGACCAAAGCCAATGAAAAGGCTGCGGACAAGGCAGAGGACCCTTCCAAGACTGAGAAGGAAGCTCCGAGCTCGCCGGATGACAAACCTGAGAAGAAAGATGAGAAGCTGGTGGAGTTCCCGCTTTCTCAGCTTCCTGATGACCCAGGACCTGAACCAGATGATGAAGATCCGAAAACTCCAAAGGATCAGAGTTTCAGGTTCTTCCGCTAAGAGTGCGTTCCGTTTGATTTGTTCAATCAAACGAGAAGAATTCGCTAGGCCAAAAATATTAGAGCATGAGGCGTGAATGCTAGTGTACGCGACATGCTCTAAGAGACTTGCACAGGCAGGACGCGTGCTCTTTGTTGCGTCTCCTGCCTTTGTAGATTGATGGTGGATGCATTCTCTGCCATTGCAAATCATACTTGCATCTTATTGGGAGCTTGGGTATCAAACTTCCACTTTCCGGCACACCCCTTGTGCTAGTTGGAACGCCGCTGTAGCTCAGATGGTAGAGCACGTCATTCGTAATGATGGGGTCGAAGGTTCGAGTCCTTTCAGCGGCACCAGTTAATTCAATAGGTTAGCGCAAGCTCTTGGAGATCGTCTTCGAGGGCTTTTTTGTTGGGGTGTACCTCAGGGTATACCTTTTGAAGGTGCTGGGGCTCTCAGGCAATTTCTGGCTTTGGGTAGTGATCTGCGGCGCATGCTCATGTTCAACTGGCATCGTGCCGTGAATTTAGACCACGTTTTAATCTGCTGTCTATTCATAGACCGAGTAGTGCTTATGCCTGCAGTAAAGGCCTAGCATCATTCGGCAGCCAAGGCCTTGCGCACTTCGAAGGAATCTCTGACATTGACGGTAGTTGATTGCGAAGGGTGCAATTCAGGGTGGGTCAATCATGCGAAAAACACAAATCGAAGAAATCAGTCTCGGAGCTGCTGACCTCGCCAGTTCGGCAACTGATTTGCTTGGGTACTTCAACAGCTCCACCGAGAGTGGCAGTGTTTACTTCAATGTGAAGAAAAACATACATGGGACAGATATCAGTTACGCGGACTGTCTTAGCCGAGTAGTCGTAGTCGCAGACATTTCCGAGACGTTCGGGAAGTCGAACCATTCCCTCCTTGTTCCCTTGCCTCGGATTTTGCAGTTGAAGCAAGCGATAGACGGTTCGAAACAGCACCTTGATACCCTCGCCAACCAATTTCGGCAGATTGTCCAAGGCGGTGGAGGAGTAGGATCCTTCAACTATGACAACTTTCACCTCCAAACCGTTAATGGTCAAAACCATGACTTCAGGGCTTTTTTTAAGAACTTCTGTGACACAACTGAAAGCCTACTAGAGGCATTTTTCAGTATCTTAGTCGTCTTGCGGCCCTCCAAGGCAACCTTCAGCTTTCAAGCGGCGGCGAATGCCTTGTCTTCCTTAGTACAGAGTTCGAGTGAGGAAATTGAAAAACTGCGGACTGAAAACATGGAGCTTAAAAAAGCTGTTGCGGACGCTTTGACAAAGGCATCTGACACAAGGACTGCGTGGGAAGAGGCTGTTCGCTTAAAAGATGAAAGTGCGAAGGAACGCAAAACTATCGGCGAATATCTTGCCGACGCCACGGAGAAGAAGGCTTCTATCGATTCCATTCAATATTTGGCATCGTCTTTAGAGGATGAAGTGACGCAATACCAAAACAACTTTGACGGCTTCGACAAGCGACTCAAAGCTCGTAATGCTGACTTTGAAGAAGGGAACCAAATCCAGAGGCAGCTCTTTGAGAGGTTTCAAGAACAAGAACAGTCGGTCACTGACCTAATCAATCAGAGTGAGGGTATGCTGAAGGGGGCTACGGTTGCAGGGCTTGCAAGTAGCTTCTCAACCGCGCACGAAGAGCTTGGAAGGCAACTTCTGTGGGCAAGGATAAGCTTCTATATTGGAATATTTTTCCTATTCATATCAGCTGTTCCTTTGATGGTTTATGTGTTTCTGCCTATCCTTGTCCCCTTCTTGCAAGGAAGCTTTCCAGAGTTGGCGAGCATCGCTTCGACTAACAGTCCGCAAACCGAAGTTACAGGATGGCAGTATCTAGGTCAGGTTATGGCTCGTTTCATCATCTTGCTTCCTGCCGCGTGGTTTGTTTCCTTTTCAGCGATACGCCATTCTTCTTTGTTCCGACTTCGTGAGCACTATGCCTACAAGTACTCGATGGCCGTTTCTGTTGAAGGTTTCCAGAAGCAAGCTAAAGGCTATGAGAACGAAATCGCAGCTCTTGTCTTGGAACAACTTGCCTTCAATCCTGCTGATAAACTCATTCCCTCAAAGGACATCAAAGAAGGAAAAATCCCCCAACCGATGCTAAATCTATTTTTAGAAAGATTTCGTTCGGGTTTAGATAAAGAAACTAAGTGAAATTAGCGACTGCTCCGGTATCAAAGTCCTGGCTTTGTTCCAGGTCAAGTTGAGTAACTTCATACTGTTCCGAGGGAGGTTTGAAGCTCGCTCTGAAAGGCCGTTACGGATTTGAGTTATAACCCACTGCTTAGTCTCTGAATGAATCCTATAGTGCTACTTGTAGGGGCTTGCGCTTGTTTCCCCCGCTATTGACAGCTCCAAGATTTCACACCATGTTATTTCACAGCTGGCCTAAGGTCGGTGAGCGCATCAAACAGAGGTGCGCGGGAATTGGCGTTCCTACTAACCAAAAGGCGTTCCCACCACGCCACGACTCTTTGTGAGCGTGGTTTTCTATGGTCGGGCGAATGAGAGCACGTATGTGCGCCGCTTCCTTTTGGGCGGTAACGCCAATCTTGTTCTGCCCGACCACCAGAAATTGGCGTTTCTTTCGTCGGGTTTTCAAATCAAAAGGAAACCGGCTATGCATACTTCAAGCGATTTCTCAGACCAGACAAACAGCTTGCTCCAAGTGGCAGTAGACTTCGTTGCCCAGCGCTGTGAGGTCAACTCTGTGGGAGAGATGATCCATCTACATGTGATCCTCACCCAAGATGAAATGGACCGGCTAGCACTCTTTGGTGCAATGGTTGATGAGCTGGAAGATCCTGACAGCTATGAGTAAGTTGCTGACTATCAATACTTGCAGCGATTATTGAAGCGTATCTTTCCATGAACTTAAAGGGTCCTTGGGGTGGTCTACGGCTTGGGGCAAATGCCACTTCAAAAATTGCTATGCGGACTTTACTGCACTGCAGGGGCTTAGGCAGATGAAAGTCCGCCGCTAGTGTCAAGGGGGCAGAGCTGGAGATTAATCTCTTGCGTGGCCATTTAGGATGTCGAAATACCTCGCCCATTGGTGATATTGGACCTAAACGGTATTGCATGAGTTTTTGTCAAAACTAGAGGTGATGATTTGAGCGACGTGAACGACATTTATTTGGATGGAAAATCGTTCGGTGATCTGTCTATGACTTGGCACCACGCATGCACTCTATGTTTTGCCAACGGTGATTTGTATCGCCGAACTGTGAAAACAGCGCACCCCGTAGTTAGGCAAACGATGCTCGAATGGTGCGATGATCCAGATACCGAAATAAGCTATCTACTCGCTCCCGGCGAAAATGTTCGGCGCAGGCTCCATATACAAGGCTACACTGATGAGCGTTGCCGCGACCTTTGGGAGCGGGAGTACCAAAAGCACATTGCTTACCTTGAAGAGATGAGCGGAAAACATGATCTGCAACATGAAATAGCTGCTCAAAAAGGTCTTTCGTTCGACGACTGGATAGAACGGGCCAACCAGTTGGATCTAGATCACTGGGCGCGACGCGGTGTCATTGAGTTTGATTTGAACGACATGTATGCCAGCTTGGCGTTAGAGCTCCAGTATTTCAATCCAGAGTACGTTTGGACTGACCTCGCATCTTTTTCTGATGATTTCGCCGAGGAACTGACGGTCCATCAAAATCTCAGGCGATTGCATCAATTTGAAGATGAGCATCAAGAGTTCATTCGTGAAACCGGTACAGTCCTCATTTTGACAGAGGGTAAGTCTGATACCGAAGTATTGTCGATAGCTATTCAGGCTATGTATCCAGAGTTTTCTGATCTATTCCAGTTTGTAGATTTTCAGGAATTTAGCATTCAAGGTGGCGCATCTATGCTTACCAAGATGGTCAAGGCGTTTGCAGGTGTCAGGATGGATCAGTCCATATTAGCCCTGTTTGACAATGATGCAGCAGGACTGGCGGAACGGCAACATGTCGATCGCATCAAGGCTTTGCCGCAAAACATCAAAACGATGGTACTCCCAGAGCTTGAACTTGCTAAAGATTATCCAACGATCGGGCCTGAAGGGGAGCGGCACATGGATGTAAACGGCGCTGCTAGCTCGATTGAATTGTTCCTAGGAAAGAAAGCTTTGACTGATCGGAATGGTGAACTTCATCCTATTCGTTGGACGGGGTGGAACACTCAAATCAAACGTTATCAAGGGGCGTTAGAAAACAAAGATGACATCACGAAGCGGTTTTTGACCAGAATGAAGAAAGGTGGAGATCCGATTGCCCTTCGGACTGAATTTTCCGAGTTAGATCAGTTGCTAAGATCTATTTTTAGTGCGTTTCACTAGCCCTCACTTGCAGTGTCAAGCATCGTGTTGCGAGCCAAGCAACTGCATTGGTAGAAGCGGACAGTCAAACAGTTTGGAGCGAAATACGAATAAAGCGGAATGAGAAGCTCCCAGGTCGTTTGCCCAAGATGGCATTCGGGTTCAAATTTTGCTACTCACTTTATTTTTTCAACTATACTTTGGCTCGTTCAGCGTGCTACCCAGCGGCATGGGAAGTTATTGCGAACTAAGATTTGACGATCTCTATATCGACACTTGGAAGTCGAGCGTTCCAGACGACATGATATCACTTTTTCAGGAAAACGAGCGGTTGGTCGTACCTGACGAAGAAGATCCGGAAGCAGGGTGGGATAGTATCCTTTACGAAGCTCAAAAGGAGGATGTACTCCTTAGGCTTGAGCTCATGGGTATCACTCTTGAAAACTCCAAGGCTGCATTCCAAGAATGGCACACTGCAAAGCTATATACTTACAAGGAGTGGGTAGCTGATGGCAGTGACTGGGCAGCAGAAACCCTAAAAGCTCTCGAGAAATTTTCTCTTGATGAGTGGATGCGGCGCTGCCGATCAGTCATTAAAAAACGATATTCTTTGGACCGTGACGAAGAGCCTGAAGACGAAGTGGAACGACAAATGTTGGATACTTTTTCCAACGAAAGTTGGCTCTTCTTTTCGTGTGATGATGTTAGATTTGTCTACAGGTTGATTCTAGAGGCCTGCTCGGACGTGGAACTGATATCTCTCGATGTTTCAGCATTGGTTGGCGGGGGTTACTACGACGAAGGGTTTTGTTTGATCGCGGAAGCTCGCAAGCCTGACGCCCTCAAACGATCAATTTTAGAACCCGTAGTGATAATGGCCGAAGGCAAGACCGACATGCAGGTGCTTAAGGCATCGCTGACTGCGCTCTATCCTAATGTTTCAGAGCTGTTTTCCTTCTTCGATCATGACACATTGAACGTAGATGGCGGAGCCAGCTTTCTGCTCAAATTTTTGAAGGCATTTGCTGCAGCTCGTACGCCGATGAAGATCCTAGCGCTGTTTGATAATGACGCGGCTGGGCGTTTGGAGTTCGAAAAAATCAAACAGTTAACGCTCCCATCCAATATCCGCGCGCTTTGCTTGCCAGAGATTGAGTTGGGACGTTCGTATCCAACTGTCGGACCTCAAGGCGTACATACAGTGGATGTGAATGGGGATGCTGTTGGTATCGAGATGTTTATGGGGCGACATAACCTTTGTAATGAAAGAGGCGAATTGCTTCCGATCAGATGGACGCACTACTTTTCTAAAGCACAGTCATATCAAGGTGAGATTTCGGAAAAAGAAAGAGTTCAGAAAGCATTCTTTGCAGACATCGCCGTCGCAGATAACAGTGTAGCGGCACGTGAACGATTTCCAGAGTTAAATCTTTTGTGGCTGGCGATTTTCGATCAGATAAAATGAAAATGACATTTTCGGAACCCTCGCCTGACGAACTTTGATGTTTGCTTTTTACGTTACTGAACAGGGAGTTTGCGCCCGTTACGAATTTTCGCTTTCTGACCTCAAGCAACAAGCTAAATGTGGGCGCCCTGAAGTCGCAATCTTGCTCCTATTAAGGCTGTGACACGTAAAGGTAAAGCGTTCGCTATGGGCTCAAATCAGCCTTGAGTTAGCTGTCCAGCAATCACTTTGCGTTTCACCGCTGCTGTGGTATTGGTCCGCCCAGAGCTTCAGAGTGCCTAGAGCACCAGAGAGCCGATCCCCCACTTAATTACTGCAGGCTTCATCAAGTGAACTTTGCTATTTGCTTTGCTAGATCCGGAAACGGTTCCTGAGTGCTAAGCCAATCAAGAAAACAAATACGAGCCCTAGGATTCCTTCGGTAAATCCAGTCAATGATAGCACTGCTGAATGATAGTCTTCACCAAATAGCGCCTCTCTTGCCAGCCTGCCTTCGTTGCGAGCAAAGCCGAAAAAGGGAAGTAGCAAGCTTGCAGAGTAAACAAACGCGCTAGACCAGCTCGCACCTTCTTTGATTGCAAGCAATTGAAACACACCAGAGAACGCAAGCAATGTGGCTAGCAAGCCGATTAATGGACGGCTAATACTGCGCCCAAAGTTGCTGAAAACTTCATATACGTAGTTGGGCATCAGACGGAGCAAACGTACAAGCCGACGTCGCTGGAGTTCGCCAATTAGGTGTAACCTTACTTTACCGAACTGTTTGGAATTGAAAATGGGCCGGATTGCAGTTCGTAGCTTCATAAGAGGCTGTGTGTGCAAATGTTCTGGAATCTCAGTAGACCGGGCAGCCTTCATTTCCTGAGCAAAGAATTCTTGTTCAAGCTCGTGGTCTTTAGATTGGGTTGCCATTTCCTTCAGGCGTCGTAGACGATCTGCATCTTCATCAGCAAACTCGATTGGTCGTTCAATTGTTGCACCACGTAAGGTCACATGATGCCCAAGGGCTGTCTGGCGAAAATCTGGAATGCAAAGGAACTTTGCTCTAGATATGTCCAGGCTTCCATTGAATTTGCTATGCCTGAATGTAGCTTGCCTCTCAAACCTTGCCGCGTAGAAGGAGGCGAGCATTTCGAAAGTTGATAGCTCAAAACTTGTATCGGCGTGAAATTGTGCGTGGCCAAGAGAGGTTATGCCTTCAAAGTCGCAATCTACAAGCTGTGAACCAGCTCTGAAAACTGTGCCCGGGAAGTTGGCTGATTTATGAAATGTAGTGCTTTCAAAGCGACAATTTTTAAAAAATTCCGCATCTTGAAAGTTAACTTCCCTCCAAAATAGTACTTCGATGAATGAAGCGTAATGGCAGAATTTTGATTTGTGGAACGTTGCTTCGCCAGAAAAGATGGTTTGCTTAAAATTGGCATCCTCTTTGAATTGGGCCTGAGCGAAAGTACATACCTTTTTAAACTTGGTTTGAGGAAAGTAGACTTTTCCTTCAAAACGCGAATGCTGAAATGAAACTGGCTGTATGAACTGAGCATTAGCAAAGTCTGTTTCAGACTTGAATTGCACGCCATTGAAGCGTGCTTCTCCTTGGAATGTCGCATTTTTGAAACGCGCATTTAGTAATGTTGCATTGGCAAAATTTACCTTTCCAGTAAAAACGAAGTTCTCAAAGTTCGCCGACCCTTCTTCTTCTTTTTTTGGAATGTTGCCTTCAAATAGAACCTCCCAATCTTTACCTTCTTGTCTGGCCCAACGGTTCCATTCAACAGCACCACGTTTCCACAACGCATATGCATCATCACCTGCAAGTAACCTTTGTTTTCTGGACATTTTGATCTCACCTGTCGCGCAGAAGGCGATGTTCGTAGAAGTAGTTTTTGTATGATGGACTCTTGTTAAGGCTGAGTTCAACAGCGGATTAAACTGATCAGCCTTTTTTAGCGGGGCTTAGCAGAATGTTACTTGGCTTCCTAAGCTCTGACTTGTGCTGTTAGCTTGGTTTGATCGCATACTTAGAGGCAAACTGTTGATGCTGGTGATGTGCCTTGAGGGGGCGTTTTAAAGCGTGCAGCAGTTCGATTTGAACTTCTGCCTATGGTTGTGACATCTGAGGGCGTTTCCTACTCTATACGGGCTTCTAAGTCTTAGGAAGCGTAGTCCTGCTTCCCTCTCTGCTTGAGTGCTCTTGAGGGGGGGGGAATGGAGCGGCTAGCGCTCTTTGGCACGATGGTTGCTGAGCTGGAAGATCCTGATAGCTATGCGCAGGTCAGAGATGTTGGTGCTTGTCTAAGTGGTAGACTCTGTGTGTGCTTATTGTCTGCTCACTCTGCCTGACAACTAACAGCGTTTGGGCAGCACTCTGAGGGGGAGATACTGTATGCTTTGCCGTCCTCTTGGTGTCCCTATGCTGTCCTCGCGGCTTAAATTTATTTTCAACGGCATAAGGTTAGAGTGAGTTCCCGTGTCCCTGTTCTGACCTTCTGTTGTTTGGTTGAGTTGCTGTCGTGCCTCTGTCGCACTTCGCTGAAACTGGAGGTTATTAGCCCGTGAAATTGAAGGGGTATATCGGGTTCTCTTTTGTCGCGATATCCGGTGGGTGTCTGTCGCGCATGTAAAGGCAAGAACTTTGCTAACTCCTTGGCTGGCTCATGCCTCAAATGCATGGGCGTGCCTGTTTGTGTTCTGCCTCTGGGCCGCTTCCTGCTTCTGCGTCCTGATATCGAGTGTAATTACAAATAGTTGTCGGGCTTCCCGCTGTGCCGCTTTGAGGCACGGCTACCGGCTACCTAAGCTTGGTTGATCAGCTGGTTGCCCCGGTGGCAAGAGCGCGGCTTAGATATTGATTTCATTTGCTCATACCTGGTTGCTTTGCCGGTTGCCATCTGCCCTGCTTCGCTCTTCCCCCACGGGGTAACAGCAGTCATCTCCTCGTTCCTCTTCAACCTTCAGCAGGAATCGGGGTGCCGAATTATTTTCGTATCCCCCAAATTACCCTTCAACAAAGTAGAACATTGAATTAATTGACGTTTATGCAAGCTCTTCAAGTTCCTGCCACCGGTCTACTAGCCTTGCGCAGTTTAACATTGTAGCCAGCAATCAATGTGAAGGTCAGGTCTTTGGGCAATTTGTAGCCCTTTTGGGCTCGCCCATAGCTGTCTTTTGAGATGTGCCCAAATTTGGACCGATCTTCTGACAGGTCATTCAGCATCTTCTCAATGTCACGAAAGACGTGTTTGTGCTGCTTGCCTGTATACTCAGCAAGCTCGCGACTGCACATTGTTAGAGGGTGTTTGCTATTCCGCTTGCTGATTGGTTTGCGGTCTGGTTTGTCGCAGGCTGGCTTAAAATTATACAACTCACTGTAACCACGCAGCTTTAGCCGCTTACTCGTTTTCAGAAAGCGCACCTCGCCTTGAAAGGTGGTCGCTCCTATCTGATCGAGGAATTGGTTTGCGCTTCACCGCTGCTGTGGTAATGAATTGAACAGAGCTTCAGAGTGCCAAGAGCACCAGAGAGCCACAGAAGTCAGTAAGCAGGCTTTCGTTTGAGCCGTACTGTACTCAGTGAACATTTGCTAACCACTCTCTTGTTCCAAGCATTTATCAAGCACGCTCCACAAAACTTGTGCGTTTTAGGATATCCCAACGTTCCAGTAAGCAACAGTTTCTTAGTGGCTCACAGTGAGCTGCTGTTTGTTGTCAGTAAGCGAGAAATGCATTGAACTCTCTATAATTAACAGGTCAAATCACATCTCGTGTAATTTACATTTCAAGATAAAACGTGAGTATTGATCATGGTTATTGAGGTCAGTCGTGAGAGACTAAAGGATTTGCTCGTCGACCCAAGAGAATCCCCTGACTTTGAGGTGAAAAACTGGCTTGATTTGCAAGGGTCTAATGAGGATAAGGCTACTGTGGCCAAAGCTATTCTCGCTATCGCCAATAGTGGAGGAGGGTTTGTAGCTTTAGGTCTTCTTGAAACGGATGCAGGTGTTGTCGAGGCAGAAGGACGTCCTGCTGATTTCGAGGGATATAGCCAAGACCTAATTAATGGCATCGTTCACAATTACTGTGATCCTCCCTTCCATTGCGCCGTCCATATTGTCCCAAGCCCTGAGGGTGCTCTGTATCCAATCGTGGTTGTTCCCGGGGGACATCGCGTTCCCGTCCGCGCTCGTCGGGCGGGGCCTCATGGAAACATCGTAACTAGCAATGCAATCTATGTCAGGAAGCCTGGCCCCCGAAGTGAAACACCTCAGAGTGCTCAGGAATGGGACGCTCTTCTTGATCGTTGCTTGCGTAATCGACGTGATGACATGTTCGATCAGATAAGGGATCTGATCACTGGGGCTGTTCCCCAAATAGAGCGTGAGGCAGAGCCTGCTGCTCTTGAAGAGTGGACCAATGCGAGTCACTTGCGATGGGAACACCTCGTAGAGCCGTTGGCAGAAAATTCTGGCCCTCGATTTCCGCATGGAAGCTATTGCTTTGCATATGAAATTATCGGTGAACGTCGACATATTACTCCAGCTCAATTTTCTGAGTTGCTAAAGCGAAGCGAGACGCGATATACCGGATGGCCTCCTTTTTGGTATCCGACAAGAGAAGGGATTGAACCTTACCCAATAGATGGTTCTGTTGAATGTTGGCTTGGCGGCGACCCCCAAATGCGCATTCAAGACAACGATCCCGCTCACTCGGATTATTGGCGTGTTAGTCCTGAAGGCTTTGCTTTTTTGCTGAGAGGGTTTCAAGAAGATGGAGACGACCTTGATCTTCCACCCGCAACAGCGTTTGATGTCACGCTCCCTATTTGGCGGGTTGGTGAAACGCTTCTTCATGCTAGGAGACTAGCAAATAATCTTTTTGAAGGAACAGCTACAATCCGCTTCTCGGCTATTTATTCAGGCTTGGCGGGTAGAGCATTGACTAGTATCGAAGGTCGAAGGCTGATGCGGCAAAGGAGAGTTGCTCGTCAGAACACAATTGAACTAAGCACACATATAGATGCAAACTCTATTGATCCTAATCTGCCGGAGATTGTGCAGCCACTTTTGTCACCGCTTTATGGACTTTTTGATTTTTTTGAGCTGCCAATGCAGCTTGTGACCGAAGAACTATCTCGGATGAGAAGTGGAAATTTTTAATCCTTATAATAATCGACATTCTACTGCTGGCATATTTTATATACAGCAGTAGTTGGTTTTCATATTGGTGATGACGTAGTGTTGGAGCAATTTTTCGGTTTCTTACAACAGTCCCCTTGATCCAACTCACTATTCTGATGCTAGCTCTATCTAGAGCACCAGAAAGTCCGCACTAGCCGTTTTAGGCCTGTTCTGGGCGCTTTCTCATCCTTGCTTTGATTAATCCAGTTCATTTGCCTTGAAGGCGCCTCATTATGGCTTCTGGCGCTTGTGCTGTGTTACGCTGGGCGTTTTAAAGCGTGCTGCAGTTCGATACGGACTTCTGCCTATGGTTGTTGGCGTCTGAGAGTGTTTCCTGCTCTATACGCGCTTTCTAAGCCTCAGGGCGTGTAGTCCAGCTTCCCTCTTTGCTTAAGTGCTCTTGAGGGGCAAAATGGAGCGGATGCCGTGATAGGGCTGAACTTTGTCGTTTTTCAGCTTTAAAGGCCTTGCTTACCTTCCCTTTTTAAAAGGCCCGTAGAAGCAGAAAAAGGATATGCAATCAATCCATTACACCTGTTTGGGTGAGGGAGTTGTCCTCTGCTTCTCACTCGCTTTTTAGAGCGGTTGGAAAGCAACGCCAAGCGGATAGAGGGAAGATCGGCCAAATGCAGCCAAAATGCGAAACTGGGCGAGTACGTTAAAAGGGGGCGGTTTTACATGTTTTGAAGGTTGGGGCTTTGATTTACTTAATCTTTTTCGTCTGAACCTGTCATGTAACCCCGCTATTTTTTCAGCTGTAACGGGCCATAACGTGGGCTCCGCCACCGTAGCAAACTGAAAAAATCGAAATACGGTCCCTAAACCGGGGGGGTAGGCACGATGCAGTCTCAGGGGTGATACTCAAGTCCATCGAACTTACCTCTTTCAATGATGAGGCCCAGTATGACGTCAGTATCACAAAGGCTGGTCGTGAGTAGTCTTTTGAGCTTTCTTTTTCTCCAAGCCGTTCACGCAGACTCTCTTGGCAAGTATGAACAGATTGCGCCTGCATTTATGGCGTCAGTAAGCAAACTCAGGATCCTCATAGATGACCAAGTCAAAGATAGTTGCCTACCTCAGCCAAATCAGCTGAAAGACAAAATGGAAATTTCATTACGCAAAAATGGGTTGTCTGTGGTTGAAGATTATACCAGTGATGCCAGAGTGGACATAACGGCATTTGGTTACAAAACAGACGGTTCTTGCGTGGTCCATTTGGAAACATCAGTTACATTTTTTACGTACGCTCAAATACCAAACTCCAAATATGTAAAGGAGAATACCAGTGCTTTCATCTCCTATAACATACAGTTTCAGGCTAGCTTGCTGACTGGGCCTGATATGCAATACCGATTAGTGCAAGCTGTCGAGCGCCATGCAGATAGTCTTTCTCTGGAAGTTCTTCGCGCTAGAGAAGTCAAATACGAGTATCGATAGAGTTCAGGTGCACGTTGGCACGCATAGCGAATCCGTCTAGTTGAGGTTGTATGACTCATCGCCATTTCAACCTCATAGTGTTTTGCACCTTTTGTGCCGTTTTGATTATCATCCCGTTTTGGGCAATGTACTTCGAAGTGTCAGGCGTCAAAGGACGTCCAATCGAATGGCTCCAGGTGTTCTCTGGTTTTTTTGCTTTAACGATTGGTGGGGTCACTCTCTTCTTTGTGAGAGTTCAACTTAAAAAAGCTGATCAGCAACTCACGAAGGCTAACGAGCAACTGGTTAAAGCCGATATTCAGATTGAACTTGCAAACAAACAGCTCAAGCTTGCTGACACGCAACTTGATCTTGCGCGAAAAGACAGTGCTGTGCTCACTTTACAGTTGAGAGCCAATGCATGTGCTACAATTGAGGCTGATCTTTTGCTCATTGATCAAGTTCTACGTCGTTTCAATGGTGTAGAGATGAAAGCAATCCAGAACGCTTTCTCCCAAATGACCAACGACTACAGTGCCGTATCGTACGGAGGTCAAGTTCGTAGACAAGCCCAAAACCTCCTTCCCGATTTAGATAAACTTGAAACCAGTCTATCGAAGAATGTTGAGGGGATAATTGCCCACCTTTCCGATACAACACGTAAGCAGCGTGAACTTTTTTCAACTTCATTTTCCGAGTACGTTGTTTACGTCCGAGGTTGTACCAGTAACTCGGGGAGAAAGCTGGATCAAAGTATTTTGGATTCAGTAGAAACCAACGCTACTAACTATTTGAATGAGCTACAAACAGCAGATCGTACGTATAAAAGCCTTCTTGATGAAGCTAAAATGCTGGTTGAATCTGAGTAAGTGTTTTACTTCATCATTAGCAGACGCCTGATCTCCGCTTCCATTGCCGGTGCAAAGGATCGGGTTGCGTTGTCGTAGGCGGCCTTTGATGGGCCTATTACCATTTCATCCGGAATGCGGACGCTACTCTTGAGGCTATGGAAGCCCCTGTACCAGCTGCTTTCTTTTGCTTGAGTGCTAAACATAATCAGAATGGAACGCCAAGCACCATGTAGGCCGCTACTCCAAGCATTGCAGCCGAAGCAAGCCCAAACGTCAAACCCAACCAATGCGTTAAATCTAGTTTCCAGTTGTTGATTGGATCATTGAGCCAAGCTTCTCTGTTGATCAGCATCTCATAGTTGGCCATTTGATCATAGTTTTCTGAATGGTAAGACCAGTTGAGCCATACACACAAACCGGCTAACAGAGCTAGCAGCAAACCAGCCACCAAACACCATCCAAGTCCAGAAAATTGAACTAACAGATCTGCAACTGACGCCTTCTTGTCCTTCCCCAAACTGCTAACCAAGGTAAAAAGCCCTGCCAGAGCTCCCGCATGAAGTAGGACCAAACTAGACATTAACCAGCGCCCATATTGGGCCGCAACATCAAAAGTAATTTGCTGACGAGTTCTATACTCAGTGAAAACTATTCGCTTGAGCTCTGCATAGTGGTCGGCGGAATCTTGGTGTTGTTGCATCTACTGTTACCGTGGGTGTTTGGGTGTTCTGTCGTTTTGCAATTTAGTGCTCATGAGACGGAAAAGATGCTCGAAAGCAAAAAACTCTTCCTGATAATTATGTAATAAATTTAACGAGTAATATTTTTAATAGTAGTAGCTTTCTACCTTCTGCCAATTTCTCGTAAATTGGCTATAGATTTAAATATCCTCTCTATATCCTTACTATCTATCAATATATATCTGTACCCCGCTCTGGGGCTACCAATGTGTCAGAGTGGGGCATACCCCCACCCCACAGTGGGGCTACCCCATACCACAGAGGGGCTACCCTATCCCGCTGCGGGGCTAGTAGCTGAATCCTCTGTTCTGATTTCGGTCACGCATTGCTTCAGCTCGATCATCTGCATCAAAGAATAGAAGTGTGTACATTGAGGATGTTCGGCGTCTATTTGAATACCTCGCTTGGCTTTCAATAAACCCTTTTTGCTCCAGGCTCCGTAACGCGCGGTCTACTGTTGAACGGCCCAGCTTGATAGCTTTACAAATAGTGCTTATTGAGGGCCAGCATTCGAGTGGCGCTGTGTAGTCGCCTTCTTCTGGGTTTGCTCTAAATGCTAGGTAGGCAAGCACAGCGTTTTCGGGTCCGCTCAGGTCGAAGTCACTGTCGTAGACTGCGCGGGTGGCGTAAGAACACATTCTGCACCTATCAGTTTGCTGAGCTTGATTGTAGGGCCTCTCTCAACAAGGCCTCGCCCTTAGGTTTGCACCGGATGCGATTGCCGCTCCTAATCGAACCATCTGGCAACTGCACCTTAATTGGCTCGTTGATGAAAAGGCCGGCGCGTACTGCTTTGCGTGTGGCTTTTCGGCTAAAGTCCTCGCCACTCACGCTTTGAAGATTCCAGTCGACAAGAATGGGTTTAGTCATAGGTGCTCCATGTAGGTGTTGGGGAGGGGAGGCCGCCTCTGCGGCCCCACTGTTAGGCAGCTACTGAGCTTGTGCTGTCATTGGCTGGCTGCAAATTCGCTAGCCATGTAGGCGCACTTGCCTTGTCGCTTATCTTTTCAGGTAGAAGAGGCAGTTCATACGGTGCTGGAAGGCCAGAGCGCCGTGACCAGTCACGAAGCAGGGCTTTTCTGGTGCCAGCAGTAGCTCATGCCCTGCCATGCTCTTCCATCACGCCTTAAAATGCCTTTCTGAATGATCCATTGAATGTTGCCTTTGCAAGTAATCACGCGCCACTTCCCGCATGCGACGATGACACCTGCATAATCATCGTGGCTTTCTTTATGTGACGAATGAGTTGTGTCATTTGCCGCAACTGTTGCCAGTCTCGCCATTCCGTTACCTATGAAATTGTTTTGAAATAGGATGTTGCCCAGCGCTGGGCGGGGCCGCTAATGCGGCCCAGATTGCTTAGGCTACAGCTGCCTGTTGATCGCTGTAGTTAGCTGCCTCGAGTGATTGCTCCCAGGCTTCGAGATCAGCCAAACGCCAACGCTTTCGATTTCCCATTTTAAGTGGTGCTGGGAAGTTGTTGTTAGCCGCGCCATTCGACCAACGCCAAAGAGTGGTGTTGCCGATCTGATATCGGGCACGGACACCTGAAGCTGTGAGGAAAATAATCTGTTCAGCCATTAAAACACCTCGGGAGTTGCTGGGATGGAACAGAATGTATTTGAGCAGAAGAGAACGGAAATGTCAGTTCATGTTTCGCTCCATAACTAGAGCTCTTTGAAAAATGACATTTAAAATCATATGGTTGTTTCGGATTCAATCCTGCTAAGTGGATCAAATTCGAACTCACCTCGTTTGCAAGTATTGACGAAAGATATTGCCGCACCTTCCGACCAACCACAATTAGTCACCCTCATGACTTCGGGGTTCGTGAGTGGTGGTTTGGCGATTGCTCGAAACAGTTCTTTGAACTCATTAGAACTGTTTACCTCTCGGCCTCCAAGATGCCAAATTGTGGCAACTGCAAACCTCAGCGCATTTAAAAAGGGCTTATAGTTTGGTCCCTTATCTTGTCCTTCTTTGAGTGCGCTGATTAGCGTTTCCACCCTGAGCTTTTCCGCTATGCAGTCTTCCATCAAGATCCGGGTTTTCTCGAAGAACGTCGTATCAAAATCCTCATTGTAAACATCACCCTCCTTTTTTGAGAGGCTCATCACTCTATCAAGTGCCTTAATTTTGCGTTCTAACCTCAATTTATGAAGTTGTTGCTTCATCAAGAAAGCCTCCTCTGCTCCAGAAATAGCAGGGGCATAGAAAAAAGCGTCATTGATTACATGAAGAGCGAACTCATGATCTTCATCAGATAACCCAAGTGGTTGCATAGCGGCCTTGATGCGTTTTTGCTGAGCAAAGGAATATGAGAAATCAATGTGCTTCACTTTATCCTCTCAGTTGCACAACATTAGAGGGGGCGGCTTCACCTGTAGCGATCTCTTCAATGCGGTTTGCCAGGGCTTCGAAGGCTTGCTCACGCTCCTTGAGATAGTCGTAGCGGTTGTAAACCTTGGCTAAGCCTTGGATCTTGCCTGTCTTGTGGTTAAGAGCAGCCTCAACCACATGCGGAGCAATCCCAAGCTCTCCCATTAGACTTGCACAGGTGCGTCTTAAATCGTGGTAGGTCCAATTGAGGATCTTATTCTCACCTGTCTTCTCTCCGCGTTCCGATGCCTCTTGACTGGCCTCTTCAAGCATGGCTAGGTCGATACGTTTCTTGAACTTTGAGTATCCACTGATAGGGGCAATCTTGCCGTTCCTGCCTGTGCCTGTAGAGAAGACGTAGGAAGGTGGGTTGCCAAGTGGAATTACGCTTTGCAGCTCGCTCACAGCAAGTTTAGAAAGTGGGATGGATATCGCCTCTTTGTTCTTGGAGCGTTCCTTTGGAAGTAGCCACGTTGCGTTTTCAAGATCTAACTCGGAGAAAACCATATGGGAGGCTTCGCTGCGTCTAGCTCCGGTTAAGACTAAAACTCTCGCCCATGTTCCTTCCGGATAACCAATCTTTCCTGCCGCCTTCCAGAACCATCTTAACTCCTGCACAGATAGTACTCTGTCACAGCTCTGCGGCTTAGCTGGTGGCTTCATGCCATTGCAGAAGCTAACTTCGATCACACCTCGCTCGACAAGCCAATTACTGAAGCGTCGGACAAATGCGAAGGCCTGCGTTGCTGCGCTGGGTTCGCCGTCATCCATTATGCGGTCAATGATATTCTGAATGTCTTTTCGCTTGATCTCGGTTACTGGGCGGTTCCTCAGCTTTGGAAAGAAGCGCCTTTCGATCACAGTACGGATAGACTCAGCGGAGCGGAGCTGGGAGGCTTCCCGCCTCATGTATTCGCTAAAGCGCTGGTGAAACTGGTCAGCCTCTTGCAAGTCGGCTTTGGCTATTGCCGCGGCTTGCTGTTGTCGTTCAATCTTCTTGGCGCTTGCAGGGTCAATGCCTTCAACTCTTCGTCGCTGGGCTTCTTGCGCCTTCCTACGAGCCTCTGAGAGAGTTAGTCCTGCACCCTTCCTCTTCGCGTAAGGGCCCAGGGTAAGCTTCTTTTGGGTTCCATCTATGGCTTTGTAACGATAGGCCCAGCTCATTGCACCGGTGGGGTGCACAACCAAACGTAGACCGGGGGTTTGGCCATCCGACAATTCTTTGCGTTTGTCCGGTGGTCCCTGTTTGACCAGTGCGTCAATTCCAATTTGCGTTAAAGCGTTGACCATATTCCGCTATCTCCGCTCAGGTATACCCCGGTGAAAAACAAAACCTAAGGGCGATCTGGGGTATACCTCTGGGTATACCTTTTGAAGGTGCTGGTAGTGGAACACATAGAAAAGAAAAGGGCTATAGTTGAAGTGATTGTTTAGTGAAAACAGTTGGATACGTTGTGAATAGTGGAATGGTGTGAAATGCACGGAAACTGGTCATTACATATTTCGTAATGATGGGGTCGAAGGTTCGAGTCCTTTCAGCGGCACCACTAACTCTCTGATACTTCATAATCCCCCAAAAACTTGCTCATTTAGCTTTGTCTTGTCGCTTACTCGTCGTAGGTTCGGATTTGTGTTTTTTGGTCCTTTAGTCGAACCTTTAAGCGCATAGATTTCATTTGCACATATGGAGGCCATCGGGGGTTCGTGGGAGCGGGCTGATGATGGTGTGGAGTACCGGAAGTGATTGTCGATCACCTGAATAAGTTGCGCGCGTGGTTGTTTGAAGATGCATTGCCGCTTTGGTTGAAAGCTGGCGAAGACGCTGCAAATGGTGGTTTTGCTGAGACCATCACACTGGATTGTGAAGGCAGTGCGGATAACAGGCGTGGTCGCGTCAACCCTCGTATGGTGTTTGTGTATTGCGAAGCGGGACGTTTGGGCTGGGATGGCCCGTGGATGGACGTCGCGCTGCGCACGCAAGCCTATGTGGAGCGGGTGTACGGCACTGCTGACGGGTATATCGGTGCGCTTGCTACACCAGATGGTGAGCTGCTCGACACTTCGTTTGACCTTTACAATCAGGCCTTTGCGCTACTGGCTCTTTCCAGCATTGCTGATGTGAACAGTGAACAGCGCGGGGAAGCCTGCGCGAAAGCTGCTGCTTTGCTTGATGTGTTGAAGAGCCGCTTCAAACATCCTGTTGCGGGCTTCCAGGAAGCTGAGCCTGCGCGTGCGCCACTGGGTGCCAACCCGCATATGCATCTGTTTGAAATGTGTCTTGAGTGGGAGCGCTCAGAGAATCTGAGCACTGAGCAGAAAGCCATCTGGTCTGCGTTGGCAGATGAGCTTGGTGAGCTTTGCCTGAAGTATTTTATCTGCGAGAAAACAGGTGGTTTGCGTGAGTTCTTTGCGCTGGACTGGTCTCCGATGCCCGGTGACGAGGGCAGGGCGCTCGAGCCGGGACATCATTTTGAGTGGGCATGGTTGCTGAGCCGCTGGAACAAGCTGCGTGGTGATGGTCGCGCTAGGGCTGCTGCTGCGCGTCTCTTTGAGATTGCGGAGGTCTATGGTGTAGATCGTGAGCGCGGTGTTGCGGTGATGGGCATCAATGATGACTTTTCCATGCGTGACCCACTGGCGCGTCTGTGGTCTCAGGCTGAATGGCTTAAAGGCTCTATCGCCATGCTGGAGTGCACTCCTGAGAGTGAGTGGCCTCGGTATCGCCAATCCATGCAGGATGCGCTGAAGGCGTTGGAACTGTTTTTTGAAGACGTGCCTGCTGGTCTCTGGAAAGACAAGTTTTTGCCGGATGGTAGCTTTGTAAGAGAAGCGGCACCAGCAAGCTCGCTCTATCACATCATTTCGGCCATTTCTGAACTTGACCGTTTTTCTAAAACTGAGGTCGGGCAGAAAATGGTTACTTTTGAGAGCGCTAAATAACGGTTCCTGCAGTATAGATTGGGAGAATTACAATGGTTAAATGGGGTGTGCTCTCGACTGCACGGATTGGCCGCGAAAAGGTTATTCCTGCGCTTCAAAAAGCCAAGGGCGTTGAGGTTGTCGCAATTGCTTCTCGTAATGAGGAGAATGCCAAGAAAGCTGCTGCCGAACTGGGTATCGAGAAAGCCTATGGTTCCTATGAGGCGCTGCTGGCTGATCCTGATATTGACGTGATCTACAATCCGCTTCCCAACCACATGCATGTGCCGATGACGATTGAGGCTGTGAAAGCTGGAAAGCATGTGCTCTGTGAAAAGCCGATTGCGCTTGATGCAGATGAAGCGCGTCTTCTGCTGGAAATGCCGGATAACCGCTTCGTTATGGAAGCCTTTATGGTGCGCGCGCATCCGCAGTGGCAGCGGGCGCTTGAGATTGTAGAATCTGGTGAGCTGGGCAAGCTGCAGAGTATTCAGGCGTTCTTTGGTTACAGCAATCAGGACCCGCAGAACATTCGCAACAAAGCAGAGCTTGGCGGGGGCGGCCTGATGGATATTGGCTGCTATCCGATTGTGGCGTCGCGTTACTTCTTTGATGCTGAGCCTGAGCGTGTTGTGAGCCTTGTTGATCGTGACAGGAACTTTGGCACGGACCGTCTGACATCTGTGATGATGGACTTTGGAGAAGGACGTCAGGCTCAGTTTACGGTTTCAACCCAGTCTGCTCCGTATCAGCGTATCAATCTGGTGGGGACTGCCAAGCGTCTGGAAATTCTCATCCCGTTCAATGCACCTGCTGGTGAAGAGACTATCTTGCGTCTTGATTCTGGCAGTTTGCCGGGGGATGGTGCGATTGAAGTGGAGCGCGTTGCTGCCTGTGATCAGTATACGCTGCAGGGTGAGTTGTTCTCTCGTGTGGTCAAAGGTGAAGAAGAGCTGCCTTACGGTGTTGCTGATGCAATCCAGAACATGGAAATCATCGATGCGATTGTCCGCTCTGAACGCAATGACAGCTGGGAGACCGTTGGGTCTCCCGACTGAGTGTTTTGCTGGTGTTAGAGCATGTTGCGGTTGTTTGCATTTACGCCTCATGCCCTAACTTCTTTGTTTTGAGCGAATTCTTGTCGTTTGATTGAATACAATCAAACGGAACGCGCTCTAGACTTTTTCGCCTCTGATGGAATAGAGGTTGTCGCGATTGAGTGTATTGAGATCGCGACGGCCACACAGTGCCATGGTGGTATCCAGTTCCTTCTGGATGATCTCCAGTGACTGTGTCACGCCTTGCTTTCCACCTGCGCCCAAACCGTACAGGAACGGTCTGCCGATGTAGGTGCCTTTGGCGCCGAGACAGATGGCTTTCAGCACATCCTGACCTGAGCGAATGCCACCATCGATGTGGATCTCCACCTTATCACCGACCGCATCCACGATTTCCGGCAGGATCTCGATGGAGGATGGTGCACCGTCGAGCTGACGTCCGCCGTGGTTGGAGACGATGATCGCATCACAGCCAGAATCGACTGCGTGGCGTGCATCTTCCTTGTCCAGAATGCCTTTGAGGATTAGCGGGCCGCCCCACTGTTTTTTGATCCACTCAATGTCATCCCAGCTCAGGCGCGGGTCAAACTGCTCTGCTGTCCATGAGGACAGGGAGGAGAGATCGCCAACACCTTTTGCATGGCCGACAATATTGCCAAAGGTGCGGTTTGGCGTTGTGAGCATTTTCATGCACCACATTGGGCGTGTTGCCATCTGCCAGATGTGCTTTGGCGTAAACTTTGGCGGGGCAGACAAGCCGTTGCGCAAATCTTTGTGGCGCTGGCCTAGGATCTGCAGGTCGAATGTGAGAACCAGTGCAGAACAACCTGCGTTCTTTGCGCGGTCGATCAGGGCGTTGATGAAGTCTCGATCCTTCATCACGTAAAGCTGGAACCAGAATGGTTTCGTGGTCTTCGCCGCAACAGCTTCAATGGAGCAGATGCTCATGGTTGAAAGCGTGAAAGGTACGCCGAACTCTTCAGCTGCCTGTGCTGCGAGAATTTCACCATTGGCGTGCTGCATTCCGGTCAGGCCGGTTGGTGCTAGCGCGACAGGCATGGAGACATCCTGTCCGACCATCTTGGTGGCAAGTGTGCGGTCTGTCATGTCAACCGCGATACGCTGGCGCAGCTTGATCTTCGCGAAGTCGCTCTCGTTGGCCTGATAGGTGCTCTCGGTCCAGGAACCTGAGTCCGCGTAATCGAAGAACATCTTTGGAACGCGTCTGCGAGCACGCTCTTTGAGGTCACTGATTTCTAGTATTGGTGCCATGTACGGGCCTCCCCCCGAAACATTAGTTTTTATGTATAGAGGGATTGCACGTATCGGTGATATGTCAACATTACATGTATACGACTTCAGTCTACCAGTATTGGGAAAAGCGTTATTCGCATTCATCTATGAATGCCGTAAGTACTCTGAAATATCTTTGAATTGACGGTACTGACTAAAGCGTAACTGTCAAATAACTATCTGAATTTGCTTGTTTTGTTTGTTTGCATAAACGTTTAGCGAGTGTCTGGTTGAGACTTCATCTTGCCTGGGTGCTATTTGTGATATGTAACTGAAATATATCTCAAAAAAGCGACATAAGCTTACTTTGCAGATGCCCGAAGTTTAAGATTAGTGAGTGAAATTACGTAGCTTGTGAGGCGTGTTGGTGGGATGGGGGCCAGAAATTTCATGTAAGAGCGAACGTAGATGAGAGAGGCGATGCTATAAAAGAGGGCGTATACAGTGAGTGCTGGTCTTGCCGTCTCGTTGAGCAATCCGGGCGATGAGTTCTTCTGATTTTGCGCAGCTGGACCGGTGGGAAGCGGAAGTGCAGCTTCCCATTGCGAGTATCTGTATGGAAGGATCAGGGAAGCTTCGTGCTCTTATTTCTTCTGCCGGCTGATCCAGGCCATCCAATTGTAAAACCAGTTCCGAAGGTTATCTCCGCACCGTTTAAGCACATTGGATATATAGTTCATGGCTTACCCTCCATGTGCAGTTTTGGCTGCCTCAATGGTGGGCTCAATTAGCTAAATGCAAATGAAAGAACTGCTTCAAGATTTAAGTTTGGATGGCGAGTCGAAGAGAGCTCACCATCCAATTGGCGGTTTACTTATCAGCGATAACCTTGTCGACTTCGGCTTTTCTCATTACCAAGTCTTCTGTCTTACTCGTCGTAAGATTTGCGAACTGATCCCAATAAGTACGGCCTCTCCATCGTATGAATGAGCCGAACTCAAACCAAAAGGCAGCGAGACTGAGAACAACCCCGCCTACGATCCAAAGCCAGAAATTTCCTTGTCCGAGGTTTTGAAGTAGTTCCTGAGCTTGTTTTCCTGCTTCTACCAAATCTAACGTGATGATCTGATAGAGTGAGTAAAGCCCAAACAAGGCTGTGATGATGAGAACTGTCGCTTTAAAGTACTCACGCTTTAATGCTGACTTTAGATCAGGCTTCTGAAGAGAGGCATTATATACATTCAAATTGAGTAGACGCTTTCCTGGGGTCTGACCCATTCTAGCAAGAAACAAGGCAAATACGAATGGGGCGAGCAAATAGAAGAACGGCTCTGATGGGAGGTAAGTTCTTTGATTACCGTATTCATCAGAGTAGTAGCTCACTGAAACAGAACGTGTGACATTGCCTTCCTTCCAGATTTTCTGAAGAGCCGTTATGTGGAAGCTACTTGCAAACATGTTTGTTTGCTTGCAGAGAATTTGCTGGCGTTGATGGCCTGGTTCGGGCGGTAAGATCTCATCCATACGCTCTTGCGAGATCATGTCAAATTGAGGTGCACAGGCAGTTGTCTTGAGAAGTTCTGGCGCAAGAAATCGTGTAGAAAAAACACTGTTATATGCGACGACAATAGCGGTAATGACAAAGCCGAGGATAAACAGATCTAGTAGATACGCGAATGCTCTTCGCCAGAAGTACTTTGCAGTCATTGGATATGTACCGGCATTTAATGCTAAGTATCTGAGGAACAAGAGTGATCGCAGATACCGCAAAAACTGATTAAAATTTTGTTTCTATATACAGTCTTAGGTTCAAGAAAATCAAAGAATTAATCGTATGCGGAAGGGAGAAAGAGGACTGTTCCCGTAGCAATTATTTTCTCATGCCGGGTCATTATAATTTCATATAAATGGTGACCCCGAGTGGATTCGAACCACTGACCTGCCGCTTAGGAGGCGGCCGCTCTATCCAGCTGAGCTACGGGGCCTTTAGGCGTGTCTTGATCCGTGACCGGATCGATCCGCTTGAGATGCTATCATCCGTTGAGGATGCAGCGCGTTTTCAAATATCATGAAATTTGGCTGTAGGCGAGATAGATTGCTTCTCTGTGAACAAGCTAGGTATCAGTTCATGCAAGAGAATTTGCTCAACCGGTGTCTTTCAGGTTTGCTCTCAGAGAGTTCTCGGGGGCGTTCCGACTGCATCGACCTGATATAATTCCTAAATAGGACTTTGTTGGTGGGTTGTTGTGTTCCGGGGATTTGTTGCTTTTTTCTGCTTTTTGCTGAGCTGTATAGGAACCGTGTTGGCGACGCCGTGTGATGAGCGTTCGGTTCTTGATGAGAGCTTGCCGACCATCATGATGGAGGAGGTGCTCGCAAATCCTTTGAGATTTACCGCGAGTGACGGTGAGTTTTATTATCTCGCAGATTTGACAATGGCAGAGCAGGATTTGCTGCTGGCTGATGACTTTTTTGAGGAACGGGAAGTCAGGGTAAAAGCGTTGATTGAGCAAAAGGATCGGTGGGGACGCCGACCTGCGATTCTGGTTGATCCTGAATTGGGTGATTTGTCGGTCAGGCTGGTCAAAGCTGGAATGGCCATTGTTAGGCCACAATTAAGAGCTTTCAATTGCTTGAAATTCCTTATTAATTTGGAGAGTATGGCTCGCGAGAAAAATGTTGGATTATGGGTCATTAAAAATGTAATTAATGATTATAAGTCAATTAGCTACGAGCAAATCGGCCTTTATGGAATTGTGGAAGCCAAGCTGATTTCTGTTGGGCAAACACGATCCAAAACATACTTGAATTTTGGTGAGCGCTGGACAGAGGATTTAACCGGGATTATTCAAAGGGGAACGCTGGCGGATTTTTCGGAGTTCGGGCATGATCTTTCAGTGATGAAAGGTAAGCGAGTTCGCCTCAGGGGCGTTATGCAACTGAACCAAGGACCATTAATAGAGCTAAAGCACCCAGCGCAGTTGGAGCTTCTGGACTAAGGCAAAGAGCCGGAAACGCGAATGACTTTGAGTAGTGCATTGTCTGGACTTCAGACAAGCCTGAGAATGCTAGTGATATCTGCAGTGACCGTAGCTCTTGTTGCGTGTCAGCTGACCGGCTCTGCCAATCAAGGCGCTCAAAAACCAGGTAGCTTGCGAACCGGGCTTGGGAGCGACGTTGGGGCGCGAGAGCATCCGCGTGTCGTCGCGACTTATGGCGGTGTCTATAAGGATGGTAAGGCTGAAGCAGCTATTGCACGTGTTGTTGGTGGTCTTGTTGCTGCTTCGGAAGACCCTGAAGCGCACTACCGCATTACTTTGCTCAACAGCCCTGCAGTCAATGCCTTTGCTCTTCCTGGTGGTTATCTTTATGTGACGCGCGGGTTGCTGGCGCTTGCCAACGACACCTCAGAGCTTGCCGCTGTGCTTGCTCATGAAATGGCACACGTGACAGCGCGCCATGCGATCAAGCGCCAACGTCAGGCTGAAGAGGCTGAGTTCGTCACCAAAGTGATGACCAATATCGGCAAAGATCAGCAGACCATTGATGCAGCAGTCAAAGAAAAGCAGGTACAGTTCGCGCGCTTTTCTCAGGAGCAAGAGCTTGAAGCTGATGATGTGGGTGTGAGAACGCTTGCTGGCGCTGGGTATGACCCTTACGCCGCAGCGCGCTTCCTGAACACGATGGGGCAATTTGCACGCTATCAGCAGCTTGGTGGGCAAAGCAGTTCAGCGCCAGACTTTCTTTCTTCTCATCCAAACACGCCTGATCGTATTCAACGCGCTGTGCGTAGTGCACGGCAGATCGGTGCGCCGGGGATTGGCCTAAATGGTCGTGAAGACTATCTGACCAGCTTGGATGGCATGTTGTTTGGTGATGATCCACTGGAAGGGTATGTCCGTGCGCGGCAGTTCCTTCACAAAGGCCTTGGCATCTCCTTCAGTGTGCCAAAGGGTTTTGTGCTTGAGAACTCTGCTGAGGCTGTGTTGGCGAGTAATAACTCCGGCACTGCCATGCGTTTTGATGGTGCTGATCTGACGGGATATGCCAGCTTAACTGATTACATGTTATCTGGCTGGATCAATGGCCTGATTGATAACAGTGTTCGCCCAACCACGATCAATGGTCTGCCAGCCGTTATTGGCTCTGCAATTACAGATGGTTGGTCTTTCCGCATCGGTGTTGTGCGTATCGGCTTAACCGGATATCGGTTTATCTTTGCAAATCGTTCGCCAACTGCTGTATTTACTCGTGATTTTGAGAAGTCTCTTGGTAGCTTCCGACAGTTAAGCCCGACGGAGCAAGCTCGACTTAACCCACTTCGAGTTAAGATCATTCAGGCGAAGGGTGGAGAGACGGCTCGTAAACTTGCTGTTGGCATGAGCGGCATTGAGCCATCGCGTCGGTTGGAGCTGTTCACGATCCTCAATCAGGTTAAGGCGAACCAACGCTTCAAGCCAGGTGAGCTCCTGAAGGTCATTACCGACTAAAGAAGCTCGTTTTTCAGGCAATGTGTTATGAGCCGCTGGCTTCATAGCCATCCGAATGCGTGAGAGCGTCTTTCAATTTCTGCATTGCTCGTGACTCAATTTGCCGAACACGCTCCTTTGAAACACCCAGTTTCTTGCCAAGGGCTTCCAATGTAACGCTTTCGTCTTTTAGCTTGCGATCTTTAATGACGCGCTGTTCGCGTGGTGGCAATGTTTTGATCGCATTGAAAAGACGACGTTTTGCGCGTTCCTGGTCTAAGTGCACTTGGACGAGTTCGTCTGGCAGAGGTTCTTCAGCCGCGAGGGTGTCCTGAAGCTGCAGGTTCGTTTCGCTGCCTTTCAGGCTCGCATTGAGGGATGTGTCTTTCCGGCCTAATCTGGAAGACATCATTCTTATATCCCTCAGCTTTGCTCCCGTCTTTTCTGAGATTTGCTGATGCAGCTGTTCCTCATTTAAGTCAGGATGTTTGCTTGATAGTTCTGCGCGCAAACGTTTGAAGCCGAAAAACAACATTTTCTGGCGAGAGGAGGTTCCTCCGCGAACAATCGACTGGTTGCGGAGCACATAGTCCTGAATGAAGGATTTGATCCACCAAGTTGCATAGGTGGCAAAACGGACGTCTTTGGATAGCTGGAACCTGTTGGCTGCTTCCATCAGGCCAATATGGCCCTCCTGAATTAGATCAGAGAGCGGGACACCATAGGACTTGAACCGAAGTGCTTGAGCGATGACCAAGCGGGAGTGAGACAAGGATAGCTTATCGAGTGATCTGTGATCGCCTCTGACAATCCAGCCTTCCAAGAGCTTGTATTCTTCTTCTTTTGACAGATATGGGGCTTTTCTTGCCAGACGGGCAAGAGGCCCGAGACTTTGGTCTCTTTCATAATGAGCCATTTACGCCTCCCTCGATTAAACTGGGATACGGCGCTGAAGTTCATTTGGATCTTTTGACAAAAAAAAGAAAGCCCCGCTTGGAGCAGGGCTTTCTTTTAATCAGTTAGATTAGGAGAGGCTGATTAAGCTGCCTCTTCCTGACCTCCGCCTTCACCATCAGTTGCTGGAGCAACTTTGGCAGCACGACCTG
Source organism: Pseudovibrio sp. Ad13 (assembly GCF_001623225.1). NCBI lineage: Bacteria > Pseudomonadati > Pseudomonadota > Alphaproteobacteria > Hyphomicrobiales > Stappiaceae > Pseudovibrio > Pseudovibrio sp. Ad13. Next base: position 168,615 of record NZ_LMCC01000019.1, on the reverse strand, counting down.
GAGACGTGGAAAGAACGCCTTCGATCTGTCTGATTGCTTCTGTGTCAGTCTGTTTCTGAACAGCTGCGATTTCACGTGCCATACGGTCTAATGCGGCTTCGTAAAGCTGACGTTCGGAATAAGACTGTTCAGGCTGGGAATCAGAGCGATAAAGGTCACGAACAACTTCAGCGGTTGAAATGAGATCGCCAGAGTTGATCTTTGCTTCGTATTCCTGTGCGCGGCGACTCCACATGGTACGCTTCACGCGAGGTTTACCTGCGATGGTCTCAAGAGATTTCTTAACGGTAGATGCGTCAGACAGCTTACGCATTCCTACAGAAGCAATTTTTGCAACTGGAACACGGAGCGTCATCTTATCCTGTTCGAAGTCAATTACGAGGAGTTCAAGAGAGTATCCAGCTACGGTCTGCTCTTCAATTGCAGTAATCAATCCAACGCCGTGAGATGGATAAATGATGTGCTCACCTGTTTTAAACCCCTGACGCTGCGCGGTCTTTTTTGCGGGTGTGGCCATACGCTATACTTCTCCTGCGCAGTGGTTGTTTGCTGTCTGGGAGACGCAAGCAACCTAGATGCAGCGCGTTCGCCGCATCTTTCTCTTTGGAAAAACGTGAAAAGTCCAATGTATGCGGAAAGCTACTTCTCGCATCAATTGGTTCCGCGTTCAAATGTGATCAGTCGAATTCTATGTTGTGGCTACTTCGGCGAATGCTGGAGTAAATTATTGTGCGCACTTCAATTGAACTGCGACCATAAAAAAACCTCCGAGTGGGGAGGGTGCAACCAGACTGCCAAATGACTGTAAAAAACTGTATAGCACATTATCCACGGATTTCCAACCTCTCTCAAGCAAGAGAGGAATTAAGACATCCGCGGATACTGTCTGGCAAATAATAAATATTTGGTAGCTCTAAGCTTTTGGGACCTTAATCACCAGTGCCCGGCTTATCAGAGAAATACTTTTCGAGTTTTTCTGCAACACCATCAAACTCAGCAGCTTCTGGAAGCTGATCTTTCTTAACAGTCAGATTCGGCCACTTTTCTGCGTACTCAGCATTAAGCTCAACCCACTTTTCCAAGCCAGGCTCAGTATCTGGGAGAATTGCATCTGCTGGACATTCCGGTTCACACACACCGCAATCGATACATTCGTCTGGATGAATGACGAGCATATTCTCGCCTTCGTAAAAGCAATCGACCGGGCAAACTTCAACACAGTCGGTGTATTTGCATTTGATGCAATTGTCTGTGACGACGTATGTCATCGCAATCCTCTTAGTCTCTGGCGCTGCAAATTAGTCTGAAGACAAACGGCACGGGCTCTCGTGGCCCTGACGATTTTCTCGTCCTTTAAACTTGTGCTCTTTGCTACCGGTTTTCAGTGGGTAGTGCAAGCGCTGTCATAGGCGAAGAGATTGCAATATTGGGGCAAAATTTGCGTAAAGTTGCCGCTAAAAAGGATCAATTTCGTTGAAGCCCCGAATCCGGGCGATTTGGCGTCGATCCCGTTTAGTTGGGCGTCCTGCACCGGCCTCGCGCTTGGCAACCTGGACCTGTATTTCCTTGGGTGGTGGAGGGGGAGACATGTCCTCATAAAGCAGCTGTGCTTCAGGGGCTGGACCGCGCCGGGTGCCAAGTTTTAAAACCTTAAGGATCAAAAGGCGTCGCGGCATTGTGATGGTCAGTACATCACCGGGCTTTACAGCTGTTTTGGCGGCCGCAATCTTATCTTTGTTCAATCTAACATGCCCGGACACTGCCAGTTTTTGTGCCAGTGTCCGAGATTTTGTAATGCGGGCATACCAGAGCCATTTGTCGATGCGAAGAGACTCTTGTGCTTCTGGTATTGCCATATCAGTTAGCCCGAAGGGGCGACTATTTGTCGCCCTTTTCCAAGTTCTGTTTCAAGGACATCAGTGCTGCAAACGGAGAATCCGGATCCAACGGCTTGTCTTTGCGTGGAGCAGGCTTGCCTTGCTGGCCGCGGTTCTGGTCTTTGCTAAAGCCACGGCCTTTACCGCCAGGCTTACCAGGATTGCGACGCTGCTGAGCGTTGTTGCTGCGAGGACCGCCACGACGTTCGTTGCCACTGCGTGTATTGCGCTGACGTTCGTTGTTGTTGCGACGTCCACCGAAACGACCCGGGCGCCAGATTTCAACAGTAACTGTTTCCATCTCTGGCTCGCCAGCTTCTTCCTCAGAAGCTTCAGCAGGTGCTGCTTCTTCTACTGGTTCAGCTGGGGTCTCTTCGGTTGCTGGTTCTTCCGCTACCGGTGCTGCAGCTTCGCCTTCAACTTGTTCTGCTTCCACACCTTCAGGTGCTTCAATTGGAGCTTCAGGCTTTTTGGCGACAGGGCGCTGTTCTTCGCGTGTTTCCAGACGGTAACCGAGAGACTTCAGGATGTTTGTGAAGTCTTCGCCTGCACAGCCGAGCAGGGAGGTCATGGAAACAGTAACGGTGAATGCGCCGCCTTCTGTCAGTGCACCTTCTGGCGGCTCAATGCCTTCTTCCAGGGGTTTCCAGGCTACCAGCGGACGGATGATGTCTGCCAGGCGCTCCAGAATATCGACGCGTACAGCACGTGGACCACAAACGCGGAAGCCTACGACGCGATACAGCGCGCCTTCGATCTCCGGATCTACTGGAACGGACGTACGGCCAGATGCGGACAGCTGAGGAAGTTCAGTCAGGCCTTTGATCTCGCCTTTGCCTTCTTTCAGCGCCCAGAGCTGCGCGAGCAGCTGGCTTGGTGCTGGTTTCAGAAGAGCAGGGACATAGATGTGATAGGCGCCAAAGCGAACACCGAGCTTGCGGAGTGAACCGCGCATCTGCTGGTCGAGCTGACGGATGTCATCAGAAATTTCCTGACGCTCAAGGATACCAAGGCTCTCGGTCAGGCGGTATGCCACGCCACGAGCGATGCCTTCGATCTCTTCGCCCTGTTCCAGGTCGAAAAGCGGCTTCAGGAGTGTTTCGATGTGTGTCTTGATCCATAGATCAAGGCGCTCCTGCACCATATCGCGTGCAGGTCCCGTCAACTGCTCATCAGCAAGAATGATCAAGGATGGGCGCAGGGTCTGTTCACCAGCTATCAGGCGGGCGATGGATTCACCCTGCCATCTTAATGTGCCGTCTGCGGAGAGGATGAACTCTTCGTTGGGCGCGCGGGATAACCGTTCTGCACGGTTTTCAATCTCGCTAGCTAGTGCTTTTTGGGCCGCAGCACGGACAGCTTTTTCTTCCTGTCCTTCTGCCGTTGCATCCGGAGCAAAGCGGAAGCCGTGAAGCTGGCCAATGTGCTGTCCTTCTACAAGGACATCTCCGGTTGCGGTGATCTCCGCTTCGAGCATTTTGTTCTCTCTCAGACGTCGCATCAATACGCTGGTTCGCCGATCCACAAACCGCTGTGTAAGCCGTTCGTGAAGGGCATCTGATAATCGATCTTCTATGCCGCGCGTCACTTCCTGCCAATGAGCAGGATCGTTCAGCCAGTCGGCACGGTTTGCCACAAAGGTCCACGTACGGATATGTGCTATCCGGTTCGCCAGTGTGTCTATATCCCCATCGGTTTTGTCTGCCTGTTTTATCTGACTGTTAAACCAATCATCCGGAATGGCTCCATCCCGGATCAGATGGGAATAAATCCCTGTTACGAGATCTGCATGGTTTGCCGGAGCTATCTTGCGATAGTCTGGAACCTGACAGGTATCCCACAGTAATGAAACTCTTTCTTGCGTCGTCGCGAGGGAAAGAATGTCCCTGTCACGATTAGCAAGTTCGAGAACACCGATATCCTCCGCCGGAGGGGCTTTGGTCAAGCCCTCTTCTCGCGGAGAATGCTCCAAACTGCGCAAAAGTGCGCGAATCGAGGAAAAATCGAGATTTGGGTTGCGCCATTGCAGCACTTTGAGGGGCTCAAACTCGTGAGATTCGAGTTGATAGACAAGTTCGTCGTCAAAACCGGGTACCCGGCCCGTTACACCAAAAGTACCATCTCGCAGGTGTCGACCTGCTCGTCCGGCGATCTGGCCGGTCTCCGACGGGGTTAACTGGCGGTACTGATAGCCATCAAACTTGCGGTGCCCGGCGAACGCGATGTGGTCTACATCCAGGTTCAAACCCATACCTACAGCGTCGGTGGCAATGAGCCAGTCAACGTCGCCGTTCTGGAACAGGTCAACCTGAGCGTTGCGCGTTCTGGGAGAAAGAGAGCCGAGGACAACTGCTGCACCGCCGCGCTGACGGCGGATGAGTTCTGCGATCGCGTACACTTCATCGGAAGAGAAGGCGACGATTGCAGAGCGACGCGGGAGGCGCGTGATCTTTTTAGAACCTGCGTATGTCAAAATGGACATGCGCGGTCGCGTGATCACATTCAGACCCGGCATCAGCTTTTCGAGCAAGGGGCGTATTGTCGAAGAGCCAAGCAGCAGAGTTTCCTCTCTGCCACGCAAATGCAGGATGCGGTCGGTGAAGACATGGCCACGTTCCAGATCGCCAGCCAGCTGCACTTCATCAATGGCGACGAAATCCACGTCGAGATCTTTTGGCATTGCCTCTACAGTAGAGACCCAGAAGCGTGGGTTCTTCGGGATGATCTTTTCTTCGCCTGTAATCAGCGCGACAAGATCCGGTCCCTTCTTCTCTACAAGACGCCCGTAGACTTCTCTGGCCAGCAGACGGAGTGGTAATCCGATAAGGCCAGACGAGTATGCGCTCATCCGCTCGATAGCCAGATGCGTCTTACCAGTGTTCGTTGGCCCCAAAATCGCAGTGACAGACCGTGATCTTGTTGTTCGGTGCAGCGTGTTCTTGTTCATCTAGAAGTGCAATTCCGTAGTCTATGGCCAAACGTATCTCGGTACCCAATTCTTCGGCTGGGATACTGAAAATGCTCGTGCGGTGCCTCACCCAATGAAGTGGCATTTATATGGCAGAGAAAATCGCTGTAAAGCTCTGGAATGAATAAAGACGAAAAATGCTGATGATGAGTGCTGGAATGAAGTTTCAGTTTCATACCGGCATAAAAGGGTTTTTTGCGTATACGTTATTGTTCGCCTGCTGCTTTCGCTGAATAAGATGCATGACTATAACGTGCAGTATATGCCGTTTTGGGTAGGTTACATCGTGTTAAATGGTTACAAGAAGCCTGAAGTTTTGCGGGTTATGTGTAACACATTCGCCGTTGTTACTAGCCGATTTCATTAGTAAATGTCTTGTATTAGCATAAATTTTGCCAATTCTAATTGCCCCCAGACATGCCGCGGATAAGTGTTAGATGAGGCTTGTTGCCACTTCTGTTTTAACCAGTGAGTTTCATCGGGGAGGAGTTATCCCCGCTTTCCCCTCAGCGGTATCGTTAAGTTTTTTGCATCTATGCAGAATGAAAAGAAACACGGAATCTAACTGCGATACCTTGCTAATTGCTGGAATGTTTTTCCTATATTACATACGCATCCGTATTGGTGGGTGTGCAATCTAAGGTTAACGTTTTATTAACCTGCTCCTAACAATAGCTTTTTCCAAAGAAATACTAATTCGATCTTTAAGTTTAAAGTTTTTCCTTCTAAGCTTTTCGAAAAAGACATAGTGCAATTTAACAATGTCAATATATATGGACGTAATTCTATTGGTATAGAAGTTAAATTGAATAGATTTCTTTCCCAATATGAAAACAATGAGCCTCGAATAGAAGATGGGTGATAGATACACCTTCTATATTGAGTGGATATTGCGTAGAGTAAGGTTGTTGGAGGCATAATATGTAGGGGTGTATAAAATGAATCCGTTGACTGCTGCACTAGAATTTGTTGAATCTATTAATAATGAAGAAACATCCGAAGGTGTTTCTAAGCGTATTGCTGAACTTGGCCAGTCTTTTGGCTTTACAAGCTTCTGTCTCGCTGCGATCCCCGAAGCTGGCGCATCTTTTGATGGGTCAATTATGTTGAGTGGTTGGCGTCCTGAGTGGCAACAACGTTATCTCGACCGTGATTACGTACAAAACGATCCGATTGTTGCGAAGGCGCGCACCGCAAGCCGTCCATTCTTATGGTCAAGCGTTGCTCGTGATCGCAATATTACTGCCGCTGCACAGCAAGTTCTGTCAGAAGCGCGCGATTACGGAATGTACGACGGCGTCTGCGTGCCAGTGCATGGCCTTCAAGGCTATCAAGGCATGTTGATCTTTGGTGGGCCGGAAGTACGTCTGAATGAGCGCGAAATCAGTGTTCTTCATCTCGTTGGCATTTACTCGAGCAATAAGGTGCGCGAATTGATTGGTGCTAATACCAGTCGGCCCCGCCATCGCCTTACCCCTCGTGAACTTGAATGCTTGAAATGGTCTGCTGCAGGGAAGACAAGTTGGGAGATTAGTCAGATCCTGAGTATCTCTCAGCATACAGCAGATTGGTACCTGGCTTCCGCTGCCAGAAAACTGCATGCTGCAAACAGAACACATGCTGTGGCCGAGGGTTTCCGGCTGGGCTTAATTCGTTAAGCCAAAATGACACCTACCTATGCTCTCGGCAGGGTTCGCATCGCGAATCCTGCTGTTTGCACGTGAGCGATCGGATAAAAGTTGCACCTTTAGTCGTAAAAGTAGAAAATTTTTCGTGAGATATATTAGAGAAGTCAAAATTTACGGTGTTTGTGTATATATTTTTACGTGTTTAGTTTTTCTCAATTGTACGATAAATTCCTTAGAATTTCCCCGTTTTCTTAATGTTTTGTGACCCGGTAAATATAGTAATGGCTCATGTGACTATAAATTAATCTTTCCATAGAGGGATTTGCTCGACTATAAAGCCCCAAAATACATAGAGACTGGGGGACCTAACTTTGGCTATTCAACGAATATTGGTTGCTAACCGCTCAGAGATTGCAATTCGAGTTTTTCGAGCTGCAAACGAACTTGGTCTCCAGACAGTTGCTGTCTTTGCTGAAGAAGACAAACTGGCTTTACACCGTTTTAAGGCTGATGAAGCTTATCAGGTGGGTAAAGGCCTGGGTCCAATTGAGGCCTACTTGTCTATCGACGAGATTATCCGCGTCGCGAAAGAGCAACGCGTTGATGCAATCCATCCAGGTTACGGCTTCCTTTCCGAGAGTCCAGAGTTTGCTAAGGCATGTGCTGAGAACGGCATTATCTTTATCGGCCCATCGCCAGATACAATGCGCCGCCTGGGTAACAAAGTAGCAGCACGTGAACTGGCGATTAAAGCTGGTGTTCCTGTTATGCCTGCGACGGATCCGCTTCCTGAAGACATGGAAGAAGTGAAGCGTCTTGCTTTGCAGATCGGCTATCCGGTGATGCTCAAGGCGTCATGGGGCGGTGGTGGTCGCGGCATGCGTGTGATCCGTGATGAAGAGACGCTTCTTCGCGAAGTTGTTGAAGCGAAACGTGAAGCGAGAGCAGCGTTCGGCAAGGACGAGGTTTACCTCGAGAAGCTTGTTGAGCGCGCCCGTCACGTTGAAGTTCAGATCCTTGGTGATCAGCACGGCAATCTCGTACATCTGTTTGAGCGTGATTGTTCCATTCAGCGCCGTCATCAGAAAGTGGTTGAGCGTGCGCCTGCACCATATCTTGATGAAGAAAAGCGCCGTGAGCTTTGCGAGTATGGCCTGAAGATTGGCCGCGAAGTGGATTACTGCGGTGCAGGCACCGTTGAGTTCCTGATGGATGCGGATACCGGCAAGGTTTACTTCATTGAAGTGAACCCGCGTATTCAGGTGGAGCATACCGTTACTGAAGAAGTCACCGGCATTGATGTGGTTCGCGCGCAGATCCGCATTGCGGAAGGTGGTCGTATTGGCGATAAAACGGTCACCGGTGTTCCTGAGCAGAACGCGATTGAGTTGAATGGTCATGCGCTTCAATGTCGTATTACGACTGAAGATCCTGAGCACAACTTCATTCCAGATTATGGCCGCCTGAGCGCTTATCGCGGTGCGACCGGGTTTGGTATCCGTCTTGATGGTGGCACGGCTTATGCCGGCGCGGTGATCACCCGTTTCTACGATCCTCTGCTTGAGAAAGTGACCGCCTGGGCCCCAACACCTGAGGAAGTATGTGCGCGTATGGATCGTGCGCTGCGCGAATTCCGTATTCGCGGCGTTGCGACCAACCTGATTTTCCTTGAGCGGATTATTGGGCATGCGTCCTTCCAGGACAACTCTTACACAACGCGCTTTATTGATGACACACCTGAGCTGTTTGAGAACATTAAAACAGCTGACCGTGCGACGAAGCTGCTGAACTACATTGCTGATGTCACTGTAAACGGCCACCCTGAAACAAAGGGACGCCCGAAACCACCAGCTGATGCACCGGCACCTGTGGCGCCGAAGTTCAAGCTGCCAGTAATGGACGGGACTCGTCAGAAGCTGGAGCAGCTTGGACCTAAAGAGTTTGCCAAGTGGGTAAAAGCTCAGCCGCAAGTGCTTGTTACCGACACGACGATGCGTGATGCGCATCAATCTTTGCTTGCTACACGCATGCGTACCTACGATTTGGCGCAGGTTGCTGATAGCTATGCCCAGGGTTTGCCTGAGCTGTTCTCTCTGGAATGCTGGGGCGGCGCGACCTTTGATGTGTCTATGCGCTTCCTGACTGAAGATCCGTGGGAACGTCTGCGTCTTGTACGCGAGAAAGCACCTAACCTGCTGATGCAGATGTTGCTTCGTGGTTCCAACGGTGTGGGTTACGCGAACTATCCAGATAACGTTGTTCAGCACTTCGTGCGTCAGGCTGCAGAATCTGGTGTTGATGTGTTCCGTGTGTTTGACTGCCTCAACTGGGTTGAGAACATGCGTGTGTCCCTGGATGCTGTTCAGGAGCAAGGCAAGCTGTGTGAAGCAGCTCTTTGCTACACTGGCGACATTTTGAACAGCGCGCGTCCGAAGTATGATCTGAAGTACTACGTCAATCTGGCGAAAGAGCTTGAAACTGCAGGTGCGCATATTCTTGGTATTAAGGATATGGGCGGTGTGTTGAAGCCGCAGGCTGCGAAGGTTCTGATTAAGGCGCTGAAAGATGAGATCGATATTCCGATCCACTTCCACACGCATGACACTTCCGGTATTGCGGCCTCTACTGTACTCGCTGCTGTTGAGAGCGGTGCTGACATTGTTGATCTGGCGATGGATTCCCTATCAGGTCTGACCTCTCAGCCATGTATGGGCTCTGTTGTTGAAGCTCTGAAGGGAACATCTCGCGATAGCGGTCTGGACACAGACCGTATTCAGCAGATTTCCTTCTACTGGGAAGCTGTTCGTACTCAGTATCGTGCATTTGAGAGCGATCTGCGCTTTGGTGCTTCTGAAGTTTATCTGCATGAGATGCCAGGTGGCCAGTTTACCAACCTGAAAGAACAGGCGCGTTCGCTTGGTCTGGAGATGCGTTGGCACGAAGTGGCGAAAGCCTATGCGGACGTGAACATGATGTTTGGTGACATTGTGAAGGTGACGCCAAGTTCCAAAGTTGTTGGTGACATGGCGGTGATGATGGTGTCTCAGGGCATTACACCGGAAGATGTTATTGACCCGAACAAGGAAGTTTCCTTCCCAGAATCCGTCGTCAACATGATGCATGGTGACCTTGGTATTCCTCCAGGCGGCTGGCCTGTTGAGCTGCAGAAGAAAGTTCTGAAGGGGCAAGAGCCGATTACGGTTCGTCCTGGGTCTTTGCTTGAAGCTGAGGACATGGATGCCAAGCGTAGTGAGTTGACAGGTATTTTGGGCCGTAAAGGTTCTGAGCAAGAGCTGTCTTCTATGCTCATGTATCCGAAGGTTTACACTGAATTTGCCAAGGCTCAGGACAAGTATGGCCCGACCAGTGTGCTTCCAACACCAACCTACTTCTATGGTTTGAAGGTTGGTGATGAGATTATGGCTGAGCTGGAGCCGGGTAAGACAATGGTTATCTCTTGTCTTGCGATTGGTGAAACTGATGAGCACGGTGAAAAGCGTGTGTTCTTTGAACTGAACGGTCAGCCTCGGAACATCCGTATTATCGACCGCACTCACAGTGCTGCAAACACACCTGCGCGTCGTAAAGTTGATGACGACAATGAGCTTCAGGTTGGTGCGCCAGTACCGGGCGTTATCTCCACGCTCGCTGTGAAAGCTGGTCAGGCTGTGAAAGCTGGTGATCTGCTTGTCTCCATTGAGGCAATGAAGATGGAAACATCTGTTCATGCGGAGCGTGATGGTGAGATCAGCGAAGTCTGTGTAGCTTCGGGTGATCAGCTTGATGCGAAAGATCTGATTGTTACCTTTAAGGGATAAGTCCTGAAGGTATTTGCTAGTCTGGATTAACCAGCAATGCGTTTGGTGCATGAGCACTATGCATTGCTGATTTTTTCGTTTTAGTGGCGAAAATATATATATTTATCAGAATGTTATGTGTTTTTGACTGCGATGTATGACGTTAGGTATTGCTACGTTCCGTAGTAGTGCGGTTGTTCCTGTCTGTGTCCTTCTGTACTCAGCGCTCCAACTAATTCAACAATGTGTTTCCCAATTTCTGATCTTTAGGAACTGCCTTCCTACCAGGCCAGAGTTGGGTTTTTTATTGAGGGTGCAACCGTGCAAACTAAAACAGGAAACCCAGCAGTTATCGGCCTTGCTGGATTTGGTATGACGACTTTTGTTCTGCAAATGGTGAACATTGGTCTTCTGGAAAACATGGGCCCAGTGCTCTGGCTTGGCGTTTTTGTTGGTGGTCTTGCGCAGTTGGTTGCTGGTTTCCAGACAGGAAAGACTGGCAATAACTTCGGTTACAGCGCTTTCACCATTTACGGTGCATTCTGGCTGGCGTTTGCAGGCATTCTTGTTGGCAACAAACTGGGCTTTTATACATCTTCCCATTCTGACATCGGCTTCTTCTTGCTGCCATTCACCATCTATACCGGCATTATGTTCTACGGTGCGCTGCACATTCACACTGCAGAAGCTTCCATCTTTGGTAGCCTGCTGCTCGGTTTCATCCTGCTGGTTCTGGGGCACTTCGGTCCAGCGATCTTCAACGTGATTGCCGGTTACGTGTTGATCCTGTGCTCTTTCTGCGCATGGTATGTGATGGCGCACATCATCTATAAGGATGTTTGTGGTCGTGATGTTTTGCCAGTTGGTTCGCCAATCCTGCAGCCGGGAGAAAAGATGTCTGGCGCAGAGGCTGTTGCAGCTGAATAACTAAAGTGCAAACCTAAATGAAAAGGCCCGGCAATGACCGGGCCTTTTTGCTATTTAGCTGAATGAGATGACCAGTGACTGGCGGGTTCGGATGCGTAACCGATCCAGTTGTCCATGAAGTTTTCCAACCAATGTAGAACTGCCGGGTCGTACACAAAGCGCTCGCGGAAGTGCTCGCCGCGCTTTTTTGCTCCGGGCAACACCAGACGACTTGCAGCGCGAGTGGTCCAGCGGCTCATCATGGCGTAGGTGAGTTCCGGGTGAAACTGGATGCCGAATGCATTATCGCCCACGCGGATAGCTTGATTTTTGTAGGTTGGGCTTGAAGCCAGAAGCTCTGCACCCGTGGGAAGAGAGAAACCTTCCCGGTGCCATTGATAAACCTGCTGTGGCCATTCCATTAGGTCTGTACCGAACTGAGTTGCTTCCAGCGGATAATAGCCGATCTCAACCAATCCATCATCATGGCCTGTGACTTGGCCACCAAGGTTTTTGGAGAGCATTTGCGCACCAAGGCAGATGCCCAGGAAGGGTTTGTTTTCTTTGAGCGGAACACTGATCCAGTCGATCTCTTGCTTCACGAAGTCATCGGTGTCATTGGCGCTCATTGGGCCGCCAAAAATGACAGAGCCCGCGTGGTCAGCAAGTGTGTCTGGCAGTTGGTCGCCAAAACGAGGGCGGCGAATATCCAACTCGAACCCACGTTTGACCAATTGCTGCCCGACGCGACCGGGGTTTGATGTTTCCTGATGCAGCACCACCAGAACTTTGGCAGGGTGCTGATTATTCCGCTCTAACATTGTAAATCAAAACCTTCAGGTCGAAGAAGGGCTATTGCCACTCTGTCGTTTGGCTACTTTTTGCTTAAGCTTCATGCGGTCTCTGGAGGACACGCCTAATAGCTCGGCAACGCGCCAAATTGTGTTGTCTTCAAATTCATGGACGGACCCATCTGCGTAGACCATTTCCCAGAGTGCCTCGATGACTGTCAGGCGTTGCTCCGGCTCCAGCTTGCGCTTGAGGACTGATGTGAAGCCATAAAGATCAACTGCATCCTCATCACGTACTTTGGCGAGGTCCATCAGCTCTTTTGTGTCTTCCTCATTCAGCTCATACTGTTGCTGTAAGACGCGTTTTAACTGGTCCAGCTCCTGCTGCTCAATCTCGCCATCTACAGCGATGATATGGAACATGAGCGCTGCGACCGCCAGCCGTTCATCGTCTTCGGAAAAGCGGCCTGCTTCTTCCTGCTCGTTTGACAGGTCTTTGAAGAACTTTTTCAGGGCGTCCAGCATTCATGTGCTCCGTGCAACTATTGGTTTTCTTGCACTTTAAAATAGTGCTTTTCTGTTGTGCTTAAAGATGTTTCAGATCCGAATGGAATACTATTGATACGCAAAAACAATTACAAAAGCCAAGGAAAAGGACAGAAATACGCCAATTTGAAGCCACGTGATACTGCGACAATTGGGAGCAAATATGATAGAACGCAGTGGTTCAGGATAGGTTGTGCTTTTGTTCTGGGTCTTGAAAGGCTTTAACCAATCATAATTTAGACGTTTTCTACGGGCTTTTTGCCCTGTATTTGTTGAGTACAAGCTGCTTACATGAGAGTCCTTTTTCGGGCCTCACGAAACCGTCCACTAGGATACTAAGACTAAATGAAACGCTCTCTTCTTATTTTTGGAGCTCTTGCCGCTCTTGTGGTTTGTGGTCTGGTGCTTGCGCCACTTCTCGTTCCGCAGAAACAGCTGAAGGCCCAAATTGCAGAGTCCTTTGAGACAGCAACCGGATGGAAGCTGCGTCTTGATGGGCGTACGAGTGTGGATCTGTTTCCGACACTGGCGATTGAAGTTGATAATGTTGGCGTTGCAGGTGTTGCGCGAGCTGACGGGATTGAGTTTGCGCGGGTTGAGAAAGCCCGGTTCGAGCTGAACTCTCTGCGTTTGCTGACTGGTGGCAACATCATCCGCAACATTGAGCTTGTTGAGCCAAAGTGGACGCTTGAATTTGATCAGAAAGGCGGCGCGTCCTGGCAGCCGCAGCTTTCTGAGGGTGAAGAAGGGGAAGCCTCTCTGGTTGCTGCAAATATTGCAGGCCGCGTTGCTTCCTTTATGCAGCAGTTGGACTTGGACACCGTCAGCATTCAAAAAGGTGTCGTTTCTTACAGTGAACCTGAGCAAGAAGCACCGATAGTTCTTTCTGAGATCGATCTCGTGCTTAATTTTGAGCATGACGGTGATGGCCTGACAGCAGAAGGTGCGTTTAATCAGAGTGACGAGCGTTATGTTGTTGGTGGGCGTGTTGGATCAGTTACCGCGCTGAGCGAGGCTCGCGCGACGTCTGTTGAGGCTCATGTAACTGGACCTGCTCAAGAGAAAGTTCGTTTTAATGGCCAGCTTGCCTTTGGTGCACGGCCTGTTGGCACATTGCAAGTTTCTGTTGAGTTGCCGAGCCTTGCTGCCGTTGCTGCGCAACATGATGCGGCCTTTCCAGAAGGGGTTGGCAGTGGTGCACTGACAAGTGAGCTGCAGTTCCGTCAACGTGGGGTTCGCACAAAAGACCTTTCCATTACCGCTGGCTCTGTTGGCTTTGGCGGCAACATTGCGCTGAACTACCTTGAAGATGGCTATGAATTAAAGGGGCAGGTCAGCGGGCAGTCCTTGAATTTTGAGCAACTGCTTCGCCTGGTAGGGCTAGACGCCCCTGCATCCGGCTTTGCCAATGTGGATGCGTCTTTCTACGGCGTTGGCCAATCCTACGATGAGTTGGTTGCTGCGCTGGAAGTTGATGGTGGTGCGATCCTGCGGAAGGGGCGTGTCGCTGACATTCACCTGCCAAATATGCTGGCGGTTGAAGGGCGCGACGAAGCTCTTGATGACATGGATCTGACTTTTGTCTTCTCAGGCCTGTCTCAGCCACTACAGCTGCAAGGCACCGCGCGCTGGCATGGTGAGCCGATTGTTTTGCAGGGTGGTCTGCGTTCTGATGCGAATATTGATCTCGCGTTCTCCAGTGAGATGTTTTCCGGGAGTTTGACGGGTCCGTACTCATTGCGTGATGGCTTTGATGGGATCTTTGCTTTCCAGACAGATGACTTCAACAATTTTGCCCGTTGGTATGGTCGACCGCTCCCTCGCTATCTACGCGGTCAGAAGCTGGAGCTTTCTGGTCAGTTTGAAGCTGATGATAGCGGTGTCGCCTTTGAGAATGCGCGGTTTGTTCTGGATGACACAAGCCTCAAAGGAACTGGCCGTCTGGATACAGGTGAAGTTCCAAAGCTCAGTGGTGAATTGGAAGTTGCGCATGCGTCTTTCGATAAGATGTTCTCTCGCAGTGATGAGAAGAATGCCAAGGGCGAGGGCGCTTATGACTTCTCCGTCCTGCGCAGCTTTGATCTGGACCTGGCGCTTTCCATTCAGGACCTGAAGCTCGGTGCGCTTCGTGGACGGAATGCAGAGCTGAAAGCAGCGCTGTCTGATGGTCGACTGGCTTTGGATGTTGCCCGTGTTGGCCTTTATCAAGGTGAGGGCGCTGGCAAGCTTCTTCTGAACGGCGCAACGGTTAAACCGGGTATCTCTGCTGAGTTCTCGCTAAAAGGTATTGATGCGGCTCCATTCCTTGCATCGCTCAGTGATATGCCGCGGGTTGATGGTAATCTGTATGCTGAAATGGATGTGAACACCTCCGGTAAGACACCGAGTGACCTCTGGGCCAATATGGGTGGAGCGCTCAGCTTTCAGCTTGGCAACGGCATATTGCATGAATTGGATGTGGACCGGCTGGTTGCTTCTGTCGGAGGCAAAGGCATTACAGGTTGGCCGTTTACGGACAATGATCAGACTGAATTTTCCAGCTGGGGTGCTGATGTGATCTTTGATCAGGGTACTGCAGAATTTCAGGCACTGACGTTGCAAAGCAAGACTGCATTGGTTGAAGGACGCGGTGCGATCAACATCAAAGATGGTGAGGTCTTGTGGTATTTGCAGCCAAGCCTGCTCGATCAGTCCAAGCTGGATGATGAGGGAGCTGCAACGACGCAGACTGCGGATATGACACCGCTGAAGATCCGTGGATCGATCAACCTTCCGAGCTTTGAGCCCGTCGATGTTCAGGAGTATGCAAGCGCGTCTTTTGGTGATGTGAAGCAGACACAAAAGCTTTCTGAAAAGCTGGCGAAGGATCTTGATACTGCAAAGACAGTTGCAGAGGCGCAGCGTTTGCGGGCTGCTGCTGCAAGAGATGCGGCTGTTGCGTCACCTGAAGCTGCTAAGGATGTGGCAGCTGAACCAGCCGTGCTTGCTCAGCCATCAGTGGAAGATAATGATGTGACTACAGCCTCGGTTGGGGATGGTGATCTGCCTCCTCTTGCCGAAGGAGCCGTTGCGAACACTGATACCTCTAAGGTTGTTATGCCTGTAGCCAAGCCGGGAGAGGCGTCAACGCCTGCGGTTGCAGCTACAACACCGAAGAAATCACGGGTGATCGCAGCTCCGAAACGGGACTTGAAGCGCCGTGATGTGGTGCCGCGTGGGCCGGGGAATGTGAATGTGGAAGCGGTTGCCGATGGTACAGCGGATCCGGATGCGACACTGAGCTCTTTGGAAGAAGCGTTTGGAATGCCAGCTGGCTTCCTCTCCGATTGATCAAGCCTCCATACAGAAATGAAAAGCCCGGAGCGGTGAATGCTCCGGGCTTTTTTTGCTTTGAGCGAATTCTTGTCGTTTGATTGAATGCAATCAAACGGAACGCTCTCTAGATAAAGTCGATCTCGTTGCTGAGTGGCATCTGTCTGATACGTTTGCCCGTTGCTGCGAAGATCGCATTTGCCAATGCTGGCGTTGATGGTGGTGTACCAGGTTCGCCTGCACCACCCATTCGTGGAGAATTCTCCAGCAACTCAATGGTGATCTTGGGAGCTTGATACATGCGCATGGCATCGAACGTGTCGAAGTTTGCTTGTTCGATCTCGCCATCAACCCATGTGATTTCCTGTCCCAGCGCCTGACTGAGCCCGAAGTTGATACCGGACATGATTTGATCCTTGAATATACCCGGATCAAGAACGATGCCCGGATCGGCAACGGCCCAGACTTCCTCAATGGTGACAGTGTTGTCGGTGACATCAACCTGAACCACTTGTGCGGTCCACGTACCGAAGGAGAGAACGTGGGCGATGCCGCGGCCTTTGCCAGCGGGTAACGGGGTACCCCAGCCGGACATTTCTGCGACGCGCTTCAGGGCTTCCCGTGCTGGCCGGAATTCATCGCTGGTTAGATGAGCTAAGCGGAACTCAAGTGGATCTTTACCAGCTTTGTGTGCGGCCTCATCCATAAAGCTCTCATGGAAGAAACCGTTGACTGAATTACCGACTGAGCGCCAGAAACCAATAGGCACCTGAAGATCTGCCACGTGAGCCTGACAGCGGATGTTTTCAACATCCAGCGGCTGATTGAAGGCACCATCGAGTACAGTGTTGTCTGGACCTGCGGGGCTGATACCCGGGAAGATCCGTGGCATTACGCTCTGGATGATGGATGGGGAAGCCACCTGCATGTCCATGGTCTTTAACCTGCCATCCGGTGTCACCTGACCTTTGAACTGGCCAATCGCCATTGGACGGTAGGTGTCGTGCTGCGTGTCTTCTTCGCGCGTCCAAGTCACTTTTACTGGATTTGGTGCAGTTGCTTTAGCGATGACGGCAGCATAGAGCGCAAAGTCGACTTCCAGACGACGTCCAAAGCCTCCACCGAGACGGGTAGTGGTAACGTCAATGTCGGCGCTGTCCATGTCGAAGTGACTGGAGACAACAGACTGAATGAGGCCGGGGGCCTGTGTTCCAGTCCAGACACGGATCGTGTTTTCGTCGTGCTGGGCTGTCGCGTTCATTGGCTCCATGGTGGCGTGGGCCAGGAATGGGACACGGTATTGCGCTGATACGGCTTCACTTTCCGGAATAGATGTAAAGACCTCTGCATCAGACCCCGTGCCACCCAACTCGAATGTGGCTTCTTGCGTCAGTGCGTCTTCAAGGGCGGACCACATCTGATCGGAGTTTTGAAGGGAGAGTGGATCGTCCCACTCGATCTCTAAGGCTTCAGCACCTTTGAACGCTGCCCAGGTGTTGTCAGCAACAACGCCCAGGCCTTCACCCGTGATTGTTCTGATTTCGACGACATCTTTGACGCCAGGAATGGCGAGTGTTGCGGTCTTGTCGTAGCTCTTGAGGCTGACACCTTTGCGCGGGGCCATTCTTACGGTGCCGTAAAGCATGTTTGGCAGTTGTACGTCGATGCCGAAAATGCGGCCTCCGGTGACTTTGTCTTTCAGCTCAACACGTTTTTGCGATTTGCCGAGGATCTTCCAGTCACTGGCTTTCTTAAGCTTCATCTCGCTTGGAGGTGAGACCGCAGCGGCTTTGCTTGCCAGCTCTCCATAAGTGACAGACTTGCCAGAGGCTGTATCTGTGATGGTACCATCTGCAAGTGTGAGATTATCTTCTGAGGTGCCGAAGTGTTCTGCTGCTGCTTTTAGAAGGACGAACTTTGCAGCATATCCGGCTTCGCGCATCTTCACAAAGGCGTCGGTGGTGGAAGAGGAGCCACCGGTCATGTTCAGACCGAGGAACTTGGCGACGATTTTCATCGAGCCGCGAGCAAGTTCTGCCAAGACACTTTCATCATAAAACGGGAAGGGGGTGGATTCCTCCAGCATTGCAGCATTGAAGTAAGCCGGGCTGGATGGACCATGTTCCACAACCACCTGCTCAAGTGGAACTTCCAGCTCTTCGGCGACCAGAGCTGCCAGTGTTGTGTGGACGCCCTGACCCATCTCAGCACGTGGAGTGATGATGGTGATGGTGTTGTCTTGATCAATCATCACATAGGGATTGAACGGTGTTTCACCTTCAGCCTTCTTAGCATCCAATGGGTTTGCATAGGGCTTCTGGTAAAAATAGAAGCCCACGGCAAGACCGCCGGCAGCTGCAACGCCAAGGCCGAGAAAGGCGCGGCGGGTGTATTTTCCCAATCGGCTCATCTTCAAGCTCCCAGCGTTTGTGCTGCGTCTTTGATCGCGGCTTTGATTTTTGGGTAGGTGCCACAGCGACACAGATTGGTCATGGCATCGCTGATGTCTTCATCGGTCGGGTCCGGATTTTCTTCCAGCAGAGCGACTGCAGCCATGATCTGGCCGGACTGGCAGTAACCGCATTGAGGAACGGAGTGTTTCATCCACGCTTGCTGAACGGCATGCAGTTCATCGCCTTGGGAGATGCCTTCGATGGTGGTGATCTCACCTTCGACTTCTCCAACCGGCTGTGAGCAGGAACGCACGGCCTCCCCATCAATCAAAACGGTGCATGCGCCGCAGGCTGCAATACCGCATCCGAATTTGGGGCCTTTGATATCCATAATGTCCCGAAGCGCCCACAGAAGTGGCATTTCCGGGTCGGCTTCTATCTCTTGTTTTTGACCATTCACGGTCAGAGGTATTTTCGGGTACATTTGTCTGGCGATCCCGTAAATTTATAGTTAGGAGACTTTTGTTCTCTTAACTTATGATCTGACAGATGTTTGTCAATGGACCTTGCCAAGTTTAATTGACATGGATTGGAATGAGACCTATCACCAAACTATGACCAACCAGAGTTTTCAGCGCGCCAGATCTGCCGAAGCGAAGGCACAGCGCCATAATGATCTTATACGTGCCGCGACCTGCGTGCTTGAGCAGGACGGCGTAGATGGACTGACCTTGCAGGCAATTGCCAGCCGTGCAGGTATCGTGAAATCCAACATTTATCGGTATTTTGAAACGCGGGAAGCCATTCTGGTTGAGTTGCTGCTACGTGATTTTGTCAAGCTGATTGAGGATCTGGAGCAGGAAATCCCCGGTGAGATGGCTCCCGCTGATATGGCGAAGCTTCTTGCTGAAATGTTCGCGTCGCGTCAGGTGCTATGTGAGCTGATGAGTGAAATTGCTCCGACAATGGAGAAGAATATCTCCATTGATTGTGTACGTGATTTCAAGCGCGCCTTGCTGGTGGAAGCTGCCCGAGCAACGAGTGCGTTGCAAAAAGGGTTGCCGTGGCTTGATGCGGAAGAGGCGATGAGTGTCTTCTTCAGCATTCATGTGTTTGTTGCCGGACTGTGGCCTGTGACCAATCCACCACCAGTTCTGGTGACACTCTACGAGGAGCCAGAATTTGCTCCACTCAAGTACGAATTTGCTCCGGCATTGTTTGGCATGATCACTGCGCATCTGCTTGGCCTGGAGGCGATGAAAAAGCTCAGCGCATAAATGTCGCGATTGCTTGTTGCAGCTGCTTGATGCCGACCTGAGGGTCGTTTGTGTTTTGTATCTCCACCAGATGCGGTAGTTTCGGCAGGGACAGGTCTGCGCGCCTTAACCGTTGCTCGATATCCTCTGCGGTTTCGCGGCCTCTCATGGAGAGGCGTTGTGCGAGCACGTGGATTGGTGCCGTAATATGTACGACCAGCAGTTTCTCATACTTGCCGACAGCGTCTGCCAAGGCTTTTCGAGAGCCATTTGCGACAGCAATCCCACCCTTAGTGATGTGATGATCCATGCATACTGGCAGGGCATAGGTCAGCCCATGGGCTGGCCACGACAATGCCACGCGGCCCTGATCGATAAGCTCTGACATTTGCTTGTGGCAGACTGCTTCGTGCGGTTCTGAACCGGCATCTGCCGGGCGGGTGATCAGGCGACGGACGAACATGATGTTCTCATCGCCTTCGCACAGTTCCTTATAGCCGTAAATCAGCGTGTCTTTGCCTGCACCGCTTGGCCCTACGACCATGATCAGTGCGCCGGGGCCAAGCTTTTTTGCTTGCTCCTGAGCTGTATCCAAAACTGTCACGATAGTTCCCCCCTCTCATCCGCAGTGCTAAGCGACGCGATATCCTTCACGCCAGACACCACGGACGATTGGGACGTCGCCAACCATACGCACCTGTACAAGGTCTGCGCGGCGGCCAAGCTCCAGTGCACCACGGTCAGCAAGGCCAACTGCCTCTGCCGGGATCTTGGTTACCTTCTGTACGGCTTCAGGAACGGAGATGCGCTCGATTTGCTGGGCCAGTAAGAAGGCAGCTTGCAGAAGTGAGACTGGGACGTAATCAGAAGACAGAACGTCCAGATAACCTGCTTCTGCCAATTCACGCGCAGAAATGTTGCCTGAGTGGGACTTGCCGCGTACAACGTTCGGAGCACCCATCAGCACAGCCATGCCAGCTTCGTGTGAAGCCTTAGCAGCTTCCATGGTGGTTGGGAATTCAGCGACGTTGATACCAAACTTGTTTGCTTCCTCAACATGGGCGAGGGTTGCGTCGTCATGGCTGGCCAACATC
Organism: Pseudovibrio sp. Ad13; assembly: GCF_001623225.1. Taxonomy (NCBI): domain Bacteria; kingdom Pseudomonadati; phylum Pseudomonadota; class Alphaproteobacteria; order Hyphomicrobiales; family Stappiaceae; genus Pseudovibrio; species Pseudovibrio sp. Ad13. The sequence continues at coordinate 148,047 of NZ_LMCC01000019.1, read as the reverse complement.
ATGCCTGCAGCTTTGGCGCGGTCTGCAATGGCAAGACGGTTCTTATCGGAGTTGCGATCTGCACGGGCCTGCATTTGCAGCATAAAGTCCTGCATCTGTTCGTCAGAAAAACCCTTCTTGGTTTTGTAGTAAAGCTCGAACTGATCCAGAGAGGTGAACTGGCGTTGCCCCGGTGTGTGGTCCATCAAGGATGCAAGTCGAACGCGCGGATCGTCATTGAACAGCTCAAAGCCTTCAACACAGTTGTCGGCGGAAACCTCACAGCGCAGGTGGATGTAGTGATCAGCACGCAGGCGGCCTTCTTGTTGACCGATCTCGATTGCATCGGCCATAGCCCGCATGTCTTGTGCAGTCAGGTCTGCATCGTCTTCCATGCCAACGCGCAGGGCATCGAACACGGTGGTGATGCCAGAACAGGCAATCTGCGCGTCGTGGGCCTGAACAGCAGAGACTGCGTTCCATGTGACGCCGGGGCGTGGCTTGTAGTGGTTTTCGAGATGATCGGTATGCAGCTCGACAAGACCGGGAATGAGGTAGTCACCTTCGCAGTCCAGTGCATTGGACGTATTGCCGTCGCTTAAGTCGCTGATCATGCCATTTTCGACTGCCAGTGTGCCTTCCAGCGTCTGATCGGGGAGGATCAGTTTTGCGTTGGTGAAGGTCATTGGTGTGTGTGGCTCGACCATTGTTGATGTCTGATGTGGCGCTACGCCGACTAATACATCGCTCATGCTACTTGTCCTTCCAATGGTCTTATTTCAATGACTCGAAATGGCGCTCCAGCCTCTGGTTCAACGCAGAGGGCGAGGTGCGAAATGGAGATTGGTTGATGAATGACAGGCTTGAAGTGGTCTTCTGCGGCAGCTTTGAGAGCTTTGCGCTCGCTCTCGTCTTCAAGTCGTTTTGACAGGGTCATATGAAAATGGAAATGCTTGAAAATGTAGGGGTAGCCCCATTCCAGCATGTAGGCATCCTGCTGTGGTGTCAGGTTCGCTTTGCGACGTCGTTCGATGTCTTGTTCGCTCAAAGGAGCGCGAAGATGATCGAGCTGTTTGATGCATTGCGCTGCCAGTCCGTTGAGCTGTTCTGACGGCTGCGTCGGTGTCAGGGCGAGAAACTTGCCGAGGAAGTTTGGCGCAACTCCTTCGATGGTGAAGGCAGATGTTTGCTTGGCGAACGTGCTGAAAGCCGCTTTTGCATCTTCCTGCGATTTACCTTCCGCCAGATGGAATGGTGGTTTCATGGTGGCGTGGAAGCCATAGCGACGTGCGTCTTCGGTGATTGAGTGTAGGTGCCCGGGCTCAAACTCGTTCAGGTGCGGGTGTGCGAGGCTGTCATTGGTAAAGGCTGAGCGCCCGAGCCATTGGCTTCCCAACTCCGTGAGCGTGGCTGACTGTGGGTGTGTGAAATAGATTGAGTAACGCATATCCAGAATATCCTTGGGCTTCGAAGTACCGGGCAAACGGTGTCAGTCCTATGACACCTCAGGCTGGTTCGAAGTGTTCCAGAAACCTTTCCACAGTCATCGATTGAAACAGAGGGAGACGCTCGAAGATTATGTCCTCTGGCCAGTCCCACCATTTGAGTTGGATCAGTTTATCAGCAGCTTCCTTGGAGAAGCGTCTCTTGATCAGCTTTGCCGGGACTCCGCCTACGATGGTGTAGGGCTCCACGTTTTTTGCAACCACTGCGCCTGCTGCGAGGATTGCACCATCGCCAATCGTTACACCGGGTAGCACGGTTACGCCGTGTCCGATCCAAACGTCATTGCCGATACTGACACGCGCGGCCCTGCGATCAGCAAAGAACTGGTGATCCCGTTCCTTATCTTCGCGGTAGTATTCAGGGGTGTAGGTAAAGCGATGTTGGGAAACCCGCTCCAGTGGATGATTGGGAGGGCCAAGGCGAACATTGGATGCAATAGCCGTGAACTTGCCGATTGTGGTGTCCGCAACCGTCGAGTTCGGGCCAATGTAGGAGTAGTCGCCAATCTCACAATATTCCAGATAGGTTGGACCAAGCACTTCGCATTGCTTGCCAACCGCAGCTTCTCGATGGGTGACGGTTGACTCGATGACCGTCTCCGCAATTTTGGGGGGCTTTGTCATGGAGTGAGTTTCCCTTTTTCACGCATAGTGCGTTAAGCGGCCGTTGCGAAGGTTGTTACATCGATGATCCGGTCTGCAATGGCATCGCGAACGTCATGATCGTGAAGAATACCGACCATTGCCACACCTTGCGTTTTCTTCTCTTCCACCAGCTCCACAACAACAGCTCGGTTTGCTGCATCGAGTGAGGCGGTTGGCTCGTCGAGAAGAAGGATCGGGTAATGTGCGATGAAGCCTCTTGCGATGTTAACGCGTTGCTGTTCGCCACCCGAGAAGGTCGCTGGTGGTAACTGCCAGAGACGCTCTGGCACATTGAGGCGTGAGAGCAAGTTGCCAGCACGCTCAAAAGCTTCGTCTTCTGCAACGCCTTGCGCCATGAGGGGTTCAGCAACGAGCGTGAGGGCAGGGACGCGTGGGATGGCGCGCAGGAACTGTGAGACGTAGCCGATGGTCGTTTCGCGCAGGCGGATAATGCGGCGCGGAGTTGCATCGGCCACATTGACGATCTCGTCGCCATCCGTGACCAGGATCTGGCCTTTCTGGCAGCGGTAGTTGGCGTAGATCATTTTCAGGATCGAGCTTTTGCCTGATCCTGACGGACCGCCAAGAACCACACATTCTCCTGCTGAAACGGAGAAGTTCACACCGGAGACGACAGGGATTTCCAAGCCATCTCGCAAGTGCATCTTGAAGGACTTGGCAAGGTCGGAAACAAGCACCTTGGTTTTAGGAGTGTTTGTCATTGTCTTGTCCTTATGGCTGCAAGATGGAGGAAACAAGGAGCTGGGTGTAGTTCTCTTGCGGGTCGTCCAGTACCTGATCTGTCAGTCCGCTTTCGATGACATGACCGTGGCGCATCACCAGAATACGGTGTGAGAGCAGGCGGGCCACTGCTAGATCATGGGTCACGATGATCACGGAGAGGCCAAGGTCAGCAACGAGACCGCGCAGAAGATCCAGCAAACGCGCCTGAACAGACACATCCAAGCCACCAGTTGGTTCGTCCATGAAGACCAGTCGTGGAGCAGTGACGAGGTTTCGGGCAATCTGGAGACGTTGGCGCATTCCGCCGGAGAATGCGCGTGGGTCGTCGTCAATGCGGTCTTCTGCTATCTCGACGCGGCCTAGCCAATCGGTGGCGGTTTCGCGGATGTTGCCGTAGTGGCGTGCGCCGACTGCCATAAGGCGTTCACCCACATTGGCCCCTGCAGAGACTGTCATGCGCAGGCCATCTGCCGGGTGCTGGTGGACGAAACCCCAGTCGGTACGCATGAGCATGCGGCGCTCGGCTTCACTCATTTCGTAGAGATTGCGCATCTGGCCCATGCGATTGCGGTAGTTGACCGAACCTGAGGTCCGGGTGAGGCGCGTTGCAAGGCTGTTGAGCAGCGTTGTTTTGCCCGAGCCACTCTCGCCCACAATTGCAAGCACCTCACCCGGATAGAGATCGAAGCTGACGTCTTTACAGCCGATGCGGCCGCCATAAAGTTTTGTCGTGTTGCTGACCTGAAGCAGCGGAAGGTCTTCAGAGCTTTGAATATCCAGAGACATTAGTCGTTTCCTTCTGCTTCCAGAGGATTGGTTCCAAGGTGCCCGACATGGCCGGCCTCGCGGCGTTCCTCGCAGAAATCACTGTCAGAGCACACGAACATGCGATTGCCGTCGTCATCCAGAATGACTTCATCCAAATAGACCTCTTCTGCACCACAGATGGCGCAAGGCTGGTCGAACTTGGTCACTTCAAATGGATGGTCTTCAAAATCCAGGCTCACCACTTTGGTATGTGGTGGGATGGCGTAGATGCGTTTTTCGCGGCCTGCCCCAAACAGCTGGAGTGCTTCCATCTGGTCCATCTTTGGGTTGTCAAACTTAGGCGTCGGGGATGGGTCCATCACGTAACGATCCTGCACCATGACCGGGTAGGCGTAGGCTGTTGCTATGTGGCCGAACTTGGCGATGTCCTCGTAGAGCTTCACATGCATAAGGCCGTATTCTTCCAGCGCGTGCATCTTACGGGTCTCGGTTTCGCGCGGTTCCAGAAAGCGGAGTGGCTCTGGAATCGGAACCTGATAGACGAGTACCTGATCCTTTGTCAGCGTTTCTTCCGGGATGCGGTGACGGGTCTGGATGATGCTGGCGTCTTTGGTTTTTGTGGTGGTGTCTACATCTGTGGTTTCGACAAAGAAGTTGCGCAGGGCGACGGCGTTTGTGGTGTCGTCCGACCCCTGATCGATCATCTTCAGGCAATCGTTCTTGCCGATAACTGCCGCAGTCACTTGCACCCCACCTGTGCCCCAGCCGTATGGCATTGGCATTTCGCGGGCGGCGAAGGGAACCTGATAGCCGGGGACCGCAATGCCTTTGAGGATCGCGCGGCGGATCATGCGTTTGGTTTGCTCATCCAGATAAGCGAAATTGTAGTGTTCGCCGGAGATGCCTTGTGTTTCAATGCGCTCAGTCATTGTGCTGCCTCCGCTACGAGTTCCTGTTCAGCTGCTTCCCGTTTTTCTTGCCACTCTTTGCGCACCTTGCGGATCAGCTCCAGTTCTGACTGGAAGTCGACGTAATGTGGCAGTTTGAGGTGTTCTACGAAGCCGGTGGCCTGCACGTTGTCGGAGTGAGACAGGACGAACTCCTGATCTTGTGTCGGGGAGTCGATTTCTTCGCCCAGCTCTTCAGCCCGCAAAGAGCGATCCACGAGTGCCATTGCCATGACCTTGCGCTCGCCCTGTCCGGGAACCAAACCATAACCGCGTGTGAATTGTGGTGGTGCGGATGCGGAGCCCTGGAACTGGTTGATCATCTGACATTCGGTGACTGTCATGGTGCCAAGGGGAACTTCGAATCCGAGCTCCTCCATGAAGAAGTCAACCTCGACTTCGCCGAGTCTGATTTCGCCTGCAAACGGGTGCGTTCTGCCAAAACCGCGCTGGGTTGAGTAACCAAGTGCCAGCAGAAAGCCTTCGTCGCCACGTGCCAAATTCTGCAAGCGCAGATCACGGTCTGCTGGGAAGGTGAGCGGTTCGCGGGTGATGTCACCTACTGGAGCATCCGGTGCGATTGGCTCATCTGGTTCAATCAGGCCTTCATCATTGAGGAGGTCTGTCACACGTGGGACGACCTCTTCCTTCTCGAACTCCTGCACTTCTGGTGCTGGAGCTTCGCCATCTGCTGCCAGTTTGAAATCGAGCAGGCGCTGGGTGTAATCGAAGGTTGGTCCGAGTAACTGTCCGCCTGGAAGATCCTTGTAAGTTGCGGAAATACGGCGACGGATCAGCATCTTAGCGGTGTCGATTGGTTTGGAATACCCAAAGCGTGGCAGGGTTGTTCTGTAAGCACGCATCAGGAAGGCAGCTTCGATGAGATCGCCGCGAGATTGCTTGATGCCGAGTGCTGCCAGTTCTGCATCATACAGAGAACCTTCTGCCATCACGCGGGAGACAGAGAGGTAAAGCTGCTCAGAGATTTGCTTGAGGCTCAAGGATGGCACGCTGGTATCGCCGCGGCGATCCCGTGCCATGAGCTTGTGAGCGTTACGGATGGCTTTCTCGCCACCTTTCACAGCAACATACATGAGTTAAGTCTCCAAACCGGTGATTTTGGTGGAGCGAGGCAGGCCTGCGACCTGATTGGTTCCAGCAAAAATGATGTCGATGCCGAGTGGGTAGAGTGTGCTATTGTCTTGCATCTGCTGCCAGAACATTGCTGGTGCGGGAGCAATGCTGAACTGCTTCTCGGTCTTGATGCCTGGACCTTTCAGCGTGATACCGTCGCCTTCGGTGAGCTCATCGACCATCAAAACGAGCGTGGTTGAGCGGTCTGGATATTCCGCATTGCCAGCAGCAAAGCTTGCGATAGCAGGGAGCAGTCTTACATCCGAGACCAGTGCAAAAGCGGATTCTGCAGGGCTTTCAACGAAGGGTGCTGCCGTGTGGAAGCGGATGTAATTCTTGACGGTTTCATTGGTTGCCAGTGCAGGATCCAGCCAGAGCGGTGTGTCATAATCGCAAAGTGTCAGCACGAGCGCTGTTGCAGCTACAGACAGTGGAGCAGGAGGGCTAAGTGTGAGATTGCCCAGCTGTTGCACAGTGCCCGGTTGTGCCAGTGCGTTCATGGCGGAGCGGAAGACGGACTGGGCGTCGTGGACTGGATCTGCCAGACCCGGAGCAGGCGCCTTGGCGAAGATTGAGGAGGCTGTTTGCGTGCTCATATTACTCTCCCCGGACCATGGTGAAGAAATCAACTTTGGTGGCTGCGACTTCAGCGCGTGTTTCGTTTTCTGCTTGTTCTTGAGCGGCGGCTAATGGTTGAAGAACCTTTGTCTTAACGAGATCCCGGTATTCTGATTGTTGCCAAAGAGCGTCGATCAGAGCCGCTTGTAGGACTTTTTGTTTTTCGCGGCCAAGGGCTTGACCGAAACCGGTGGTCCCGTCGTCCAAAGCTATGACGCAGCGAGTGACGGTTGCTTCACACATGTTGAAGGGAGCGCCGGTGCCACCAGCGCGACCACGGACCATCACGAGCCCGATTTCTGCTGGGCGGATAACCGTGTAGTTCGGCTCTAAACCGAGGTTTTTCCAGGCTTCTGCAAGGTCTTGCGCTGAGGCCTTTGCCAGAATGCCCATGGCATTCTGCCTAGCTGCAATTTCCGGTGATTGCTCTTTGAGCGAACTTGCCGTCATTTCAGCCCCTTTAACTTTCAGGAACACGCTGGTTCTCTGGCATTGTGTGGTGACGCCTTGCGGGTTTGTCGAAAGACTGAGTCCGCGCGTCTGAATTTGTTTGCTAAGCTAGAACTAATGTTGTCTAGTTGTATAGATAAATATTTTGCTCGCCAACTGATTAGTGTTGTTTCATGACGAAGGCATGACGAATGCGATGAAATTTGATTTCTCTCCTGTTGAGCGACGTGCGGGCGTTGCCATGTGGAAGCAGATTGCTGAAGTACTGCGCTCTGAGCTTTCTCGAGCTGAGGTTTCTGAGGGGGAGAAAATCCCGACAGAACAAGAGCTTGCACATAGCTTTGAGGTTAACCGCCATACTGTTCGGCGTGCGATTTCCACTTTGATCGAAGAGGGTTTTTTACGTTCAGATCAGGGGCGGGGGACCTTTGTTGCCAAGGCTCCACTGGTTTATCCCATCGGCCCGCGCACACGCTTTTCGGAGAACTTGTCGGGTCAGGCGCAAGAGGTTTATGGGGATATCTTCCGTACGACCGAAGTGATTGCAGACGCTTACACATCCGAACTGTTGGAGATTGAGCCGGGCACTGCACTGTTTAAATGCGAGTCTGTGAGTTACGCAGATGGCACACCAATTATCGCAGGAACGCGCTGGTTTGAAGTGTCTCGCTTTCCCAATCTGCCTTCAGATTTGAATGAGACTAACTCGATCACTAAGATCATGGAGAAGTATGGTTTCGGTGATTATCGGCGTCAGGAAACCCGGATTACGGCGGCGCTTTGTAGTGCGCATAATGCGGAGTTGCTTAAGATCTCCGAGGGATCGCCTGTGCTCGTGATGGAATCTATCAATGTGATTGCGAGTGGAGCGCCTATACAAATTGGTCGAGCCTATGTGGCTGCTGACCGGATGCACCTAACCGTCAGAAATGACTAGGCTTTTGCTTGGAGCCAGTACTTGGGTGCTTCTACGGCGGCGTTCCAACGTTCTTGCGCTTCCAGCCATGCATTGTCAGCTCTGGCCTGATGCCAACCGGCGACAAAACCGATGACCGTTGAAACTTCGTTGTTTTGTAAGGATTGCGGAAGCTTCATTGCGACCAGACGGTCAGCCATGGCCACATCGTTGAGGTAGCCAAAGGTATTTTGAAGGCGCTTCAGACACTTAAGGAAGATACGCAGATCTTCTGGCTCATAGAGAGAGCGGAAGAACTCAACCGTATAACGCAGTTTTTTGAGCGATTTGCGGAGGTCGTGGCGCTGCTCGATGGTGAGGTCCTGCAGGTTCTCGGCCCGTTTTTCGCAGGCCTTCCAACGCTTGGACAATGCGTTTTGGGCGAAGGTTTGAATTGGTAGGTCCAGTTTCTTGAACTCGCTTAGTCCCAGGTTCTCTTTCCAAGCTGAGCTGTGTGCGAGTTCCCCCAGTTGGAGTAGGAAGCCGTTGAGCTTTGGATCAATCAGCTCCTGTCTCAGTTCAATCTGAGCTTCCACATGTGCCAGTTTAATGGCTTCAAAGAGCGGTTCGACTGAGTGCGTGTCTGGCAGTAACGGGATAACCGGTGTGATGATATCTTCCACCAGTACATCGATATCTCTTTGATTTCCTGCAGTTGTTGCCAGTTGCTTCGCGGAGACATCCAGCGCTGCGATGGTTTCGTTGCCCGGGAAAGCTGCTTTGTAGATATTGAACGCACTTCGTAATCTACGCAGTCCGACACGTAGTTGGTGCGGGCCTTCAGAGATGTTTTGCTGAAGGACGCAAGAACGGTTGGCGACAATCTGGTTGAGGCATTCGCTTAGGATTTTTTGGAAGGCTGAGCCTGCGTTGTCTCCTGGTTCCAACTCTATGTAGTTGGAGTGAAGTGCTTCTGAGGGCAGCTCAGGTGGTTCACCACTTGCTAATCGATAGCCAATGCCTGCCTTGTTGCTGCTGGAAAACAGAATTGGTCGATCTTTCATGAGTGCGCCTGCCAGTTTGTACAGGCTTTCGACCGGGCCTTCCATCAGCTCCAGCTCTACTTCATGGATCGGATGCTCTTTAGTGGCTGTTTTGGCTATGCCGGAATCTAGAGCCATTTCAATCTTCGCACCTGCTTTATCTGTATAGTAGGTCAAAGTGCGCGTGATGGCGGTCTCGAACAGGATTCCCCATTGCTTGCCCTCAAGCAGAGATAAGAGCTTCTGCTTGATTTCATTATCAGAAATCACATGGAAGTCTGGCTCAATTCCGGCTATGGGCAATTCCAGCTCAATCCGTTTGGAGAGCCCGGACTGCATGCCGCCGCCTTGCTTGATGGTTTGTAGCCAGTTGGTGCCGTTGTGGCGCGTGCGCAGCGAGATACGGGCTTTTTTGAGTGTGTGGTCCGGCGTGTCGTAATACACGGAACGGAGACGTTTCACGGATTGCTCACTGACCGCAAAGCCTTTTGGTGGTTTTGCTTTGGCCAGTTGCTCCAGAGTTGTTTCGTCTACAGAAAGCTTAAGCTCAATCTCGTGCATGATTGCCGGGCCACCCTATGCACAGCGTGCGAAGTGGAAGCTGGTTCCATCCCACTCTTGTTGATTTTACGTAGTAAACATCTCGCGAACGCATCCGCCTGTAAAGGGTGCAAAACGTCTATGGGAATTTATCAAAGATATAATCCCCATTTGGCAACGGTACTATGAATTGTGCTCTATTAATGCCCGTTGGTGGGTTATGCAGGCGTTAGCGGATCCTGCTGGAACAGGTATGCATCAAAAGCCGGATCGTCGACGTCAGATAAATCCATCAGGCGTTTCTTGACGTTCTCAAGGTGTTGCCACATCGCTTGTTTTGCTGCTTGCGGGTCTCTTCGCTTCAGGGCATCGAGGATGTCCTGATGGTCGTTGAGCCACTCTTCGCGGTATGTGTTGTCGAAGATGCGTTCGTGCAGCTTATCCCACATTCTGGAACGGGTGCGTTGCTGCCAGAGGTTTCTGACCATATCGACCAGTACCGAGTTCTGGGTGGCTTCTGCTATGAGCAGGTGAAATTCCTCGTCTGCCTCATACCCGCCGGAGCCTTTTGCCAGGTCTTCGCGCTCACGCTCCAGAGCATCGCGCATGCGCAGGATATCTGCTTTGGTGACCATGGATGCTGCGAAGGCTGCGATGTTGCTTTCCATAAGCTGGCGTGCCTGCAGGAGCTCAAATGGGCCGATGTCTTCCAGATTTGAGGTGGGAGTAACTTGCTCCGCATCCGGCAGGCGTACAACGTAAGTGCCTGATCCTTTGCGCACATCAATCAAGCCTTCGATCTCAAGCATGATCATAGCTTCGCGCAGAAGTGAGCGGCTGACGTTCATTTCTTCAGCAATCTGGCGCTCCGGGCGCAGGCGATCTCCAACCTTGAACGTTCCGTTGCCTAACTCTTTGCGCAAGACTTCAGCTACTTCCTGATAGCGGCGACGCTGACCATCCATTTCGCTCATTCTCCCATGCCTGCGCGGTTTGGCGGATTTTTAGTGATTGCTGCACGCTTAAGATACTAAATAAAGCAGATTTGCAAGCGAGACAAAAGGCCAGAGATTTGCCTTGTTACTCTGGCCTTTCTTATTCCATTAGAAGGCTTATTGGGTCAATGCTTTGATGCGTGTGATCAAGGAACCAACTCTCTCAGATTTTTCCGCGGCTTCTGCATGCATTGGCAAAACAGCTTCGATGAATGGTGCTTTATCCACCTCAATGAACTTCACATTAAGCTCGGACTTTGCCTGCTCGATGTGCTTCTTTGTCATCTCATTCCACTGGGCCCGATGGAAGTGCATGGAGGACTTGGCAGCATCACGAATTGCTGTTTGTTCGTCTGTGTTTAACGAATTCCAGACTGTGGTTGAAATGACAACGATAGACGGGATCATTGTGTGGCCGTCATCGGAGTAAACCTTGGAGACTTCACCATGACGGGCTGTGGTCAGCGCCAGCGGGTTATTCTCTGCACCATCGACCACGCCCTGCTGAAGTGCGCTGTACAATTCGCCCCAGGAGATTGGGGTTGGGCTGCCGCCGAGTAGCTCTACCATGCGGATTGCGGAGGGGGATGGTTGGACTCGGATCTTCATGCCTTTGAGATCAGCTGGAGAGTGAATCTCGTTGTTGGCGTAGAAGGAGCGGGCACCTTCCACGTAAAAGGTCAGACCAATAAAGCCTTTGTCTGCTGATGCTGCAAGGATGTCGTCGCCGATTGGGCCGCTGAGAACATCGAAATAATGGTTCTCGTCTACGAAGATGTAAGGCAGGTTCAGTGCTGAGTAAGACTCTTCAAAGGCTTCCAGCTCGCTGGCGTTGGTTTTGGCCATTGCGAGGGTGCCTTCTTGCACTAACTCCATGGATTCTCTTTGTGTTCCCAGTGCGCCATTGCCGTAGATGCGGATTTTGAGAGATCCGCCGGTGGCTTCTGCAACTTTGTCTGCCATGTGCTGCATGGAAATGTGCAGAGGGTGCTCTGGTCCCTGATTGTGGCTGAGTTTCAATGTCTTCGCGTAGCCGAATGAAGTTGTTGCAAGCAGAGCTGCACCCAGAACTGTGGCTTTGGCAATCTTTCTCGTAAACATATGCTTCCCCCCGGATGATCGCAGCGAATGTATTCGTGAGATGAAACTATAGAATGCTGAGGCTGCGATATGTAATGGAAAGAATTGGATGGATTCGAGGAGTTGTCAAACCATTTTATATATTGGTTGACCTTATGAAGAGCTTATTTGTTTTCCGTCTAACTGATTTATTTCTACTGCATCAGTCTGATAAGTGTGGTGAAGCATTATTCTTCTAGTTAGCGCTCTTATGATTGGTCAGAGTTCTTCTAAGAAAGAACGGTATTGGTCAACCGGAGGGAGGGAAGATACAAAAAAGCCCCTGAGTTTGTCTTTCAGGGGCTGGATTGATGATGTCAGTTCATGTTCTTCGGTTTCCAGCGCCGCAGCAACATGGCGTTGGTAACCACGGAGACGGAACTCATGGCCATGGCGGCTCCTGCGATGACAGGGGAGAGCAATCCCAGCGCTGCCAGCGGAATGCCGATGATGTTGTAGATGAAGGCCCAGAACAGGTTTTGTCTTATTTTTCTGAGGGTTGCCTTGGAGATGTCCAGCGCTGCCGGGATCATCTTTGGCTCAGAACGCATGAGTGTGACACCAGCGGTTTCCAATGCAACATCAGCACCGGAGCCCATTGCGATGCCGAGGTCAGCAGCTGCCAGAGCAGGGGCATCGTTGATGCCGTCGCCAACCATCGCAACTCTATAGCCTTGTTCTTTCAAGTCATTTACGACTTCGTTCTTGCCTTCTGGCTGAACGCGTGCCTGGAATTCGTCAACGCCGACCTGATCTGCGATGTTTTTGGCGGCGAGTTCCGTGTCGCCGGTGATCATTACTGTGCGAATACCTTGTTTCTTAAGGGATTCTACAGCTTCACGGGCGGAGTCCCGTGCCTGATCAACAAACGCTAAAACACCGATTGCACGGTCACCCAGAGCGACTGTGACTGCGGTTTTACCTGAGGATTCGTAAGTCTTTACGAGGCCATCGCCCATCATGGATGGGGCGACATTCAGGTCTTTCATCAGGGCTGCGTTGCCGATGGAGACCTGCTGTCCGGTGAGCTCTGCAATCAGGCCCTTGCCGGGGATAGCCTTGATGGAGCGTGGGCGGGTGAGCTTAAGGTTACGCTCTTCTGCTGCGCGGATAAGTGCGCTCGCGAGTGGGTGTTCGCTGCCCAGTTGGATGCTGGCTGCGATTGTCAGCAGGCGGTCGTCATTGCGGTCAAACGCCTGAGCATCCGTCAGAACTGGCTTGCCGACGGTCAGCGTGCCGGTTTTGTCAAAGAGGATCGTATCGACTTTGTGGGCGCGTTCCAGCGCTTCGATATCGCGGATAAGTATGCCAGCCTTCGCAGCTGCGCCGGTGCCTGCGACAAGTGCTGTCGGGGTAGCAAGTCCCAGTGCGCAAGGGCAGGCGATGACGAGGACGGCGACGGATGCGCTGACGGCTGTAGTGACGTCGCCGGAGTAAAGCATCCAGCCAGCGAAGGTTGCGAGGGCGATCAGCACAATAACGGGAACAAAAATAGCTGCGACTTTGTCGACTAGTTTTTGTAGCGGTGCCTTGGAGGCCTGTGCGCCTTCAACAAGGCGGATAATCTGAGCTAAGCGTGTTGATTCACCAAGGGCAGTGGTGCGGACAAAAATTGCACCTGCTCCGTTGATTGTTCCACCGGTTACCTGATCACCCTTGTTTTTGTGCACGGGCAGGTTCTCACCGGTGAGCATAGATTCATCCAGCTCGCTTTCACCCTCTTCAATCAAGCCATCGGTTGGAACGCACTCGCCCGGTTTGATAACTATGTAATCGCCGAGGCGCAGATCTGAGATGCCGACGGGGATAATCTTGTCGCCGACGATCTTGTTGGCCGTGGTTGGTCGCAGGGCGATCAGAGAGCGAACAGCAGCTGAGGTGGAGCGTTTCGCCCGTATTTCCAGATACTTACCCATCAGGATAAGGGTGAGGATGACAGCAGATGCTTCAAAATAGAGGTCTGTTGCCTGCGCCTGTGTGGCGAAGAAGACGTTATAAACGCTGTACAGATAAGCGGCGGATGTGCCGAGCGAGACGAGGACATCCATGTTGGCGCCGCCATGACGCAGAGCTGCAAACGCACCCTTGTAGAATCGCGCACCGACGAAAAGTTGGATTGGCGTTGCTAATGCAAACTGCAGTACGCCAGAGAGCTCGAATTGCACGCCAAACGCCATCAAAACCATTGGAATGACTAGCGGAATCGCAAGGAGCGTTGATAGCGCGAAAAGTTGAAAGGTTTTGCGTTCTTCTGCGTCGCTATGTGCTTCGCGCTCTTCAAAAGCCTTCTTTGCTGCCTCTGCCTCGTCCCGGCGCTCCTTTGCCTCAAAACCAGCTGTTGAGACCACGTCCACCAGATCATTCGCGGCGACCTGAGGCAGGTGTTCCACCTCTGCCATTTCAAGTGCGAAATTGACCGTGGCTTTGACCACACCTTCGGTTGCCTGGAGAGTCTTTTCCAAGCGAGATGCGCAACCTGCACATGTCATTCCGGAGATGTCGAGTTTGACGGTTTGGGCTGCAGAGGCTGAGGGTGCGTTCATCAGAGCTATCTTCGGTTGCCGAGTTCAGACCCTCAGGACTTATTACCATTGGTGAGGGCGGGTCAAGTGGTTGTAGAGAGGGTAAATACGCAAGCTCTCCTATGTGATGTAGTCGTGTTGTGATCCTGATCGAAGCCGTGACCACAGCCCGATCATTTTTGCAGGGAACACATAGGGTTTTGCGAAGTTTGACCTCTCCTTGGCCCTTCGGTACGGAAAGGCGCTCTGTGGATAGTCACGTAATGGGAACGAGCGGTATCTGCTCAATGGCTATGCCAGCAGCAAAGAGATGATCTGTGTGATCACTTTTGATGGGGTCGGCAGGCTGGCGCATTCCAGGATGAGGGATTTTCCGGTTGGTTGCCATTGGGTGAAAGGGGCTTGGAGGTCACCTTTCTTCAGAGACGGTTCGACGAGGGCTTTGTGACCCATGAGGATGCCTGCACCGTTTTTCGCTTCTTCCATTGCGATGGCATAGAGGGAATAGTTTGGGCCGTCGCTCAAGCTATTCAGAGTCGGTGCGTTTGTGTTGGCCCAGACCTGCCAGTCGTCTGCCCAGATCACATCGTGGAGGAAGGTTTCTGTCTCAAGGTCCTGTGGTTCTTTCAGGCCTTTTGCTGTTGCTGGCGAGCAGACCGGGGTGATGAGGTCCTCTGCGATGATGCGCTCTTGAGCTGTGCCTTTGGGTTTGCCGATGAAGATGGAAAGATCGTAGATCTCGCGGTCCAGATTGGGCGGCGTTTCCAGTGCGATGACAGAGATGTTGGTGTCTGGCAAAGCCTCTCTGATTTTGGGCAGGCGCGGGGAGAGCCAGAGTTGCGCGACGCTTGGCAGGGCAGCAATGTGAATGGTTTTGCGGCTGGTTTTGGCTCGTAATTGGCGGACGGCGTTGCCCAGTTCATCGAAGGCCTTAGAGAAGTGCGGGGCGATGTCCTGTCCCAGCTCTGTCAGGTGGACGCCTTGAGAGCGGCGCTCGAACAGGTCCGCGCCAACCCATTCCTCCAATGCTTTGATGTGCTGCGAGACAGCGCCTGCGGTGACGCTCAGTTCTTCTGCTGCATTGGCAAAGCCACCAAGGCGGGCGGCAGCTTCGAATGCACGAAGGGCGTTGAGAGGTGGCCCTTTGGGGCGGGAGGGAGAGACTGACATGGCTTAGCCTTAGTTTTTCTAGGCCAATAATTACATATTCTGGTTTGCGCTCTCAAGCGTTCTGTCCGCACACTCCTCTCAACAATTGGGAGGTTGTGATGGTTTTAGCGAAACGAAATTGGGTTCCGGCTCATTGTGAAGCACTGGTGCAGGAGGTTGCGCAGCGGACGCAGGCTCAGAGTTCTGCGGTTCTTTTGGGTCGGTTGGATGCGTTGGCATCTCAGAACAGGGAAATTCATGAGGATCAGTGCTTCAACCTAAACCCGGCAACGAATGTGATGAACCCAAGAGCTGAAGCATTTCTGGCTTCTGGCATCGGTTCTCGCCCGTCTCTCGGCTACCCCGGTGATAAATATGAGATGGGGCTGGAAGCTATTGAAGAGATTGAGGTGATCGCGGCTGAACTAAGCGCGGAAGTGTTTGATGCACAGTATGCTGAGATCCGTGTGCCGTCCGGAGCCATCGCCAATCTTTATGGGTTTATGGCGACCTGTCAGCCGGGTGATACGATCATTGCGCCGCCAGCTTCCATTGGCGGGCATGTGACCCACCACATTGCAGGATGTGCCGGGCTTTATGGTTTGCGCACTATGCCTGCTCCGGTGAATGCGGATGGCTACACCATTGATGTGGAGGGGCTTCGTGAGCTTGCTAAAGCGGAACAGCCGAAGCTGATCACTGTGGGTTCCAGCCTTAACCTGTTTGAGCATCCTGTGCGAGCTATTCGTGAGATCGCCGATGAGGTGGGTGCCAAAGTGATGTTTGATGCGGCGCATCAATGCGGGATCATTGCTGGCAGAGCCTGGGCGAATCCGTTGGAAGAAGGCGCTCATTTTATGACTATGAGCACCTACAAGAGCCTTGGCGGGCCTGCGGGCGGTCTGATTGTCTCCAATGATGCTGAGTTAATTGAGCGGATGGATGCCATTGCGTTTCCCGGGATGACTGCCAACTTTGATGCGGCGAAGTCTGCTGCGCTGGCGGTGACCATGCTGGATTGGCGGGACTATGGGCAAGCGTATGCTGCTGAGATGATTGCCCTTTCAAAAGCACTGGCGCAGGCGCTCGATGCGCAGGGCATTCCTGTGTTTGCCAAGGCGCAGGGCTTTACGCAGTCACATCAGTTTGCTGTTGAGGCGGCTTCCTTCGGTGGTGGGCAGGCGGCTTCCAAGAAACTCCGTAAGGCTGGTTTCCTTGCCTGTGGTATCGGCTTGCCGATTGCGGAGGTGGAAGGCGATATGAACGGGCTGCGTATTGGAACGCCTGAACTGGTGCGCTGGGGTGTTGGTGTGGAACATGCAGGTGAGATGGCGCGGTTGATTGCAGCAGCGCTGCGCTCTGATCTACCTGAGCAGTATCTGCCTGAGGTTTCTGCCTGGCGGTGGCAGTTCAAGAAACTGCATTATGTGATGGCTGGAGAGCCTGTATCAGCCTAGCGGTTGTTACGGCGAAACAAAGTCTGCAATGATGAGGTCGCGTTTACGGGGTGAGTTCTTTCTTGTTGCTTAGCTTGAGGCGGTAGGCATCAGGGGCGTCACACAACGCGGCCCATCCAGATTGTTCTAGAAGCAACAGCATCTAGTTCGCTAAACCCGTGTTTTTGCCAAAAGCGAATGGCTCTAGCGTTCTTTGCATTCGCACCAACATGTATAGCCGCTACTTGATATCGTTTTGCGCATTGCATCCATTTGTTGAGGAGCAGGGTTCCGATGCCTTGCCCTTGAGCAACTGGGAGAAGGTTCATGTGTAGGTGGGAAGGAAAGCGTATTGAAATCTGTTCTGGTGTTTTCTCCGGAAAATGGATCATCTGGTACCTGCGTTCATCCGCAGTCCAAGTCGATCTCGCTCCTTCCTCCGGTTTGGGGTACTTACGTCTTAAGCTTGGCCACCATTGAGTTTCCAGGGTCGCTTCAAACTTGACGGTGTTAATTGTGCCTACACAGTAACCAACGACTTGGTTGTCGCGCTCAATCACGTAAGAGAGTTGAGGTGAGTACTTTAGATAGGGGGCTGAGTATATGTGCCCCATCATTCGATAATCGTCATACAAGTGGCTGGCATCATTACCCAAATGGCCTGTTTGAACCGAAATGCGGTAGAGTGCCTCCAAATCATCATGGCCAGCTCTGCGAATCTTGTTCATTTCAATGTTCCCATTTGGAGTGCAACCGGTTTTACATCTTATGAAGACCGAATATTGTCAGCAAGCTGAAGATAAGTGCTTTAAAGATCTGTGGGTCATAAAGAGGCACTCAATGCATTTCCTGATGGTTAAGAGTGTTGGAGCATACGTTGAATTTTGAATACTGTTGCTTTGCAAAGTTTGTAGCACCGTCACAGCAAAGTTTTGCTTGAAAGCGTGTCCGCCAGAAGGTCGAAGACCAGGCGGATGCGCTTTGAGGTGTGCAGTTCGCGGTGGGTTGCCAGCCAGAAGGGCACGACGAATGGCTCAAAGCCTGGCAGCACCTGTTCCATTTCCGGGAATATTTCAGCGATCTCTTGAATCATGACAATGATGCCGAGATCGTTTCTGACCAGTTGCCACCCCACCAGTCCGCTTGCGGTTGTTAGTTTGAAGTTGCTTTCTTTGAGTGGCAGACCAGACTCGGTGAAGTACTTGAGGAACTTGTCTGGCCTGTCGAAGGCGATGAAGTCGTGGTTTGCCATGTCATTGGCCGATTGTGGGCGGCCCTTGCGGTTCAGATAGGTCTTGCTGGCATAGAAGTGTGCGGTGGTTTCCCTCACAAGCCTTGCGGTCAGGTCTGGTTGTTCCGGGCGGATATGGCGGATGGCGATATCTGCTTCACGCTGCTGCAAATCACTGACGGTGTTGGTGGCGATGATCTCCACGTGAATGCCGGGTGCGATCTCGCGCAATTGCTTCAAAATGGGTGTGAGGATGAAGGCTGAGGCGGTGTCGCTTGCGCTGATGCAGACGGTTCCGTCGATTTCCTGAGACTGGCCGGACGCTGCCAATGAGATGCGGTTGGCGGCCTCTCCCATGGATTTCACATGCTCCAGCAGCTCAAAACCGGCCTGCGTGAGGGAGAGTGAGCGGCCAACACGCTCAAACAACGTCACGCCGAGTGCTTCTTCCAGCGCAGAGACCTGCCTGCCAAGTGTGGGTTGAGTGAGGCCGAGGGCCCTTGCTGCAGCCGAAAGGGAGCCTTCCTCTGCTGTGACAAGGAAAGCGCGGGCCTGGTTCCAGTCGAATGAGACGCTCTGCCAATTCATGCATATTTGTATACCTCAACTGCGAATTTTGGCAATTTGTTTTGATAATATGCATGGATACACTGCAGGAAATGGAGGGTTTCCGATGCAGAATTCCGCAGGATTTTGGGACAAGCATGCGCCGGGTTATGTGGCGCGACCAATGAAAGACGTTGCTTCCTATGAGAAGGCGATGGACCGTGTCCGTTCTTATCTCACACCGGAGCAAGAGGTGTTGGAACTGGGCTGTGGCAGTGGGGCGACGGCGATGCTTTTGGCCAAGCATGTCAAGCACATGACCGCTAGCGATATTTCCGGCAAGATGATTGAGTTTGGGCGTGAAAAGGCGTGGGATGATGGCGTTGAGAATGTGAGTTTTGTGCATGCTCCCGCAGGTGGATCAGTGCTTGATGGCAAGACCTATGATGTGGTGATGGCGTATAACGTTATTCATCTGATCAAAGGTCCGGCTGATGCAATCAATCAGGTACAGCGACTCGTGAAGCCGGGGGGATTGCTCATTTCCAAGACGCCATGTTTGGGTGATTCCGCGTTTTACTGGCGCTGGCTGATCAATGTGATGCGCCTTGTTGGGTATGCGCCCTATGTGACCTACTTCAAGCAGGTGGAATTGGGGCGTCAGATTGAGCAGGCAGGCTTCAAGATTGTTGAAACTGGCAATTATCCGGCGTCTCCCATGGGGCGTTTCATAGTTGCGCGTAAGGTGTAAGGCCGTTTACAGGTCCACGCGGGCAAACAAACCGTGGTGGTCGGAGCCGTAGTAAGGGCGGAGAAAGGTCTTTCCGCCCTTTGGTGCGAGGACGTGGTCAATGCGCATGGCATAGGTGCCTTTGAAGAGGAAGCTTGCTTCAAATGGACCGGCCAATTGAGTGTCCGTGGCGTCGGTATATTCATCCAGATTGTGCGACCACGGGACCATGTTAAAATCGCCAGCAATCATCTTCAGTCCATCCAGCTCTGATAAGATCGAGATGATTTTCCCAGCTTGTGTCTCTTGAGGAAACGGCCATGGCCAGTGCTGATGGATAGACACAACCCAGAGCGGTCCCTCTGAGCTTTGGATGTGCAGTGCTGCTATGCCGAGGCCGATCTCACAGCGATAAGCATCAGAAGCAAGAGGGAGGCGTGAGAGCACAGCGACTGCACCGACGGCTGTGAAGGGGCAGACGATGTGGTAGGGATACTGCTTTTTGAGTGAGTTGATGAGAGGAAGATGTCTTTTGTGCACTTCCTGAAGCGTGATCACTTCTGGCTGTAGCATGAGGATGTCATTCAGGACATCCATGCGGTCTCCGGCACGGAAACTCAGGTTCTTTTGATAGACTGCCAGATCGTAATTCTCTGGGACGCGCACTCCCTGATCGGCCCACAATACCGTTCCGCTGCTGATTGATGCGACTAGAAAGCCGATGATCATCAACTTGGGCTGGCGGTAGCTAAAGAGAGTGAGAATAGCGAGTAAGACGGCCAGAGGCAGCCGGAGAACAGACAAGCTGTCGCCGATCGGATGTATAATTCCCAGGAAAGATATGAGGAGTAAACTTGTTACTCCAATTATTGAGTTGCGCAGGAACATGACACTCTTCGTTCACGGAGTTAGAAGGCGCGAACCTGCTATGTATAATCGAAACTATGTTCATTATTTGACAGCGCAATCATTTGGCAGAAAGCCTAGGTTTTTTGCAAAACTCCCTCTGCCAGATCATTAAGTTTCTGAAGGAAGTGACACAGAGTGATTGCGTCAGATATGTTGGAAGGCATGACCCGAATGCAGTTGGTGAGCTGAGGCATTGGTGCGTAGCTGATGCAAGGAATGCCAGCTTCGATTAAATGGGTGGTGAATGCATCTGCTTGTCCTGCCGGTGTTTCGATAAGCAAGAAGTCTGTTTCGCTGGGCAGGCAGGAGAGAGCGGTGTGTTGCTCGACGCTGTTCTTTACATGATCGCGCCATCGGCAGCAGGATTTGACGTGTGCTGCAAGCAGGTCATGGTTTTCAATCAGAGCTTTGCCAGCCGCCACGTTGAGTGGAGAGATGGTCGTGCCACCTTTGAGCTGCCTGAGGCAACTGATGATCTTGGTGTTGCCCATGATATAGCCAAAACCAGTTGCCGCATAACCTGCCTTTGACATGCTGCGCATGAGGACGAAGTTTTCGTGTGTCTCCAGCAAGCGACACAGGGCGTGCGGATCATCTGCAAACAAGTGATAAACTTCATCGATGACAACGAGACCATTTGTATGGGTGGCGAGCGTTTCGATGAACTCCACCGGGGCTGTTCTGGATGTGGGGTTGTTGGGCGTGCTGAGCAGGGTGATTGCCGGGTCGTGTTCTTGCAGCTTTGCTAAAGCGTCGGCAGTGTCCCAGTGTCCACCATTTGTGAGCTTGAACTTGTTGGACTGGATGCTGAGCTTTTCTAGCGTGATGTCAAAGAGGAAGTAATCAAACTCAGGCAGGAGGACGGGTCGACCTTTCGCGAATGCGAGCGAGAGTTCCTCGAGGAAGGTATTGATACCACTGCCGAGCATAGTTGAGCAGCTGTCAGGCAGATTGTTTTTATCCCTGAGTGTTGTCTCCAACTCAGTGATTGCTTTTATGTTGTAGTTGGACAGATTGAGCTTTGAGACATTGCGCTGAATGCACTTGTCGATTTGCAACAGAGCCTTAGGGCGTGTTTCTGGCGCCTCAAGTTGTGGGCTTCGATAATCAATGAATTTTTCCAGATCGAACGAGGTTCTCTGGTGTTGTGCAGCCTGGCAGAAATCAGAGGGAGAGAAGGGCACAGTATGGGTGTCCCGTATTGAGAACGATTTGAGAAACTGTCGTTCTTATTCGTAGACCGGTGGTGGGATCTGCGGGCGATGGTGAAGGTAATGACCAAATATCGCGTCGCAATCTTCAAAATACTTTTCGGTGAAGAGGATGTGTGTGTGCCAGACAATGTCTACGGCCTTGGAAGGCCATGCTCGGGCGTCCTGCGGATAATCACCTTTGTATTTGACCTCAAGTTCGAGTGAGTCAATCAAGAATTTGCGATAGTCATTGACTGCTGTACGTGTTTCCTTCCTTGGCCACTCGTAACCTCCATCTGCAACGGGAGCCGTGAGCTGGTCAAAGACACATTCCAGATCGAGGGCCTCAATTTTCTTGCGGCCATTTTCATTGAAGATGCGTTCTGAGGAATACCAGTCCATGTTCTAGGCTCCCGATGTTTGCTTGATTAACCAGAGTTTGGGAAACTCTCAGTCTTTGCTTTCTGTGTTTACTTCAGTTTTGTTTTCGATTTTTTCGAAAGGAAAACCGCCAGGGAAAAAACCACATTTTGCTTTTTGTGTTGGTGTGATTGCTTTGTGAGTGAATGGGTTTTGCGCAGCGGCGTGTAGTTTGTTCAGATCAGTCATGGGAGCCTCCTCCTAGGATTTATCTTGAGCGTCATGAATGGTGATGTGACCACGGCAAGTGCCGTCAGAAAACACGCCAACAATCGGGCTTTCTCCGATAAGGCCAGACGCAAACATTGTGACTTCTACGGGAGTTTTGTCCTCGCTCTCCGGAAAGACGACTTCATAGCTGTTGGTCATCGTGTAAATGCCTTCACCAACAGTTCCATCTGACTCCGTGACGAGAATGTCATGGCCCTTATGAGATTCAAGCTGGGTATGGCCTTCGTCAGTTTTGCCTTTGTGAGTGGTCGTGTAACCTTCGGTATAGCGTGTTTTGCAGGTACCATCGTCAGGTTGCCCGCTGACGAGTGACAAGTCGGAGAACTCGACTTTAGAGTTTTCAGCAGTTGTATCGTTATTTTCAGCAAAGACCGGTGAGGTCGCGAGGCCGAGGAGCCCAAGGCCTGCGACGGCGGCAGTTGTCTTTTTCATATTTTTAGCCTGCTCTGATCGAAATGAGTTCGCATTAGTCGCTTTTGTATCCTTTCGGATGAGCAGAGCTTAGGGATGGCTGTCTTAATGAAAATGTTAAGTGGAAGAAGGATGTGCTTGCTAGGGTAATGCAAGCTGAAGTGGTTGCCTGAGAGTTTAAGCGCTATTGAATTAGAGGTTGTGAGAGTGCGTTAACTTATCATATTGCGTGCAGGCAAAAGAAAAGGGGCCGTTTGGGCCCCTTTGTATCTGAATTGCTAGCTTTATTTGGTGTCGGCAACCAGCTCGTGAACGTTCCCGTCGGGGTCTGCAAAGAAGGCGGTGTATTCGCCCCAGGGCTGCTGGGCAGGTGCAGCGATGCTTTTAACGCCGTTGGCTAAGAGGGCATCGTATGCGGTATCAATCTGCGCTGTGGTTTCATATTCGAAGCCGATGCCCAGTCCTGAACCCGTGCGGATTCCATTGAGTGTTTCAGCGTTCAGGAAGGAACTGAGGTATTCATGACTGGCTAGTGACAGCCTGAGGCCGTTGGATTTGAACTCCGCGAACTCTCCATTTTCTGAGATCAGTTTCATCTTCATTTTGTCTTTGAAGAAAGCTTTCATCTCAGGGAAGTTTGCTGTGTGCAGGGTGACCATGTAAATGGCCGGCTGAGTTGGTTCTGCCTGAGCTGCGAACTGCGCGCCAAATAGTGACAGAACGGCGATCATACATTGCTTAATGAACGTCATTTGTTGTTGTTCCTTTCAGAGTCCATAGCCATTGGGATTTTGTTGCGAGAAAATGCTGTTCGAGCTGGTTTAGAGTTTGCTGGGTGTTAGAGGACGGCAGCCCGTATCCTTTGATGAAATTCATGAGGTGAGGTCTGAGAAAGGCGAGGGCGTCTTCCAGATTGTCTGGCTGATCGTGGGGCATGCCATACCAAACCAACGAGATCCCTGAAACGAAGGCCCAGAGACCGGTTGTCAGGTGTTTGGGGTCGGTGGTGGTTCCAGAGATTTCTGAGCAGAGCTCTTCCAGAAAAGAAGAGAGATCTGAGGCTACAATCTGATGATTGTGACGCCTGATATTATGAGTTTCCTGCCAGAAAGAAGGTGAGGCACATTGCATTTCTATTTGGAACACGTCTGGATGGGCGATGTTGAAAAGAAAGTCCAACATGATCACGCCGAGGCATCGCATTTCAGGCTCTTGAAATTGATCGATTACTAATTTTAGTTTTTGATGGCGGATATCAAGGGCTTGGGATGCCAGTGCGGCTATGACGTCCTGTTTGCTTTCGAAGTGGCGGTAGAGAGTGCCGACGGAGACTTGCGATAGCTTGGCAAGTTCTGGCATTTTCAGGGCGCCAACTCCTTCAGCAATAGCGACTTCTCGCGCCTTCTCCAAAATTGCTTCTTCGCGAACTCTGGTTTTTTGCTGCTTGCCAGAAGGTTGCATGAGGTTGGTTCCATCGTTTTTTGATTCTGGAATATAATTCGAATAATATTCCATATTTGATTTTTGGATGGAACTCAAGGTTCGAGCTTGCCTGAGATGTAGGTTGGTGCATCACATTTAAGTGGCTGGATTGTCGGTTCTGCAGGCAAAAGAAAAGGGCCCGCTGGGGGCCCTTTGTGGTCTTTAGAATGTGAGTGGTGTTAGGCCAGTTCTTCTTCCAGATTTTGGCGGGACAGGCCGTCCATGCTTGGCATCAGGGAGAGGAGTTCCTTGGTGTAAGCGTGTTGAGGTTTGTCGAAGAGGTCTTCGGTGTCCGCAACTTCCAGAAGCTGGCCATGGCGCATAACACCGGTGCGGTTACACATCTGCCGGATGACCGCGAGGTCGTGGCTGATGAACAGCATGGTGAGGCCCAGCTCGTCCTGCAGGTCTTTGAGCAGGTTGAGGATTTGTGCCTGAATGGATACGTCCAGCGCGGAAGTTGGTTCATCACAAACCAAGAAGCGAGGGCGTGTCGCCAGGGCGCGGGCAATGGAGATGCGCTGGCGCTGACCGCCGGAGAACTCGTGCGGGAACTTGGCTGCTGCTGCGATGCCAAGGCCGACGTGCTCCAGAAGGTCATCAACGATCTGGTTCACTTCGCTGTTGGTGCTGGCGAGTTTGTGGAACTTGATTGGTTCAGCCACAATATCACGCACACGCATGCGGGAATTCAGGGAGGAGAACGGATCCTGGAAGATCATCTGCATCTGGCGGCGCATTGCCAGAACCTGCTTCTTGTCTTTCAGGCTGGTCAGCTCCTGCCCAGCAAAGTGGGCGGTGCCGCCTGCCGGGTGGTAAAGGCCAGTGATGACGCGGGCCATGGTTGATTTACCGGAACCACTTTCGCCCACGAGGCCAAAGGTTTCCCCTGCATGGATGTCAAAGCTAACTTTATCCAGAGCGGTGAAGTACTGCCTGTTTTTAGAAATCCATGCGTCCTTGGTGAGGAACTTCATGGTGATGTCTTTTACATCAAGCAGTGGGCCATCGACAGATTTGTAGTCACGCGCCTTGCCCAGCCAGTGGGTGCCGATGTCGATTTGCTTGAAGGGCTTTGCTGAGCCTTCAATGTAATCGACCTGCGGGAAGCGATGTACTTTTACGTCCGGACGCGGAACGGCGGCGATCAGGCTTTGGGTGTATGGGTGCTTTGGAGCGCCCAATACCTGCTTGGATTCGCCGTATTCAACCAGATCACCCCGGTACATCACCGCAACGTGGTCGGTGAGGTCTGCGATCACACCCATGTCGTGGGTGATGACGACCATCGCCACGTTCTTCTCTTCACACAGACGCTTCATCAGCTTCAGGATCTGAGCCTGAATGGAAACGTCGAGCGCGGTTGTTGGTTCATCTGCGATGACAACTTCCGGGTCTGCGCAAAGAGCGAGAGCGATCACAACACGCTGGCGCATACCACCGGAGAATTGGTGCGGGTATTGCGCAATGCGTTCTTCCGGATTTGGAATGCCAACCTGATCCAGCAGATCAACCGCATGTGCGCGAGCTTCTGCTTTGGAGAGCGGCAGGTGCAGGCGGATGGTTTCGACCAGCTGGAACTCGATGGTCTGGAGTGGATCCAAAGAGGTCAGCGGATCCTGAAAGATCATGCCAATGCGCTTACCGCGCAGTTTGCGCATGCTTTCAGCCGCAAGGTTATCGATACGTTTGCCGTCGAGGTGAATTTCACCTTCGGCGATCCGGCCCGGATTTTCCAGAAGACCGATGACGGCGTTGCCGACGGTGGACTTGCCTGCGCCACTTTCTCCAACCACGCCGAGGATTTTACCGGCGTCTACGGAGAGATTGACATTACGGGACGCTGTGAAGACGTCTTTGCGGCTCGGAAACTCAACAGTGAGGCCGCGAATATCTAAGATGCTCATGGTCTGGCCTCCCTAGCGCAGTTTCGGGTTCAAAGCGTCGCGGAGCCAGTCGCCCAGCAGGTTTACTGCCAGCACGAGGATCGCGAGCGCCAGACCTGGGAAGATCGCGATCCACCACTCACCTGAGAACAGGAAGTCGTTGCCGATGCGGATCAGGGTGCCCAGAGATGGCTGTGTTGATGGAACACCAACGCCAAGGAAGGAGAGGGTTGCTTCTGTGATGATTGCCAGAGCAAGGTTGATGGTTGCTATAACCAGAACCGGACCAAGCACGTTTGGCAGCACGTGGCGGATCATGATGATCCATGCCGGAATGCCAATGACGCGGGCGGCCTGAACATACTCTTTGTTCTTCTCCACCAATGTAGAGCCACGAACTGTACGTGCGTATTGCACCCAGAATGACAGGCCGATGGAGAACGTTAGAATCCAGATTGCCCAGGTCTCACGATCGATGTTGCCAAAGATGCCGTTTGCAATGCCGTCGATGAGCAGTGCCAGCAGGATGGCCGGGAAGGTGAGCTGGACTTCTGCGATACGCATGATGATCGCGTCTGTGCGGCCACCGACATAACCAGAAATCAGGCCGAGGGAGATGCCGAGGACTGCGGCAAATGCCACAGACAGGAAGCCCACTGCCAGAGAAATGCGCATGCCGTACAGGATGCCAGAGAGCAGATCGCGGCCCTGATCATCTGTGCCCAGCAGGTAGCGTGGGTCGGACCATTCCATACCAATCGGTGGAATGCGTGCGTCCATGATGCTGATCTGAGCCAGATCAAACGGGTTGAACGGTGCGACGAGCGGAGCAAACAGGGCTGCGAGCATCAGCACTACCGTGGTGAAGGCCGCGAGGACTGTCACCTTGGAGCTGAGGAAGCTGTGCAGCAAGTCGCTGTCGAGGAAGCGGGCCATTGCGGAGCGCGGGGCTTCTGAAGCCTCACTGCCGGAAACGGTTGGTGTGTTATCTGTCATGATTATTATCCTTACCGTTTCTTATGCGCGGCCGCGTTCGGTGCGCAGGCGTGGATCAATCACGACGTAGAGAATGTCTACGATGAGGTTGATGAACACGAAGATGAAAGCGGTGAGCAGCAGGTAAGCTGCCATGATCGGAATATCCACGTTCTGCACGGCTTGCAGGAAGAGGATGCCCATGCCCGGCCACTGGAATACGGTCTCGGTGATAATCGCGAAGGCGATGATGGAGCCGAGCTGCAGACCGGTGATGGTGATCACAGGCACCATCGTGTTTTTGAGAGCGTGGATGTAATAGACAGACCGGTTCGGCAAACCGCGAGCGCGGGCGAACTTGATGTGGTCGGTCCGCATCACTTCCAGCATCTCAGCGCGGATCAGGCGCATGATGAGGGTCATCTGGTACAGCCCAAGCGTAATTGCCGGCAGGATGATGGCCTTCAGACCGCTGATGGTTAGGAAGCCTGTGTCCCAGAAAGACCCCAGGGCAACGACCTCACCGCGGCCAAAGCTTGGCAGCCACTGCAGTGTGACTGAGAAGAAGAAGATAAACAGGATGCCGATAAAGAATGTTGGCAAAGAGATACCTACAAGAGATACCGACAGGAACATCTTTGAGAGCCAGGAGTCGCGGTTCAAACCGGTGTAAACGCCCATTGGAATGCCCAGCAGCAATGCAAAAATTGCAGAGGCGAAGGACAGTTCCAGAGTTGCAGGCAGACGGCGACCAATCAGGTCTGCCACAGGCTGCTTGAACTGGTAGGAGTTACCGAAGTCAAACTGGATTGCGCCCAGGACATAACGGAAAAACTGAACGAGAACAGGGTCGTTCAGACCGAGGCGCTGGCGCAAGGCTTCACGCTGTTCCGGGGTGGTCTCAATGCCCACCATCTGGTTTACAGGATCTCCAACAAAGCGGAAGAGCAGGAAGGAGATTAAGGCTACGACAAACATGACCACGAGAGCCATGGCGATACGCCGGGAAATAAAGCCAAACATGGTGTTTTATAGTTGTTCCTGAGAATAGAGGCGCCCGGCGCCTAGGGCGCCGGGCTATTATTTTATTGGCTAAGTCGTCAACTTAGTTCTTCACTACAAACTTGAAGTGGAACTCGTTATCCGCACGCTGCTTCAGAGTAACCTTGTCGGATACACCCCAAGCCAGACCCTGCTGATGCAGTGGAATGTGAGATACTTCGTTGTTCAGGATTGTGTAGGCTTCGGAGATCATGCTGTTACGCTTCTCTTCGTCGTTTTCGGAGAGAACCATTTTTGTCAGCTCATCAACACGTGGGTTACAGTAACCACCGAGGTTGAATGGTCCGCCAGCACCTTTGTCATCACGACAGTTGTTGAGGTTGAGCAGAACGTTGTAGCTGTCGAATGAACCTGGGGTCCAACCGAGCATGTAGAAGGACGTGTCAAAGCCGCCAGATGCCAGGATCTTAGCGAAGTACTTCGCTTTAGGCTGTGCATTCAGGTTTACTTTGATGCCTACGCGCGCAAGGAATGCTGCAGTTGCCTGACAGATTGCTTCATCGTTGACGTAGCGATCATTCGGGCAGTCCATGCCAACTTCAAAGCCGTCTGCATAACCTGCTTCTGCGAGAAGTGCCTTCGCAGCTGCCGGATCGTACGGGTAGCGAGAGAAGTCACCGGAGTTTGCGAACAGGAATGGTGAGATCATCAGAGCAGCTGGCTCGGACAGACCACGCATGATTTTCGCTTTGATCGCATCAACGTCAATTGCCTGATAGAACGCCTTACGAACGCGAACGTCCTTGAACGGGTTCTTGCCTTTGATGTTGGAGTAGGTCAGCTCATCACGCTTCTGGTCGAAGCCAAGGAAGATGGTGCGCAGCTCAGGACCGGTCAGTGCAGATGTGCCCGCATTGCTGTCCACGCGTTTGATGTCCTGTACCGGGATCGGGAACGCCATGTCCAGCTCACCGGAAAGAAGAGCTGCAACGCGGGTTGCATCAGATCCGATTGGAGTGAACTCAACGCCAGTCAGGTTGTGTACCTTCTGGTCCCACCAACCGTCGTTTACGGTGAAAGTGGTTTTTACACCTGGCTCATGCGTTGCAATCTTGAACGGGCCGGTGCCGTTTGTGTTCAAAGATGCATAGTTTGGATTGGTGTCAGAAGCGCTTGTCACTTTTACAGCGTTGTTTGCTTCAGTCCATTCCTTATCCATGATGTACCAAGTGGACCACTCGGAGTGCAGGATAGGGTTTACGCCTGTCAGGACGAAATCAACGGTGTAGTCGTCTACTTTCTCAACCTTGACGTCCGCTGCGATACGGGTTGTCAGGTCAGAGCCTTCAGCGCGAACACGGTTTGCAGAGAAAACCACGTCGTCAGCATTGAAGTCGTTGCCGTTGTGGAACTTTACGCCTTTGCGCAGGTGGAAGCGCCAGCGGGTTGGTTCAATAACTTCCCAGCTTTCTGCAAGTGCAGGTTCGATCTGGAGATCAGCTGTACGGCGAACGAGACCTTCATACACATTGCCGTGCATGGCCATGGTGAATGTTTCGTTCAAGCTGTATGGATCTAGCTGATTGTATGTACCTTGAAATGCGAACTTCAGCGTTTCAGCATTTACCTGAGTTCCAGCAGCAAGCGTCATTGCCAATGCAGCGGATGCAATCTTTAAACGCATTCTAAATTAACTCCCCTTTTCCCCTCATGCAGAAAATTAATTGTTCTGCAGGGCCCCTCTGGTTTCGCCGACCACTTATTAGGCGGATTCTGGCGTCTTAGTGATATTACCCATATGAATGAATGCGTCTAGGGGGCATTGCGTAGTTGAAACGAGGAATTAATGTGGGCGCAGCGCAATTTCATAGCGTATTCAGGTGCTAAGGGATGTATTTCTTGCGGTTTAATGCGCGTCAGTTGAGAGACGCACTAACGTTAAGATGAGTATATTTCATCTAATGATGAGGAAATGAAGGGTTCTGATCTTGTTGATTATGTATGGTATTCGCAATTGCGACAGTGTTCGCAAGGCTCGTAAACTTCTGGATGAATCTAAAATCAACTACAATTTTCACGATTACAAGAAAGATGGTGCAGATGAAAATGCACTGATAGAGGCCTGTGAACGATTCGGTTGGGACGCTGTTTTGAATAAACGCGGTACCACATGGCGCAAATTGGATGATGAAACCAAGGCTGGTGTCACGGACCAGGCTAGCGCTATCGCCTTGATGGCACAGGAAACTTCATTAATTAAAAGGCCACTTATTATTGGTGGAAAACAGCTTTTGCTTGGATTTGATGCGTCTTTGTGGGGTGAAATTTTGGAAAAAGGAGAGCTGTAGAGACAGTTAAACTGTTCTAAGCTCTCCTTAATTGGACGGTAAAGTTTAAGGGTTGGGATCCTTTAGGCTTAGCCATCCTTCCTATGGTATGAGGCGCTGGCAATCACGTAATCTGAAGCGTGGTTGCCAACCCGAAATCTTTTATCTGACGAAGTTTTCTCGAAGCTGACCGCGACATTGAGTAAAAATGCTGCGAGAATTCTTCTGCACCCGCCTCAAGCTCTTCACAGGACATGTTTTTTGGCTGGTAGACCGCATGGGCACCATCAAATTCTCCCCAATTGTCAGAGAGCAATCTGTCCTCCTCTTCCAGCTGTTTGTAGAAGCGGGAGCCAGGGAAGGGGATGGCGATGGCCGGTGCGGTAATATCTACCCCTATGTCATGATAGAACTTGGCGGTTTCGATGAAAATTTCTGGTGTATGCTCGTCGAAGCCAAAAATAGCCGTGGTGTCGACAATAATTCCATGTGTATGAATGTTAGAAATTTGAGATTTTAAGTTTTCAGGTTTTACAAAACCCTTGCCTGCACGCTTGAGTGCTGCCTTGGACGGGGTTTCTATTCCAATGAGCAAGTACTTGGCGCCGGACCTTGCTGCGGCTTCCAGAAGTTCCGGATCATCTGCTATGCGAATAGTGGTTTCGCCTGCCCATCTAATCTTGAGCGTTTCTAATGCTTTGAATAATTCCAAAGCGTATTCGCGATCCTCCGTCAGGTGGTCGGCGTGAAGTTCGACCCAATCGGTTTCCATTTCGGAAATCTCATTGATTATGTCGGGGATTGGGCGATAGCGGGTTTTGCCAAGCATGCCGGGGATGAGGCAGAAGCTGCAGTGGTGTTTGCAGCCGCGACTGACCAGCACGGACCATTCCCAGCCATACTGCTCTGCGGTGATGAGATGGCGCGGATATGGGTTAAGCTTGGACATGTCGGCGTAGGTGCCGGTGTATCTTGGCTTGAGGCTGCGGTTTTGCGCATCCTGTAGCAACTCATCCCAGACGTTTTCACATTCGCCTGTCATCACCGCATCTGCATATTCGCTGGCTTCTTCTGGCACGAAGGTGGCGTGGAGGCCGCCGATCACAACCTGACTGCCTTTTTCCGAGAAAGCTGCGGCGAGCTCGTAGCCTCGGTTGGCATCCGGGGTTGCGAAGAAAAGCACCACGAGGTCGGCAGTCACCTTGCGGGGATCGACCATCCTGATGGTTTCGTCATGCATCTCCAGCTGAAAATGGCGGGGGGTTGCTGCCGCAGCTGAGAAGATGGACTGAGGCGGGCCTCCACGCGCTTTCTTGTAGTCTTTAAAATAGCTCGGTGCAGATGCTTTGATGAGACAGATCTTCATTGCCAACCTCATGTGTTTGTTTTGAATAAACTGTCATAAATGACAATTTATAGCAAGAGGAATTTTTATGAGGTGTTACCGCATTGAAATTACGTCATTAATTGAAGGTATGATCTAGCTTTTGTTGAAGGATGACACATCAAAACGTTGCACATCGCGCAGGAGTTTGATGAACTCCTGAGAGGCGTGAGTGAGGGAGGAGTGGCCTTTTTCTGCTGTGGCGAGCGCCGCATTGCCGAGGGCACCGGTCTTGTTCAGGTCCTCACTCATCCAACCATATTGATGGCGGCCATGGGCCCGCAGGTAGGCATCTTTGTTGATGTGGTCGGTTTGGGTAGAGGTGAAGTCTGTGGCGTGATCCATGCGTACGAGATCAGGACGTAAGGAGAGCATGATGGAGGTTTCGATATCTCCGCCGTGAATGCCGTAGGTGAACTCTTCCTCAGCATAGAGGCCTTCCGGTTGGCCGAAGCGGAGCCAGCTGGATTCCACGGCCAGCATGTTGTGCTTAAGGCGCAGCTCGCGGGTGATGATGTCCATCAGTGGTGAGTTGCCGCCGTGGGAGTTGGCCAGCACCAGCTTGCGGATGCCTGCTCTGGCAACACATTCCCCAATCTCAATCCAGGCTTTGACGGCAGTTTCCCATGTGAGGCTGAGCGTGCCGGGGAACGAGTGATGCTCATCTGATTTGCCGACGGCCTGAACGGGGAGGAATGTGACTGGCAGATCATCGGGCAACAGCTCAACCGTGCGAGCGACTTGCCCTTCCGCGATGCAGGTGTCCGTGTAGACCGGCAGATGCGGGCCATGCTGCTCAATCGCCGCAATCGGCAACACTGCGATCCAGTCGCTGGTGTCGTTCTCAGAGAAGTCAGTTGTTGTCATCTCATGCCAAAAACGGCGGGGCAGGTCGCTCATGTGGTTTCCCGGTGCTTGTTGTCTTGCATGCAGAGTAGCGCGTTGGAGCGCGGACGTCATGGGGGGAGGGCGTGGGATGCTCCGGTTTTTCAGAGGTAGTGGGTAGGAAGGCGTTTACTCTGGTGACTGGCAGTTGGGGCTAATGGCTCACGTGAAGAGCAGTGCCCCGTCCTTCTTGGTGGCTAACAATAAAAAGGAGAAGCCGATTATGTTTTCCAGAAAAACACGAAAAGGACTGCTTGGGGGTGTTGCACTGGCACTGGCCGGGGTGATGGCTGGTGAAGCGGGAGCTGCTACGGGTGTTCTGATTACTTCAACCTATTGTGATCGATTTACAAATTCTCGAAACCAAATTTGGACTGAGAATAATCTAGGTGCCGATAATGTTTATTACATGAAAGATAACGGCGCAGTTATCCAGCTCTCTGGGCCTGCAAATATTACTCAGGTTGATGATTTGATTGCAACTGCCCATGGCAACTGTGATGGTATTGGGCCATTTGCTAAAGACGCTTTTGCTCAACATCTTAAGACAGCGAGGGATACTGGCGCCGACTTCAATAAGCTTGTGTTCTTTTCATGCTCTTCGGCTGCAACTGGGGTGTCAGGGCACAGCCTGATTGATGAAGTTGGAACGAAATTCCCTGGGACTAAGAGAATTGTTGGCTGGCCGAGAAGCGGCTATTTTTCTGGTTCAGATGATGCGAGTTTTGCGAATGCTCAGTATACTAGCGGTGCTGACTTCGCGTTTATAGATCCCTCTCGCGAACATGAAGCTCTTGGGCGTATTGCCGATATGGATTATCTTTGGAATACGAAGATTACCACTCCTATAGGTGGTCCTTTACGTTCTGTACAGGCAGCCTGTAATTTAGCTGTTGGATCTGGCAATGATCAAGATTTGAAGGCAAGAATGCTTGAGACCATTGCGGCCTCCCGCGCTGTTCTGACTGGCGAGGTGGTTCCGAACATGCCTGGAAGTACAGTTTTAGGTTGGGGGCATCAGCTCTTGGATTATCAAGACAACGCAAAGGTATGTGGTGCTGATATTGATGGTGCCGGAACTGCGGTTCCATGCAATCATCCAGTCAACAAAAACTTCAATACGGCTGTTGTTCAATAAGGTGGGCGTGAGATCAATCTTATGATAGGTCGACTAAGAGAAATAAACTTTCTAGGTCTCAATGAAAATGAAAAACTCCCCCTTCCTGTCCTTAAAGGACATCACCAAGACCTTCGACAATGGCACGACCGCTATTGATAGGTTTGATCTGGATGTGAGGGCGGGGGAGTTTTTGAGTATTCTTGGGCCGTCAGGGTGTGGGAAATCTACTATTCTGCGGCTCATTTCTGGGTTGGAGGAGCCAAGCTCAGGTGAGATTGTTCGGTCTGGACAGGGTGAGGTTGGGTTTGTTTTTCAAGAACCGACCTTACTGCCGTGGGCGAATACTTTTGAGAATGTCTACTGGCCGTTGAAGGTGAAGGGTGTTTCCAAGCGTGATGCGAAGGATCGCGTGGAAGAAGCGCTGGAGATGGTTGGGCTTTCCAATTTTGCGACACATATGCCCTCGGAGCTTTCTGGCGGTATGAAGATGCGGGTTTCTATCGCCCGTGCTCTTGTCTCCAAGCCGAAGCTGTTGCTGATGGATGAGCCGTTTGCGGCGCTGGACGAGATTACTCGTAACAAGCTGAATGATGACTTGCTTGAGCTGAAGTCCACCCATGACTGGACCATTCTGTTCGTGACTCATTCTGTTTATGAGAGTGTGTTCCTGTCCTCCCGCATTGTGGTGATGGCCGCGGGGCCGGGGCGTATTACCCATGATATGACGCTGGATGCACCTTACCCACGCTCGATGAATTACCGTATGGAATCACAATACGCGGCATACTGCCGTGAAGCGGTGGATGCGTTGGAGCGAGCGATGGGACACGGGGTAAAAGTATCCGCGTAACCTCAAAAATTCCACTGAGTAGAACTTAAAGAGCTTATTCGCCTAAGAAATCTCATTAGGTCACTAAATAATTATCGAACTGTCATCTGAGTTATATATTCGGCGGCTATCACTGCTGTACGGCGCCTTTTTTCGGGCGTTTTACGTTGATCGGGACAGCAGCGAGATTAGCCAGACCATGGGTTTTAATTTTAAAAAAAGCACGACATTTCGTCTTGCGCAGGCAGCGAAGGCGCAGCGGGCGCGTTCTGGGGCACACCTTTCGCGCATCGGATTGCATCCGGGGCAGGAAGCTGTTCTGAAAGTTTTGAGCGAGACTGATGGCAAGACTATGAGCCAGCTGGCTCTGGAGCTTGGGGTTCAACCGCCAACCGTGACAAAAATGGTGACACGCCTGACAGCTCAGGGGCTTGTGTTTCGCCGGATCTCGGAAACAGACGGCAGGCTTGCGCGTGTGTTCCTGAGTGAGGAAGGCCGTGACCGGATTTTGCTGGTTGATCGTGCGTGGAAGCGTCTTGAGAAAGAAGCGCTTGCAGGTATGGATGACAAAGACCGCAAGAAGCTTCGTCGCTTGTTGCGTCAGGTTGAGAAGAACCTGTCTGCCAGCTTTGAAGATGATCCGGATTTGGAAGATGAGCTGGAGAACGAAGATAAAACTGCGCAAGAGCAGGCTGCGAAGAAGGTAGAGCTGGAAGCTGCTGATTAAGCTGAAGGCGCAAGGCCTGCGTTAAACACAGGCCAATGATTTTTTATTGATTTAAGCGTCCTGGCAGAGAAACAGCAGGTCTGTATCTGGTGTTTCCAGTCCAAACTGAGTGAGCAGGGTTGTTATCTGCCCTCTGTGGTGGGTTTGGTGGTTGAAGAAATGCAGCACCAAGTCCCCAAAGTTTTTCGTTGCGGGTATGCCTTTCATGTTGGCATAGGTGAGAGCGTTCTCCGCTTGGGCAGCGGTGATGTCCCCTGCAAATTCTTCAATGATCGCGTCCAGCTTTTGCCGTGCAGTCTTCAGGTCTGACCAGCTGTCGTACGGAATAGATGTGAGTGCTGTTGGCACTGGAAACTGATCAAGTTGCTGCAGGCTCTCATATGTTTGGGAATGCTTTGCGAAACGGCGCAGCCAGGCCAGATCTCCCACTACGATATGATTGAAGGTCGCGAAGACTGATTTGAAGAACGCGCCGCGGTTTTCTTTGAGTTGCGCATCACTCAGTTGCTCCGCGCATTCGTAAAGCCGTGCATTCATCCAGGTGTTGTACTGGGCCAATAATTTGAAGTCTGAATACATTTTCTCGAAACCTGTCATTTGCTTATGTATTTCGCTAAAAAATATCAGCATGTTTGATGGGTTTGGCAAGTGGCTAAAACTTGAGAATTCATAATGAATTCTCTTTGTTGGCAGTGTGGAGTATTGCTATTTGCTAATGTTGCTGTGCATAAGTGCTTAAGAATACAAACTGGATCCGGCTGGATATGCGAGGACATCGGCATTGAGCGGCACAGGTAAACCATTGAGATTAGGCGATCTTGCTGAGAAACTGGGCGTTTCGACGGCTACGGTTTCTTTGGCTTTGAGAGATTCCCCTTTGATCGCTAAAGCCACGAAAGCACGGGTGAAAGCCTATGCTGAGGAAGTGGGCTATATCTATAATCGGTCAGCTGCATCTTTGCGGACATCTCAGTCCAATATGATTGGGGTGGCGGTTCACGATATTCTCAATCCATATTTTGCCGAGGTGTTTCGTGGGCTGGAAGAAACTCTGGCGTTGCACAACAAGACCATTCTGATTTGTAATCACCGCGATATTGTCGAGCGGCAGAAACATTTCACCGATACGCTGCTGCAGCATCGGGTTGATGGGCTTATTCTGTGTGCTTCGGTTGGCACGACTGACAAGGAAATCAATTCCATTGTGCGGCAAGGAGTGCCTGTCACGCTGGTTTGCCGCGATGTGGCCGGGGCGGATGCGCCTTGTGTTCGCGGAGATGACTTCCTTGGATCCTACCGCATTACTAAACATCTGATTGAGCAAGGGCATACCCAGATCGCGATGGTTGGTGGCCGGCGTGGCAGTTCTGCCGGGCGTGACCGGAACCGCGGCTGGCGCTCAGCGCTTGAGGATGCGGCGATCAATGCGGATGAGCAGTTGGATATTCCTGAATTGATGACGCAGGATGATGGCCGATCCATTGCCAAGCAGATTGTGCAGACGGATCCTCGGCCAACGGCTGTGGTGTGTTTCAACGACCTTGTGGCACTGGGCGTGATGAGTGCTGTTCGCCGACTTGGCGTTGAGCCGGGGCCGGGCCTGGCAATTGTCGGCTATGATGATACCGAGGGTACGGAAAATCGGACGCCAGCCCTGACCACTGTGGACAATGGAGCAGGAACCATTGGTGTGAATGCTGCAGAACTCATGCTTTCGCAGATGAATGGCGAAAAGCTCACTAATGAACTGACGTTAATCGAGCCTAAGCTGCGAATTCGTGAGAGTGCGCCTCCTCCGGGTGAGCGGCTGGTGTCAGTGGATGGGCTGTGCGCGAACCCTGAGTAACTGCCATTTGAAACCAAAAGGCAGTTTGGTGATCGTGAAACTGCCTCATTGAAACTCTATGTTTACTATGCCGCGCTTATCTAAGCGGCATCTTGTATTGCGTTTGGAGTTTCGTCATGGTCAGTTCTCGTGGAAGTATCGAAGATCATAAAGACTTGAAGATGTTTGGTTTTTTTACACTCGCCATGACGTGTATGGTTCTTCTCGTTGGCTAACTCTCTAAATCGACTCGTTTCGCTAGGTTGAGAGGACTGCTCATTTTTGAGTGCTCCTCGCGGTGGCCTTTGAGTTTTGGTTGGCTTGCCTTGCTTGGTTGTCTTTTGATGCGAAATGCAAATCACCTAAAACGAGTGCGTTTTGCACTTCATGTAAATAATAACTAGTATGTAATTAGATTTATTTTAGATTGTATCTGTACTCAACAAGTAATGCGTGTATTTGTTTTTGAGTTAAATCCATGAATAAGTTATGTTTTTAAATCTGTTATCTCTCACTTAATTTCCTGTTAACCTTGAGTTAACTGATTGCGCCCAGAATCTGTACATAAAACAGATCCTGGAGGCTGTTCGTATGCATGGGATTTTGAGAAAAACAGTAGTAGCTGCCGGCGCAACCCTGGCGTTAGCTAGCTTTGGCGTCCTATCCGGTCAAGCCAGTGTAATTTCTGGTCACTGGTCAATTTCTGATGTGTTGTCGTCTAAAACCTGCTCCGCGCAGCTTGGTTCTGAGCCTGCTGCGAGTGGATATGGCAACTCGTTTGAGACCAAGAATTGTCAGGGGCTTTATGCGCCTATCTCCAAAGCTACAGCGTGGCAGTGGAGCTATGATGATGGCTTGTCGCTGATGGATGCAGACGGGAAAGTCGTGCTTCAGTTTGATATTGATGAGCTTGATGGATTGACCTCGGTTGGGCCTTCCTCTCTGTTCCTCATCATGCAGCCTGTGCATCAGGACAGCAATGCCCCAGACCTTTCCGACTTGATCGAAAAGGCCATTGTGGTGACAGCGCAGCGTTAGAGTTTTCCTATTTGGTGTGGGTGCTTAGGAAATCACCCACACGGCTCAATGCACGGCTGATGTTCTCCTCTGAGTTGGCGTAGGAGAAACGCAGATATCCTTCTCCCAGGACACCAAAATCAGGTCCGCCGATGAGCGCAACACCTGCTTCTTCCAAGAGCGCTGAAGCTAAGGGCTTTGCTTGCCATTCTGTTTCTTTGATATTCGGGAAGGCGTAGAAGGCGCCTTTGGGTGTGTTGCAGGAGATGCCGGGCAGGGCGTTCAGTCCCTCCACCACAAGCTTACGTCGGCGGTCAAAAGCCAGCATCATCTGATCTACTGCATCTTGTGGGCCTTCGATGGCGGCGATGCCTGCGTATTGGCTGGGTGTGTTGACGCACGACCAGCAGTTCACTGCAAGCTTGCGGGCTTTATCAATAAGAGAAGCCGGCCAGACGGAATAGCCCATGCGCCAGCCTGTCATAGCCCAAGTTTTGGACCAGCCATTGAGTAGGATGAGTTGGTCTTTGAGCTGCTCGAATTCCATTAAGGACGTGTGCTTAAGCCCGTCATAGGTCATGCGGGAGTAAATCTCGTCAGATAGGACTGGCAGGTTTGGATGGTTTTCCAATCCCTTTACCAGCTTCTCTATCTCAGAGCGCGGTGTCACGCCGCCTGTCGGGTTGGCCGGGGAGTTGAGGATGAGTAGTGCTGTGCGCTTATTGATGAGGTTCAGGGTTTCCTCGGCAGAGAAAGCAAAGTCGTTTTCTTCACGGATTGGCACTGGGATTGGGGTTGCTCCGGTGAACTCAATCATAGAGCGATAGATCGGGAAGCCGGGGTCTGGGTAGAGGATTTCCTTGCCGGGCCCACCAAACATCAGGATTGCCATAAACATGGTGACCTTGCCGCCGGGAACGACCATGACGTTGTCTGGTGAGACATTCGCTCCAGTTTCGGCATGCAAGCTTGCTGCGATGGTTTCGCGGAGCGGGAGAATACCCGTTGCACCGGTGTAACCGTGATGGCCATCGCGTAACGCTTTGACGGCTGCTTCCACGATGTGTTCTGGTGTTTTGAAGTCTGGCTGACCGATGCCGAGATTGATGATATCGCGGCCCTGCTGAGCGAGCTCAGTAGCCCGTGCCAAAACGGCAAATGCGTTTTCATCCCCGATGCGGTCAAACGCCTCTATGGTTTTCAGCATGATGGTTGGCCTCCCAGTCCCCCAAAACAATTGGCTGGATGGTAGGGGATGGAAACGATTGAATGCAAACGGAAATTAGTTGAGAGTTAGGTTGAGTTATGTAAGGTATGCACTCATAAGGTGTTAAGATTAGAGGGTGAAATGGATTTTCAAATTGGTGATGTTGTTCGTTGGAAAGTACGGGTTGATGAGATTGAAAACGCTGACGGGGATCCTGAGACTGATCTATATTGCGGGCAATTGATTGTTGATTTTGTGCATGACGAAACAGCAAAATGTGTTCGTTATAATATGACGGGATGTCTTGATTGCCCGCCCGCTCTTGAAGAAGTGCCATTGTCTGACATTGAATTCTGGGATGCTGACGTAGAAACCCTAAGGAATGACTTTAACAAGCCCTTAGTTGCAGGTAATTTTGTTTACTTCCGTAGTGATCTGGGCGTCTCAAACCCAAGGATGAGGCCAATGGAGGTGCTTCAGATAGAAGGTAATAATGTAAGGATCAGGCTTCAAAATAAAGATATCGATGTACCTCTTCATCATGTTTACTCTCCCGATTAGTCATTTTTGTTCCGAGTTAAGTTTGGCGAATTCTCCAAATTGATGTGCGTGTTTCATGGCAAAAGAGCACTTCTGCTCTTTTGCTGGCAGATCAACTGTCTATATTGAGGGCACGAGATTTATGCGCACACTAAGTGAGCGCACACCCATCCAAGGAGACGTAAATGTCCGAGGCTGCTGATAGCCGTATTCCTGTTACCGTGCTGACCGGATATCTGGGCGCAGGTAAAACCACTTTGCTGAATCGTATTTTGAGCGAAAACCATGGCACGCGTTATGCTGTGATCGTCAATGAGTTCGGCGAAATTGGTATCGACAATGACCTTCTCGTTGAGTCTGACGAGGAAGTTTATGAAATGAACAACGGCTGTATCTGCTGTACAGTTCGTGGTGATTTGATCCGCACCGTTGAGAACCTGATGAAACGCAAAGGCGCGTTTGATGCGATCATCGTGGAGACCACGGGTGTTGCTGATCCGGCTCCTGTTGCACAGACGTTCTTCATGGATGATGACGTGCGCGATGCGGCTAAGCTGGATGCTGTTGTTGCGGTTGTTGATGCCCGCCATGTCCAGCAGCGTTTGAAAGACACTAAGGAAGCAGAAGATCAGATTGCGTTTTCTGACGTGATTTTGCTGAACAAGACCGATCTTGTTTCAGCAGAGGAACTGGCTGGTGTTGAAGCGGCGATCCGTAAGATCAACCCGTATGCGAAGATCCACCACACAGAACGCTGCCAGATCGCGATTTCTGATGTTCTGGATCGTGGGGCCTTTGAGTTGGATCGTATTCTTGATCTTGATCCGGAGTTTTTGAAAAAGGCTGAGCACGCGCACGATCATGAGTGTGGCCCGGATTGTGATCACGACCATGATCACCACCACCATGGGCACGACCACAAACATGATCATGACCACTCTGACCATGAGTGTGGCCCAGATTGTGATCACGATCATGAAGGCACGCATTCTGTGAAGTCCTATTCCTTCACGGTTGGTGATCTGGACCCGAAAGTCTTCTTTGACTGGATCAATCAGATTACGCAGATTCAGGGACCGAACATTTTGCGCATGAAGGGTATCCTGTCGTTCAAGGATGATCCACAGCGCTATGTGGTGCAAGGCATTCATATGATCGTAGAGGGTAACCATCAGCGTGATTGGCGGGATGATGAGAAGCGGGAAAGCCGCATTGTCTTCATCGGCCGTGAGCTGGATGGTGCTGCGCTGAAAACTGCGTTTGAAGCTTGTGTTGCGGAGTAAGTTCTGGTGCCTGTAACTGCTCCTCTTGATACCGATGGATTTGTTGTTTCTGCGACATTTCTGGGTGATGTAGCTGCCTTTGCCAGTGGTGAAGGTTCTGTCTTTTTTGCTGGTGGGCCGGAAACCCAGACACCGGTTCACAAAAACAGCCTGCTGTGTGCAACGCCTTCTTTAGATGGCAAGTCTCTGATCACCGGTGGCGGTGATGGCAGGATTTGTAAAGTTAGCGCTGATGGAAGTGTTGAAGAGCTCGCTGAGCAGCCGCGAAAATGGATCGACATTATTGCAGTTGGTCCGCAGGACAGTGTGGCCTATGCATCTGGTCGTACGGCCTGGGTTCGTCTGAAGAGCGGCGAGATCAAAGAATTTCAGCTGCCGCGCGCATTTGCTGGTTTGGCTTTTGCGCCTAAGGGGATGCGTCTTGCTGCGTCTCGTTATGATGGCGTGACTTTGTTTTGGGTGAACGCCGCTGGTGATCCTCAGGAACTGAGCTGGAAAGGTGCGCATAGTCTGGTCACGTATTCTCCTGAAGGAAAGTACCTTGTGACCACTATGCAGGAGAACGCTCTGCACGGATGGCGTTTGGCTGACAGTCAAGACATGCGCATGACCGGTTATCCGGGCAAAGTGAAGTCTGTAAGCTGGTCTGCCAAGGGCAAGTATCTGGCGACGTCCGGTGCTCAGGCTGCGATCCTCTGGCCGTTTATGGGCAAAAGTGGTCCTATGGGGCAGGCACCTCTGGAGCTTGGTGTGCGCGGGGACAGCATGGTGACGACTGTTTGCTGCCATCCGAGCGAAGAAATGGTGGCAATTGGCTATCAGGATGGCATGGTGATGGCCGTTCGGTTCCACGATAATGCTGAAGTGCTGTTGCGCCGTCCGGGTGCTGGTCCTGTTTCTGCCCTTGCCTGGGATAAGAAGGGGAACCGGCTGGCATTTGGTACGGAAGAAGGTGCTGCTGGAGTGATCACTCTGGTCGATTAACTTAGAGGGGAGGTTTGCAATGATGTTTGCAAGGGTATTGACGCTTGGCGTTGCGCTTGTAAGCGGCACTGTGACCTCTCAGCTTCCTGAGTTCGCCCAGCAATACCGTCAGCGTATGGGCGGCGCTATTGATGCGCTGGAGGAAGTGAAAGCCGATTTTGTTGCGGATGCGACTGCGACCAACAAGACCGCATCCTCTGCATTAACGCATATGGCACAGAGCGCGGATGAGTTTGTGCAGTTGCGCGGGATGAGTGTTGAGCGGTCATTGGATCGCCTTGAGGCTTTGAAAGAACAGCAACTGGCGATGGAAACCGCTGCTGTGTTTGAGCGCGTCTGGATCTTTATGAAAGAGCCAGACACCAAACTTTCCAAGGCAACCTGGGAAGATTTTGAGCCTGCTGTGCCTGTGACTGTTGAAGGTGGTGTGCTGGCAGGACTTGGGTTTGCCGTGGGTTTGTTCATGTTGCGTCTGGCAGGAGTTGGTGGCCGCGTGAGACGCCGCCGGAAACTGCAGAGAAGTATCTAGCTTAATTCATTAGCATCGTATGGGGGGATGATGACACTATTGTATCTTAGTATTGTTTTCGCATTGCTTCCCCTGATTGCGCCGAGTCGTAAGTGGCTGTTGTTTCTTGAGCTGCTTGTTGGCATACCAATCTTGCTTTTGAGTTGGCATGCATATGGAGCGATCAGGAATATACCCTATCTCTCATACAAGCTGCCGAATGGTGCTTTTATACTCTTTGCTGCCCTGTTTCATGTTGGGCTGCTAGTTCGGTTTGTAGGTATCTATTGTGAGACCAAAACTTCGAGGCTAAAAGCACTTATGTTGGAGTTGTTTGGAATCCTAATGATTGCTGTCGTGTATGCGTCCTTCGCTTTCGGGAGGTATTATCAAGAATTGGGTTATCTTGGAGAGCGGTGATTTTCGCTGCTTTGGGGAAAATATGATGGATTCCATCACACGAATTAGATGTTTTTTGCAGGTGGTAGAAAGCGGTGGCTTTTCGGCTGCAGCACGGGATATGGGGCGCTCCAAGGCGCTTATTTCCAAGTATGTGAGCGAGCTGGAAGACGAACTGGGCGTGCGCCTGCTGAACAGGACGACCCGCCAGATTTCTCTGACCCAGGTTGGTGAAGCCTACTTCCGTGAAGCTGGTGAGCTGTTGCAGCGGTTTGATGACCTGAAAGATGCTGTACAGCAAGACCATCGGGAGGTGCGTGGCCGGTTACGGCTGAGTGCACCGCGTTCCTTTTCTGAGGCGACGCTGGGCAGAGTGCTTGCTTCGTTTTTGCAGGAACACCCGCGCGTTGAGCTGGACATCGAGATGGAAGATCGCTTCGTCGATATTGTTGAAGAAGGATATGATGTTGCCATTCGTGTGGCCGAGCTTGAGGATTCCAGCCTGATTGCGCGGAAGATCCGTGACGTTCGTGTCGTGGTTTGTGCCTCTCCTGCGTATTGGGAAGCACATGG
Source organism: Pseudovibrio sp. Ad13 (assembly GCF_001623225.1). Classification (NCBI taxonomy): domain Bacteria; kingdom Pseudomonadati; phylum Pseudomonadota; class Alphaproteobacteria; order Hyphomicrobiales; family Stappiaceae; genus Pseudovibrio; species Pseudovibrio sp. Ad13. The sequence goes on along the minus strand of NZ_LMCC01000019.1, from coordinate 104,934 downwards.
TATGCCTGAGAAGGCAAGTGATCTGGCGAGTATGCCCTGCATCATTGATACCAACTACAAGCACAAGACCAACTGGATGTTTCTGGCAAATGGAGAGCGGTTTTCTGTTCCCGTTAAAGGGCCGATGCATGTGAACAGTGCGAAGACTGCGGTTGCAGCAGCGCTGGCAGGCCTTGGCGTTGTGCGTTTGCCGATCTTTTATGTGCTGGAGGAGTTGATGGCAGGCACACTGATACCAGCATTAGAAGACTACGAAGTGCCGGGGCCTGCGATGTACGCGGTCTATCCGCATCGCAGGCATCTGTCAGCGAAGGTGCGTGCCTTTGTTGATTATATGGTCAACTGGCACAAGCAATTGGAGCAGCATGGTGACTGCCCCAAAATGCTTGATGGGCCTTTGCCAAAAGAGGGCTAGATCAGCCCTCTGTTTTAAGCTGGATTATGGTGATGCTGGAAACGCTCTTCAGCTAACTCATCTGCGATGATGTTGGTTGGGCGCTTTTCCGCATCAGCTCGATCGAAGATCTGAGCAAGCGTGCCACCAATCGCGAGAGTCTTCTGACGCACGATTGAGTCTGATGCACCAGGCTCACCCAAAGCGACAGAGATTACACCGCCTGCGTTGATGGCGTAGTCTGGAGCGTACAGGATGCCGCGCTTCATGAGTGCTGCGCCGTCTTCTTGTGTTTCCAACTGATTGTTTGCAGCTCCTGCGACCACAGCTGCTTTCAGCTCCGGGATAGTTGCAGCATTCAGGCCACCGCCAAGCGCACATGGGGCAAAGATATCTGCTTTGACGAGATGTGCGTCGTCTGGAGATACGCTGGATGCGCCGAGCTCTTCAATGGCGCGTGTTACTGCCGGATCATAGATGTCGGAGACAATCAGGTTAGCGCCAGCTTCATGCAGCTGACGGGCTACATCATATCCCACATGGCCCAGACCTTTGAGTGATACAGTCAGGCCTGAGAGATCTTCTGAACCGAACTTGTGCTTAGCAGCAGCCTTGATGCCAACGAAGGTTCCCAGTGCGGTGTACGGCGAAGGATCGCCAAAGCCAGTTGCGTCAGTCCCGCGAGCGAACTGAGTTTCGCTGCCAATGATTTCCATATCATCAGAGCTGATGCCCACGTCTTCCGCAGTGATGTAGCTGCCGGACAGGCGATTGATGTGTCTACCAAACGCTCTGAGAAGTTCAGGGGTTTTATCAGTGCGCGGGTTTGCGATGATAACTGACTTTCCTCCTCCCAAAGCAAGGTCAGCTAACGCATTCTTATAGGTCATGCCTTTTGATAGGCGGAGAACATCAGTCAGAGCTTCATTCGCGCTTGCATAGTTCCACATGCGGCATCCACCGAGACCGGGACCGCGGTTGGTATTGTGAACCGCGATGATCGCTTTCAAGCCCGTTTCGTTGTCTGTTGCAAATACGATTTGCTCGTGGCCAGCGAATTCTGGATGATCCAATGGGGTCATGTAGGTATCGATCGTTATTTTATTATGCAATGGCACGTTCATTCAGCCCTCCCAAACGAAATTGAACAAGAAGCGTTGCGGGGATATTGGTTTATTCTTAAAGCAATATCCGGTTTATTTCGTAGGTGATGGGCATCAAATTCGGAAGAATTATCCGAATGGTTCTAAATTACGGGAAAAACGTATCTCAGGACCTTCAATAAATGGGTCTTGAATTTGCCGTTATTTTATTACACTTGTCGTGTCGGGTTCTCACATTTTGTTAAGGCACCATGTCTCATAAGCTCCTACGGTTTTTGACCGCATTCTGCATGCTGCTGGTATTTCTGTTGCCTTCTCAACAGGTTGCAGCGCATCCGCATATGTTTGTGCAAGCGCGCGCCGAGTTGGTGTTTGATGATGACGGGTATCTGACTCACATTCGGCACAAATGGCTGTTTGATGACCTGTACACGGCCTATGCCGTGCAGGGGTTGGATGCCAATCAGAATGGATTTTTCGAGAGAAATGAGCTGGATGAGCTGGCTAAGATCAACATTGAGGGTCTTGGAGAGTACGGCTACTTCACGTTTGGGGATGACAGCAAAGCGGAGATAGATTTCTCTGAGCCATTTGATCCATCCATGAAAATGATCAAGGTAGCCTTTGATGATTACTGGTTGATCAGCGATGAAGACCGAGCAGCAATTGCTGAAGAGATTGCAGCTGGTCGCAGCCAGCCAGACACGAGCCCCGTGTCATTGGTGGAGTTGAGCTTTACACTGCCGCTCAAAGAGAAGATCAAGGCTGACAAGCCGATCACACTCGATGTTTATGACCCAACCTACTACATCGATTTTAAATGGCCTAAGGCAGATATGGCCGTGACGCTGAAGAATGCTCCCGGAAAATGTTCTGTTGAGCTGGTCCATCCTCCTGAGCTGGACGGGCAAATTGCTGCTCAGTTGGCAACGATCGGTGCTGACCAGCGGAATGTTCCTGAAGAGTTGCAGGGATACACAGCAGCGCTTGTCAATCAGGTGATTGTGTCTTGCGATGGTGTGGCGACTACAACAGCTTCTACGGGCAATACTAAATTCATTTCCGAGATTACACCTGGGCCAGTTGAGAGTGCACCTGCGTCTGCAGAAGATGCAGTGGCAGCGCTTGCGCAAGGTGGTGAGCCGATGACGCTGTCTTCCGTTTCTGAGCGTGAGACTGCGGATACTGCTGAGCTTCGTGGTCCGGATATGAATATTTTCCAGCAAGGCATGGCGACCATTACCCGGTTGCAGAATGAGTTTTATCTTAAGCTGACAAGCGCGCTGAGAAACTTCCGCAACAATCCTTCTGCCGGGTGGCTTCTAATGCTGATCAGCTTTGCGTATGGCGTGTTTCATGCTGCAGGGCCGGGGCATGGTAAGGCAGTGATTTCTTCTTACGTGATTGCGGATGAGCAGACATTGAAGAAAGGGATCGCGCTCTCCTTTGCTTCTGCCTTTGCGCAGGCGGTGACAGCGATTGTGCTGGTTGGCGGGGCTGGAGTCCTTTTGCATCTGACCAGTACGGCGATTAATGCAACAGCCCGCTGGTTTGAGCTTGGCTCTTATGTGTTGGTCTTCCTGCTTGGCCTCTACCTTGTTTGGCAACGTGTTTTGAAGCCATGGTTTGGCAAAAAGCCTGCTTCGAGCTGCGGTCATTCACATGACCATGATCACGACCATCATCAACATGAGCATTCAGAGCATGGAGAGGTTTGTTCCAGCTGTGGGCATGCGCATACGCCGGATCCGAAGATGGTTCAGAACTCAGCCATGACACTCACAAGCATCTGGTCGATCATTCTGGCAGTGGGGCTTCGCCCATGCACCGGTGCTTTGATCGTGCTTGCGTTTGCGTTTTCTCAGGGCATGATTTGGGCTGGTGTGGCCTCCACGCTCGTGATGGCATTGGGGACAGGTATTACCGTTTCTATTCTGGCGAGTCTCGCAGTGCTCTCGCGTGAGGTTGCCTTGCGGATCTGGGGTGCCGACAGTCAGGCTGGTACGGTTATTCTGCGCGGTTTTGAGGTGGTTGGCGCTCTGACTATTTTGCTGATGGGAACGTTGATGCTGATTGCTGGGCTGAATGGTGGCGCGACGGCAGGTCTGTTCTAGATTACGGCAATTTTTGGAAGAATCGCTCTCGAAATGCCTGAGAAATTTGCTTTCAAGCAATTTCGTATGGGTGTTTTCGAAGAAATTCGCGCTATCGTTAATGCGCGAACCTGTAGAAAACCACACCTTCGTGTGGATAGTTGTTTGTGCATCGGAACGCATCTTTAAATGTTAGCTGTCTTCGCTTTGCAATGCCGACCTGATTGAGGTCTAAGGCCTCGGATTTATCGGGTGGCATCGTGTCTGCGCACCTCTGCTCAGTTTCAACTGAAACTGTAGATTAGTTTCCTCTAAATTATTGTATTTTAAAGCATCTACCACCTGTGTGGCTTAATTCACCCAGAAAATTAATGGAGCAATGCTCAAGCCAGTTAGGTCATGTAGGCTGACTTATTAACATTGAAATAAAAGGCTATGAATCCCGATTTTGGAGGTTGATTGTTAGCCCTCAAGGGCGGAGATTCCTAAAAATGTTTCGATAGTTACGTTGCGGCTGGTTTCGGTTGAAAACGCATAGATGAGGTACGCTCAGTTGATCCAAGAATAATTAATTTGTCCAATAGGGTGCAGATTTCCTTGTATTTTCACGTAGTTTTAGGGTTATAAGAAGTTGGTCATGTTGTCGCAGAGATCTCAATGGAAGAGGTTCAATTCTGCGGAGGCATAAAGAGATTTGATTTAAGAAGCTCTTGGGAGGAGTTTTTATGGACCGCCGTAGTTTTCTGAAAAATGCTGGTTTGGCAGGTGCAACCGCTGGCGCAGCTACTCTTGCAGCTCCAGCACTCGCAGCTGGTAAGCGCGAACTGAAAATGGTCACCACCTGGCCTAAGAACTTCCCGGGTCTCGGTACTGGCGCACAGCGCATCGCTGACCGTATCACTGCTGCCAGTGAAGGTCAGCTGACTGTAAAGCTGTTTGCTGCCGGTGAACTCGTTCCTGCATTTGAGAGCTTCGACGCTGTTTCCAATGGTACAGCTGACATGTACCACGCTGCTGACTACTACTGGCTCGGCAAGCACAAAGCATTTGGCTTCTTCACTGCCGTTCCAATGGGCATGACAGCTGCTGAGCTGGAAGCATGGATGCATTTCGGTGGCGGTCAACAGCTTTGGGATGAGCTTGCTGGTCAGTTCAACGTTAAATCCTTCCTGGCTGGTAACACCGGTCTGCAGGCAGGTGGCTGGTTCAACAAAGAGATCAAATCTCTTGAAGACCTCAAAGGCCTGAAAATGCGTATGCCTGGTCTGGGTGGTGAAGTTCTTCGCCGTCTGGGTGCATCAGCTGTTGCGCTTCCTGGCTCTGAAATCTTCCCAGCAATGCAGTCCGGCGCGATCGACGCAACCGAGTGGGTAGGCGCATGGAACGACATGGCGTTTGGTTTCTATAAAGTTGCTAAGTACTACTACACCAAAGGCTTCCATGAGCCAGGTGCTGGTCTGTCCTTCGGCATGAACAAAGGTGTTTGGGAAAGCTTCACACCTGGTCAGCAGGAGCTGATCCGTTCTGCGTGTATGGCAGAGAACAACTACATGTTCGCTGAGTACAACCACAACAACGGTGCTGCTCTGGAAACTCTCCTGACCAAGCACAACGTTCAGGTTCGTGACTTCTCTGATGACGTGTTCGATGCTATCGGCCGTAAAGCTGAAGAAGTTGTTGCTGAAGTGGCTGAAACAGATGACCTCTCCAAGCGCATCTACGAAAGCTACCTCAAGTCTCGTAAGGAAACCTCTGCATGGTCCAGCCTTGCTGAGCGTAACTACCTGACAGCTCGCGATCGTATCCTGGGTTAATTTTACTTATTGCTGCACACGCTCTCCGCAATCCTTGCGGGGAGCTTTTCTTTCAAGAGCTCTATCTTGGCCTTTGGGGCCCAATAATAATCCTAGAGGCTTGGTGTAGACCAAGACGAAGAGGCGGGCATGCGCGCCCTAATGAACCTGATTACCTCAGTCAATCGTGGCATCGGCAAGAGCTGCGCCTGGCTGACTTTGGGCATTGTGCTTGTCCAATTTACAGTGGTGGTGATGAGATACGTTTTCGGTATCGGTTCCATCTGGATGCAAGAATCCATCACCTACATGCACGGTTTCCTGTTTATGTCGGCTGCTGCTTATACGCTAAGCGTAGATGGGCACGTGCGGGTCGATATCTTTTACCGGGATGCTCGCCCACGTATCAAAGCAATGGTTGACCTGCTCGGTTCGGTGTTCTTCCTTCTTCCGATGTGTGCGGTGATTATTTACTGGTCCTGGGGCTATGTGCTCAGTTCCTGGGCAATCTGGGAAGGGTCTCAGGAGGCATCCGGTATTCAAGGACGGTATCTTCTGAAGAGTGCGATTATTGCCTTTGCCGTTCTGGTTTCCTTACAGGGTGTCGCCATTATTCTTCGAAGTGTTCTTGCCCTTCGCGGTGACAAGAAGGCACTCGACTCATTCCGTCAGATCCAGGAGTAATCGGAGATGGATGGACTTCTTCATACTCTTGATATTTTGATGTTTGCGGTTGCCTGTATTTGTTTGTTGGCGGGCTTCCCTGTTGCATTTACTCTTGCTGGTGTCGCACTGATTTTCGCTCTGATCGCGTCGTTCTTTGGCGGCAGCGTGACCCTTGGTGCGATCCCGAGCCGAATTTTCGGCACCATGTCCAACGAAACCCTGATCGCGGTTCCACTCTTCATCTTCATGGGGGTGATGCTGGAACGTTCCAAGGTTGCGGAAGAGCTGCTGGAAACCATGGGCCGGTTGTTTGGGCGTATGCCGGGCGGTCTCGGGCTTTCTGTCACGATTGTGGGTGCTTTGCTTGCTGCTTCAACCGGTATTGTGGGCGCCACCGTGGTAACCATGGGGCTTTTGTCTCTGCCGACTATGCTGCGTAACGGTTACAGCCCGCGTCTTGCCTGCGGTTCTATTGCAGCCTCCGGTACGTTGGGGCAGATTATTCCGCCTTCCATCGTGCTTGTGTTCCTTGCTGACCAGCTTTCCAACGGCTACCAGATCGCTCAGCGTGAGATGGGTAACTTTGCTCCAGATCCATTCTCTGTAGGGGATTTGTTTGCAGGGGCGCTTATTCCAGGTCTTGCACTTGTTGGCCTTTACATTGTGTACCAGCTGTTTGTTGCGTTCACACAGCCGCACAAAGCGCCTCCAATGCGTGATGATGGATCTGCGGGACCAACCCTCAGTCAGGTTCTTCATGCTCTTGTGCCGCCAATTGCGCTTATTATCGCGGTGCTTGGTTCAATTCTCGTAGGTATTGCGACACCAACTGAAGCTGCTGCTGTAGGTGCTGTTGGTGCGTTGTTGCTTGCTGGATACCGCATGGAAGAAGACAAGCCTTGGCCGGTGTATCTGGCTGTGCTGTTTCTTGTTGTGATGTTGGTTCTGACATCCTTCATGGACCTGCGTGTTGCACGTAACGAGATCCCAACCGGTGATATGATTGGTATTTGGGTTGCTGGTTTTGCCTGCGCAGTGCTTGCTTATGGGTTGCTCGTTTCGCTTTACCGCGTGATGGCGAAGAAAGTGCTTATGCCAGTGATGCAGTCGACCACACAGATCACCTGTATGGTGTTTGTGATCCTGATCGGCGCAACATTCTTCTCCCTGATCTTCCGTGATCTGGGTGGTGAGGAACTGGTGAAGGAAGCGCTGACTGGTCTGCCGGGTGGTGCGCTGGGTGCGATCATTGCGGTTATGGCTGTAATGTTCGTGCTGGGCTTCTTCCTGGACTTTCTGGAAATCGTGTTCGTGGTTGTTCCGCTTGTTGCACCAATTCTGCTGCAGCTTGAGATGCCTAATGGTGAACCGATGAGCCCTGCATGGCTGGGTGTGATGATGGCTGTAAACTTGCAGACATCGTTCCTGACGCCTCCGTTCGGCTTTGCGCTGTTCTATCTGCGGGGTGTGGCACCACCGTCAGTGAAAACCTCAGACATTTACTTCGGTATCATCCCGTTTGTTCTCATTCAGGTTCTGATGCTGATCATCCTGTGGTACCTGCCGGAAATGGCAACATGGTTGCCAAAAGTGATCTACGGCTAAAAGTATTAATCGCTTAGTATATGTAAGGGGCGCGAGTATTCGCGCCCCTTTTTTGTTGCAGTGCCCATAGCCCAAAGTAGTGATTCTTTTTTGACTTAGTCCAATGATCTACAAAAAGGAATTGAAACCTATTCAAAAGTATTGGGCATTGATTTACCTATAGTATTTCGCTTATGCGTGACAAATATAATGCATGTATACCTTAGTATAGAGTTTTTTGAATGTAACTCGTTGAAATATCACAGTTTTGCATTGCACAAGTGCTCAAGGTTGCAACGCGCAATGAATAAAACCCATTAAAAAAGCTTTCGTATCTTGCTAAGAATAAGTCCAGGGAGGAACTCGCAGGTGGAGGACTTGCGAGGCGGGACTATTAGTCTTTCGTATTTCCTCAGAGTAAACAGGCAGACCAAAGGCACAAGATGACCTTTGGTGAGAGGTGATTCAAAGATGCAGGTGCCTCCGTCAGCGGGTATGGACACATTTCCGCAGTTGCTTATTCGGAATGCGCGGGAATGGGGGGATCGTCCCGCGTATCGCGAAAAGGACCTCGGGATCTGGCAGAGCTGGACCTGGCGTGAGGTCCTTGGAGAAGTGCGCAAGCTTTCTCTTGGGCTCAAGAGCCTTGGATGCAAAGAGGGCGACAAGGTTGCGGTGATTGGTGCAAACCGTCCGCATCTTTATTGGGTTTTTGCCGCAGTGCAGGCGTTGGGTGGTATTCCGATCCCAGTCTATTCTGACTCAGTGGCAGAAGAGATCGGCTACGTGCTTGGCCACGCAGAAGTGCGCTTTGCGGTTGTTGAAGATCAGGAGCAGGTTGATAAGCTGCTTGAGATGTCCGAGAAGCTGCCGCTGCTCGAGCACATCATTTACGAAGACCCTAAAGGCCTTCGTGATTACGACCACACAAGCCTTCATCGTTACCTGAGCGTTCAGGAAGCCGGGCAGACCCTGCTCGACAATGATGAGAAGCTAGCGGATGACTGGTTTGATGCCGTTAATGCTGGCAAGAGTGAAGACGTTGCTGTGATCCTTTACACCTCCGGTACGACCGGTCGTCCGAAAGGGGTGATGCTGACCTTCAATAACCTGGTTGTTGCTGTTCAGAATGCTAACAAGTTTGATAATCTGGATGAGAATGCAGACACAGTCGCGTACCTGCCAATGGCATGGGTTGGTGACCATGTGTTCTCCTACGCACAGTGTCTTACAGCCGGGTACTGCGTGAACTGTCCTGAAGGTCCGGAAACAGTTTCGATTGACCGTAAGGAAATTGCCCCAACTTACATGTTTGCACCGCCGCGGGTGTTTGAGGGCATGCTGACGCACATCACAGTTCGCATGGAAGATGCGGGCAAGATGAAGAAGAAGCTGTTTGACTACTTCCTCAATTATGCGAACCAGGTTGGTGAGCGCATTTTGAATGGAGAGAAAGTCTCTCTGTTTGAGCGCATGAAGTATGCTGTTGGTGAGTTCTGCGTGTATGGGCCGCTGAAGAACGAGATGGGTTTTTCCCGTGTTCGTGTGGCTTACACCGCGGGTGAAGCGATTGGTCCTGAGATCTTTAAGTTCTACCGCTCAATCGGCCTGAACCTGAAGCAGCTTTACGGGCAGACGGAATCTTCCGTGTTCATTACCTCTCAGCCTGATGGCCAGATTTATGCTGATACGGTTGGCGTTCCTATGCCGGACGTTGAGGTTAAAATCGCGGAGAGTGGTGAGGTTATGTATCGCTCGCCGGGTGCGTTCCTTGGTTATTACAAGAACGATGAGGCAACGAAGGATACCAAGACTGAGGATGGCTGGGTTCACACTGGTGATGCTGGCATGTTCCTTGAGAATGGGCACCTGAAGATCATCGACCGTGCGAAGGACGTGGGCAAGCTGACTGATGGCTCCATGTTTGCGCCGAAGTACATTGAGAACAAGCTGAAGTTCTTCCCGAACATCAAAGAAGCTGTGACCTTCGGAAACGAGCGCGACTACGTTTGTGCCTTTGTGAATATTGACCTTGTTGCGGTTGGTAACTGGGCTGAGCGGAACAACATTGCATATGCTTCCTATCAGGAACTGGCCGCACATCCTGACGTTTACAAAACAATCCAAAGCCATGTGGATCAGGTGAACAAGGATCTTTTTGAAGAACCAATGATGGCTGGTGCCCAGATCAAACGTTTCCTTGTTTTGCATAAAGAGCTGGATCCGGATGATGGCGAGCTGACACGTACTCAGAAAGTCCGTCGTAACTTCGTTGCCGACCGATATGCGCCTCTGATTGAAGCATTTTATGCGGGTGAGACCTCCAAGCATGTGGTGACCGAGGTGACCTTTGAAGATGGCCGTCAAGGCACGATTGAAGCCACCGTCGAGATCCGGGACATGGACACCCATAGTACTAAAGCAATGTCCGCGATTGGGGAGGCGGCAGAATGACTGTAATGGATCCAACGCTCGAAGAGGTCAAAAAAAGGGCCGAGGAGCGCGAGGTTCTGCTGGATCTTGAGAACGTTTCTCTCTCCTTTGGCGGCGTTAAGGCAATCACGAATATCTCCTTCAATATCAAGAAGGGTGAAATTCGCGCGATCATTGGTCCCAATGGTGCTGGCAAGACGTCCATGCTCAACGTGATCAATGGTTTCTATCAGCCTCAGGAAGGTGTGATCACCTTCAATGGCGAAAAGCGCAGGTCCATGAAACCGCATCTTGCGGTTAGTCAGGGTATCGCTCGAACTTTCCAGAACGTTGCTTTGTTTAAGGGTATGTCCACGCTGGATAACATCATGGCTGGACGTGCAACGCGGATGAAGCAGAACTTATTCTGGCAGATGCTCTATTGGGGGCCTGCTCAGAGGGAAGAGATTGAGCACCGTAAGAAGGTCGAGGAAATCATCGACTTTCTCGAAATCCAACATATTCGCCGCACACCAGTGGGAACGCTTCCTTACGGCTTGCAGAAGCGTGTTGAGCTTGCTCGTGCGTTGGCGATGGAGCCAGAACTGCTGCTGCTCGATGAGCCGATGGCAGGGATGAACCTGGAAGAGAAAGAGGACATGAGCCGCTTCATTCTGGATGTGAATGATCAGCTCGGCACTACGATTGCTCTGATTGAGCATGACATGGGTGTTGTGATGGACCTTTCCGACCGTGTCGTTGTTTTGGACTATGGCCGCAAGATCGCTGATGGCGTGCCAGAAGAAGTGCAGAGCAACCCAGAAGTTATTGATGCCTATCTGGGCGTGTCACACTAGGGAGCACCCCCATGGAAACACTTTATAACGTACTAATTGATCCATTTGTTCAGATGTACGGAATGCCGGACTTCTTTCTACAGGTGTTGTGGGAAGGTCTCGTCTCCGGTGTTCTTTATGCGCTGATTGCACTTGGTTTCGTTCTCATCTTTAAATCCTCGCGCATCTTTAACTTTGCGCAAGGCATTATGGTTGTGTTTGCTGCGCTGTCTTTGGTTGGCCTGCATACCTTCCTGGTTCCTTTTGTTGGCAACGAGTTTGTTGCTGCTGCAATCGCGATGCCGCTTACTCTTGGCATCATGTATGCGTTGGCAATGAGCGTTGAGCGTGTTGTGCTTCGTCCGCTTGTCGGGCAGCCAGACATCATTCTGTTCATGGCAACCATCGGTATCACCATGTTCCTCATCGGGTTCGGTGAGTTCGTGTTCGGTGGTGAGAACAAGGTGATGATCACCGAAGCGCTTGGTATTCCAACCGGTGCTATTGAATTTGAACCGTTCGGCGGCTTCCTGCTTCTGGAAGAAAAAGATGTGTTCGCGGTTGTTATGGCGATCGTGCTGGTTATCAGCCTGCTGGTGTTCCTGAACAAATCTGCGATGGGTCGTGCGATCCGTGCACTGGGTGATGATCATACTGCAGCGCTATCTGTCGGCATCTCTCTCAGCACTATCTGGGTTCTGGTCTGGTTTATTGCAGGCGTGATTGCTCTTGCTACCGGTGTCGTCTGGGGGGCTCGTGCTGGTGTGTCGTTTGCTCTGGAAGTGATCGCATACAAGGCTCTGCCAGTGCTGATGCTTGGTGGTCTGGAATCAGTCTCCGGCGCGATTATCGGCGGCATTGCCATCGGCCTTCTTGAAAAAGTCTTCGAAATCTACTGGGGTCAGCCTCTGTTTGGTGGCAACACCGAAACCTGGTTCGCCTTCATCTTTGCTTTGATTGTTCTGCTGTTCCGTCCGCAAGGGCTGTTCGGTGAGAAAATCATCGAGCGCGTATAAGGGAGGCCTGACGTGTTTTACAGAACTTCTGGTCAGTTCAAAACGACCTATGAAAGTGATCAGGCGCTCTTCCCAATCAAGCAGGATATGGTCCTGCTGGTTGTGATCCTTGCCGCTATGTATGTGATCTTTCCGATGTTCGCATCGGAGTTCACCTACAAGGCTCTGCTTGTGCCTGTGCTGATTTATTCTCTGGCCTCGCTTGGCCTGAACATTCTGACTGGTTATGCCGGACAGCTTTCGCTGGGTACTGCGGGCTTCATGGGCGTTGGCGCTTATGCTTGCTACAAGATCACTACGATCTTCCCGGAAATGAACATCATTGTTGCGTTGTTCCTTTCTGGCTTCTTCTCAGCTGCGGTTGGGGTTGCGTTTGGTTTGCCGTCGCTGCGCATTAAAGGTTTCTACCTTGCGATTGCGACGCTTGCTTCGCAGTTCTTTCTGGTGTGGCTCTTTGAGAAGTGGGCGTGGCTTTACAACTACAATGCATCCGGCGCGATTGAAGTGCGGACCATGGACATCTTCGGTCTTGTTGTGACAGGTCCGAATGCGTCGCCTATGGTTCAGTACTACTTTGTTCTTGGCATCGTATCCGTTGTGACCTTTGCGATGATCAACCTGACACGTGGCCGGTATGGCCGTACGTGGAAGGCTGTTCGTGACATGGATATTGCTGCGGAATTGGTGGGCATCAACCTGATGCGTGCAAAGCTATCTGCCTTTGCTGTCAGCTCCTATATCGTGGGTATTGCCGGCGCACTGATGGTGTTCTTCTGGAAAGGTGCTGCTGAGCCAAACCTCTTTGATATTCCAATGAGTTTCCAGATCGTCTTTATCGCGATCATTGGTGGCCTTGGCAGTGTGATGGGGAACTTCCTCGGAGCGATCCTGATTGTGGCGCTGCCGGTTGTGTTGAACCTTCTGCCAGAAATGCTTGGCCTGAGTATCGGTTCTGCCACCATGGAACACGTCAACGTTATGGTGGTTGGTTCTCTCATTATCATGTTCTTGATTGTCGAGCCTCACGGTCTTGCGCGGTTCTGGGCGCTTATTCGTGAAAAGCTCATCATTTGGCCATTCCCTCACTAATAAAGAACTGCGGGAGCAGCTGGGGAATAGAGGAAATGGTCCGCGGCGGGAGCCGCAAACGCGGAGGAAAATATGAAACACTTTACGAATTTAGGTAAGGCTGTTGCAACAGGTGCCCTTGCAGTTGCCATGAGCACAGCTGCAATGGCAGCAGACGGTCTTAACTTTCCAAACCTGACATACCGTACTGGCCCATTTGCGGGTACAGGTACGCCAATCATGAACGGCCAGCGTGATTACATGCTTATGCTGAACGAACGTGATGGTGGTATTGGCGGCGTGCCAATCGATTACATCGAGTGTGAAACCGGTTACAACACCAACAAAGGCGTTGAGTGCTACGAGAAGACTAAGGGAGAAGCTCTCGTAACGCAGCCATGGTCAACCGGTATCACTCTGCAGGTTATGCCTCGCACCAACGTGGACCGTATTCCTATTCTGGCACCTGGCTACGGTTTCTCGCCAATGTCAGACGGTGATACGTTTGCGTGGGCGTTTAACCCACCAGTGTCCTACTGGGATGGCGCATACATGATCCTCGACTACATTGCTGGTGGTGACATGTCTTCGCTGAAGGGTAAGAAGATCGTTCTTCTGCATCTTGACCACCCATTCGGTAAAGAGCCAATTCCGCTTCTGGAAAAGCTTGCAGAAATGCATGACTTCAAGCTGGTTCCGATCCCTGTTGGTCTGAAAGAAATGCAGAACCAGTCTGCGCAGTGGTTGCAGATCCGTCGTGAGCGTCCAGACAACGTCGTTATGTGGGGTTGGGGTGCTATGAACGCCGGTGCGATCACCGAAGCGGTTAAGACACGCTACCCAATGGAAAACTTCATCGGCATCTGGTGGTCTGGCTCTGATGCTGACCTGCAGAACGTTGGCGCTAAAGCGAAGGGCTACAAGTCTGTCAGCTTCAATGCTCCAGGCAACTTCCCAGTGCTTGAAGACATCCGTAAGCATGTTGTTTCCAAAGGCAACTCAGAAATCAAATCTGAAGCTGACATGGACACCATCTTCTATCAGCGCGGTATCATCATCTCTATGATCCTTGCTGAAGCAGCAAAAACCGCTCAGGACAACTTTGGTGAAAAGAACATCAATGCAGAACAGCTGCGTTGGGGGCTTGAGAACCTAGATATCACTGCAGCTCGCCTTGAAGAGCTGGGTATGAAGGGCATGACACCTCCACTGAAGATGGCTTGTGACAACCATACTGGTCACTCTGGTGCATGGATGCTTGAGTGGAACGGCGAAGAGTTTGTACAGGCAAGTGACCTGCTGACTCCAAATCGTGAACTGATCAAGCCGCTTGAACTGGAAAAAGCTGCTGACTACGCGAAAAACAATGCTCCTTGGCCTGGTCGTGGCGACCTCGCTTGTAACTAAGCCTTGTTGTTTTGGTCGGGCGCGGTGGTGCCCGGCCAATTTATCGAATTCAAACAATCGGAATGTTCGCAGGTTAAGGCTGATCTCATGAACGCAATTGCAGAACAGACATCAAAATCCAAGGCACCAGCCGCTAACCTGCAGGTTGCCGAAGACATTTTGTCTATCAACAACATCGAAGTCATTTACGACCACGTGGTTCTGGTTCTCAAAGGTGTTTCTTTGACCGTGCCTAAGGGTGGTATTGTTGCTCTGCTGGGTGCGAACGGTGCCGGTAAGACAACGACCCTGAAAGCAATCTCCAACCTGCTGCAAGCAGAGCGTGGAGAAGTGACGAAGGGCAATATCATTTTTCAAGGAAAGCAAGTTCAGGCGCTTTCTCCGAACGAGCTGGTTCAGCGCGGATGCATTCAGGTCATGGAAGGCCGTCGTTGTTTTGGCCACCTTTCCATTGAAGACAACCTGATGACGGGCGCTTACACCCGCAAAGATGGCAATGCTGAGATCAAGCGCGATCTGGAAATGGTGTATGACTACTTCCCGCGTTTGCGTGAGCGCCGGAGTTCTCAAGCAGGTTATACTTCTGGTGGTGAGCAGCAGATGTGTGCAGTGGGTCGTGCCTTGATGAGCCGCCCGGACATGATTTTGCTGGATGAGCCAAGCATGGGCCTTGCTCCGCAGTTGCAAGAAGAAATTTTTGAGATTGTGAAGAAGCTGAACAAGAATGAAGGTGTGTCCTTCCTTCTTGCTGAGCAGAATACCAACGTTGCGCTTAAATACGCGACCTATGGGTACATCATGGAAGCTGGCCGTATCGTGCTGGATGGTGATGCTGATTCTTTGCGCGAAAACGAAGACGTGAAAGAGTTCTATCTAGGTGTTGGCGGAGAAGGGCGAAAATCCTTCCGTGATGGCAAACACTACAAACGCCGCAAGCGGTGGTTGGCGTAAGCTACATTAATTGAGAACTTGCCCCTAAAAACATGGGGGTGAACTGTCACAGGAAGTCAATGTATCTGGTTTTGAATAATCTGCATGCTGCTTATTGCTGCAAAAGGTATTTTGGAGGACCACATGCATTTTCTTTCTAAAGTGATTGTCGGGGCTGCGCTTTTGAGCGTGGCCTCTGTTTTGCCTGCTGCTTCTCAAGTGAAGTTGGAGGGTTTCTTTCTTGCTGAGGAAGCCTGTCCAGCATTTCAATCTATTCGTAAGCAGACAAATCCTGGAAACGTTCATGTGGAACGGATGCGAGCCTATGAACTGCTTGGGAAGAACAAATCGCAAGCATCTCATTACTTCATTCGCATGAATGGCGTAAATCCAGCTGAGCGTTGGGTGGATGTTTCCTGTGGTCTGCATCTGGTTGAAGCTGATGGTAGCGGGCAGAATACTGGCAATGGTTCCGGAGGTTCTGATGGATCAAATGTGGTTCGCCCTGCTGTCAAAGGACCATCAGCGGATGCTGAGTTCCTGCTTGCTGCGAGCTGGCAACCTGCTTTTTGTCAAACACATCAAGAGATACCGGAGTGTTCTTCTCAGGTGGAAGGACGGTTTGATGCGAACCACTTTGCATTGCATGGTTTGTGGCCTCAGCCCCGTGGGAACTTCTGGTGTGGTGTGACTCGGGAAGAAAAGCGTCTGGCAGAAGAGCGTTCTACACGGGGGCAGTTGCCTCCAGTTGAGTTGGATGATGCAACTCGTGAAGAGCTGGATAAAGTGATGCCGGGCGCTCAGTCGCATCTGGACCGTTATGAATGGGTAAAACACGGTACTTGTTACAGCGATAGTGCAGAAGAGTATTACGCGGAATCTCTTGATCTTATGGAGCAATTGAACGGTTCAGCTGTCCGTGATCTGTTTGCCGCCAACATAGGTGAGGTGCTCACGACAGCGCAGGTTCGTGCGGCGTTTGATGAAACCTTTGGCGCTGGTGCAGGGAACCGCGTTCAGGTGCGTTGCAAAGGTGGTTTAATTACCGAGCTTTTTATCAATCTGAAGGGCAGGGTTGAGCCAGATACCCCGATGAGTGAGTTACTGTTGGCCGCGAAGCCGGTGCAATCTGATTGTCAGGGCCGCGTTGATCCTGTCGGATTTAACTAGAGTACCTGTCCAATAAATTTGCGGGAGGCTTTCGTCTCCTGCTGGGAAGATGTTTGAGGCCATGGGAGGGCTTCTATGGGAAACCAATATTTTGATGAGTTGGAGATCCGGTCCCCAGAGGAACGAGAAGCTGATTTGATGGCTCGGTTGCCGGGGCAGATTGCCATGGCAAAGAACGAGGCGTCTGGTTGGGCAAAGCATCTGGCAGATGTTGACCCAGCTGAAGTGACGAGCCGTGAAGCTTTGGCTAAGCTCCCTGTTCTCCGTAAGGCGGACCTTCTTGCGGCTCAGGCTGAAGAGCCCCCACTTGGTGGGTTCGCTGCTGGCGATTTTTCTACATACAAACGCATCTTTATGTCTCCGGGACCAATCTGGGAACCGCAGGGATCCGAAGCTGATCCATGGAAATCAGCGCGTGCGTTCCATGCGACTGGAATTCGTCCGGGCGATATCGTTCACAATGCGCTGTCCTATCACATGACACCGGGTGGGTTCATTCTGGATCAGGGCGCACGTGCATATGGCTGTGTGGTGTTTCCTGCTGGTATCGGTAATACGGACATGCAGGTTTCTGCGATCTCGAGCCTGCGCCCGACGGCTTATGCCGGTACTCCGGACTATCTGAAGGTTATTCTGGACCGTGCTGTCGAGTTGGGGGCGGATGTAAGCTCCATTAAGCATGGTCTTGTTTCCGGTGGTGCGCTTTATCCGAGCTTGCGTGAGGAATACGCAAGTCGCGGCGTGAAAGTTCTGCAAGCCTATGCAACGGCTGATCTAGGTATCGTGGCTTATGAAAGTGAAGCCATGGAAGGTCTGATCGCCAACGAAGATTTCATTATTGAAATCGTTCGTCCTGGAACGGGAGAGCCTGTTTCACCGGGTGAAGTGGGAGAGTTGGTCGTGACGACATTCTCGCCAACCTATCCGCTTATTCGTTTCGCAACGGGTGATTTATCTGCAGTGCTACCGGGCATCTCGCCGTGTGGTCGTACGAGCATGCGCCTGAAAGGGTGGATGGGACGAGCAGACCAACGTACCAAAGTGAAGGGCATGTTTGTTGACCCAGCACAGATTGAACGTCTGCGCAAAAACGCTGGTGATGAGGCCGGGCGTGCGCGTCTCTCAGTCGTGCGCCAGGGTGAGCAGGATCATATGATCCTGAAGGTCGAGACTGAAGCTGCAAGTGATGATTTCATTGCGGCTTTGAAGAAATCTCTGAAAGAGCACACTGGCCTCAATGGTGATGTGGAGCTGGTTGCCCCAAATACCTTGCCAAACGATGGTAAAGTGATTTCTGACGAACGTGAAGTGACTGCATAGCAGCTCTTGATTTGATCGATTTTGAGAATGCCAGTTTGCGTTTGTGGGCTGGCATTTTTCTATTTTGGGTAGTTTCACGGTAATAATCAGAAAATCACAGGGTTTGACCTTGGCGCGGGCATTGGGAAACTCTATTTAGCAATTGGATTGGATCTGATGCGCATAGGGGTCTCATGAACCAGAGCACAAGCGGTAACGCAACAAAGCAAGAAAACCACCCTCCGGTCTCCTTTGGGAAAGTGGGTGTGCTTCTTGTAAATCTTGGGACACCAGACGGGACAGATTACTGGTCCATGCGTCGTTATCTGGCAGAGTTTCTCTCAGATCGCCGCGTCATTGAGTGGTCGCGTTTTCTCTGGTTGCCCATTTTGCATGGAATTGTCTTGAGCAAGCGCCCGCAAAAGTCCGGTGAGGCCTACAAAGAGATCTGGAACAACGAGCTGGATGAAAGTCCGTTACGCACCATTACACGGAGCCAATCTGACAAGCTTTCTGAGATGCTTTCGGGTCTGGGTGACAATGTTGTTGTCGATTGGGCTATGCGTTATGGCAATCCATCCATTGCGAGCCGTCTTGATGCGCTGAGGGAAAAGGGTTGCGACCGTATTCTCGTCTTCCCGTTGTATCCGCAATACTCAGCTTCGACGACGGCGACCGTAAACGATGAAGTCTTTCGTTCACTTTTGAAGATGCGCTGGCAGCCGACCATTCGTATTGTGCCGCCTTATCATGATGACGATACTTACATTGACTCGCTTGCTGCTTCGATCAAGAACAAGCTCAGTGAGTTGGATGAAGAACCAGAGATGGTTCTCGCGTCTTTCCACGGCATTCCGCAGAGCTACTTTGATAAGGGTGATCCATACCACTGCCACTGTCAGAAAACGACTCGCTTGTTGCGTGAGAAGCTGGCGTGGGATGAGACGAAGCTTCAGATCACCTTCCAATCTCGCTTTGGTCCAGAAGAGTGGTTGCAGCCTTACACGGATAAGACAGTTGAGAAGCTGGCGAAAGATGGTGTGAAACGGATTGCTGTTTTGAATCCGGGCTTTGTTGCTGACTGCCTTGAGACTCTGGAAGAAATCGCAGGTGAAGCAGCAGAGATCTTTGAAGAGCATGGCGGCGAGCAGTTTACGCATATTCCATGTCTCAATGATGCTCCTGAAGGTATGGCAGTGCTGGAGAATGTGGTTCGCCGTGAGCTTCAGGGTTGGATCTAGAAGTTAAGTTTTAATTTACTATGTAAAGAAGAGCACTCGTTTCTTTTAGGAAGCGGTGCTCTTTGGCATTTATTCGTGCAGTTTTCTCTGGTTTTAATGGGACAAAGCTACGATAGTTAAGGCAAATTCCTCCAAAGGATTAATAGATATGGATATTTTGACAGGTAGTTCGATTACTGTCCTCATTTTAGTGGCTGTGATCATTTTTGTTGTATTTGCTGGCGCGAAGATGGTTCCTCAAGGCTACAACTATACAGTTGAACGCTTTGGAAAATACCGGAAGACGCTGCATCCGGGTTTGAACATCATCATCCCGTTCATTGACCAGATTGGTCATAAATTGAATATGATGGAGCAAGTGCTTGATGTTCCAGCGCAGGAAGTGATCACCAAAGACAATGCAACGATTACTGCTGATGGTGTGACTTTCTATCAGGTGTTGAGCGCCTCTCAGGCGGCCTATGAAGTCCTGGGCTTGCAGAATGCGATTCTGAATCTGACCATGACCAACATTCGTAGTGTCATGGGTTCCATGGATCTGGACGAGCTGCTCTCCAATCGTGATGAAATCAATGCTCGTTTGTTGCGTGTCGTTGATGCGGCTTGTGAGCCATGGGGTGTGAAGATCACTCGTATTGAGATCAAGGACATCAACCCTCCGAACGATCTGGTTAATGCGATGGGGCGTCAGATGAAAGCTGAGCGTGAGAAGCGTGCTTCGATCCTGGAAGCTGAGGGTGCCCGGCAGGCCGAGATTGCTAAGGCAGAGGGTGTGAAGCAGTCACTCATTCTGGAAGCGGAAGGCCGCCAGCAAGCTGCTATGCGCGATGCTGAAGCGCGTGAGCGTCTGGCACAAGCTGAAGCTAAGGCTACCATGATGGTTTCTGAGGCGATTGCCAAAGGTGACATGGGTGCGATCAACTACTTTGTGGCTAACAAATATGTTGAAGCGTTCGGTGAACTTGCGAAATCTCCAAACCAGAAAACTCTCATTCTGCCTATGGAAGCAACTGGGATGATTGGAAGCCTTGCCGGTATTGCTGAAATAAGCAAAGAAGTACTGAGGGACAACGAACACCGTCGTTCCAGCCGTATTCCAAACACCGGTAGTTCAGAGGGCTGATCGATATGCTGATTGAGCTGTTCCAAAACAGTATCGAACCTTGGGTTTGGTTTGCCTCCGGGCTTGTTCTTATTGGGCTTGAGTTAGCTGTTCCTGGCTCATTCCTGATCTGGTTTGGGGCAGCGGCTCTCGTTGTTGGCGCTCTGGTTGCATATTTTGATATGGACTGGCGCTGGCAGCTTGTGCTGTGGGGTGTCTTGTCCGTCAGCTTCCTCCTCATTGGTCGTCGTTTGACTGTTAAAGATGATGACAAAGAAGGTGATCCGCATCTCAATAAAAGAGGGAGCCGATATCAAGGACGTGTGTTTGTGTTGAAGCAGGCACTCGCTCATGGCAAAGGCACGCTTGAGATTGGTGACTCTATTTGGCGTGTAAATGGCCCGGATTTACCAGCAGGTGCCCATGTGAAAGTCGTCGGCCAAGACGGCACAACTCTCATTGTGGAAGCAGCTTCAGAAGGCGAAGAGGCTTAGGCCTATTGATATGGATTGAAATCTGGTGGCAGCGGCGGTTCTTCTGCCATCAGCAGAATTGAAATGCGGCGGTTTGCTGCAAGATATGGGTCATTCGGGAAGAGAGGTTCAGAATCAGCTTTTCCCACTACAGAATGAATATTGTTCGAGGGCAGACCATACTCGGAAAGAATCTGTCGTGCTGTGTTTGCGCGATCTGCTGAGAGTTCCCAGCCAGTTTCACTTGGAGCTGTGATGAGCTGTCCTGTCGTCGTGTGTCCGGTAATGCGGACACGGTTTGGCATTTTTGCCAGAACAGGCGCCATTTTAGCGAGGAGCTGCCTTGTTATCTCATAAGGGTACTTTGACCCTTCCGGATACATTGAACGGCCTTCCTGATCCACAATCAGGATGTTAAGGCCTTCATCTGTTTCTTCAAGAATGATGTTGTTGGAGATCTCTGTGATCTCAGGCATTTCCTGAAATGCCTGCCGGAGCGAAACGACTGCGGTTGCAAACTGCCTCGGCTTCTCGATGTCTGCCTTTTTGGTGGTGTGGGTGTTTGCTTCCGGGCCTTGTTTACGCTTTTCCGGATGGCTCTCAGTTGCAAAATCAGCGTCTGTAATTTGCTTCTCGTAGGTGATGTCTTTCATGAAATCGCGTAGTGGCACACCTTCGATTTCAAGAACACCAGCGCGTTTGGTCACCTGTTTGATGCCGAATGCGTCTTTGATCGAGCCTGCAACAACCTGAAGTTTTTGCTTGTCTTGTACCGAGAACGAAATAATCAATACGAAGAAACACACGAGCAGAGACATCAAGTCTGCAAACGTCAGCATCCATGCGGGTGCGCCTGCGGGAGCTGATTTTTTTCTACCTGCCATTGTGTCTCTCCCTTGCCCGAAGGACTAAGCCGCCGCTTCAATCATGTCGCTGCGGCCTTTTTCTGGGATATAAGCCAGCAACATTTCACGGATCAGCGATGGGCTTTTGCTTTCACGAATCTGCAAAACGCCGTCGATGACAAGGGTTTGATTTAGCTCTTCCTGCTCAAATTTGGAATCCAGTTTATCGGCAACCGGGATGCACACAACGTTTGCGATGAGTGAGCCGTACAGCGTTGTTAATAGCGCAATCGCCATGGAGGGACCGATTGTGGATGGATCATCCATAGTCGCAAGCATCTGTACCAAACCAACAAGTGTTCCGATCATGCCAAAGGCGGGTGCTGAGTCGCCAAGTGCGCGGTATACGCGAGCGCCTTCATTCAAGCGGGTCAGGTAGAGATCCCGCTCTTTTTCCATCGAGTCGCGAATGAGATTGTAGTCGTAACCGTCAGCTACATATTGCATGCCTTTGGCGAGGGTAGGTTCCTCAATCTCAACATTCTCCAGACCGAGAGGGCCTTCCTTACGAGCAGTTTCTGCAAGATGAGCGATATTCTCGACAAGTTCGCGAGGCTCGATCTTCTTATGGGTGAAAGCGAGTTTTGCTCCCATTCCAAAAGCACTTAGCAACCCATTTAGCGGGAATCTGACGAGTGTGGCTGCGAGACCGCCACCTACCACGATCAAGATGGAAGGAAGGTCAACGAACTGGCTGAAGCTTCCACCCAGAAAGATAGCTATCAGCACAGTTACGCAAGCAGCGATAACGCCGATTATCGTGGCTAGATCCATTTAGCTTACCCGAATGTGCGCCTTTGATGAGGCAATTTAACTAGTGTTAATTTGGGGTATTAAGGCTAACCAAATCCTAATAAATGGGAAAAATTGGGTTGTGCTGTTGGAAGATGTGAACCAAATGGATGGCTATGAGAATCAAAATGCCCGAGGATGAACACATCTCGGGCATCAAAGAGCTTGTTCCAGGTGCGGGTCAGGCCGCGCCGATTTTCAGAAGATCAAGTGTGCGTATGATTCCAACTGGCTTGTCATTACTGACAATAAATAGTGAGCTGATCTTGAGTGAATTCATTACTTCCAGTGCTGATGGTGCCAGAAGTGTTTCTTCAATTGTTTTTGGATTGTGCGTCATGACATCCTCAACTTTCATATCGAGAAAGTTCGGGCTGATATGGCGGCGTAAGTCACCATCCGTGATGACGCCAATGAGTACTCCATCATTATTGGTAATGCCGAGAACGCCAAATCCCTTTTGGGTCATCAAAACGAGAGCTTCTTTCATGAGCATACCGTTCTGGGCGACTGGTAAATGATCACCTGTGTGCATGACATCTTTAACATGCATCAGGCTCGCACCTAGTTTGCCACCAGGATGGTAGACCTTAAAGTCTTGAGCTGTAAAACCTTTTGCTTCCAAGAGAGCAATTGCAAGCGCATCTCCCAGGGCGAGCTGAATTAAAGTGCTGGATGTGGGAGCCAATCCATGGGGGCAGGCCTCTGGAACTTTAGGCAATGTCAAACAAATATCCGAGGCTTGACCAAGTGCACTAGCTGCATTGCGGGTGATAGCGATCAACGGCACCTTAAAACGGCGTGTGAAGCCGAGCAGGCTTGCAAGCTCTTGGGTTTCGCCAGACCAGGACAGTGCAATAACCACATCATCTTCGGTGATCATGCCAAGGTCACCGTGGCTTGCTTCGCTTGCGTGTACGAAGAAAGCGGGCGTCCCGGTGGACGCTAACGTTGCAGCTAGCTTGGTACCAATGATCCCGCTCTTGCCAATACCGGAGACGATTACGCGACCTTTTGAGTGAGCGATTGTCTCTACCGCTTTTGTGAAAGGCTCTGCCAAGCCGTTGGAAAGACTTGCCTGTAACGCGTTGAGCGCAGCAATCTCAGTTTCAATTGTCTTTGCAGCGGAGTGTATCCACTCATCAGCCGGGCGCAGAGGACGGTCTTCATGCGTTAGAAATGATGGCATATGCATTTGGCACTACTTCTTAGCTTTGCTCTCAGGAGCACAATGACGCTTTTGCAGCAAGATTCCTGCACTAAATAAGAGTGCATTGTGAACACTCTGGGGCAAGACTTGGTTTCCCCTCTACCAAATCTGAATGGATAAAACAATCAGAGGTAGAGAGTCTCTTTGCAAGGAAACGTTAACCATGTTCGGCGAGTGTGGGGCTTGTTGAATTTCCTTCATTTGAAGGTGGATTGCTGGAATATTTTATGTGGTTGCGCCCTGACGTTTTGAAGAGCATTCAAAACAGGTCAATTCTGACCTGTGTTTTGATGCTGGGCGCATTTCCATGGTGTTATGCTGTTGCGCAAACCAGTGATCTGGAGTTCAGGGATAGCCTCACTTTTGAGAATGACCCGAGTGCGGATTTTGAAAATCCTTCTGAAACGGATGCAGCGCCCTTTGAGCAATTGATTGAAGAAGGACCACCAGGTACCGCAACTCAGCCTCCTGTTCCGACTGTTAGCCAGCAACTCACTGGTACTGGTCGCAGGAGTAGGGAGGCCAAGTTTTCGGAGAGAGTTGCAGCTGCTTCTCGTCTTTCACGACCCGTCGGTGGAGGTGGGAATTCTGATGAGGGTGTTTTTGATGGAGAGACTATTCAGGACCGACCTGTTGGCATTCAGCTTGGATCGTTACGCCTGACGCCGTCGTTTGATGCTGGCCTTGGCTGGACCGACAATGCTGAGCAGGCAAATGGCGGTACGCCGGATGGGTTTTATGAAGTTGATGCGGCAGTTGGTGTGGTTTCAAATTGGGAGCGGCACGGACTCGGGTTGGAGCTTCGGGGTAGCCTTCGCGCTTTCTTTAGTGAACCTGACAATAACCAGCCTGTTGTCACCGGCCGTGGGAATGTGCGTCTTGATTTGAGTGACCTGACAACTGCCGGTATTGATGGTGTTTATTCATTTTCGCGAGAGGAGCGGTCCTCTGCTGAAAATGAGGCGTCGACCGGGCGTACCAATTCTGTGCAGGAAATTGGAGGTAGGTTCTCACTCAGCAGGCAAGTTTCGTTGGTTCAGCTGCGTGGCGGCATTGGTGTGGACCGTACGGTTTACGGCGGGCAAATGAGCAGTTCGCAGCCTCGCGATAATACTGTGTTTGATGCCACTCTGCGTACATCATTTGATAATGGAGCTGCATTTGAACCTTACTTAGAAGGTGGATTTCTTGTCCGAAAATACGATCAAGATTGTAGCGGTGATCCATCCTGCTTCGATAGAACATCGCGTGGTTACTTTGTAAAATCCGGTCTTCGTGTTGATCGTGGACCTAAGCTTCGGGGGGAGTTTGGGGTTGGTTATCGGGCTGAGTATCTGGATGACAATCGCCTTGATGCTTTGCAGGGGCTGATTTTCGATGGAGCTTTTGTTTGGTCTCCTACACGCCGGGATACTGTGACCGTTGGTGGAGCAACCAGCTTTAGCGGAACCAATATCAGTGGAGCTTCTGGTTCAATTCTTTATGCGGGTGATGTTCGGTATGCACATCAGTTTACTCAGGACCTGGTTGGTGATGTCCAGTTTGGCTACACTTACAGGACGTATCAAGGGGTAGATATTGTTGAGCAGGAGGGAACTGGATCCTTTGGTTTGGTGTGGGCTTTCTCCAAGGATGCAGCACTGCTTTCTCGTTATACGTTCCGTGCGTTTGAGAGCTCCTCGCCAAATAGCAACTATACGAGCAGCCTCATTGAAGCTGGCCTTCGGATAAGACGCTGAATTCTTGAAGTGTTTTGGAGCGCGTTAATTTTTTGAGATGCATCTAGTAAAAATTGACAAGCTTAAAAAGGGGTTTTGATTAAAAACGGCCTTTTTTTTACCATGGTTGACAGTCATGGCAGTAATGCCTCCGAGGGCTAAGCAAAAAGACTGCGCAAAGTGCGCCTAACAACCTCCCATTCGGGTGACTGGAGAAAGCAGTATGCGATTTTCTTCTTTGCCAGCTGTCCTGTGCGCTGGGTTTCTATTTTTCAGTAACTCCTACGGCTTTGCTCAGGGGAGTGATTTTCAAAAATGGATTGCAAGCTATAAGCGGACTGCTGTAGCTCAAGGGGTTAACGCTCAACTCTATGATCGTGTCTTCAAGGGGATGACCCCTGATCCACGAATTAAGAAGAGTGCAGAGAACCAACCTGAGTTTACACGTGCTATCTGGCAGTATCTGGATAGCGCCGTTTCAGAGGATCGGGTGCTCCACGGGCGCCGCATGGTGGATGAATGGTCTGGTTGGCTTGATAAGATCGAGGCCAAATATGGCGTAAACCGTCATGTCGTGCTGGCGATTTGGGGGATGGAAAGTTCATATGGGCGTATTCTCGATAATACATCGATTGTTCGTTCAACGCCTCGTGCTCTAGCGACACTGGCGTATAATGGTGGCCGTCGCGGAAAATATGCACGCAAGCAGCTTATTGCTGCTCTCAAAATCCTTCAAAATGGTGATGTTTCGCCTACGCAAATGCGGGGGTCCTGGGCGGGTGCCATGGGGCATACGCAGTTCATCCCGACGACTTATCAGGCCTATGCGGTCGATATTACGGGTGATGGAAAAAGAGATATCTGGAATAGCATCCCTGATGCGTTGGCTTCAACAGCAGCCTATCTCAACAAGATGGGTTGGCAGTCCGGGCAGACCTGGGGCTATGAAGTTACATTGCCGAAGAACTTCAATTACCGCTTAAGCAACCAACGCAAACAGCAGTCTGTTGTGAGTTGGGGCAAGCTTGGTGTGAAGCGGGCGAATGGCTCGAAGTTCCCACGTGGCGCTGACATGGCGCGGCTTTATACACCTGCTGGAGCGAAGGGCCCTGCGTTCTTGCTGCTCAAAAACTTCTACGTGATCAAACGCTATAACAACTCAAGTGCTTATGCGCTTGGGGTTGGGCACCTTTCTGATCGATTGTTGGGGCTTTCCGGTTTTGCTGTGGAATGGCCGCGTGGTGATCGCCCTCTGACATTTAGCGAGAAAAAAGCGCTTCAGAAGGGGCTTTCCGAGAAGGGTTATAAACCTGGAGCTGTAGATGGAAAGATTGGTCAGAGGACCCGTCAGGCTATTCAGGCTTATCAAAAAGCGTCGGGACTGGTTCCAGATGGTCACGATTCAATAAAGCTTCTTAATAGGTTGCAAGGTAGAACATAATCGGGTTTCCTAATGGCAGGAAACCAATGCTGGTGGTTGGTTCCTGCTGGAGACTCGCGATTATGCAACGATCCTTTTTGTCCTTTGTGTTTGTGGCACTGATAAGCCTTTGCTTTGTCAGTGTTTCTGTTGTGCCCGTTGAGGTTGCAGCTCAGGTGAGAACCAACAGCACAGGCGCCCCCAAAAAAGGCAATAAGTCATTCTTTGGCTGGTTGTTTGGTGGGGGTAATAAAAGAATCGAGCAGGCGAATCCTACAAGGAAGAAGCGACGCAGAAGTACAACGCGAAAAAACCGTAGTGCTGGCGTTGCTGCAGTCAACACTCCCAAGATCGTTGAGAAAGAAAAGAGTAAGGACGCTAAGATCCTTCTGGTCATTGGTGATGATCTGGCGATGGGCTTGGCTGATGGTTTGAAGGCCGTGTATGCTGAAACGCCTTCGATTAAAGTCAAGAAGCTTGTTTATCCTCATACTGGCCTTGTCGCAGATAAAAACCCGGACTGGCCTGAAGACGTGACAGCTGTGCTGAAGAGCGAAGATGTGGGGCTTGTGGTTGTTTCTTTAGGCGCACGCGATAACCGGAACATCAAGGTTGTAGGGCAAGGTGTTATTGATGGGCAGCCTGCCAGCTACGCTGAGGAACTGCAGTTTCAAGGGGAAGAGTGGAAGAAAGAATACCGCTTCAGGACGGCCTCGTTGGTTGCAGCCGTCCGGAATGAGCAATTGCCTCTGATTTGGGTGGGCCTTGCGCCTGCAGAAGAGTATCTTACGAGTGCTAACTTCAGCTATCTCAATGATTTGTTCAAAGAGCAAGTTGAACCAGCTGGAGGTATCTTTGTCGACATTTGGGCTGCCTTCCAAAGTGAAGAGGGGGAATATACGCCGCATGGCCCGGACATTACTGGTAAGCGCCGCCGATTGAGGGCGAAGGATGGGGTCTACTTTACCTGGGCTGGATACCGCAAAGTCGCCTACTTTGTTGAGCGAGAAATAGCACGCATATTTGGTAGTGCGACGGCCTTCATTTTTGAAGGCGTGAAAGATGATCCGAACTTTATTGTTTTGACCGGTCGTCTAACGTCTCCTGAAACTAAGCTTATCGGGCCTGATGATAAAGGCGGGAAAGCTGCTGCGGGAAGTGATCTGTTTAAGCTGACTGTATCTGGAGAAGTGCTGCCAGAAGTTTCTGGTCGAGCTGACGACACACGTTGGACTGGATTTTAATATTCGAAGTATTTTTTATTGATTGAGCTTTGAATATTAGCGCAGATTCAAGAATTTCTGCAGAAAATTAAATTTTATCGCTGTTTTTTCGAAAATGTATGCAATTCACAGCCTCATGGTAGTGTTCTGTTTACATACATGGGTAACATTACTCACATTAAACTTATGGGTGAAGTGGGGCTATTGATGGTTACCCAACCGCATGTTTTTAAGCTGTCGATGGTAGGCAAGTTTGTCTTGGTCGTATTTCTGGCCATGTCAATCATGTCGCTCGGCACGCTGTTTTCCTTTGTCACAATATACGATGCGTTGACGTCTGCTCTGGGAGATGAGGCGTTAAGGTCGCAGCTTATGTCTGATCATGGGCAAAGCGCGCTAGAGTCGCTGCTTGTCGATAATCTTATGTACATTGTGATGGTCTGTGCACCTGTGGGGGCTCTGTTCTTTGTTGTGGCTGTTGTCATTGCACGGGGCATGAGAAACAACATGGCTGCGTTGCAACGTGGTCTGGATGCTCTGGCTGAAGGAGCATTGGACACTGAGATCAAATGCATAGAACGTGGAGATGAAATCGGGGCGATTGCTCGTTCTATTGCTCAGTTCCGTGTTGTGCTGAAAGATAGGGCTGAAGCAGATGCAAAAGCAAAAATACAGCAGGAGCTGGAACTTGCAGATGCACGCAAACAGGCGTTAGCCAGTGTTGCCCAGGAGTTTGAGGCTTCAGTTGGTCATGTCGTGCATGATTTGCTGGAGATCAGTCAGGCAGTGGAGACACGCTCCAGAGAGCTGGATGCGAGCGTGCAGGGTGCTCACAGTGCCATGACATCTTCCAGTGATGTCGCGCAAACCACACAAACCTCTGTGAAAGCATTGGCTGAAGCGGCAGAAGGTGTGTCGCGTTCTTCGGGAATGATTGGTGATAACACCACACAAGCTGCCCGTTTTGCGCAGGATGCTGCCGTACATGCGCACAAGACCAATGAGATTGTTGGGCGTTTGGTGGAAAGCGGGAAGGCTATTGGTGAGGTGATCGAGCTGATTGATCAGATCGCTGACCAGACTAACCTGTTGGCATTGAATGCAACAATTGAGGCAGCACGCGCAGGGGAAGCGGGGCGTGGCTTTGCTGTGGTTGCAAGTGAGGTGAAAAACCTTGCTGGCCAAACCTCAAAAGCTACCGAAGAGATTTCAACACAGGTTGAGTCGGTGCAAAAGGTTGCTGAGCAAGCTGTGACAGCGATCCGCTCAATCGGAGAGACAATTGAGCAGATCAATTCCTTATCAACTGGCATTAATGAAGCTGTTGGTGATCAGAAACAGGCAACTGAGGATATCTCTCGGGATCTGAATAGTGCGCACCAGAATGTGTCGCAGGTCGCGACAGACATGCTGGATTTGGATAGTGGGTTTCAGGGCACAAAAGATGCTTCGAATGACCTGCATCAGGCCGCTGGAAAGCTGGGTCATCTCTCCGAGAACTTACGATCTGAAGTGGCAAGCTTCCTGGAGAATGTGAAAGCTGCTTGATGTTCTTTGCATGCCTGCGGGCAAATGATGGTGAGTGGTATTTGAAAAAACTTATCCCCCTTAAGCAAATATGCCCTCATACTAATCCCATGCCCACGTGACGGGCAGTTGGCGGACCGTCCGTCAGCGTGTCGTGGGCTGGGTGGGGCTTTTGAGAGAGGTAACGCATCTTTCAAAGGTCCGGTGGAACCGATTTTCAGACGTGACTGCATGGTCTGAGAGGAAGGGCCCAAGCTTGAGGGGCATCACGCAGTGGCATTTGCTGGTCAGAGCAATAAATGTCAGGGACAGAGGACCTGTTTAGGCCGGGAAACTTGCCAAAGCAAAGCCGTTGTCTTTCCAGGAAACTGGCTATCGTGTCTTTCAGGATAAGAGGCGATGTTGTCCATATCAAAATGCCCGGGCAAGGCGCGTAGCCAATGCCAAAGACTCATTTCTAACAAGTAGCGCAGGCGTTGCCTGCCGCCTTGCTCATCCCGACTTTCGGGAACTCTTCTCCAACACTGCATGGGTGGCCATGTGGTGCTTTTAGTGCTTGCAAGTTCAACTCAGAATGTATGAGTGAGAAAGAATGGAGCAACATCAAAAAACCCCGGAAAGCGGGGCTTTCCGGGGTTTTAGTACTTCATTGTCGGCTAAAGCAGTTCGCATTTAGGTTGAAACATCTGAACTGCTTTAGCCTTTGTTTTTGCGTATCTTTATCCGAAAACCGGTCCCCACTTTTCGGCGATACGCTGTAAGATTATCGTGGCAGATTGGAAGATCCTGTCAGGAATTCGTCGATTGAACGAGCGGCCTGACGACCTTCGCGGATAGCCCAGACCACAAGGGACTGGCCTTTGCGCACGTCACCAGCTGCAAAGACCTTTTTGATGGAGGTCTTGTAGTCTTCGGTGTTTGCTTTCACGTTGGTGCGCGGGTCCAGCTCCAGATCGTCACCAGCTTCTTTGACGTAAGTTTCCATGTTCGGGCCTGAGAAGCCAATGGCTGCAAGAACAAGGTCTGCCTTGAGAATGAACTCGGTTCCTTCAATCGGAACACGTTTTTCATCTACACGGGCACATTTTACGCCTGTTACGTGACCGTCTTCATCACCTACGATTTCGAGCGTTGCCGCGGAAAACTCACGTTCTGCGCCTTCAGCCTGAGAGGTTGAAGTGCGGAACTTCGTTGGCCAGTATGGCCAGAACTGGTTCTTATCTTCCTTCAGTGGTGGCATTGGACGGATGTCCATCTGGGTTACAGACAGAGCGCCTTGACGGAAGGATGTCCCAACGCAGTCAGATGCGGTGTCACCACCGCCGACAACAACAATGTGTTTGCCGCCAGCCCAGTATGGCTCTTCGCCCGATACATCTTCACCACCAACGCGGCGGTTTTGCTGTACGAGGAATGGCATCGCATACATCGCA
Source organism: Pseudovibrio sp. Ad13 (assembly GCF_001623225.1). NCBI lineage: Bacteria > Pseudomonadati > Pseudomonadota > Alphaproteobacteria > Hyphomicrobiales > Stappiaceae > Pseudovibrio > Pseudovibrio sp. Ad13. The sequence goes on along the minus strand of NZ_LMCC01000019.1, from coordinate 74,119 downwards.
CCTTTGAGATCCATGCCCGGAATGCCTGGATCGCGCGGGCGTTCTGCACCAGTGCAAAGCAATGTTGCATCGTGACGTGTGTGGATCTCTTCAAACTCTACGTCTTTACCGATTTCACAACCGTAGTGGAAGGTTACACCTTCTCCTTCCAGCTGTGCTACACGGCGGTCGATATAGTGTTTTTCCATCTTAAAGTCAGGAATACCATATCGCATCAAACCACCAGCACTTGGTTCGCGTTCGTAAACATGAACTGTGTGACCAGCGCGCGCCAACTGTTGAGCAGCTGCCATACCTGCAGGACCAGACCCAATAACTGCAACAGTTTTACCTGTCTTGGTCGCAGCTGGTTCGGGCTTGATCCAACCTTCCTTAAAGGCGCGATCAGCGATTGCTTGTTCGACAGTTTTAATCGCGACCGGAATGTCTTCCAGATTCAACGTGCATGCTTCCTCGCATGGAGCAGGACAAATACGGCCCGTGAATTCAGGGAAGTTGTTGGTTGAATGTAGATTGCGTGATGCTTCTTCCCAGTCACCAGCGAAAACCAGATCATTCCAATCGGGGATCTGGTTGTTTACTGGACAACCGGCAGGACCGTGGCAAAACGGAATGCCACAATCCATACAACGAGCTGCCTGACGCTCCACTTCCGGCTGCGAGAGCGGGACAGTGAATTCGCGAAAATGGCGGATGCGATCTGATGCCGGCTGGTAGTTTTGCTCCTGCCGGTCGATCTCCAAAAAGCCAGTTACCTTACCCATGTCTTCCCCTCTTATTCCGCAGCCGCGAGGCCCAGACGCGCAGCTTTCATTTCCTGAAGCGCGCGACGGTATTCAACCGGCATAACTTTCACAAACTTCGGACGCCAGTTCTCCCAGTCATTCAGAATATTCTGAGCTTTGGTGGAACCAGTATACTTCACGTGGTTTTCAAGAATGAGACGCAGACGTTCGTCGTCGTGGCGTGTCATGTCAGCTGACAGATCCACACGTCCTTTGTACTCGATGTCGCCGCCATGGTGATGCAGCTTTTCAAGCAGGTCGTCTTCTTCTTGCACGGGCTGAATGTCTACCATTGCAAGGTTACAACGGGAGCCAAAAGTACCATCTTCGTCCAATACGTAAGCAACACCACCGGACATGCCTGCTGCGAAGTTACGGCCAGTCTGACCGATTACAACAACAACACCGCCAGTCATGTATTCACATCCGTGGTCGCCAACACCTTCAACAACCGCAGTTGCCCCGGAGTTACGAACTGCGAAACGCTCGCCGCCAACACCGCGGAAGTACACTTCACCGCTGGTTGCTCCGTAAAGAACGGTATTCCCAACAATGATGGAATTTTCCGGCACGATGCGAGTGTTTTCTGGTGGGCGTACGATGATGCGACCGCCTGAGAGGCCTTTGCCTACATAGTCGTTTGCATCGCCTTCAAGATCGATCGTCACGCCCTTGGCAACAAAGGCACCAAACGCCTGACCAGCCGTACCTGTCATAGAGATATGGATGGTATCGTCTTTGAGGCCTTTTGCACCGTAGCGTTTAGCAATCTGACCAGAAAGCATTGCGCCAACGGAACGATCAACTGACTTGATCTTTGCCGGGAACTCAACTTTTTCTTTGCTTTCCAACGCTGGCATAGCGTTGCGAATGAGTTCACGGTCCAGAACATCGTTGATTGGATGTTCTTGAAGCTGTGACCAGCGGCTTTGTTCCTGGGTCGCATCTGGACGATAGAAGATCCTTGAGAAATCAAGGCCTTCAGACTTCCAGTGATTGATCGCAGTTTCTTTGTCGAGCATGTCGGAGCGACCGATGATTTCGTCCAGTTTCCTGACACCGAGTTCTGCCATCAATCCGCGAAGTTCTTCCGCTACATAGAAGAAATAGTTGATGACGTGTTCCGGAGTGCCTTTAAAGCGCTTCCGCAGAACCGGATCCTGGGTCGCAATACCAACCGGGCAGGTGTTGAGATGACACTTACGCATCATCAAGCAACCAGCTGCGATCAGCGGAGCGGTTGAGAAGCCGTATTCATCTGCGCCCAGAAGAGCGCCAACAAGTACGTCACGGCCTGTGCGAAGACCACCATCAACCTGCAAAGCGATACGGGAACGCAGGCCGTTGAGAACGAGCGTTTGCTGAGTTTCAGCAAGGCCCATCTCCCATGGAGAACCAGCGTGTTTCAAAGAGGTGAGTGGGGATGCTCCTGTGCCACCATCAAAGCCTGAGACCGTGATGTGGTCTGCGCGCGCTTTGGCAACACCTGCTGCAACTGTTCCAACGCCAACTTCAGACACCAGCTTGACTGAGATATCTGCCTCTGGATTCACGTTCTTCAGATCGTAGATCAGCTGTGCCAGATCTTCGATTGAGTAGATGTCGTGGTGTGGAGGAGGTGAAATCAAGCCTACGCCCTGTGTGGAGTGACGCGTCTTTGCGATCACTGCATCCACTTTATGGCCTGGCAGCTGTCCGCCTTCACCCGGTTTTGCACCCTGAGCGACCTTAATCTGGATCATATCAGAGTTGACCAGATATTCGGTTGTTACACCAAAGCGACCTGATGCAACCTGCTTGATCGCAGAACGCATTGGGTTTGGAGATCCGTCCGGCAGTGGGTTGAAGCGTTCGGCTTCTTCGCCACCTTCACCAGTATTGGATTTACCGCCAATCTTGTTCATGGCAATCGCAAGCGATGTATGAGCTTCGCGAGAGATTGAGCCGAAAGACATCGCACCCGTTGAGAAGCGCTTGACGATGTCTTCTGCGGACTCAACTTCATCGATGTTGACTGGACGGCGTCCCAGCTCTTCTGCTGATTTGATGCGGAACATGCCACGGATTGTGTAACGGCCAGAGGCTTCGTTCACTTCCTTGGCAAACTCCAGATACTTTTCAGGCAAGTTGTTGCGTACTGCATGCTGAAGTGTGGCGATGCTGTCCGGGGTCCACATGTGATTTTCGCCACGGGTCCGGTATGCATACTCACCACCAACGTCCAACGAGCGACGCAGAACAGGAATGTCCTCAAATGCATCGTGGTGACGAACAACAGTCTCTTCAGCAACTTCTTTCAGGCCGATGCCTTCGATGGTTGTTGCTGTACCGAAGAAGAATTTTTCTACAAATTCTGAATTCAGGCCAACCGCATCAAAGATCTGCGCACCACAGTAAGACTGATAGGTGGAGATGCCCATCTTGGACATGACTTTGAGCATGCCTTTGTTGATGGCCTTGATGTAGCGAGAGACAACTTCATGCTCATCCACTTCCTCAGGGAAAGACCCTTCAGAGTGCATTGAACGGATTGTTTCGAATGCGAGATAGGGGTTGATTGCCTCTGCACCATAACCGGCCAGAACGCAGAAGTGATGAACTTCGCGTGCTTCACCTGTTTCAACCACAAGACCCACTGAGGTACGAAGGCCTTTGCGGATCAGGTAGTTATGGACAGCAGCTGTCGCCAATAGTGCAGGAATTGCAATACGGGCACGTGAGATCACGCGGTCAGACAAGATGATGATGTTGTAACCACCATGAACAGCCTTTTCAGCGCGAGCACACAAGCGCTCCAGAGCATCTTCCATGCCCTTGGTCCCCTTCTCAGCAGAGTAGGTGATGTCGAGGGTTTTGGTTTGGAACTGATTGTCTTCGATATCACCAATAGCGCGGATCTTTTCCAGATCAGCATTGGTGAGGATTGGCTGACGTACTTCCAGACGTTTGGAGGTAGAAAGACCTTTCAGATCAAACAGGTTCGGACGTGGTCCAATGAAGGACACGAGGCTCATCACCAATTCTTCGCGGATCGGATCGATCGGTGGGTTGGTTACCTGCGCAAAGTTCTGCTTGAAGTAGGTGTACAGAAGCTTGGATTTGTCTGAGAGGACGGACACAGGTGTGTCAGTACCCATAGACCCCAGTGCTTCCTGACCAACGGTTGCCATTGGCTGCATGAGAAGCTTGATGTCTTCCTGCGTGTAACCAAAGGCTTGCTGACGGTCGAGAAGGGTTTCACCTGCAACCGGCGCGCGTTCACGTACGGATGGAAGGTCTTCAAGAACCATCTGCGTGCGATGCAGCCAGTCTTTATAAGGGTTTGCCGTGGAGAGTTGGCGCTTGATTTCTTCGTCAGAAACAATACGACCTTCTTCCAAATCGATCAGAAGCATTTTACCCGGCTGGAGACGCCATTTCTGAATGATCTTCTCTTCAGGAATATCGAGAACACCAACTTCAGAAGACATAACCACGAAGTCATCATCAGTGACGATGTAACGGGCAGGGCGCAGACCATTACGATCAAGCGTTGCGCCAATCTGACAACCATCTGTGAAGGCTACCGCTGCAGGTCCGTCCCATGGTTCCATGATAGAGGCATGGTATTGGTAGAAAGAGCGACGGTTTTCGTCCATCAGCGGGTTGCCGGCCCACGCTTCCGGGATCAGCATCATAGCTGCATGCGCAAGGGAATAGCCACCAGTGGTGAGGAATTCTAAGGCGTTATCGAAGCATGCTGTATCAGACTGACCTTCGTAAGAGATCGGCCATAGCTTGTTGATGTCGTCACCAAATGCAGGAGAGGACACAGATGCCTGACGGGCTGCCATCCAGTTTACGTTGCCGCGCAAGGTGTTGATTTCACCGTTGTGCGCAACCATACGGTATGGGTGAGCCAGATCCCATGACGGGAAAGTGTTGGTTGAGAAGCGCTGGTGAACCAAAGCCAGCGCAGAGATAAAGCGCTCATCACGCAGATCGTCATAGTAAGCGCCAAGCTGGTACGCGAGGAACATGCCTTTGTAGACGATGGTGCGGCTGGAGAAGGAAACGACGTAGAAACCTTTTTCTACGCCCTCAGATTTCTCGCGCACTACGTTGGAGATCACTTTGCGCAGGATAAAGAGGCGGCGCTCCAGAATATCGCCATCAGTATTGTTTGGCAGAGTTACAAACAACTGACGGGAAACAGGTTCTGTCGCTGCAATATCCGGTGCTTTCGACAAAGAAGAGTTGTCGACCGGAACATCACGCCAGCCTAATACTTCTAGACCTTCATCAGAAACACATTCCGCAACGATGCTTTCGCACTGCTCGCGGAGCTTTTTATCTTGTGGAAGGAAGAAGAACGCAACGCCGTATTCGCCAGCTTCTGGAAGATCGAATCCGATCTTCGAGCATTCTTCTTTGAAAAACTCGTGTGGGACCTGGGTCAGCATACCTGCACCGTCGCCCATCAATGGGTCAGCGCCAACTGCGCCGCGGTGTGTCAGGTTTTCAACGATCTGAAGGCCGCTTTGTACCACGTGGTGAGATTGTGCGCCTTTGAGGTTAGCTATAAAGCCGACGCCACAGGCATCGTGCTCTTTGGCTGGATTGTAAAGCCCCTCAGTGGCAGCAGTGCGGAGTTTTTCCGTAACGGTGCCTGTGGTGGTAGCTCGGGTTTTCATAGGTTCCCCCCCACTCATATGCATCGTGTTTCCTCCTTTTTCTGCCATTTTTGGCCTCACTTTCGCTCATCTCAATGTGACCGGTTAAGGTCACTTCCTCGTTCGGGTCGCGGGGAGGTCTTCCTCGCGGCTCGTTCGAAGCCCCGGCACGGCTTGCCCCGGATCTGTCGAATGAAGCACGGCCTCTTTATACATAGGGCCGCCCATTCGGAGTTTCCTCCGATCTATCTTACCCCTTTGGCGAGTGCATTGCGATATGTCCGCATGGCACACATTTGGGGGAGAATGTCGCGGCGTTGGGAACGCGCCTACATCCTTCTCTTTTGCGTTGTGTGGATCTCTTAGGTGGATCGCTTGGAAGCTGTCTTCCAGATTGTCATCAACGCATGCGGGATAATAAGGACAGCACTCCTGTCCTTTTCCGCGTCGCGAACATGCCAGATTTCAGAGGGTAGAGCAAGAGCGTTTCAGAAAGTCTTTATTTCTATTCTTTTAATTTTATTAGGCCGATTGTCGCATTGGCATCTAAAACTCAAGTTAGATGCAATAATATTTCAACTATTCACGAACCTGTGAGGACGATGATCTCATTTTATTGATTTAATCGCGTGAAAATAACATGTGTTTGATTTCCCATTGATCGAGTTTTTTGTCAGAACTGTCTTCAGAGGCGAACCAAACCTGTTGAACACATCGCCGAATTTCAATTTGAGGAGTTTTGAAATGTCCAAAAAAACGTTGTCCGCTGCTGTACTTGCAACCGCTGTTACTGCTGCTGTAGCTGGTGCAAACATTACTGTTGCTGAAGCTGCTTCTAAAGAAAAATGTTACGGCGTTTCCCTTGCTGGTGAAAACGACTGTAAAGCGGGCGCTGGCACCACTTGTGCAGGTACTTCCACTGTTGACTATCAGGGCAATGCTTGGACCCTCGTACCAACCGGTACATGTGAATCCATTGAAGTCCCAGGTGACCGTAAAGGTTCTTTGACTGAACTTTCCCGCGATCTGCCTCACTAATCGCTTTACTTTACAATATACTGCGTTGCACCGGGGCGGGTTTTTCCCCTCCGGTGTTTCTTTAAGAAGAAGTCATAATATAGAACGAGGTACTGATATGTGTGCGCAAAGAGTCAATGCAAAACTACCTGCACGAGGTGGCGTGGGCTTAAAAGCTGATCATTATCATCGTATTCTCAATGACAAGCCTGACATGGGCTTCTTCGAAATTCATGCGGAAAACTATATGGGTGCTGGTGGTCCTCCACACGGTTACCTTGAAGCGATCCGGCGTGATTATCCTATCTCTCTTCATGGTGTCGGGTTGTCTATTGGCGGAGCTGATCCGCTGAACAAAGAGCACCTTTCTCGCGTGAAAGATGTCGCTGATCGTTATGATCCGGGCCTTTTCAGTGAGCACCTGGCCTGGTCAACACACGACACCGAGTATTTCAATGATCTTCTGCCTCTGCCTTACACTGAGGTGACATTGCAGCAGGTCGTCGACCATATTGATGAAGTGCAGACCTTCCTTGGTCGTCAGATGTTGCTTGAAAACCCAAGTGCTTATGTGATCTTCAAGGAGAGCACCTATGAAGAAACTGAGTTTCTTCGCGAGATTGTAAAACGAACTGGCTGCGGATTGCTGCTGGACGTGAACAATGTCTTTGTTTCTGCGACGAACTCTGGTGGTTCTCCTGAAGATTATGTGGACCGATTCCCGGTTGAGCACGTACAGGAAATTCACCTTGGCGGGCATGCACCAGAAACAGATGAGCTGGGCTATCCTCTTCTAATCGATGCACATGATCGTAAAGTTGCTGATCCTGTGTGGGCGCTTTATGCGCGGACAATTGACCGGACAGGCCCTCAGCCAACTCTTATTGAGTGGGATGCGAATATTCCGACCTGGGAAATTCTCGCTTATGAAGCTGAACAGGCGGATGTGGTGATACAATCTCACATTGAGACGCAGGCTCAAGCCGCTGAGAAGCGGGGTGATCATGTCCCAAGCGCCTGATAGCACTAAGGAAAAGATTGCGTTGAAAGGTTTTGGCGTTCCTTTGCAGGATTTGCAGTCGAACATGCAAGGTTTTGACATGTTTTCGGATGGGCTGATGAATCCAGCTGTGCCTGTGCCCGATGGGGTTGTAGGGCGTGATGGTCATCCCTCTGAGAAGCGTTATGGCGTTTATCGCAATAACGTAATGGCGAGCTTGATTGATGCGATGGCTGCCAACTTTCCAGCAGTATATGATTTGGTTGGGCGTGATTATTTCCGGGCACTTGCTGCGGAGTTCGTTCGTAAGCATCCGCCAGAGCAGCCGGTACTGAGTGAGTTTGGGGGCAAGTTCTCTGAGTTCATTGGCGCGTTTCCTCCACTCGCGGACTATCCCTATCTGAAAGATGTTGCTGCGTTGGAATGGGCATGGCTGCGTGTTTACCACGGGCCAAATGCGACGCCTGTTGCGCCGGATGTGTTATCCAAGATTGATCCAGCAAAACTAGGGAATGCGGTGTTTACCCCTATCCCTGCACATAGACTGATTTACTCCCGTTTTCCGCTTAGCGAGATCTGGAAACAGAACCGCTCGGAAGATGTGGGAGGCATCACTCCAGAGGCTGATCAAGTGATTTTGATTTGCCGACCAGATATGGACGTGACACTGACCGGATTGGCTCAGGACGTAGCGGCATTCGCTGATTTACTGTTCTTTGGCAAGACATTGGGAGAAGCTGCAGAAGCAGTTTCATCCTCTTACAAATTCTTTGATCTGTCGCAGGCATTGGGCAGCCTGCTGAGCGCACGCGTGTTCGCGAGCGTGGACGTCAAAGCTTAATATTGATTGCGAGGGGCCGGGCGGTAAGGCCCCCGAGTGGTGGAAAGCACCAGAGGAGGAATCCGATGAGAATGCTTGTAAATTTATACCAGGGCGTATTTGGCTGGCTGGAGCGCGTAACTGAAGGCTGGTTTCTCGGCTTGTCTGCGCGCTTTCTTTTCGCAGGCGTCCTGTTTATGTACTTCTGGAATTCGGCGCTGACCAAGTTTGGTGATGGTGCGCTCGGGTTCTTGTTTCCCTCAACCGGTGCATATGCGCAGATCTTGCCGCATATTACCGAGGCGGCTGGATACGATATCTCTCAGATCCCGTTTTTCCCATATGGCCTGATTGTGCTTTTGGGAACTTGGGGTGAAGTTATCATTCCGGTACTGATTGTTGTCGGCTTGTTTACTCGTGCCGCAAGCATTGGTTTCATTGGCTTCGTGATTGTTATGTCCATTGTGGACGTGGTTGGTCATGGCGTTGATATGCCAACAATTGGTGCACTGTTTGATCGTCATCCATCTGCTTTGATCTTTGATCAGCGCGCACTATGGATCTTCCTGGCAACTGTGCTTGTGATCCGTGGTCCTGGCGTGTTCTCGTTGGACTGGGTGCTGGGCAAGTGGTTTGGCATTCACCACGAAACTGGTGTTTCAGACACTAAGAGCCACGCATAAGGTTACACTGAGAGCCTGACAAACCTGCGGGTTTGCGTATAGATATTAGAGCGTATCACTGTTGAAGTGATACGCTCTTTTTCGTTTGCGTATATGACTGGAGCATGCGCACTCAGAACTATGGGAGATCGTGTTGCAGATCATGTGCTTGAATGGTTGGGGAGGGACGCTCTACTCTGACTTGCTGCCGTATTTATCTCAGGCTGTGCCTGATGTTCTTTGTCTGCAAGAGGTGGTTCATACACCGGAAAGCGATAAGGACTGGCTGACTTATAGGGATGGCGATCACGTCTTACCTCAGCGGGCAAATTTCTTCCGTGATGTGTGTGCGGCACTGCCTGAGCATGTTGCCGCCTTTTGTCCTGCTGCTCAGGGTGTGCTGTGGGATGAAGAGCAGTCTATCTCATCTCAATGGGGTCTGGCCACGTTTGTGCATCGTTCCTTTCCCATCGTTGGTCAGGTGCAAAGATTTGTGCACAAAGGTTATGCTGCGAAAAGTTATGGAGACCATCCACGCTCTCGCAGTGCGCATGGAATTCGTGTTTATGATTATACAACAGATCGTGCCGTGAGCATCACCCATATGCATGGCCTGCGTGACTTGAATGGTAAGAAGGACACGCCAGAACGCTTTGAACAAGCGAAGCGGTTGCTCAATATTTCGCAGTCGGTTTCTGAGCCCGGTGATCTAAGAGTGGTGTGTGGCGACTTTAATGTAGAGCCTGGCAGCGAGACTATTCGTTTGTTGGAAGACGATGGTTTTGTTGAGTTGGTCAATCACTATGGGATCGAAACCACTCGGAACTCCCATTACAAAAAGCCGGGAAAATTTGCCGATTACATGCTGATCGATCGGGTTGACGAGATTATGGACTTTCAAGTGCTTCAAAAGCCTGAGGTTTCTGATCATTGTCCGCTTGTTTTGACACTGAAAACAGATGCTCAGAAGGATCAACTGCGCAAAGACTCTGTTCAAGTGTTGTTGGCCTAGAGAGCTTATGGCGGAGAGCACCGCCCTATAAGCCAAAAATGGCTTGAGTTCCCTCGGTTTGTTGTTATTCAAATCCTATGATTTTTGCGAGTGACAACTGGGCAGGTGCGACGAGTGCAGTTATGACTGCACTTGCGAACCATACAAGCGGCTTTGCCACCGCTTATGGGGTTGATCCATTGAGCCGCTCTATTGAGCAGCAATTCAATGATCTCTTTGAAAAAGAAGTTGCTGTGTTTCTGGTTTCTACAGGAACAGCAGCCAATTCCCTGGCGCTTGCGACCTATGCGAAGCCAGGCGGGGCAGTATTTTGTCATGAAGATGCACACATCAATGTTGATGAGTGTCACGCTCCGGAGTTCTTTACAGCTGGTAACAAGCTGATTGGTATTGGTGGCGAGCATGGCAAACTTACGCCTGATGCGCTGCGTTCAGCGATGGACAAGGTGCCGGATAATAATCCGATGCATGGCCGTCCTGCTGCGGTATCCATCTCTCAGGTGACAGAGTTTGGGACCATCTACCAGCTTGATGAAATTCAGGCACTGGCAGATGTGGCCCATTCCCGGAATGTGCCGTTGCATATGGATGGCGCCCGTTTTGCGAATGCGTTGGTGTCTTTGGATGTCTCTCCTGCGGAGATGACATGGAAAGCCGGCGTGGATGTTCTGTCCTTTGGCGGTACCAAGAACGGTTGTTGGTGTGCAGAAGCTGTTGTGTTCTTCAACCCTGAAGAATCTGAGGGCTTTGAATATTTGCGCAAGCGGGCTGCTCAGGTCTTCTCAAAGGCGCGCTTTATTTCTGCGCAATTTGAAGGTTACCTGAAGGACGATGACTGGCTGGCTTCAGCGCGTCATGCCAACGCGATGTGCATGCGTCTTGCCGATGGGATGCGCGATATTGAAGGCGTGCGATTGCCGATCGAACCACAGGCCAACGAATTGTTCCCGGTGTTCACCAAAGCGCAAGCTGCACGTCTGGAAGCTGCTGGTGCGAAGTTTTATGATATTCCAGCGGATTTCGTCTCAGAAGATGAAGTGTTCCTTCGCTTGGTGACCTGCTTTGCGACCACTCCAGAGATGGTTGACGAGTTTCTGACGCATCTGCGTGGGTAATTGCGTCAAACAGCCTGTATCGCGATTGCATCTTATGATTGCAGTGTCGAGCAATGCAGCATAGAATGCTGGTCTGCGGAGGGATATAAATCCGCAGACCAGCGGGGCACCTGCAAGGGGTTAGCAAGGGTGTTAGAGGCCAACCCTTGCGGTGTCAGTCCAGTGGGTTCAAGGCAAGGCCTTAAGTGAACTAACCTATCCTTCTTATTTTGCGTGTAACTTACCACTCGATAATTCTTAAGTGGCTGAGTGGTCGTAGGGAACGCAGAAATTCCAGAAAATAGAAACAGATGCAGAGAGAGTATCTCTGTGTTTGCTGAAGCGCGCATAAAAGAACGCCCCGCTGGGGCAAGCGGGGCGTTGATTGTGTCTGGCCCTTACAGGAGGGGGGAGAGGCAGCCAGACAAATCCGCATGGGAGGATTGCGGAGGAGGAACCTGTTGATTTGAGTGAGATTGATTGGCAGGGGCGTGCCAATCAATCTTGGAGAGACATCAGAAAATCTAGAATGTTACAAGGGTGGCCACTCGCGAGGGTGGGAGTTTGGGAGGAAGGTCCTCGCGAGGGCTTGGGGCTGCTTTAGTGAGCTACTGTTTCGCCTTCAATTTGTTTGTGTTCTCTTTTGTCTCCAGCGGTGATGTTGATTTTGCGCGGTTTTTTTGCCTCAGGAATTTCTCTGATGAGGTCAATGTGGAGCAATCCGTGCTCCAAACTTGCGCCAATCACTTTCACATACTCGGCGATCTGGAAGCGGCGTTCAAAAGCGCGGGAGGCGATACCCCGGTAGAGAACTTCTTTTTCGTCGCTTTCAGGCTTTTTCTCGCCGGAAACAGTCAAGACATGTTCTTTAGCTTCAATCGTCAGTTCATCTTCCTTAAAACCGGCGACTGCCATGGAGATGCGGTATGCGCTCTCTCCTGTGCGCTCAATGTTGTAAGGAGGATAGGCTGAGCCCTGTTGTTCCGTTCCTGAATCCAGCATGGAGAAAAGACGGTCGAAACCAACAGTGGAACGGTAGAGGGGGGTAAGATCGAAATGACGCATTTTATGTGTCCTCTTTTGTGTGGCTCTAAGGCCATCTGAGCAACGTTCACCATTCGCCGCAAAGCGCGCGGACGATGAAATTTCCTTTTACTTACAGTGCCTTCCCATTCGTGGCGAAGGTTCTAAGCGGTGTCAGACCCACTCTGTGGCGCCTGTGATTTTGAGATGGGGACGGGGCGAATAAGTTTCAAGAGTTTTTTTCAAAATAGGTGTTTTTGCTGGAATAGCGCCCGCATTTTCAGATTAACAGAACCTGAACAGGCGCTTCTGATCCCGTACATCCGCGCCTTGTTACGTTCTCCTTGTATTCAGGCAAACCCTATTGCCGACAAGGAGAGAACAGATGAATGCTTTGAAGAAAAAAGTAACCGGACTGGCCGCTGCAGCTGTTGTTGTTCTGGGAGTTTCTGGTGCGGCGGCTCCGGCAAATGCAGGCGCTCAATTCACCTACGATGGACCAAACGTAAGCGTTCAGGTCACGCAGGCTCACTATAAGAAGAACCGTCATTGGGGACATGGGCAACACCATGCATTGAACAAGAAGCAGGTGAAACGCCGTCTACGGGCCTGGGGTTACCGGAACTTCAAAAAAGTAAAGCGTAAGGGCGACGTGTATATTGTAAAAGCCAGCTGGCAGGGGCAACACCGGGCACGTCTGGTTGTTGATGCCTATAGCGGCTGGATCATCAAGTACCGTTATCTGGGGTACTAAGAAGCATTCCCGAGATCTTAATCTGTTTATCCGTCTGACCTGCCTCTTTGCTATCAAGGCAGGTCTTTCGGTGTTTAGGCTCTAGTATGCTGTCTCTTTAATGCGCCCGGGATAAGCCTTGTCATAGGCGTCGCCGTCAAACTCCACTTTTGACAGTGCTTGCGCCATTTGTCCGGCAGTTGGAACCGTTTTGCGGTCTACCTTCGCATCTTCCGTCCATAGGCCTGAGCGGTAGATGGCTTTCTGACACTGGTAGTAGATGGTTTCGACTGTGACAACCATGATAGATTTCGGCAGTTTACCTTCTATCTTATGAGCTTCCAGCCGGAATGGGTCTGCAGAGATTTTGGCTTTTCCGTTGATGCGGATGGTTTCACCGACACCAGGGATCATAAACAGCAAAGAGACACGTGGATCCTGAACGATGTTACGCAAACTATCGATGCGGTTGTTGCCGCGACGGTCTGGAAACTCGATGGTTTTTTCATCAATGACCTTTACAAAGCCTGCAGGGTCCCCACGTGGAGAGCAGTCGGTGCCTTCTTCAGAAACAGTTGTGAGTGCGAAGAAAGGAGAGGTTTCGATAAAGGTTTTGTAGTGCTGAGAAATATAGCCGACTTCTTTATCGATAGAGATTTGTTTCGGGCTTCCATAGAGCTCTTCGAGCTGAGCTAGGCTGGTAATCTCGTGGGAAACAGATGTTAGGTCTGTGTCTTGCATGTAAATATCCTTGTTACCGCGTACTGAGATGGAAAAACTTCCAGAAATTGCGGTTGCGGCCTGTTGCTTGGAAAGGCTATCAAATTGAGAGTGAGAGAACTAGAGGTTACGCGCTGATGGTACTGGTCAACACGGATTTCAATCGGGTTCCAGAGGGAACGGAGTCTGGTTTTATCCAGACAGAAGACAACGTGAAAATCCGTTGGGCACGCTGGGCTCCGACCGCGTCTCCGCTCAAGGGGACTGTGACTGTTGTCCAAGGCCGTACCGAGTTTATTGAGAAATACTTTGAGGTTGTTGAGGAACTGCGGGCGCGTGGGTTCTATGTGGTGGCTTTTGATCTGCGCGGGCAGGGTGGTTCTGAGCGTTTGTTGAAGAACGAGCGACGTGGCCACGTTGAGAGCTTTGATGAGTTTGCTCTGGATTTGCACGCTGTTTTGGACAATGTCTCGCTTTCTGATTGCCCTGGGCCGCACTTCCTTCTGGCGCACTCAACCGGTGGCGCTGTGGTTATGCATGATAACCGGCGGCTGAAGACCAAGATTGACCGTGCGGTGCTAACAGCTCCCCTCGTCGGCCTTGCGATGAAGGGGCGTATGGTCAAGATGGCAGGTGCGCTTGCCAAGACGCTTGTCTGGGTTGGCATGGGGAACGCTTTTGTTCCCGGCGGCAATGACAAGATCCTTGTCGACTATGACGGCAATACGCTCACGTCTGACCCGGATCGCTTCAAGCGCATGAATGCTATTCTTGAAGAAGCGCCTCAATTGGGGCTGGGTTCTCCGACGGTGAGCTGGTTCCGTGCTATGGGATTGGCGACAGAGCGCTTCAGAGAGCCTGAATTCCAGATTGAGTTCGGCGTGCCATCCTTAGTCATCGGCGCGGGAAAGGATCAGATCGTCTCGACTGACGATGCAGAGGAAGTCTGCCGCTCTTGCCCAGGTATGAGTTTTCTGGAAATTCGAGGATCTCGCCATGAGATTCTTATGGAGCGAGATCCTTATCGTGAGCAATTCTGGGCTGCATTTGATGCGTTTATTCCGGGAAGCGCGGACTAAACAGCTGCTTTTGCCAGCTTGGTGAGTAGCTCATCGTGGAGGCGCTTGTCGCCTGTGGCAAGCACCTGTCCGCCGTCTGCTGCATTGCCTCCGGTCCAGTTAGTGACGAAACCGCCAGCGCCTTCGATGATTGGGATGAGGGCAAGGATGTCGTAGGTGTTCATGCCGGTCTCAATGACTGCATCAAAGCCTGCTGCTGCCACCATGGCGTAGCCGTAACAATCTGTGCTGTAGCGGGTGAGGCGAGCTTCTGCGCAGATCGTGTCCCATACCGGGCGCTCGACTTCATTGAACAAGGCTGGCTCGGTCGTGGTGATGATTGCCTCTGACAAGGATGCGCAGCTGCGGGTTTTCAGAACACGCTTGCCGAGCGGACCAGTCATGAAAGCTTCGTTGCAATCGCCCCAAAAGCGCTCGCTGTTGTACGGCTGGCTCATAATGCCTTGAGATGCTTTGCCGTTGGTTCTGAGGCCAATCAGTGTGCCCCACAACGGGGTGCCACAGATGAAAGAGCGTGTGCCGTCAACTGGATCAAGAACCCAGACATTCTCTGCCTCTTCGCGGACCTTGCCGTATTCCTCACCGATGATGCCGTGATCCGGGCGCTCTGCTTCCAGAACCGCGCGGATTGCTTCTTCTGCTGAACGATCCGCGATAGTGACTGGATCAAAGCCTGCTTCCAGTTTGTTGTCTACCTCGTAGCCACTGCGGAAGTGCTGCATGGTTTTAGCATCCGCGGCGTCAGCAAGTTTGTGAAGAAAAGCATAATCAGGACTGGGAGAGGTCATATCAATTTATCCGGTAGGAGCAGTCAATTGCATGCGCACCATAGTCAGGATTTAGAAAAGTGCAAATGTCTATGGCTCTGAGACCGGTTTTAGTTCGTAAATGCTCTTGTTGAAACCATGCGTTGGTGTCTACGACTTACTGCTAAACTATCGTGTGAAACTCATACCAACGGCTATGATCCCTGAAAAATCAGGGTGTTGTCTCAAGGATACAAACTGGCCAATTCGTATAGGAACAGCCCGATTACGGAGCTGAATGCTTGACGTGTTTGCGATGCGATGCGAGTTTTATTGCAGCGCGACATTCAGTGTCTGCGCCGCCCTTCGCGAAGGGCGTTTCCTCCCTAGACTAAGGGCCGCCTCCAGATGAGAGCGGCCTTTTTTTTGTCTGGTTGTTAATGTTCTCCGTCGTAGGGAGGTGCAGGCAAGGGGAGAACAAGGTGCCGAATTTTTTTGAGAGTCCGTTTAAGGGAACCCCGCTTCAGGAGCAGGTGACCAATCCCAACATTATTGTTGGAAAGCATTCCTACTATTCTGGTTATTATCACGGCCACAGCTTTGATGAGTGTGCCCGATACCTACGCTCAGATGAAGAGACGCAAGACAAGCTGATAATCGGTGCGTATTGCTCTATCGGTTCAGGGGCAGCGTTTATGATGGCCGGTAACCAGGGACACCGTCCTGAATGGGCCACAACGTTTCCATTTCACTATTTTGATGAGCCTGCTTTTGAAGGAGCTCACGACGGTTTCAAACCTGCAGGTTCAACATGTGTCGGCAATGATGTCTGGATTGGTTCTGAAGCGATGATCATGCCGGGCGTGCAGATCGGTAATGGCGCATTGATTGGCAGCCGTGCAGTCGTGACTAAGAATGTACCGGCCTATGCTGTTGTGGCCGGTAATCCTGCAACAGTTGTGCGCTCCCGCTTTTCTGAAGAACAAGTTCAGATGCTATTGGAGATGAAATGGTGGGATTGGACAGATGAAGTCCTGAAAGGGGCCATGCCTCTTATGTGTTCCTCAGATATTGAGAGGCTTTACGACTACTGGCTTGGTTTTTAGGCAGTATGGACTGGGGCTGCAGGTTATTCTGCAGCCAGAGTTTCTCTGGTAAAGCTTTCCGTTACCATCTCGACCAAGGCAGTAATGAACTCCATCAGGTCTTTGCGCAGGTCGTGGAAACCTGAGTGTGGCTGGTGGGTGTGCTCATCCATGTAGAGTGCTCGGTTGATCTCAACCTGCAGCGCGTGCACGCCGCGTTCTGGCTTGCCGTAGTTTTCTGTGATGTAGCCGCCAGCATACGGGCGATTGAGAGCTACGTTATAGCCCATGTTTTGCAATAGTCCGACTGCACAGGATGAAAGCCAGGCAGAACAGCTAGTCCCGAACCTATCCCCAATGACGAAGTCGGCTTTGGGGTCGTGGTTCTTGTTTGAGTTGGCGGACGGCATTGAATGGCAGTCTACCAGGACTGCGAGACCAAACTTGTCCTGTACGTTGCTCAAAAGGCCACGCAGGGTGTTGTGGTAGGGCTTGTAGACTTGCTCAATGCGATCCAGCGCTTCTTCCGCCGGAATACGCGTGTGGTAGATTTCTCTGCGCTCACCCACAATGCGGGCGATAGTTCCAAGACCTCCTGCAACACGCAGAGAGCGCGAGTTGATGTGCTTGGGGAGCTTGCCTTCAAACATCTTTGGATCGAGCTCATAGGCCTCTCTGTTCACATCAAGGTAAGCACGCGGGAAGTTGGCTTTTAGAACCGGTGCACCTAGCTGCTCGACATCCTTGATGAGAAGATCGACAAATGCATCCTCGCTTTGTCTGATCTGGGTGGTGTCCAATCGAGAGGCTTGAAGGAACGACGAAAGGTACGCGCGCCCGGAGTGGGGGCTGTTAAAAATAAAAGGGACAGAATGTTCATCTGGGGAGAGTACCTCAAATGCGGGTACCTGAACTCCGGTGTCAAGCGCACTGCTGTAGTTCGCTATCGCCTTAATCTGATGATCTTCCAAAACTGTCACAGAGCCTACATTCCTTAATCACCGCAATCCCGCTCACTATAGAACGAGATCTGCGTATGGGCTAGACATTAGAAAGTTTGCTTATGAAATAGGCAAGAGATGCGCGAGTTTTTGCGTAGTTTGAGGGGGCGGTGTGGCGCTGGACCCTCAAACTACGCAGAAGTCTCTTTAGAAGTGAACCTGTTTCATTTGTCCCTATTGTTTTGACAGGTATTCCCGAGTAGTTTCCTGTTCCTAACAGCGTACAGTATTCGGAATCTGTCGGATTGCGAGGGGCGAGTGCGTCTGACATATTCTATTTATTTACGGGAGTGCTCTGAAAAGAGAACCCCGTCGCTGCACCTGGAGTTTTAAGGTTGTCGAACATGTCTCGAATTCTGCTCGCGGAAGACGATAATGACATGCGCCAGTTCTTGTCCAAGGCACTTGAGAAGGCTGGGCACACTGTTGTTTCCTTTGATAATGGAAAGAGCGCATACGAACGTATTTGCGAAGAGCCCTTTGCCCTATTGCTAACTGACATTGTGATGCCAGAGATGGATGGTATTGAGTTAGCTCGTAAAGCTACTCAACTTGATCCGGACCTGAAGGTTATGTTCATCACAGGATTTGCTGCTGTTGCGCTTAATCCTGATTCCAAGGCACCTCAGGATGCAAAGGTTCTTTCCAAGCCTTTTCACTTAAAAGATTTGGTACGCGAAGTGGAAAAAATGCTTGTTTAGTTAGTTTTGAGGGGTGAATGTGGAAAGAGATAGCAAATTTCCATTTTTGGACTTGCACGTTCTCAAAATTCCTCTTATACGCCTCTCCACCGCAGCGTTTAAGCGCTGACGGACGAGCTTCTTTGAAAGTTTCGGGCGTGTAGCTCAGCGGGAGAGCACTACGTTGACATCGTAGGGGTCACAAGTTCGATCCTTGTCACGCCCACCATTTTTCGTCGGTTAACATCGTTGATGTATATCCGGCGGAGCGGGCCTCGATCTTGGTCCTGCGCCGCTTCGTAAGAATGCAGCGCGGCGAGATCAGAGGTTGTACTAATGAGGCGCTTAGCGCCTCTTTTCACTGGCGGATCGTGGTACTTCAGGATCCCTATAAAATTGACCCTAACCGGGGGTAGGATAATGAAGATTAAGAATTCTCTTAAGGCACTCATGGGCCGCCATCGTGATAACCAGATGGTACGCCGCAAGGGTCGTGTTTACATCATCAACAAAAAGAACCCACGCTTTAAAGCACGTCAGGGTTAAGTTTTCTGCGCTGATTTAAACTAAAACAGCGCGAAAAACCCTTGGTTCTAAGAGTTGCGAGCCGCATGGCAAAAGTGAGATGCTTTTGCCATGCGGTTTTTTTTGTTTGCTCGCCCAAACAGCTCCGTCACAGGGGCATCGACGTTTCCACAACTTCAGCTCTCCGGTTTCTCGGTAGGGGGCTCTTTTCCACGACAATCTGACAGGTTGAGGCGTTGTGTTGGCTCTTGTGGTGCTGTCGCGCTTGCGTGTTTCCTGCTGCTTGTGGTGGGGGTGGAGCGTTTAGGTGCTTCTGAGCGTGTTGTGGCTGTTGTGGGTCCCGTAGAGGTTCAGGTCACTCGTGGACTGCCAAAGGGGCATCCTAAGCTCAATACCGGCCCTGAGGCTGCTCTTAATGGTCCTGCTGGCGGTCCTGCTCAGATAGGGCGGTCTGCACCCGGGCATGGTGTACCCGCTCACTACACGCGTGGGCAGCTTCTGGATGCCTTGTTCCTTGAACTGAGGGATGCGGATACATTGGGTAATGCGCAATCGATCTCACGGCGCATACACAGCCTCTTCATGCAGTCTGGGAGTCATACGCTTGATCTGCTTATGATGCGTTCTGCTAAAGCCATTGAGGGGAAAGAATACGGTTTAGCGCTTGATTTGCTGGACGCGGTTGTTCGTTTAGATCCCGGGTATGTGGAAGGGTGGAACCGCCGGGCGACCGTATATTTCTTGAAAGAGGATCTGGGGCGTTCACTTGCTGACATTGAGCAAGTGCTTCGGATTGAGCCGCGTCATTATCCTGCACTCTCAGGTTTTGCCATGATCCTTCGGAAAACTGGAAAGAACGATAAGGCACTTGAAGTGTTTCAGCATGTGCTGAGCATCTATCCGTTGCTGGAGAATGCTCAGGACGCTGTTAAAAGCTTACGTGAGGAGCTGTGGGGGCAGTATCACTAAGCTTTCAGAGACTACTGGTTCTTAGTCTAGCAGGCGGTTTACAGCTCTGGTGATGCCTGATTTATATTCTGCATAGTTTGAGACCGTTAGAGAGAGCCCCTTGGCGAGGGTGTAGAGGATGAAGGCGTCGTCTTCTGCCTGCTCTTTGCTTCGGTTCTCATGCGTCTCCAGGATCACATCCGCAATTTTGAGCATGACCCGAGGCATGATGCCCTTACCAACGGCAGACATAACCTGCTCACCCATCTGAACCAGCTCAGCGCCATGAACAGAATTTCTCATCAGATCGACATGCTGACCTATGATCGTGTCCAAAGCGCGTAGGATGCGAGATTTGGAGTCATTGGTCTTTTCTTCAAGAATATCCAGTGCCTGGAGCCCAACCTCTTCAGAATACTCCTCGATTATGGTCTGGAACAACTCTTCCTTACTTCCAAACTTTTTGTAGAGCGATTGGCGTGAGAGGCCGACCGCGCTTGCTACGTCACCGACTGAGGTCTTTCGGAAGCCATATTGAGCAAAAACGCCCAATGCCTTCTTTTTATCAAAGTTTGTTTTCATGTTTACCTAGTTGACAATTTCAGTAATTATTGTCAACTTTATTATGCAGCACGAACAGGTGCCGCGCATTGGAGAATTTAATGAGCACAGTGAACAAGAGCAGCGCAGTATCCAACTGGACTGCGGATAAACTGCCTTCTCTTGAGGGTAAAACTTATATCATAACAGGCGGTAACTCCGGTATTGGCCTTGAAGCGGCAAGGATGCTTGCGAAAGCGGGTGGTGATGTTGTTATTGCCTGTCGGAATGTTGAAAAAGGTTCAGCTGCCCAGCAAGCGTTGCGAACTCAGGCGAAAGGAAGAGTAGATCTGGTCCAGCTGGACTTAAGCGATCTCTCGTCTGTTCGCCATGCAGCGGAAATCGTCGCTTCACGATACACCAAGATTGATGCTCTCATCAATAACGCTGGTATTATGCAGACACCGGAGTTGAAGAGTGTTGATGGGTATGAGTTGCAGTTTGCGACTAATCATCTGGGGCACTTTCTATGGTCAGGCTTGCTCAAACCTAATGTTGAAGCTGCAAAGGGTAGATTTGTTGTAGTTGCCAGCCTTGTGCACAAAATGGGGAAGATCAACTTTAACGACCTGATGATGCGTGAAAATTATGCGCCTATGAAAGCTTACTCGCAAAGTAAGCTGGCCACTTTGATGTTTGGGCTGGAGCTTCAGCGGCGCTTGTCGGATGCGGGGAGTGCTTCGTTTGTAGCTATGGGGCATCCAGGTTATTCAGCCACTAATTTGCAGAGTACTGGTCCTACAGGTTGGATGAACATGGCGTATAAGTGGATGAATAGCATGTTCGCGCAGTCTGCTGAGCGAGGTGCGCTGCCAACGGTGCTTGCTGCGGCTGGAGTGGAAGTTGAGCCGAATGGCTACTATGGCCCAACAAAGCGCATGGAGACTGTTGGACCGGTTGGAAAAGCGCAGATCGCTAGCCATGCGCTGAACCCAGAGGTTGCTCGTCGTCTTTGGAGTGAGAGTGAATGGCTCACAGACTTCAAATGGGCGTTTTAAAGCAAGGATGTGTTTTGTGAAGTTCGTTGCGTTGGAGCAAGCTCATTTAATCGATTGAAAGAAAAAAGCCCGTGATACGAAATCACGGGCTTTTTATTGCTTTAAGATGTGTTCTTTGACGACTTAAGCGTCTTTGGAACCCACGAATGCGATACGCAGCATGTTTGTGGAACCCGGGGTGCCGAATGGAACACCAGCGGAAACCAAAACGCGCTGACCTGGCTTTGCAAAACCTTCGGTGTTTGCAAGGCAGCATGCGCGGTCGATGAGGTCTTCCTCAGTCGCAGCATCCTGATTGGCAACACAGTGCAGACCCCAACCGATGGTCAGGCGGCGAACTGTGGAGATTTCAGGAGAGAACGCAATGATTGGTGTTGCAGGACGCTCGCGGGATGCGCGCAGTGCTGTACCACCAGATGCGGTGTAGGAAATAATCGCTGCCAGATCCAGAGTTTCAGCGACCTGGTGAGCTGCAGCAGTGATTGCGTCAGCGCCGGTTGCTTCTGGTTCTGTACGTTGAGCGTGGATGATGGAACGGTAGTTTTCGTCCTGCTCAACTTCCACGGCGATTTTGTCCATGGTTGTAACGGCTTCCGTCGGGAAGTCACCTGCAGCTGATTCAGCGGAAAGCATCACTGCGTCCGCACCTTCAAACACTGCATTTGCCACGTCAGAAACTTCTGCGCGGGTTGGCACAGGAGACGTGATCATGCTTTCAAGCATCTGCGTTGCAACAACAACTGGCTTACCAGCTTTGCGGCATGCGCGGATCATACGCTTCTGAAGGCCTGGAACCTGCTCAAGTGGCATTTCAACGCCAAGATCACCACGGGCAACCATGATTGCATCGGACAGCTCGATGATCTCAGAGAGACGATCAATTGCCTGAGGCTTCTCGATTTTTGCCAGAACGCCAACGCGGCCCTGAGTGGTGTTGCGAACTTCGATGAGGTCTTCTGGGCGCTGTACGAAGGACAGTGCGACCCAGTCAACTTTTGCATCGAGAGCTGCAAGAAGATCTGCGCGGTCTTTTTCGGTCAATGCACCAACAGGGATCTCTGTATCTGGAACAGAAACGCCTTTACGGTTGGAGATCTTACCGCCCACTTCAACAGTGGTCACGCAGCGCTGTGGAGACGCTTCAGTTACACGCAGGCAAACTTTGCCATCATCTACAAGAAGGCGGTGGCCAACTTCGAGGCTGCCAAGAATTTCTGGGTGTGGGAGGTATACGCGGGATGCGTCACCTGGAGCGTCGTTTGCGTCTACAACAAAGGTTGCGCCATTTTCTAGAACTGGCTTTGCGTCATCTGCGAAAGTGCCAACGCGCAGTTTAGGACCCTGTAAGTCAGCGAGAATGCCGATTGGACGGCCTACTTCTGCTTCTACTTCGCGGATGCGACCAACCAAATTGTTGAGAACTTCGTGGGAGGAATGGCTCATGTTGATGCGGAAAACATCTGCACCTGCAAGCCATAGCTTTTTGATTGCTTCTTTTTCGGAAGACGCCGGGCCGAGAGTTGCTAGAATTTTGACCCGTCTATTACGCTTCATCGTCCACCTGTTCCTTGCTCTACCGGCTCCGTCAGCTGGACCGTCCAGCTGCTTTGCTCGCCTGTATCTATTTCAAAGAAACCTGTTCGCTCATAACCGCGAGCGACACAGTCTTCTATACCGCGAATGGTGAACTTTTTTTGACGTACACACATATACGCCTTGCCATCCCATTCGCCATTTTGATCCGTTTGTACTGCGTACAAGTAATAGTAGCGTGACGCCAAGTCCCCGGACACCAGTGTGTCGCAGGTGTTTTTGTCGATGGTCCACCATCCTTCGGTGATCCAATCGGCGCCATCGCGGTAGCCTATTGCGATGTTAACTGTGCTTTCGGTCTTATTGCATGCACGAAAGTCCGCTTTAGCAGAGGGGATCTGCTGAAAGCTCAGAACTCCAAAAGCAACACAGGCAAGAGCCAGTGAATTTTTCCGAAAACGGTTTATTACAGCAGATGCGAAGTCGTTTCTGGATGTTCTCATAACAGTCATATGTACAGCTACAAACGGCAGTTTAATGCGTTCAGTTGATGCCCTTGTCAACGTGGTTCAGCCCATGGCCGACGTGATTTCGAGCACGACTAAAGGGTAATACAGGTTGTTCTGAGTAAAGAACGTTGCCCCAGCTCACCATTGACCATGCAAAAACGGCAGGATGATGAATTGGCTTAAACCCGACATGTCATGCTTTGGTTGCGCCACCCTTACTCTGGATGAGTGTGGACGACCCCCGTCAACATTTGAAATATGATCCAAAAGTCGGACCTTACCTCTAGGAATCTGAATATCTTTATTGGCCTGAGTTCTACATGGAATCAAGCGAAAAGCCAAAAAACAGTGTTACCTCCCACAGTTCCTCCCTTTTTTGGCTGTGATTTTTTGAAAGATAAGACAAAGAGATAAACATCATTTCGGACAATTGTCCGGTTTGGACCGCTCAATAATGAGCATCAGGAGATTAGCAAAACTCGTATTACGTAGCGGAGCCGAAAGTTGTTTCTTGATGCTGCGACACTTTGTCGGGTTTTGATTGAGGCAAATGTTCCGCTGAATGGAAATCTCGAATTTGTTATCTTAAATTTCCGAGTGAAGACTTTTAGTTAGCAGGCTGGTTCGCTGATATATTTAGCTGGCGAATTTGTCGCGCAGATTTATCTTTGGACAATTGTGAGTATGTTTTGACTGCGGTATCAATGCGTACGTAGCGGCACTTATTTTTATGGCAACCTGTAGGGGCTACCTGACAATGAATGTCAGATAGAGAAAACAGGCCACAATGCTAAGGTGAATTTCCGTCAGGTGAGTGCCAATAGATTGTGCGGCAATTGAGGCAACTGTTTTATATTCCCATTGAAATTCAGTTCATCCCCCAGAACCTGTAAAGGTTGCTGAAAAGAGGTCGTGAGCGGTTGACCCGTGTGCTCAGTTCTGGCAGCAAGACAACAAGGTTAATGGTGTTTCGCACGAACGTAAGGTGGATTTCATATGTCAGATGCCGGTGGTGTAGCAGCAGATCAGCTGCGCGCATTTATTGAACGTATTGAACGTCTTGAAGAAGAGAAAAAAGTTATCGCGGATGACATCAAGGATGTTTACGCGGAATCTAAGGGTAACGGCTTTGACGTGAAGGTGATGCGCAAAATCGTTTCTTTGCGTAAGCGTAAGCCGCATGAGCGTGAAGAAGAAGAGGCAATCCTCGATCTTTACCTGCATGCGCTCGGCATGGCTGGCCCAGTAATGGAAGACGCATAAGCGCTCCAACTGGTGAGAGCAGCGCGTGTGTATGCGCGAGCTGCTTCTTAGCACGAATTCTGAAAGAGGCTCCTTACTGCGGTGAGGGGCCTTTTTTCGTGGTTTTGGAGTGGTGAGAGGTGCCCGAGCGGGCAGTGCTGATTGGCTTTGCTGATATAGGCTGAGCTAGCTGAGGGCAGGGGAATGCTTTCACGGCATTTAGATGCCGCGCTGCCGAGCATTCATTACAACGTGATGCCTATCTGGAGGAGACTTTCATCTCGCCTGTGTAGATTGAGTCCAGCCATGCGATTGCTGATCCGCGGTTGATCCGTTTGCGAATTGAGCGATATGGCGTTTGGGTCAGAGCGTCCTTTAAAACCGTTGTTACAGGGCTCATCAGAACTGCCAGTTGGTTCTGGTCTGGATGCTGCATGGTGATGGTACGACGGTTTCTTGCTGTCCATGTAGGATCAAGCATCAGCACTGCGTTTGGCTCTGGAGCTGAATGGAAACCTACCAACGGTGATCCGTAGACCGGGGCCTTTGTCACAACAGTCTGTTGAGCTGGTTGTGATTTCGGCATCAAATCTGGCAGACGCTGCTCTGCGAAGAGTGCCTGTGCGGAGAGCGCAGTTTTTTTGTTGAACTTGCTCTTTGGTAGATCTGCAGTTGCGGCAGGAGAGGCGTAGGCAAGCTGTGCGCCTACAAGAGGACGCAGGCTGTCAGGTGTTTGCTCGCCAGTTGCTGCAATGATCGCTGCAATGCCATCCTTTGGTGTTTCCACTTTTGGTGGAATGACTTGAGCCCGCTTTTGAGCTGCAGGGGTGGCCGCCGGCAAAGCGGCGACCTGAAGGATTTGTTGCGGTTTTATGCGCGGACGAGCGGAGGCAAACAGATTGAGATTCTGCTCCGTTGGTGCAGGCGCAACCTCACTCTCATCCTGTGGCTTTGCATATGGTGTTGCTGAAGCCAAAACAGCAGGAGAAGCTGCTTCTGGAACCGGGCTTGCTGCTGGCTGAGTTGCTAGCAATGCCACTTTAGGCTGCGGAATAGCGTTGAACTCGGTTTCTACCCGGCGGCTTGGATCTGGCTCACGCACTTTTGGTGCTTTTGTTGCCGGAGTTGGTGCCGGTTTGCTTTCTTCGTTACTGCCTGAATTGCTGAACAGGCGGGAGAAGAAGCTTCCGCCACTGTTGGGCGAGCTTGCCCGGGCACTTGCTTTTGACGATGACGTGGAACGACTGGCAACGCTGGTTGAGCGGCCTGAATCTTTCCGTTTTACAGCAGCAAGTGTCTGCTTGTAACGCGCCATTGGTTTTCCATCGGAAGGGACATGAATGGTGTCACCCTTTGGAAATACCTTTGCCAGTTGAGAGCGACTCATGCGTGGCCAATGGCGTACAGAGCCGGTGTCCATGTGAACAAACGGCGTGTTTGAGCGCGGGTAGTAGCCAACGCCGCCAACATGCTGACGCAAACCAAGCGCACGTAGTTTGGCTGTGCTTACACCGGGAATGAAGAAGTCCATTGCGCGGCCTCTGGTGTGCTGGCTGTTTTTAGCCACACCGCTGGAGCGCTTACGGAGCATATTGTTGGTTTTAGGCGACCGATAAGCGGAGACAACATGGATGTACTTGCTTGTGCCTGCTTTCTGGTAAACTTCCCAGATGAGGTCAAACAGTTCAGGATCCATTTTCGTTGGCTCTTTTTGGCGCCAATCCCGAAGGAAATTGTTGAGCTTGCGAAGGCCTTCTTTGTCATAGCGGCCATTCCGCTTGAAGGTGATTTCCGCCCGCTCTTTCGTGTGGGTGAAGTACAGCTTGAGCGTGCGTGTGCTCGCACTGGCCGAAGCAATTGAGGTGAGGAAGAACGCACAAAGAACCGCTGCGACCAGCACTGAAATGCCAGGCAGACGTTTACCAAAGTCCGAGCGCCCGAATGCAATCATGTCACGCAATTGAATCTCGCTTTCGCGTTATCGGCTAAAACCTTACCCCAGAGCCCCACCTCTTTATCTAGTGCGGACAAGGTTAATGAGCCTTTACTTTAGTTACAATTAACGCGAACTAGTGACTTCACGGCAACAATCCAAGTTTTTTGCCAGAATCCGCTATTTACATGCGACAAATGCGCGCGAATCCGCACGCATAAGTCGTCATATTACTGTGGATACATGTGGATAGTGACAATTTTAAAGATTCAGAGCGTCGATCGTCGCCTGGTTATGCCCGTAGATATCCGGACGTCTTTGCAGCTTTCCAGCTTCATCCACAAATGCGGTGAAGTAGGAGATATGCACCGGGATATCCCTTTGCAAATTCACCTGGGTCTGCTTCTTGCCGACAAGTGAGCGGATGTAATTACCTGTCATCGTGTTTTGCGTGGCCATCAAGGCGTCAGCAAACTCAAACGGGTTCTGCACGCGGACACAGCCGTGTGAGAAGGCGCGCTCAGACCGGTTGAACAGCGATTTGGACGGTGTGTCGTGCAAGTACACGTTGTGCTTGTTCGGGAACATGAACTTGATTTTGCCTAGCGCGTTGCCGCGTCCCGGACGCTGACGGATGCGGATCTGCTTGAAGGTCACGGCATCCCAGTTCACACGGCGAGGATCAACGATCTTGCCGCCATACACGATCTCGTAGTTGCCCTTTTGCAGGTAGCTTTGTGGGTTGCTTGCGCGCAGTTCCGGCAAAAGCTCTTTTGATGCGATGGAGTATGGGACGTTCCAGTATGGATTTACGATCACATGCTGCATCTTGTCTGAAAAGACCGGTGTTTTGTTGGAGCGTTTTCCAACAACGACGCGGGTTTCATAAAGAACAAAGCCATCCATGTTCAAACGAACCATGAACTCTGGAATATTCACGCGCAGATGGGTTTCGCCCAGCTCGCGCGGCATCCAGCGCCAGCGTTCCATGTTTGCAATAACGTCATTGATTGGGTCACCGCTAACGCGCCCATTGAGGGCAAGCAGTGTGCGTGGGCCAACCGCGCCATCTGGATGCAAGCCGTTTGCAGCCTGGAAGGCTTCAACGGCATAAGCCAGATCCTGCGTATAGACGTTCATTTGAGATTCAACTGTCGGAACACTCAGGCGTTCGCGAAGAACGGCAACGCGGGAGCTTTTTACTCCAACTTTCAGGACTTTGCCGGCTGGAATGACAACTTGCTTTTCAAGGCTGCCATTTTCAGTGTGTTCTCTTAGTTCGGCAAGCTGCTTTTTCAGCGCTTTGTATTCTGGATGCGGAGGGTTGAAGGCCGCAAGAGTTTTTGCCGGAGCAACCGAGTGCGCTATGGATGTCAGCGCTTCAATCGGGTCTGGCCTTTCCGGACGAAGGGTAATGTCCTCGGAAATCGCATAGGGGCTGACGCGGCCAGCCTGGGCATCCTCTGCGTATTTGAGGATCGAGTGGGTCAGCTCAAGTTCTGCTTCCGCGATTTGCTCTGGGGTTGCTTTGCCATCTGCATTGAAGCCTGCTGCTGGCACCGGGTAGTCGGCGGCGTGCAGGCCTTCTTTATCGGCTGATTGCAGAGTTTCCATAACGGACAAAGCACTGGTGGAGAGCTTGCCTTTCAGGATCCAGGCGGGCTGGAAGCTTCTGTTTTCGTAGAACAGTTTTGCGGCAGCTGCTTCGCGTTTTGCATGGAAGTTCTGGCGGCGGTGTTTTTTGCTAAGCGCCTGCTGAATTTCCTGCGCAACAGGATTTGACTGAGCGAGGTTTACTTGCTCGAGCTGCTCGTCAAAATTGTCAGGAATTGCGGCTTGCGCAGAATACATAGTTGACGAAAGCGCAATAACTGCCCCTGCGAGCAATGCTGATGTGCTCGTTCTACCAAACATTTATGACTACCCACCTGATAACTCTTTGATCTTTATAGGCACAAGAAGAGTGCCTCAAAAATTAAGAGTGTTGTTTTGCCCAAACTTATATTTATTACGCATATACACTAATGCGTTTTGAGATAGCACGACAGCGTGATGTTTTAAATTCAAGGATCAGTGATATGAACTTAAACCCACGGTTTTTTGTTAGTCGCTATGCTTTATCGATTTATTGAGATGCACGCGTGCCTGTGGCTTGCGCGAGGCTTACTCATTCGCTTCCAACCATCCTGCAAACTAAGCTTTAGTGCGCAGTTTTGCTTTCCGGAGTTTCTTCCAGACCATATTCCTTCAGCTTGCGATAAAGCGTTGAGCGCCCGATGCCCAAACGCTTGGCAACCTCGGTCATGCGGCCTCCGTAATGGGAGATTGCTGTCCGGATCATTTCCTCTTCAACACTGATGAGCGTACGCACGTGGCCCTCGCCATCGAGTGATCGCATATATCCAAAGGGAGGTTGCTCCGCGTCGAAGGCTGAAACGGCCTCGACCTGAAGAAATCGTTCGTCCTGCTGTTCCTCCCATTTACTCGCTACACTTAGGGATGAAGAATAGACGTCAGCTTGCGGTTCTTTGTTTCCGGCAGGCGGTGCTGCCGCGTAACTCATTGGCGTATCAGTCGCTTGAGCTATTTGCGGGAAGTCATCGCATGTCAGGCTTGGACCATCGCACAGGACAACGGCGCGGAATACTGCGTTTTCAAGTTGGCGAATGTTGCCAGGCCAGTCATAACTCTTAAGCATATTGACCGTGTTAGATGTGATGCCCGTGACTTGAGGCTTGCTTTCTTCTGCAGCAAAACGCGCAAGGAAATGACGGGTAAGCTCAGGAATATCCTCACTACGATCTCGTAGGGGAGGGATCCAAATTGGGAAGACGTTGAGGCGATAATACAGATCTTCCCGGAACTTACCTTCTTTTACCTGATCGATCAGACGTCGGTTTGTCGCTGAGATCAGGCGGAAATCTACTTTTATCGGTTTGCGTGCGCCAACTGGGTCAACTTCCCCTTCTTGCAGCGCTCGCAGGAGTTTTACCTGTACTTCCAGTGGGAGCTCGCCGACTTCGTCTAAGAAGAGGGTCCCGCCGCTGGCTTCCTGAAACTTGCCCATGTGTTTATCGACAGCGCCGGTGAATGCACCTTTCTCGTGACCGAAGAGAATGGATTCCACCAGATGATCTGGAATAGCGCCGCAGTTTACGGTGACAAACGGCTTGGACCGGCGCTCGCTGGAACCTTGAATAGCGCGCGCAATCAGCTCTTTACCAACTCCAGACTCGCCTTCAATGAGGATCGGAATGTTGGAGGAGGCAGCTCTTTCGCCCAGTCGTAGGACACGATCCATCGGCTCAGACCGCGTGACGATATTGTCGAAGGTGAGGGTGCCTTCTGTGTGCTTGCGGATGCGGGTGAGTTCACCTTCCAGCGTCGCAACTTTGAGAAGGTTGGTGATGGACACTTGCAAGCGCTCAGGGCGGCTTGGTTTTACAACGAAATCCTGTGCACCAGCGCGCATAGCTTCGATGACAGTTTCAATGCTGCCGTTGGCTGTTTGAACAATGACAGGGACTGCATTCTTAGCGTCGCGGGTTTCTTTCAGAACCTGAAAGCCATCCACTTCTGGCATCATCAGATCAAGGATGACCAGATCGATTTCTGATTGGGCGCTTCCTGTAAGGATTTCCAGCGCTTCGCGACCATCGACACAGCTTTTAGAACGGTACCCAAACCGCTTTACGGCTTCTTCCAGCAAGCGTCGTTGGACCGGATCGTCATCTACGATCAAAATGCGCTGTGCCATGGGAAATCCCTTCAAATCGATTGGGCAGTAATGCATAGTGTGCCAATTCAGGTCATCCTGCACCTAATTTGGTAAACAAATTGCCCACTTCATTTTGGGGATCTTGTTAAAAGACGCCATTGCATGTGTAAGGATTGGACGCATATTAAAACAGTGTACTGCAGAACTTGTTTTGCAGACCTCAGGTTTCTTTTCTGGCGCAATGCCATCCCATAATCGGACGCTCATATGACACTCAAGCACGTCACTCCATTTTCCATCACCTATCAAAGCGCTGATGCAGCCACGGCAGGCTCTGCCCTTGGTGAACTGCCGGAGTGGGACCTTTCAGTTTTTTACAGCTCTATTGATGATCCTGCGATTGATCAGGATATGGCGCGTGCGAAAGAACTGGCAGAGCAGTTTGAAGCAGACTGCAAAGGCAAGCTTGCTGAAATTGCAACACGTTCTGGCGATGAGCTCGCCGAAATTGTGCGTCGTTATGAGGAACTTGAAGATCTGATGGGGCGTATCGGCTCTTTTGCCGGTCTGGCTTACACCAGCATCACAACAGATCCAGCTCGTCAGAAATTTTATGGCGATGTGCAGGAAAAACTGACGACTGCGAGCCTTCATATGCTGTTCTTCTCGCTTGAGATGAACAAGATTGAAGACGAGGTTCTGGAAAAAGCGCTGAACTCTGAAAAGCTGGCGTATTATCGCCCCTGGCTGGAAGACCTGCGCAAAGAACGCCCGCATGAGCGCAGTGAGGAAATTGAGCAGCTGTTTCATGAGAAGCACGTGACCGGTGCTGCCGCCTGGAACCGGTTGTTTGATGAGACAATTTCTGGTTCTCGTTATGAGATTGATGGTGACGAGCTTTCCATTGAGCAGACCTTGAACTTGCTGCAAGGACCTGATGGGGACATGCGCAAGAAGGCTGCTGGAGCGCTTGCGAAAACGTTCGGCAAAAATCTGAGCATCTTTACGCTGATCATGAACACGCTGGCGAAAGATAAAGATACTTACGACCGCTGGCATAACTTTGATGATATTGCTGACAGCCGCCACCTTGCCAACCGTGTTGAGCGTGAAGTTGTTGATGCGCTGGTTGATGCAGTCCGCGCTGCTTATCCGCGTTTGTCGCACCGTTATTATGCGATGAAAGCCAAGTGGCTTGGCGTTGAGAAAATGAATTTTTGGGATCGTAACGCGCCGCTGCCGCAGGCTGACACGCGCGATATTCCATGGGATGAAGCAAAAGGCACCGTTCTGGATGCTTATGCGAAATTCTCACCAGAACTTTCCGAAATTGCAGGGCAGTTCTTCGATAAAAACTGGATTGATGCTGCATCCCGTCCGGGGAAGTCACCAGGTGCGTTTTCTCACCCAACCGTGCCAAGCGCACACCCGTTTGTGCTGATCAACTATCAGGGCAAAATCCGCGATGTGATGACACTGGCGCATGAGCTTGGACATGGTGTTCATCAGGTTCTTGCAGCGCCAAATGGTGCGCTGATGGCGCCGACCCCGCTGACACTGGCTGAGACCGCTTCAGTATTTGGTGAGATGCTGACCTTCAAGGACCTGCTTGCAAAGGCTGAGACACCTGAAAAACGTCAGATCATGCTGGCTGCCAAAGTGGAAGACATGCTGAACACGGTTGTGCGTCAGATTGCATTCTATACCTTTGAACGTCAGGTGCATGAGCTGCGTAAGGAAGGCGAGCTGACCGCTGAGCAGATATCTGCGATCTGGATGGGTGTTCAGGAAGAAAGCCTCGGTGAGGCGATTGACCTAGAAGGCGGCTATGAGAACTTCTGGACCTACATTCCGCATTTCATCCATTCGCCGTTCTATGTTTACGCCTATGCCTTCGGTGATTGCCTCGTGAACTCGCTCTATGCGGTTTACGAAGAAGCTGAGGATGGCTTCCAGCAGAAGTATTTCGATCTGCTGAAAGCGGGCGGCACCAAGCACCACAGTGAACTGCTGGCGCCATTCGGTCTGGACGCAACCGACCCTGCCTTCTGGCAGAAAGGCCTTGCCGTGATCGAGCGCTTTATTGATGAGCTGGAAGAGATGGATAAGGCGTAAGGTCTATCTAGTTTGAATTAGGAGGCGGGGGCTTTGGCTCTCGCCTTTTTTTGGGGGGATAAGGACGTTTTCCCAAGCTAAGTGATCTTTTCCATCAGAAATCATAGGCACTAGCTAACAGCATTTGCATTTACAGTGAAGCCATACTGATGATGTCAGGGGCGGAATATGCGCAAATGGTTTGGAATGATTATCCTTACGCTTCTTGTAGGAGCTTGTGGCACCTTCTCCAGCTTTCAATGGCAGTTAGATGGTTTTCCGATTGATCCAAATAAGAACTATATTGTGTGGCGCTTTGGCAGCGTGGAGCTAGATAAGTCAGCTGTGTTTTGTAAAGTAGACACTGAAGGTCGGTTTGAAGATTGTCAGAGCGACAAAAACAGCAATAATAGCAAATTATTCGTCAGTTTTTTCGGCAGTCCTCGAGTTGTCTTTAAGTACAAAAATGAGCATTTTTTAATCATCAATTCACAGAATACCCGCTCTGGAAAATACGCATTTGTTTATGGAAGCTCTGGGAATGCGTATGGGCAACGAAAACGCGTACTAAGGCTGGAAGATGCGACATATGTGGGTGACTTTGCACCGGGCACAGTAACCGTGATCCCTTTTGGATGGGAGAACCGACATAGTGCAGCAGGTCTGAAAAAAACAGTTGAGGCAGGCATGCGACAAGCATTTGGCAAAAAGGCTGATGTGTTGAAAGTAGGGGTTGCGCAGAAAGTGCCCGTCAAATGCGACACGATAAGTCATGGGTTCTGGAAAGGTTCCGAAACGACTTGTCAGGTCAAGTGAAGTAGCCGCATTGGTATTTTGAGAGCGGAGAACCTCATGTCGATAGTGAGAAGTTTTGGAGCATTAATTGTCACTGTGGTTTTAAGTGCGTGTGGAGGTGGACTCCAATCTGATATCGCGGCTTCAGAATCTGACTTGCAAATATGGGGGCTTTTTGAAAAAGCATGTATTTCTTCGAATGCGAAAGAACGAGAAAGATACCTTAAGGCCAAAGGCTGGAAGGTGATTTCCTCTTCAGGTGGTGATCTCCCATTGGTTTCGATCGCTGAGAGCCGGAATTTTAATCGTAAGACTACGAAAGCGTATCGCTCTCGAAATGGCGACAGTGTGCTTGTTCTTGGAGAATATAAGTCAGCAGATGCAACTGAGGCTTCTCCGACATGTTATTTTGCTACAAGTATGAAGTACGGCTCCGTCAGGTTTTTTGACGATAAAATTAAAAGCTATGTCTTTGATGGTTATAAAAGAGATGCGGGTTCTTTCTCAAAGAGCGTAAGGATTTCCGGAGGCGTCAATCGAACCAGCTGGATTAATGAGTTAGAGACAGCCTCCGATGGAAAGCAACTATTTGATGTCGCTGGAGTCAGCTTTGTTTCAGGTGCGCAGGGAAGCATGGCACCTTCACTTGTTTTGCGCGTGAATAAATAACTCAGAGCATCAGGAGCCTGCTCGGCGAGATCAGCCCGCTCTCGCCTCACTGATCTACTGTTGAACGTCGGTTCTGCCGCGGACGGACATCATGGTGCCTGATAGGGTGGCGACTTTCTTTTCACTGCCGTCCTTAATTGCATAGGCCGTGGCGTTGACGAAGGTGATTGTGCGGCCTGGTTTTTCTACTTTTGCTCTGAAGATGAAATGGTCTCCCGCAGCTGGGTTCATCAGGTTGGTTTTGAGTTCGATAGTAAGTACAGCAGCGTCTTCGCCCATCAGAGAGAAAGCTGCGTAGCCGGCTGCGCTGTCGAGGGCTGTGGTGACGATACCAGCGTGGAGGAAGCCGTGTTGCTGGGTAAAATCCTTGTTGTACGGCATGGTCAGCTCGACGATACCGGGTTCTACATTGGCGATTTCAATACCCAATGAGGCCATGGCTGGCTGGCGGGCAAAGCTGTCTCGTACTTTCTTCTCGTAGCCTGAAAATCGAGGCGTAAACTCACTCATATTATCTCCGAAAATGTCTATCTGAATCTGTTAGGTGGCAACTATGCCAAGTCTTAGTGCGGGATGGCTCTTATAGTCTTGAAGGAAACGGACAGTTTCAGTCTTGCGCCAGGTTTGTCGGAACTGGGCTGGTGTATGGCCGGTCTTTTCGCGGAAATCCCGACTGAGATGAGCCTGATCAGCAAACTTGTGATCGTAGGCAATATCAGTGAGTGAGGTGTTGGTTCTGGTAATATCAGAGAGAGCCTCGTGAAACCGATTGAGCCCCGCGAACGGCTTGGGGGATAGACCCATATGCGCTTTGAAATGACGGCGCGCTGTTCGTTCTGACCTCTTGTCAGGCTGATCATCAGCATATTGTGGCAAACTGTTATCGGGTACGGGCGAGATCAAGAGGTCGCATATTTCGATAAGGGTTTGATGGATGCCCTCGATACTTAACCGAGCCAGAGTATGTTGCTGGAGAACGGCTGCGATTTGCTCTTGCATACGGTATGATGGATGCTGAATGGTTTTGGGTGGCAAGTGCTTAAACCTCATCCCCCATATGGTGCCGATTACCGGATGTTTCTTAGGTGAAGCTGTCAGTTTAGGAGGTGTGTATTTCGGCTTGAGTGGGGTGTCTGAATAGTCTGCGTAATGTTCGAACCGCAACGAAGCATAGGGGGAGGCGAAGTTGCCCTTGCTTTGGGCCGAGAGCGTTCCATCGTCGCGGAGGTAGAATGCACTTTCAATGAAATGCGTTTGCCTGTTCGGGGTGTTGAACTCCAGGTAACAGGCTTTGGTATTGGCTAATTCACTTGAAGGCACAGTCACTCACAAACCTCACTGGATTATTGAGAGGAGTGTAGAGGGAACTGAGTAGCTTACTGAAGCTCAACGTTTGTCGGAGTTATAATATGACTTTGCTGGCTCTCTTGTTTGCTGCTGACCCTTTGCCCACTAACGGTGTTGGTCTATCAGGATAGGGTTTCCATCCGGATCAATCACAGTAAAGCTTGCTGGACCAGATGTGGTCTCGTCTGCTTCTTGTCCGTGAACTTCAATGCCATCAGCTTTCAAGCGCTTTTGGAGCTCCCTCACATCGAGGAACTCATCGAGAGCTTGTGCTTCCTGATCCCATCCTGGATTGAAGGTGAGCATGTTCTTTTCAAACATTCCCTGAAACAGCCCGATGATTGTCTCGCCATTTTTCATGATCGCCCAGCCATCTGTACCATCACAACTGGGATCGCATGCGAAGCCGAGCTTTTGATAGAACGAGATTGACGCTTTAATGTCTTTAACCGTCAGGCTGATTGAAAATGCACCCAGTTGCATGTGACTTCCCCCTCAAGAACCACTTTGAAACGTCTTAGATGCTCAGCATAAGGAATGTTTTGCAGAGCTCAAGTTGGTCATAAATTAGTATGCAACAGATGCCACCCAAGCGGGATTTCCATTCTGGATTTGATTGTGTTTCGTTGCAGACAAGTTGACTGAAAATTGCAGGTTCTTTTTTCGGGTGATGAAGAAATATTCATAGTGCGCATAGCAACGTTGAATTCTCTAAAAAACGCGTTTTTTCGGCATTGCTGGAGCTTTCTGGCATTGTTCTAGAGAGCCTGTCCTGCTACATCCTGCGACAGAATTGTAACGCATACGAGGACTGGCATGATCCCGCGCTATTCGCGTCCTGACATGGTCGCTATTTGGTCTCCTGAAACGAAATTCCGCATCTGGTTTGAGATTGAAGCTCATGCTTGTGATGCTCTGGCAGAGCTGGGTGTGATCCCAAAAGAATCTGCTGAGAAGATTTGGGAGAAGGGTGGTCCAGCTACCTTCGACATTGCGCGGATTGATGAGATCGAGCGTGAAACCAAGCACGATGTGATTGCGTTCCTGACGCATCTTGCTGAAATCGTTGGTCCGGAAGCACGCTTTGTGCACCAGGGCATGACCTCTTCTGACGTTCTGGACACTTGCTTCAACGTTCAGCTGGTTCGCGCTGCAGACCTTCTGCTGGCCGACATGGAAAAGCTGCTGGCTGCTTTGAAGCGCCGTGCTTATGAGCACAAAGACACCGTAACTATCGGCCGTTCCCACGGTATTCATGCTGAGCCAGTGACCTTTGGTCTGAAAATGGCGCAGGCGTATGCTGAGTTTGATCGCTGTAAGAAGCGTCTTGAACTGGCTCGTGAAGAGATCGCGACCTGCGCTATTTCCGGTGCAGTTGGCACATTTGCAAACATTGACCCGCGTGTTGAAGAGCATGTTGCTGAGAAGCTGGGCCTTGGTGCTGAGCCGGTGTCTACGCAGGTTGTTCCTCGTGACCGTCATGCCATGTTCTTCGCAGTTCTGGGTGTGATTGCGTCTTCCGTTGAGCGTCTAGCGACTGAAGTTCGTCATTTGCAGCGCACAGAAGTTCTGGAAGTTGAGGAGTTCTTCTCCAAAGGCCAGAAGGGTTCTTCTGCGATGCCGCATAAGCGGAACCCGGTACTGACCGAGAACCTGACTGGTCTTGCTCGTATGGTTCGCTCTTATGCATTGCCTGCGATGGAGAACGTTGCACTATGGCATGAGCGGGATATCTCGCACTCTTCCGTTGAGCGTATGATCGGTCCTGATGCGACTGTAACGCTGGACTTTGCTTTGGCACGCCTGACAAACGTTATGGAAAATCTGATGGTTTACCCAGAGCGTATGATGGGTAACATGGATCGCCTTGGTGGTCTGGTGCACTCGCAGCGCATTTTGCTGGCACTGACACAGGCTGGTGCGTCTCGTGAAGACAGCTATCGCCTTGTTCAGCGCAATGCAATGAAGGTCTGGGACAGCTATCAGGTTTCTGGTGATGCGAAGGTGGACTTCCTGACTGAATTGCTGGCGGATGAAGACGTTCGCAAGCATCTTTCTGAAGAGCAAATTCGTGAGCGCTTTGACCTTGGTTACCACACCAAGAATGTCGATGTGATCTTTAAGCGGGTCTTTGGCGAAGCCTAAGGCGCCCGTGCACAGCAGTGGAGGGGAAGATGAAGCTTTATGGTCTGCGGATTTTCGTGAGTGATATCGAAAAGGCCAGGGAGTTTTATGCCGAAACGCTCGGCCTTCCTCTTAACTGGGATATGCCAGAGCTTGGCGCGTTTGGTGCCAAGCTTGACAATGCAGAGCTCATCATCGAGCAGGCACACAACGAGGAAGACCAAGAATACATTGGTCGTTTTCTCGGCGCGTCTCTTCAAGTTGATGACATTGTCGATACTTATGAGCGCCTTTGTGAGAAGGGTGTTGCCTTTACCAGCCCGCCTGAAAAGCAGGTTTGGGGTGGAGTTCTTGCACATTTTCATGATCCGTTTGGCAATGTTTTGACACTGCTGGGCGAACCTCGCTGACAACATAGTCCTTCTTAGTTTTAATGGGACTAATGCCGATCAGGAGTCATGACTATGAGAATTGCGGTTATCTCGGACATTCACGGTAACCTGCCTGCTCTGGAAGCTGTTCATCGCGACATAAAGCGGAAGTCACCGGATCTGGTGTTTAATCTGGGTGATTGTGTTTCGGGGCCGTTGTGGCCAGAGGAAACGGCTCAGTACCTCATTGCGGAAAACTGGCTGACTGTGCGCGGCAATCATGACCGGCACTTGGTGGACCATGTCCAATCCAAAATGAGGCTAAGTGATGCACATGCTTATTCGCTGCTTTCTGACGAATCCAAAGCGTGGCTGAAACAACTGCCAACGCAAATGGAGCATGTCGAGAATGTGTTCCTGTGCCATGGGACGCCGTCAGCTGATAATGTTTATCTCACCGAAGAACTTTGTGGGGACCACACCAAAATTGCATCGCCGGAATACGTGTTAGAGCACGTTGGAAATGTAACGTCACCGCTGGTTGTTTGTGGGCACTCCCATATCCCTCGGGTCATCTGGTTGGAAACGACCGGACAAATCGTGATGAACGCAGGCAGTGTTGGGCTGCCAGCCTACGATGATGACAAGCCTCATGCACATACGATGGAAGTTGGAAGCCCCCATGCGCGGTATATGATTGTGACCCGGGTTGGGACGCGATGGTCCTTTGAAGAGCGGATGGTGAACTACGATTGGGACCATGCCAGTAGAAAAGCTGCGCGTAATCAACGTGGAGATTGGGCTGGCGCTTTGAAAACTGGGTATTTTCGTCCTATTAAGCTGCCAGACTTTTTAGCACGACCACGTATTGAGGAACCCTATGAAGATTTCTGAGGCGGACATTCTCATTGTCCCCGGCCTGCATGGCTCCGACGCAAACCACTGGCAAAGCCGTTGGGAAACCAAATTCTCCACTGGTCGGCGCGTTGAGCAGAGCAGTTGGAGCAAGCCAGACCTTGAGGAATGGGTGAATGCTGTTGTGAAAGCGGTCGAGGAAGCTACGCGTCCGGTGGTGCTTGTTGCGCACTCCGCTGGTGTTGCTGCAGTGGTTCATGCTGCGCCTCGCATCAAGAATTGGGTGAAGGGTGCTTATCTGGTTGCGCCTGCAGATGTTGATGACAGCTCATGCGTGCCGGCTGAGTTGCATAGCTTTGGCCCGTTTCCAACCTCTCCGTTGCCGTTCCATGCCAAGGTTGTGGCGAGCCGCAATGATCCGTACTGCACTTATGAGCGTGCTGAGCAGCTTGCCAAGCTCTGGAATGCACGATTGCAGGATGCTGGTGAAAGTGGCCATATCAATTCTGAGAGCGGTCAGGGGCCGTGGCCAGAAGGCATCATTTCGTTTGCTCATTTCATGAAAGAGCTCGGGTAACTCGTATAGGTTGATGAACGTCCTCCTTCCGGTGCATGTTTTGTGTGGGGAGGGTGTTTTATGTCGCGATTTGCTCACACACCTTATGACGGCTCTAAAAGGCCGTTTACCGTTGGGCTCGAGCCTCTTGACTTGAGAGAGTGGATTGAGCCCGATGAGGTTTTGGCTAAGCACCTTGATGAAAAAGAGCGGCTCATCGCTGACCCTGAAGCCCTTGTGTTTGCTGCTGAGGCGGATACTGAGGCAGCACAGCGCGAAGCGGCAGACCTCCTTGTTGCTCATCTGCCTGCCCAGTTTCCTAACATTTATGAGCTTCACTCTGATCACTCTCTTATCGTGAAGAATACAGGGAAGTGCGTTGATCTATCGTCCTGTTCCGAGGCGCCATTACTCGCGATTTCCCGCCTTGTGCAGGAAGATCTAGTGCTGATGCGCAAAGGTTATGACGGGTATAGGCTTGTCGCAGCGAGCTTGTGTTTTCCTTCCAGTTGGTCATTGGCGGAAAAGTTTGGCGGCTCTATGAGTGCGATCCATGAAGGGGTGCCGGACTTCAATGGGCACCGTATGGGGCTCATGGTTCAGCGTATCTTTGAAAGGCTGGAGGTAGATAAGCCAGTTTGGCGACTGAACTGGTCTCTGTATACGGACACGGAGCTACACCATCCGGTTTCAGGTTTGCGCGATGAAGTTCTCTGCGAGCCCGATCTGGCATTTGAACAACTCTATGTGCGCGTCGAGAAGCAGACATTGAGGCGCCTGCCGGACAGCGGCGACATCCTCTTCACCATCAGGGTTCACCACGATCCTGTTCATAGCCTACTAAAACATCCGGATGGTGACCAGCTGGCCCAAGGCCTAAAAACACAGTTGCTTGGGCTGACCGCAGAGCAGCTGGACTACAAAGGCATCAAAGCGCATGCATCAACTATCGCACAAGCGCTTGATATGGTTGCAGAAGAACGTGTTTAAACTGGTTGAGACTCTGGCAAGTAATGGCTTGGTGTGTGGCCTGTCAGTTTCTTGAAGGCGTTGCTGAAGTGGGCGTGGTCGAAGTAGCCCAGGGAGTGGGCCAGATCTGTCAGGTTGAGGTCTTGCCCTTTGTTGATAGCGTCAACAGCAGCCAACATGCGGTAACGTTCGATCACCCATTTGGGATGAACGCCTACGTGGCTTTGGAAGAGGCGTTGGATTGTTCTTGGCTGGAAACCTGAAGTTCTGGAGAGGTCTTTCAGATTACTGACCTCGTCCGTTGTCGCGATGGTATCGACGAGTGCACGGGCATCCTTCGCTTTAGATGTCAAGGGATGCTTATGTGAAGTCAGGAGGTTGTCCATCTGAACAGCGAATGCGGTTGGCTCATCTGCAGATTCTAGCTGTGAAACTAGTTTTTGTTCGGAAATGTGGAGAAACGGCTCGATGTTCTCGTGGGTGTTGAGGAGCGAAGAGGGGTTGTATCTGAAAAAATCTGCGAAGGCTCCTGGACGAAACTTCACGCCAAACACCCGGCCTTTCTGCTGCAAGGAATAATGGAATACGCCTGTGTTGATGCCAAACACGCCTGTCGTCTGCAAGGTGTCGATGACAATATGTTGAGATGGGTGGGGCAGGTTAGCTTGCTTATATGGAGGCTTGCCTCGAAGGTCCCATGTGACCAGCCAATAGAATTCGATGGCATCTTGCAATGGTTCAGCTGGGGTGAGCCAGTCCAGATTGAAGTGCTGGAGGCTGCGTTGCTGGTTTAGCAGTCCGCTGATCTGAGTTGAGGTGTCATCCTGATTTGGCATAGGCGTAAAAGATAGCAGCTGTCGCGCTTTTACAAGCCCTTCTAATTTTGACGCAGTAGGTATTCCGCTCTGAATGCAAGGAGCTGAACATGGCAAAGATTAAATGCACCTACAAAGTTGAAGAATGGAAGGAAGAGACTGCAAAAAAACTTTCCAAGATGAGCAAGATCACGTCGGTTCGTGCTCATGGCCCCGTCAGCGGAGAAATTGTTGGGCAGGTGAACATGTTTTACCTTCTGGCCTATGTAGCTGAAAAAGAGGGCAAATACTCAGGGTACACACAGGTCTCCGGTCGATACGGTTCGCGTGAGGGCACGTTCCTCGTTGAGGAGAACGGGGTGTTTGCTGCGCAGACTGTTCGCTCTTCGATGACTGTGGTGCCCGGTTCCGGGACTGGAGGATTTGAAGGCGTTTCTGGTCGGGGGGAGTTTGTTACCTCTCATGGTAACGCCGTTGAGTGCAGGCTTGAGCTGGAGTTTGTGGAGAGTGTTGAGCAAGCCTGAGCAAAGATGTGATTAGGTAATCTCCAAAAGTGCCCTTGGGTTCTCTGCGTTTTCTGCTAGGTTTTGCAGTGCACTATATATTGCAATAAGAGTGTGAGCCGCAGGAACCCCATATGCCTTCATCTCGTGACCGGGAAGCAAACAGAATGACCGCCCGCCTTGGCCGCTATGCCAAGGTTGGTGGAAATATGAGTGGCATTGCAGCCAAGCTTGCAGCTGGCAAGCTCTTCGGCTGGGATCAAGACCCTGCGAAGAATGCAGCTTCCATCGCAGAATCCCTTGGCGAACTCAAAGGACCGTTAATGAAAGTGGCGCAGCTTCTTTCAACGATTCCTGATGCCGTGCCTCCTGAATATGCAGCAGAACTGGCGAGCCTTCAGGCAAATGCACCTCCCATGGGGTGGGCTTTTGTTAAGCGACGCATGCGGGCAGAGCTTGGCCCGGGCTGGCAAGGCAGGTTTGATAAGTTTGAGAAGGAGCCTGCAGCAGCGGCTTCTCTTGGTCAGGTGCACAGAGCGTATGATCAGGATGGGGCGATGCTGGCCTGTAAGCTTCAATATCCGGATATGGATAGTGCGGTTGAAGCTGATCTGAATCAGTTCGACATGTTGCTTGCTCTGCATCGACGATTTAGGCCTGCGATCGAGACTTCTGAAATTGCGAAGGAAGTTGGTGACCGATTGCGGGAAGAGTTGGATTATCGACGGGAAGCGCGGCATTCAAAGCTCTATGCCAATGTTTTTGCTGCAGATGAGCAGATCCAGATTCCAGAAGTGTTTGAAGATTTGTCAACGCGGCGGTTGCTTTCCATGAGCTGGCTGGAAGGACGTCCGCTTCTGGCCTATCGACAAGAAAAGCTGGAGGCGCGTAACAAGATTGCGCAAGTGATGTTCAAGGCATGGTGGCACCCGTTTGCGCATTATGGTGTGATCCATGGCGATCCCCATCTTGGTAACTACACGATCTTTGAGGATGGCGGAGAGCCGGCTGGTGTGAATTTGCTGGATTACGGATGTGTGCGCATCTTCCCTCCAGATTTCGTGCAAGGCGTGGTGGATCTGTATCACGGTCTGCTTGAAGATGATCAGGACCGCGTGGTTGCTGCTTATGAGACATGGGGTTTTGATGGACTGACGACTGAGCTTATTGAGACTTTGAATATCTGGGCGAGTTTTATTTTTGGCCCGTTGCTCAGCGATAGAGTACGCTCGATTGCCGATGGTGTTTCTCCAGCGGCTTATGGGCGGCAAGAGGCGTTTCGTGTGCATCAGTCCCTCAAAGAGCTGGGGCCGGTGAAAATACCTCGTTACTTTGTTTTTATGGACCGGGCGGCTATTGGGCTTGGATCTGTATTCCTTCACTTACGAGCAGAGCTTAACTTCCATCAACTGTTTAATAAGCAGATTGATGGGTTTGAGCTGGATGCGTTGAGTTCCCATCAAAAGAACCAACTGGACTTATGTGGTTTGACTGGCGAAGATTGAGGCACATACTCAGGCCGTTGGAATTATCCCCGGCACCTAGGTTATTTCCAGAGCGGTTCTTTAGGGAAGTTGCGTCACCGGACCATGTGATGTTAAAGACTCGTATCAGGAAAACTACTTGTTTCGAGGGGGAAGCATGGCTGACGGGAGCGCGTCTGTTATGGACTATGAGGAACACGAGAAGACCTACAAGAACTTTATCAACTTCTCAAAGGTTGGAATTCTTGCAGCTCTCACATTTGTACTCGTTATTGCAATGATTGGATTTGGTGGTACTGCCGGGACGGTTTGGGCAAGCATCACTACAATCGCAACAGTGATTGCAGTTGGCGTTGGCATGGCGTCTGGTGACAGATCGCACGTTGTACCGGGAATCGTATTCCTGCTTGCTTGTGTGGTAACAGCTGTGCTGACAATCTAAGAAACCTTCAGGTTTCAAAGGTTTTGAGAATCGCAGGAGCAGTGTGCTTCTGCGATTTTTCGTTTCAACCCCGAAATTTGCCAGAGGCGCTGCCCTTTTCTGATCATTATTGAAGAATAGAGCCTTTAGTAAGAGTTGTTCTGAGTTCGGGTATCATATGTCTACTGCGCAAACTGTTCGCGTTCTTCTGCGCTGTTCCTTGCTGCTTGCAATCTTTATCGTGGTTGCAGTTGTCTCATCACCATCTCATTCTGCCTCGACTGATCTTGGTTTCTCCCAGATCCTGAAGGAAGAAGGCGTTTCTGCGCGTGGTAGCAACTACGAGATCGTGCCGCCGGTGTTGCGGAATGGGACATTGCTTGTTTACAGCCTCAGGGTTCATGGCAAGACTTATAAGGTGCGTGGTACGGCGACATTGAAAAAGCGCATCAATGAACTGCATGCGCTGAAGGGTATTCAAGAACTGGATACGGTTTCTCAAGCGGGTGAGGGCGTTGTGACTGCCGTTGCCAAGCCTCTGACATTTCTCGGCAGTCTTGTAACCTCTCCCAAAGAGACACTGAGTTCCACTGCTGATGGCGTCGGCCTGTTGCTGAATGGGACTGTGAACACCATTACTGGGAATTCCGGAGCGACTGCTCCTTCCAAAGAAAGTGGTAAGAAGACTTCTGCGGTTGAGAGTGTTGCTGCGGCTGTAGTAGGGCGAGATAGAGCCCGGCGCTATATTGCTGTTGCAGCGAATGTAGACCCTTACACGACGTTTCCTCCAC
This sequence comes from Pseudovibrio sp. Ad13, assembly GCF_001623225.1. Classification (NCBI taxonomy): domain Bacteria; kingdom Pseudomonadati; phylum Pseudomonadota; class Alphaproteobacteria; order Hyphomicrobiales; family Stappiaceae; genus Pseudovibrio; species Pseudovibrio sp. Ad13. Next base: position 30,210 of record NZ_LMCC01000019.1, on the reverse strand, counting down.
TCTCTGACGCGCTTGATAAGGCTGCCTGGGCCTATGCGACTTCCAACCGCCTGACCAATCTTGCAACTGTGTTTATTCCGGGTGGTGTTGGGACGGCGGTTAGTGGAGTTCTGGCGACAACCAACTTCAGTGAGGCCCTCAAGGCCAGCCCGACCGTTGCTGATGAGACGATGCGCGAGATGCTTGGTGAGATGGCTATTCGCCAGAGCAGCACACGAGCATTCCTGAGCGCTACGTCTATGACGCGCGGTGAAAAGATGATTTTTGTCGCAAGCCTACACTCTTTGAAAGGTGTTCGAGGGCGAAGTGATCTGGTTGATCAGGCAAGCCGGCAGGGGCTTTCTCAAGAGGCGGGATATTATTATCTGTTGGGTCTGATGATGATCGCTGATTATCATATTGATACAGAACGTCTTGCTTCTGTTGAGCTGTTTGAGGGAATTCCGATTGGTACGACCAGAACGGGGCGTAAGGTTGCCTTTGTTGCTGGTGACCGAGTTGGCTGGAGTGTTGATCAATCAACAACCACACTCAATATCGCAAGCCGTGTAAATCAAACCCATTCGGGCACTGGAGCGAGTGAACTGCGCGTGTTGGGATTGGTTCATCCGACGTTAAAAGCGGAGCTTGGTGCGTTGAACTGGGTTATCCGCGAAAAAGCTCCACTGGCTACTTTCAAAGAAATTGACGTAACAAGCTGATTAAAAAAGTGTTTGGGGTGAGCTCTGAAAGTGTCACCCCAAAACCCAAGGGGCAACATCCAAAATATCGGTGCTTATGGTGAGAGCGCGCTGGCTGTGATTTGGCCGCGGTTCACACTCTTTCATGATCGAGGTGGTCCATGAAAATTGCCGATATTCTTGAACAGGCTTCTATGCCGATTGCTTCTCCTGCTTATCCCAAGGGGCCATACAGGTTTATCGACCGCGAGTTTTTTGTGGTCTCCTATGAAAGTGACCCTGACGCTATTCGTGAAGCTTTACCTGAGCCTTTGGAGCCGGATGGTTCCAACACGGTGATGTTTGAAGTGATCCGTATGCCCGATTCTGCTGGATTTGGAGATTACACCGAGTCTGGCATCGTGATTCCAGCCAAGTTTGGAGATCACCCTGTGAACTTCACTCAGCAAATGTTTCTTGATGATACTCCGCCGATTTTTGGTGGGCGTGAGATCTGGGGTTTTCCGAAAAAGCTAGGCCATCCAGAGCTGAGTATATCGGGAGCAACATTGACCGGCCATTTGGTTTTTGACGATGTGACGATTGCTATTGCGACCATGGGGTACAAGTACCAACACCTTCTTTATGATGTTGAGCATGGCACGCAGTGTCATCCCGATGCAATCCTCAAGAAGCTTCAGAAAACTCAGGTGAATCTGAAGCTTATTCCAGATGTAGACGGCTCTTTGGCTATCGCTCAGCTGGTTGCTTATGAGGCGTCTGATGTGACGGTGAAGGGCGCGTGGTCAGGTCCGGCGAGTTTGCAATTGTTCCATCATGCCAATGCGCCAGTGGCCGAACTGCCAATGCTTAAATCACTCGGCGGTGTTCATTTTATTACGGACCTCACGCTACCTTATGGCCGGGTAATGTATGATTACCTGAAACCTTAAGTGATGCACTATTTCGGAGGTGCTGCATGCGAGGCAACTTCAGGATCTTTGAGTATTTGATTGGCAGCTTATTCACGTCAGCTCTGCTGGTCTCGCAGGCCACCGGGTTTGAGCTGAAGCCTTATAAAGACGAGCTGTTTGCTTATCCGCGGGTTCTGGATCAGGCGATGGACGGGGCGTTCCTGCGGCTTGATTATCAGATCCAGCGTGATTTGCGGGACCGGGATGAAATACCAGAGCGGCGGGTTGAAGGGAGATATGTTTCCAGCAGGCCTGCCTGGCATGTGCGGGAGCGCTCAGTTGTGCTTGCGGGTAACAAGCGCAAGCACATCCGAGTTGGGAAACCTGATACCGACACCAAGCTGTTGCTGCTTTATCTGCATGGTAAGGGGGGCAATCGAAAGCAGGGGAATGCTGATTGGACGTTTGGCGGTAACTTCAATCGCTTGAAAAACCTGATGGTGCGGAACAATGGCGTTTTTTTGTCTCCTGATGTGAAGATTGAAAGCCCTAGAGGCACGCAGGAAATTCGCGAGCTGATTGCGCAATACCGGAAAGAGGCCCCACAGGCCAAAGTGATTGTGGCCTGTGGTTCCATGGGGTCACAGGTCTGCTATGGGCTTGCGGATCAGGCCGGTGTTGCTGGGCCGCTGTCCGGTCTCATATTATTGGGCGGAGCGACGGATCGACGATTGTTGACCAGTGAAGCCTATAAGGTAGGCGTGCCGATTGTGTTTGGCCACGGTAGTGCTGACAGGGTCTACAGCTGGGAGAAGCAATATCAGTTGTTTAAGGCAGCCATTGGCAAAACCCAGCGGTATCCGGTGCGCTTTCGGCTATTCGAAACGGGCTCTCACGGGACGCCCATTCGCATGATTGACTGGCGTGATGAGATTAATTGGATGCTGTCGATATCTTCGGCAACAAGGCAATAAAAAAGGCCGGAGTATCCGGCCTTTAGAAGCGATATGTTGGCGAACCTAAGCTTGCGGAACGCCTGAAGACGTTGACAGGCGCTGAGAGCCTTCCTTCGCAATCTGGTTTGTCGAAGATATCTGCAGTGCTCTGCTGTAGGACTGGCGTGCTTCTGTAACCTGCCCCAACGCTTCTTCGGCGCGGCCACGGTTCGCCCAAGCAGATGCGGACTTGCCGTTAAGCGCAATCGCTGCATTGAAATCTTTGAGTGCAGATTTTGGATCGCTCAGAGAAAGGTAAGTTACACCGCGCGCGATCAGAGGTGAATATGCGCGGGAGTTCAGGCCAACAGCAGATGAAAAGTCATTGAGAGCTGCTTCCTGTAAACCTTGTGCCTGATAGATGAGGCCGCGGTTGTGATAGGCCTGTGCATCGCCGGAATTCAAGCGAATGACTTCGTTGTAATCACGAAGTGCTGCTGTGTTCTGACCGATAGAGCGGTAGGTGTTGCCGCGTCCGTTCAGGGCCTTCACGTAATCTGGCTTGATGGAAAGTGCTGAGCTGTAATCCTGAACTGCCTGAGACGTGTTGCCCTTGCGGCGTTCTACCAAAGCTCGGTTTGCATAAGCCTGATAAGAGTTTGGTCTCAGCTGAAGAGACTTGTTGAAGTCCTCAATGGCCTGATCAAGACGCCCAGCTTTTGCGTATGCAATACCGCGCTTGTTGTAGGCGTCGGCATCCGTTGGATTTGCGTCAACAACGGCACTCAGACTATCGATGTTGGAGGAAGAGCCAACAGCTTTGTCGATGGGAACATTCTGATAAACAAGGCCAGATGAGTTGGATTGGCATGCTGCAACGCCAAGTGCGAGCAGACACGCACAAATGCCTTTAGCCAGTTTATTGTTCACGAGAATGTGCCCCATTCTAAAAGAGTCCTTGCAATGACACGATAGCCTACACTTTAGTGTGGCAAAAAAAGGTCAAATGAACCAGCAAAAACAACAAACGGACCAACCGGTTTGCCGGTTAGTCCGTTCTGAATTCTAGCTTCGGTCCGCTCACACGCTTTTCGTCAAACATAGTTGAGCCTTAGCTGCGTGATGTCCCGAGTGCCGCCGGATTAACGACGACCTTTGCCGACCAACAGGCCTTCACGCTGTGCGCGCTTGCGAGCCAGTTTGCGAGTGCGGCGGATTGCTTCTGCCTTTTCGCGAGCCTTCTTTTCAGATGGCTTTTCGTAGTGGCCACGAAGCTTCATTTCACGGAAGATGCCTTCACGCTGCATCTTTTTCTTAAGCGCTTTAAGCGCCTGATCGACGTTATTATCGCGAACGAGAACCTGCACGCGTTTATCCTTACCTTCGAGCATTCTGGATTACGTATCCAGAACGACATAGATGAAATGATTGATAGCAACACTTAGCGCATATGCACGGGTCACAAGAACACCGTCGCCGCTGATGCGTCGCTTCTTGACGGGGTAACTAACAGACTGCGTGGGGGCTGTCTACCTCCTTACTTGAGAATCTATGTTAATTTATAGATGGGAAAGGGGGGAATACCTCTTGTGGGACAAGGCAATCTCAGCAGCGTACGCTCATTTTCTTCAAAATGGCGCATTGGCACGCTCGTCCGTGAAGTAAAAGATAAGTAAAAAATGCTTTCAAAATGCATTGTAACTTCACGTGTGAAATTATTTTGAAAAAATGCAACCTTTGATTGCGTATGGTTGAGTCTCTCTTTTGCTGCTGAAAAAAGTCACAGGAGCTTTTCTGAACAGTGGAAATCGAGGTGGAAATTTGAATGGAATTTGCTTCAAACGTCGTTCGTCATGTCCGACTTCGAAACTGAGTCGAGAGAGGCCATCCTACTCGCGAGAGCTGTGAGTGGAGGGCTCTCTTTAGGTCCACGGAACGATCCCTGAGAAAACTCGTTACTCTAGTTATAGGGAAGGGGTTTATACGTGCTGATGGATCATGCATACTCTAATGACCTCATTTGGGTAATCGACCAGAAGAAAGAATAATGTAATGTGCCGCTGGCTTGCGTACCGTGGAGCTCCCATTTTCATGGAAGAGCTGATTTCAATGCCCAATCATTCTCTGATTGCGCAGAGCCTGCATTGTGCGGAAGCCAAGGTGAACACCAATGGTGATGGCTTTGGGATTGGTTGGTACGGTCACAAGTCAGAGCCGGGTCTTTATCGTGATACGCAGCCTGCGTGGGGTGATGAGAACCTTCTGAGTATCACCAAGCACCTCAAGTCCTCTTTGTTCTTTGCTCATGTGCGCGCATCTACGGGCACTGCGACCTCCCGTTCAAACTGTCATCCGTTTGCTGTCGGCAAATGGATGTTCATGCATAACGGGCAGATTGGAGGGTATGATGATATCCGCCGCCAAATTGAGAGCTTGATCAGCGACGACTTTTATCGTTACCGGCAGGGTACAACGGACAGTGAAGCACTGTTTCTTGCCATGTTAAGTCATGGTCTGGATGTTGATCCTGTGGGGGCTGTGCAACAGGTGTTCACGAAAACACTTGAGATTATGCGTTGCAATGATGTCATTGCTCCATTGCGTGTAGCGATGGCCTTGACTGATGGCGAGCGTCTTTATGCTGTGCGTTGCTCTAGCGATAAGATCGTTCCAAGCCTGTATTACCGCTTACATAACAGCAACTTGAGTGTTGTCTCCGAGCCTTTGGAAAAGGGCGGGCAAGGTTGGTATGAAGTGCCTTGCGGACACATCATGGTCTATGGCGGTGATAATGCGCCTTGCTTTATTCCTCTGGACATTCCTGAAGAGTTTTGCAAAGTAGCGTAATCGACATTTTCACTAGCGGTATTGCTTAGGCAAGAAGCCACTGGGACTTTGTCGGTCTGTTTCTATGATAGGAAGTTTCCTCCCAGCGAGGCACTGCGGTCAATTGCACGACCCAGCCTTGTTTATGTTCTTGAGAGGCTCAAGTTCTGGAGGGGCTCCATGCCCTTTTCTTCAGGAGCTTATGATGACGCGGGTTGAAAGCACCAGCGTTGCCAAACCCACATCCATGTCTGCATGGTGGGGGGAGTCCAATGCAACGCTTATTTTGGGATTGCCTTTGATCGGTGCGCAGCTTGCGCAGATGGCAATTAATGCCACCGATGCATTGATGATCGGTTGGCTTGGCGCAACAGAGCTGGCAGCATCTGTGCTGGCTTTGCAGTTGTTCTTTCTGACATGGCTGGCAGGACTTGGGTTCTTGCAAGCCGTTATGCCATTGGCATCCAGAGCCGAAGGTAAAGGCGACGTGCGGAATGTGCGGCGTGCTTCGCGCATGGGCCTTTGGATTTCGCTCATTTATACGACTTTTGCGATGGTCGTGCTGTGGAACGGTGAGAGCCTCTTGCTGGCTCTTGGGCAGGACGCAGAAGTTTCTGCCATTGCTGCGGATTATCTGCGCATTGTGCAGTGGTCGATGTATCCATCCCTTTTTGTGGCGGCGCTGCGTAGCTTCCTTACCAGTATTGAACGTTCGCAGATTGTTTTGTGGGCGACCGTGGTGAGTGCTGTGGTCAATGCGCTTCTCGATTATGTGTTGATCTTTGGCTATTACGGCTTTCCTCAACTTGGCATTCTAGGTGCCGGGATTGCGTCTGTAGTGACTGCGTTGGCATCCTGTGTGATTTTGATTGCCTATGTGTTGTGGGAAGAGAAATCTCGCAAGTATGAGGTGTTCGTTCGCTTCTGGCGTGCTGACTGGCCAGCGTTCTTCGAAATTCTGCGCCTTGGCTGGCCGATCTCCCTCATGTTGGTTGCTGAAGTGGGGCTGTTTGCAGCTGCCGCTTTGATGATGGGGTGGATCGGGACACTTGAGCTTGCTGCTCACGGTATTGCAGTTCAGCTCTCTGGTATTGCGTTCATGATTCCGCTTGGCTTTGCAAACGCTGCTGTGGTGCGTGTTGGTATCGCATCTGGCCGTAGTGATGCTGATGCTATTACGCGAGCCGGTTGGGTCGCACTGATCTGGTCTATTGTGATTGGCCTGCTTGGTGCAGTGTTGTTTGTTGCGATCCCTGACACACTGATTTCCTTCTATCTGGACACCAGCAATCCAGACGCAGTTGATGTGATCCGCCTTGGCGTGCCGCTGGTCTTTATTGCAGCAGTGTACATGGTTGTTGATGGTATTCAGGTGGTTGCTGGTGGTGTTCTGCGCGGTCTTTCCGATACGCGAATACCAATGGTGATTGCGGTGATTGGTTACTGGATTATCGGTGTGCCGCTTTCCTACGTGATGGCGTTCACCTTTAACTGGGGTCCAGAAGGGATCTGGGTTGGTTTGGCCAGTGGTCTCTTTATCACCGGCATCCTGTTGTTGATCCGGTTCCAAAAACGCGATCAACTTGGTCTGGTGAGGCTAGGATAGTCTGGTTGAAATAAGAAAAAAGCCCCGAAGATGAATAGATCTTCGGGGCTTTTTCTTTGTAGGATAACGCGATCAGGATTTTGGGGAGAGGCGGTTGATGTGGCCCATCTTGCGGCCTTCCCGTGTCTCTGCTTTACCGTAGAGCGTCAGGCGAGCGTTTGGCTCCAGCAGTGCTGATTCCCATGAGTTCACATCATCACCAATCAGGTTTTCCATAATGACGTTGTGTGCTCGGGTTGGCCTGCCAAGCGGCCAGCCTGCAACAGCGCGAACATGCTGTTCAAATTGAGAAACCGGACAAGCGTCTTCTGTCCAGTGACCTGAATTGTGAACGCGTGGCGCTATTTCGTTGACCTTCAACTCTGTAGCCTCGCCGTCTCTGACGACAAACAGTTCTACACCCATCACTCCGATATAATCGAGCGCAACAGCGATGCGGGTTGCCATATCGATGGCTTTCTGAGCGGTTTCTGCCGGGATGTCTGCAGGCACGCTGGAGGTCTTCAGAATGTGGTTCTTGTGGTAATTGTCCGCCGGATCATAGCATTTGACCGTTCCATCCACGCCACGCGCGACGATGATGGAAATCTCTTTTTCAAACGGGACGATACCTTCAAGGATAGATGGCTGATTGCCAAGCTTGCTCATGGCGCCTTCGATATCCTCAGGTGTACGGATCATGATCTGGCCTTTGCCATCATATCCAAAACGGCGCGTTTTCAGTACACCCTGGCCGCCCAACTCCATGAGCGCAGCTTCCAGCTCTGCCTGCGTGTCGACTTTTATAAAGGGAGCGACCTGCGTTGCCGCTTCTTCTGAGAGGAATGTCTTTTCTGCCAGGCGATCCTGGGAAACTTTCAGTGCATGTGGGCCGGGGCGAACTGGAACAAACTGCTCCAGAATGCGGGCTGTCTCGCCGGGGACATTTTCGAACTCATAAGTGACGACTGAAACACTTTTCGCAAACTGGGTGAGTGCTTGTTCGTCTTCGTAGGTCGCAACGGTCTTCTTTTCTGAGACCTCAAAAGCGGGGCTGTTTTCATCCGGGCAATAGATATGGCACTTCAGGCCCATCCTGCTGGCAGCTTGCGCGATCATGCGGCCAAGCTGGCCTCCACCCAAAATACCAATCGTGTCGCCAGGACTTAGTGTGGAACCCATTTCGAAAACTTTCCAGATGTTAGGGGCCAGATGTTAGGGGCGGCTTGATACAAATGAGGCGCCTGCAAGTGGGCGCCTCTGAAACTCTTACTCTTCCGGGTTGACTGGCTTCTCTGCCACTGCCTGACTTTGCTTCTCGCGCCAGTCATCCAAATTGGCAGCGATCTCCGGATTGTTGAGTGCCAAAACAGCAGCTGCCATTAATGCTGCGTTGACAGCACCTGCACGACCAATGGCAAGAGTGCCGACCGGAATGCCTGCTGGCATTTGAACGATGGAAAGGAGACTGTCCTGTCCCTTAAGGGCGCGCGACTCAATTGGAACACCAAACACTGGCAGCGGTGTCATGGATGCAGCCATGCCCGGAAGGTGGGCTGCTCCGCCAGCGCCAGCGATAACAACCTTGAAGCCGTTCTCTTTTGCTGTTTTGGAAAACTCTACCAGACGGTCCGGGGTGCGGTGAGCTGAGACGATGCGAGCATCATAGGAAACTCCCAGTGCTTCTAGCGTATCTGCAGCATTTTTCATGGTTGGCCAATCGGATTGGCTTCCCATGATGATAGCGACTTCTGGCTGGTCTGTGCGGTTCATAAAACGGGCACCCTCTGAGCGTCTGGGAAGAAAGCGCGGATTATAGAAATAACACGGCGTGTTTCAAGCCAATTACAACAAGAAATGCCAATAGTATACGAAGGTTAGAGCTCTGCCTCTAATTTAGGCAATAATGTCAGGTAAGAGCTGTGTTTCCAGTACCTGAATCTGGTCTCTTAGCATCAGTTTTTTCTTCTTTAAGCGTTGCAGCTGGAGAACATCTGCCCGTCCCGTTTCAATGAGCGCTTCGATGGAATGATCAAGATCCCGATGCTCCTGTCGCAACTCAGCGAGCTCGGAACGCTTGCTATCCTGATCGAGAGTATCTTCCGTCATCGTTTTGTCCTCACATGACACATATCGGTCTGTGTGCAACGAGACCCATCATTGATCAAATCTGGTGGGGCGCGTTGTCGCAATTCACCGCTCGGCAACAGTATACCGAATGTGCAGCGGTGATGAACAAGAGTCTCTCGATTTTTACAGGAAGTGTTGTCTCATGACGGATTTACGCAGCGTATATATAGGGTTGAATACTTAGTGAAGTTCTCTTTTGAGTGGAATATGAAACCCATTAAATTTACTGGGTCATTTATAAGTTCCCTAAGTTTTTCATGAATTAGCGATCTCGCGTTGTAGAGGCCCCAAAAAAACAGCTAATCATAGTTCGACAACTCAATAAAATGGTGCCATCATCCACCTGTAACAGAGACAATGTAGGAGGATCAAAACCTATGTCCATCCGTGAGCATTTGACTGAGCTGGAACGCCGCCATGCTACCATTGAGAGGGAGCTGGAAACAGCCAAGCACCATCCTTCGATGGATGAGATCGAACTAGGCAATCTAAAAAGGCAAAAGTTGAAGCTTAAGGATGAGATCTCGCGAATACGAGTGACAGGGTAGCTTCCTTTTTCTTAACCGAATAGAGAATGCGTCGCTTTTAGCGGCGCATTTTTTGTTTAGGGTCAGCCGATCTTTTTTGCTTCTTCGCGCAGTACGAACTTCTGGATCTTGCCTGTTGAGGTTTTCGGCAGGTCTGTGAAGACAACAGTTCTTGGTGATTTGAAGCTGGCCAGATGCTGTTTGCAGTAGGTTACGATATCGTCTTCCGTCACACTGCTGTTCTCTTTCAGCTCCACAAATGCACAGGGAGTTTCGCCCCACTTGTCATCGGGACGGGCAACCACTGCTGCTGATGAGATTTCCGGGTGTTTGTAGAGGACTTCCTCGATCTCAATGGATGAGATGTTTTCACCTCCTGAGATGATGATGTCTTTGGAGCGGTCTTTGAGCTGGACGTATCCGTCTTCATGCTGAACGCCCAAATCTCCAGAGTGAAACCAACCGCCGTTGAAGGCTTCCTGTGTTGCGGAGGGGTTCTTCAGATACCCTTTCATTACCACATTGCCCTTAAACATGACCTCACCAATGGTTTCTCCATCAGCAGGGACTGGCTTCATGGTTTCGGGGTCGAGAACAGCGAGATCCTGCAAAGCGACGTAATTGACGCCTTGTCTGGCTTTCAATGCAGCTTGTTCTGATGCCGGAAGTTCATTCCAATGATCATGCCATTCGTTGACGACGGCTGGGCCGTAGACTTCTGTCAGCCCATAGAGATGGGTAACATTGAAACCTTCCTCTGCCATCGCTGCAAGAACAGCTTCAGGTGGTGGTGCGGCGGCGGTGAAAAACTCGACATCATGGGTGAGGTTACGCTTTTGGTCCTCGGGGGTGTTGAGCAGCGTGGACATCACGATTGGAGCACCGCAGAGGTGCGTGACTTTCTCATCTGCCAAGGCATTCCAGATATGGGCTTGTCGTACTTGACGAAGGCAGACATGCGTTCCGGCAACGAGGGATAAGGCCCATGGGAAACACCAGCCATTGCAGTGGAACATTGGCAGTGTCCAGAGATAAACCGGTTTTTTGCCCATGGCTGCTGTGATGATGTTTGCTTGCGCGAGAAGATAGGCACCACGATGATGATAAACGACGCCTTTCGGGTTTCCTGTTGTACCCGACGTGTAGTTGAGCGTGATTGCATCCCATTCATCCGCGGGAAGTTGCCAGTCAAAATCAGCGGAACCGCTGGCGATCAGTTCCTCGTACTCCAACTCTCCAATTGCGGGCGTTGATTGAGGGAATTCTTTGTCGTCGTAAAGCACCACTTCCGGCTTCACCGCTGCCAGTTCCAATGCTTCGGCCATGACTTTCGAGAACTCACGATCAACGATTACGAGCTTGCTCTCTGCATGGTCTAGCTGGAATGCGATGATAGCGGCATCGAGGCGGGTGTTGAGTGCGTGGAGAACGGCTCCAGCCATTGGTACGCCGTAATGAGCTTCAAGCATGGGCGGTGTGTTGGGCAGCATAACAGACACGCAGTCATTCTTGCCGATACCACGCTTTTCCAGGGCGCTCGCGAGTTTAATAGAGCGCTCATAGAACTCCTTATAGGACCTGCGAATCTTGCCGTGAATGATGGCTGTGTGGCTTGGAAAAACTTTTGCAGCTCTCTCCAAAAAACTGAGTGGGCTTAATGGCGTGTAATTTGCTTCAGTTTTTGGGAGGTCTTTGTCGAAATATGATGTGTTTGGACTACTGTTTTTCATGAAATTCCCCAGGCATTCAACTTCCGCTCAAGAGAACTGCGAAGATCCGTTGAACTGGCTATCAGCTTTCCCAAGATAGTTATTGGCTCCGATGAAGAGCTTGGAATTAAGAGTGTCGCATATTTTGATATATCTGAGTATAGGCGTAGGGGGTAGTTCAGATGACTTAGATGTTAGTCTGAGGATCTTCTTGTTATTAGACTTTCATCTATAAGTATTTTTGAGATGTTTTGTGGATTGGTGTCGATATATTCGGCGATTTTAAATGCGGTGGTTGCAACTGGTGCCTTAACTTAACGGCAAAGGTGAAATCTTGTTGCGTTTTTGGGCAAGACAAACGCTCGCGACAATTTGCAACACCTCAGAAGTCTTCCCCGTTTGCCTTTCGATTTGTAATGTAGACCTGTCTGATAAAAGAATAAATCGCGACCCGTTTGATACGGCGAGTGATGAACAAGCAGGGCTCGCATGACCGTAGTGACACCAAATCGACAGGGGAAGATCGCCTTATTCTTTGGCGTGGTTTTCTGCGCGATTACCGTGGCTCTGACGGGTTATATTTTCACCCTCGGACCACAGCGATCACAGGATGCGCAGTGGTTTGTTTTGTTGGTGGCGTTCCCTGTTCTGATCCAGCTGTATCTCAATCGTGCAGTCATTTTGAATCACTTCCGTGATCATTGGTATCTTTGGGCCATATCGACAGCTGTTTGTCTGGTTGTCGGGCTCCAACTCAACTTCGGTCAGCTCAATTCGACAGGCAGTATGGCAGATCAGCTGCGTACCTACTTCTTCTCGTGGGTCGAAGGGCAGCCGCCAAGCTCGGAATATGCAGGCAATCCATCAGATGCCTATAATGCAAAGCAAGTTCGGTATCGGATTGTTTCGCCCGCGCGTGGAGATCTGGATCTGACTGATCCTTCTGGTTTCTTTCATAACCGAGTGACCTGGAAGACAATGCCGGATGCTGCTTTTGAGGTCGACGGGCCGTTTGGTCTGATCAAGCGTGTGCTTTATGATGGCTTGGGTGAGCGCGACTGATAACTCAAGTAGCTGATGGCTTATCTACGCCCTATCTCTGCATAGTATAACATGTCTTAAAAGCCTGATGCGCCATCCCAAATCAGTTTGAGTGCGATAACAAACAGGGCTGCATACGTGATCTTGTAGAACAGCTCTTTGTTGATGTGTTTTACGATCTTGATTCCTGCCAGTGTCGCCAGAGGGGCGAGCGGTAGCAATACAAGAGATGTCGCGATGTTTTTGGCGTCAAACTGTCCAAGGGCGAAGTAAGGCAGCACTTTTGAGAAATTTACGACCGAAAAGAAGATGACTGCGGTACCTGCCATGACTGGTGGTGCCAGTCTGAGCGGCAAGACATACATTTGAAATGGGGCTCCGCCTGCATGTGCGATGAAACTGGTGACGCCAGAAACTGTGCCCCAGAACCCTCCTAAAAGAACATTCTGCGGCTTTGGCGGTTTGTTGGCTTTATTGTTGAACCAATAATCGAGCACAAAGACCAAAGCGATTGCGCCAGTGACCAGTCTGATGTGGGTTTCAGAGATGTAGGCTGCCGCAAAATAGCCGATCAGAGTTCCTGTCAGGCCAGCTGGTATAAGAATGGCCAGTGTTTTCCTGCAAAAGATTGCCCTGTATGAGAAAAGTCCGACTGCGTCCATGACCAGCAGGATTGGGAGGAGTATTCCTGCTGCCTGCACAGGTGGAATTGCCAATGACATAAGCGGCACACCGACAAGGGCGAGGCCGCCTCCGAATCCTCCTTTGGCCATGCCAACAATGAAAACAGCAGGTATTGCACAGAGGTAGAAGAAGGGATCAGTAATTGGCAGCATGATTTGTTTCCCGCAGGAGTGCAGGCAAGTCCTTTTTATTTAAGAGGAAACTAAGAAATAGGCGGGTTGAAAACTATATGGTCATCTTTAGTTATAAGCCGATTTTCTAATATAGCAAAACTTGCCTTTAGGGCATTCAGGGCCCAGTCTTAGCCGAACCTGTGGACAGGTACTATGCAGGGGTGCATGGGAGGAGAGCAGCTATGACAAGCCGATACCACGACATCTACAATGGATGGAAAGAAAACAAAGAAGCCTTCTGGGATGAAGCTGCTAAGGGCATTGACTGGTTCTCGCCCTACACCAAGACATTCGATGCTTCGCAAGGCGCATATGGACGATGGTTTGTCGGCGGTGAGTGCAACACCTGCTACAACTGTGTTGATCGCCACGTAGAGCATGGCCGTCCGGGACAGCCAGCGATCATTTACGACAGTGCTGTTACTGGTGAGAAGCGCACCTACACGTATCTTGATGTGCAAGAGCAAGTGGGAGCTATGGCAGCGCTGCTGCGTGAGAAGGGCGTTGAAAAAGGCACCATGGTGCTGATCTATATGCCGATGATCCCTGAAGCGACGTTTGCGATGCTCGCCTGCGCGCGGCTTGGTGCGATCCACTCTGTTGTATTTGGCGGTTTTGCGGCTCAAGAGCTTGCTGTTCGTATTGAAGATTGCAAACCTCAGGCTATCATCAGCGCGTCCTGTGGCATCGAGCCGGGGCGTGTGGTTGAGTATAAGCCGCTGCTGGACCGCGCCATTGAACTGTCCTCCCATAAACCTGATTTCTGTTTTATTCAGCAACGCGAGCAAAAGGTTGCTGGCCTCATTGAAGGCCGTGACTTTGATTTGGGCGCGCTGATGGAAACTGCGGTGGCCGAGAAGATGACCACTGAATGTGTTCCTGTTGCTGCGACTGATCCACTTTACGTGCTCTACACTTCTGGTACGACCGGACAGCCGAAAGGCGTGGTGCGTGACAATGGCGGGCATATGGTTGCGCTCAAGTGGTCCATGGAAAACCTTTACGGTATTGATCCGGGTGAAGTGTTCTGGGCTGCTTCTGATGTGGGCTGGGTGGTTGGTCACTCTTACATCGTTTATGCGCCGCTGCTTCATGGGGCCGCGACTATTCTTTATGAAGGTAAGCCGGTTGGAACGCCGGATGCTGGCGCGTTCTGGCGGGTGATCTCAGAGCATTCCGTGGTTTCACTGTTTACCGCACCGACCGCTTTCCGGGCGATCAAGAAAGAAGATCCGGAAGGTAAGGAGCTGGCGAAGTACAGCATTGCTGGGCTGCGTTCGCTGTTCCTTGCAGGAGAGCGAGCTGATCCGGATACAATTTTATGGGCAGAAAACCTGCTCGGTGTACCTGTCATCGATCATTGGTGGCAGACAGAGACTGGCTGGTGCATTGCTGGTAATCCTCTTGGCCTTGGTAAGCTGCCTATCAAGCTGGGTAGTTCCACTGTCCCGATGCCGGGATATGATATGCGCGTGCTTGATGATGAAGGGAATGAGCTTGGAGCGGGTGAGCTGGGCAACATTGTTGTGAAGCTACCGATGCCGCCGGGATCGCTGCCAACGCTTTGGAATGCTGATGACCGGTTCAAGGAAGCGTATCTCACAGAGTTCCCCGGCTATTACAAGACGGCAGATGCTGGTCTTATGGATGATGACGGCTATCTCTTCATCATGGCTCGTACCGATGACATCATCAACGTGGCTGGGCACCGCTTGTCTACGGGTGGCATGGAGGAAGTTCTTTCTGAGCACCCGGATGTGGCTGAGTGTGCCGTGATTGGGATTGCCGACAATCTCAAGGGCCAGTTGCCATGTGGTTTTGTCGTTTTGAAGAGTGGCGTTGAAAAACAGACTGCTGTGATTGAGAAAGAGCTGGTTGCTCTGGTGCGTGAAAAGGTTGGTCCTGTTGCTGCCTTTAAGCTGGCGATCACCGTTGAGCGCCTTCCAAAAACACGGTCTGGCAAGATCCTTCGAGCGACTATGCGGAAGATTGCAGATGGTGAAGAGTTCAAGATGCCAGCAACAATTGATGACCCTGCTATTCTCGAGGAAATTGCTGAAGCGATCTCTGTTCGTGGGGTGGCATCTGTTAGCTAAATTCAGAGGAACTAAGCAGTTTTACTGGAGAAGTGCATCGACATGTTTAGGCTTTGAGATTATGGTCGGCGAAATTTCGGCATTGCCAGAGGTATCTTCAAAGTGAAACTAGAGAAGAAAGTTGCGATTGTAACCGGTGGCGCTCAAGGCATCGGTTACGCTATTGCGCAGCGTTTTTTGGAAGATGGCGCCAAAGTCATGATCTCCGACTCCGATGAGCGGGCCGGTGAAGCGGCTCAGGAAGCTCTTTCCGAGTTTGGGCATGTGGCGTTCTGCCATTGCGACGTCAGCGTTCGCCTTGATGTGCGCAATATGGTTGCAAACACTCTGGATGAGTTTGGCGACATTGATGTGCTGGTTAATAACGCTGGCATTACAGCAGCTGGTGATTTTCTTCAGCTTTCTGAAGATGATTTTGACCGGGTTTTACGTGTCAACTTGAAGGGGGCATTCCTGTGCTCTCAAGCTGTTGCACGGCATATGGTCGAGAAAGTTGAAGAGGGCGGTTCTGCTGGCTCAATCATCAATATCAGCTCCGTAAACAGTGTTTTGGCGATCCCTGATCAGGTTCCTTATACGATCTCCAAGGGTGGCTTGAACCAGCTGACGCATGTTTCGGCTGTGGCGTTGGCAAAGCACGGCATTCGTGTAAACGGTATTGGGCCTGGTTCCATTGAGACACAGATGCTCAAGAGCGTTGTGCAGGATGCGAGCAAGATGGAAACGGTTCTTTCCCGGACGCCGCTTGGTCGTTTGGGACAACCTGCTGAAGTGGCCAGCATTGCTGCGTTCCTCGCTTCAGAAGATGCAAGTTATGTTTCCGGGCAGACCATTTTTGCTGATGGTGCGCGCATGCCGCTGAACTATACAGTGGATGTGAGTGAGCCTGAGTAAGCTTCGCAAATAGAATTGAAAAAGCCGCGCTTGATGCAAGCGCGGCTTTTTTTATGAGTGTTTTGTCTGAAAGCCAGATACGCTTTTCTGGAGTGCGCTCTAGCTTGCTTTTTCCTGAGAGTTGAGCGCTTCTGCTCCAATCTCAAACTGCATTCTGGCGAGTTTTGCATAAAGGCCGTTTTGAGCGACCAGTGTGTCGTGGGTGCCTTCTTCCACGATCTTCCCACCGTCCATCACAACGATACGATCTGCTTTGAGGACCGTTGCCAGACGGTGTGCGATAATCAGTGTGGTCCGGCCTTCCATAAGCTTATCGAGGGCTTTTTGGACAATGGTCTCGCTTTCGGCATCCAGTGCGCTGGTGGCTTCGTCCAGCAGCAAAACAGGGGCGTCTTTCAGAATGGCACGAGCGATCGCGATGCGCTGTCGTTGGCCTCCTGAGAGAGTTACCCCACGCTCGCCAATGAGTGTGTCATAGCCGTTTTTCATGTTGTTGATGAAGTCATCAGCCAACGCGAACTTTGCAGCTTCAACAATTTGCTCTCTGGACGCGACCTCTTTGCCAAATGCGATGTTTTCTGCAATTGAGCTGCCGAAAATAGCGGTGTCCTGAGGGACCAGAGCGATGTGCTCGCGTAAGTCTCGTGGATCAGCAGAGTTCAGTTCGATGCCGTCGAGTGTGACCTTACCTGCAACCGGATCGTAATATCGCATCAAGAGCTGGAACAGAGTGGACTTGCCTGCGCCACTTGGGCCGACAATCGCAACTGTTTCGCCCTTTTTGACGGAGAGGTTCAAACCTTCCAGAACGCCAGCTTCTTTTGCTGTTGGGTAATGGAAGTCGACATCATCAAACTCAAGCTCGCCAATGGCAGGAGAGGGGAGAGTGACTGGATTGGCTGGTGCATTGATTTCGGATGGGACATGCAACAGTCCTGTAATGCGGTCTGCTGCGCCAGCGGCTTTTGCCAGTTCGCCCCATACCTGAGAGAGTTCGCTCATAGCCCCGGCAGCAATGATGGAATAGATGAGGAACTGTGTGAGCTGACCGCCACTCATACGGCCATCAATCACGTCCAGTGCGCCAACCCAGAGTACTGCCACAATGCTTGAGGCGATGATCAGGATGATTGTAGCGATCAGGAATGCGCGGGCGCGGGTGGCAATGAGAGCAACTTCATAGGTTGTCTCGATATCTCCTGCAAAGCGATCTGAAACGCTCTTTTCATTGGTGAAAGCCTGCAGCGTGCGAATGGAACCAAGTGCTTCTGTTGCGTAAGCAATTGCGTTTGCCAGAGTGGATTGTGCATGGCTGGTTCTGTTGCGAACCGCACGGCCAAAGCCAAGCAGAGGCAAGACAATGAGTGGGATCGCAAGCAGCACAAATAATGAGAGGCGCGGGCTGGTGATGACCATCAGGGTTGTCGAACCAGCGAACATCAGCAGGTGTCGAAGAGCAATAGATGCGCTGGCTCCGAATGCTGACTGAATGAGGGTTGTATCGGCTGTCAGGCGCGAAATGATCTCACCGGACTTTGTTTTGTCGTAGAATGAGGGGGATAAATAAGTGAGGTGACGGAACACGTCAGAGCGTAAGTCCGCTACGACTCGCTCACCAATCATCATGACCATGTAGTAACGAAGAGAGCTGGTGAGGGCGAGTAGCGCGATTACAAAAATAATGACAATGAAATAATCATCAATCAAGTTGGGGTTGTCGCCGGTAAAACCGTAGTCAACCATGTAGCGGACGGCAATTGGCAGTACCAAAGTAAGGCCAGCTGCCGCCAGCAGAGCAAAGGTTGCCAGAACCAGACGGGCTTTGTGCCTTAAAAGATAAGGGAAAAGTGTTGCGAGTGGACGCAAGGTCTTTTCCCGATTGTTTGAGTCCCGCTGGCTCATGCCACCCCCGGATATCTGCGAAATCATTTAAGTTTATCGTATGATGCAGTAGATGTGTCCCGATAGTTTTAATTGCAAGCGCTTTCTCTGGTTTTCTGCGGGCTGTACCCTCTTGTTTCCTCGGTTTGGATGGGGTATAGACCCCTTCACAATTGTGCCGTTCTTGGAAAAGTGCGGCTTCTTTCTACCGATGCTTCAGGCCAGCCCTAAGCCCATCTTTTGATTGAGGCGGCTCAGCCGTTGCTGACAGGACAGTTTAGTCATGAAACAGGACATTCATCCAGATTACCACACCATCACTGTAAAGCTCGTTGATGGTTCCGAATTCACCACCCGTTCTACTTACGGTAAAGAAGGTGACACCCTGCAGCTCGACATCGATCCGAGCTCCCACCCAGCATGGACTGGTGGTGACCGTCAGCTCATGGACCGTGGCGGTCGCGTGTCCCGCTTCACCAACAAGTTTGGTGGCTTCCTGGGCAAATAATTGCTCTGAAGTTTGCGAAATTAAAAAACCCGAAGCGTTTGCTTCGGGTTTTTTTTGTGCGCGTTTGAGGAGTGCGCAGGGTTGCTAGCGGAGTTTGACGCTAGCGAAACTTCTCAGGCTATTTAAAAGCTGCTGTGATTTGAGAGAGCTGATCACCTACTGGATTGGAGGTGTTTGCCGCTTGCTCGCGCAGGAGCTCCTCCTTGAGCATGCTATCGACGTGCTTGATGCGTCTTTGCAGGTGGAATGAGGTTTCGATCAGGGTGCGAAGTGTTTCAGGCAGGTCTGGCCAGGCCGGGTTCTGCATTTCCTTGGTCGCATTATCGACGCGGATCTTGTTTTTCTCATTCTGAGCTTCTGCTTGTACAATCTCACCGTCATTGACTGCCCGTTGCAGCAGAAGCCAGGAGGCCATCTGCATGAGGCGTGTGGTGAGGCGCATGGACTCGGTTGCGTAAGCGAGAGACGCGGCGGAGCCAAGAGCTTTGCTCTGTTTCCTGCCCGGACCATCAAGATAGGATGCAGTGTCTTCAATAAGGCCCATCCCTTCGCGGAAAAGCTCCGTGAAGGGATGGGAGGACATGAGCCGTTGAGCGAAGTTGAAGGTGTTCTCTGGCCCTGTTTCAGTTTTGAATTCACCCATCTTAAAAATCCCTTCAATAACTGCGTTAGGTTTCTCTCACTCGCGTCCTTTAAAATCCCAGTCTGAAACAATTACGGCTCGAAAATTGAAGTGAGCCTTTTAGAAAGAATAAAACTGTCTCGAAATGGAGCAAGAGATCTTACTTCAATCTGAGCGGAGCAAAGCCCGTGCCAACTCATGGTTGTGAATAGAGTGATTAAACCGGGACTGGGTGTTGCCTGAGCAGAAAAAAAGAGCCGCATCGGTGCGGCTCTGAGGTGTTTTAACAGGGAGGCGTCAAGCAGAGTGAATGTTCACTCTGGCTCCAGATCAACTGGAATAACTAAGTTCTAATTTAAAATGGTTAATGATAGGTAAACTATAAGTATCCAATTCATTTATTTGCAATTTGTAGCTTGCATTTATATGAATTTGAGTAAGTTTTTGTTTTAAACTTTGTTTGATTACTTAAAGAAGCTTTCGGCTGATGAGTTTGCGCTTGATTTTGTTTCGATCTCATTCTCAACGCGCACGATCTCTGCCTTAAGCTGCTCAAGACGCTCATTTAATTCGTGGATTGAAAGGTTCGTGAGGGGCTCTCCCACCATTACCCCGGAGGTTGCTGGGTGAGGTGTGTCATCATCATCGAATAAACCCATAGCGTTATGTACTCCTTGTGTTTGCCTTGGGGAATTCTCGATATCAAAAAAGCGAGAATTCACCTTTGGTGGGGTAGACGGGCACTTGTTGGCTACTATTCTTTACCTAATTGAGAAGGTGAGCAAGCAGCAGTTTCGCTATTTGCAAAAATCGAGGCAACTTATGACAATAGATGATCGTTCAGCACAAATGAAAGCCGTTGTAATGAACGGTGTCGGGGGTTCGGAAGTCCTTGAAATTGCAGAGGTAGATGTGCCCAGGCCTGGTGTCGGCGAGGTGCTGATCAAGGTTCATGCGGCGGGGGTAAATCGTCCGGATGTCATTCAGCGGACGGGAGCATATCCGCCTCCTCCCGGGGCTTCTCCTTTGCTGGGATTGGAAGTTTCCGGTGAAATTGTGGAGTTGGGAGAAGGGGTTGCTTCTCACAGCTTAGGGGAGCGGGTTTGTGCGCTGACGCCGGGTGGTGGGTATGCGCAGTATTGTGTTGCGCCTGCTGCGCATGTTCTGCATGTGCCTGCGGGGATATCTATGGAGGAAGCTGCCGGCATTCCGGAGACTTTCTTTACGGTGTGGTCCAATGTGTTTGACCGTTTGGGGCTTCAGTCTGGTGAGAAGTTCCTTGTTCATGGCGGGTCTTCCGGGATCGGGACAACAGCCATTCAATTGGCAAAGGCCTTCGGCGCTGAGGTGTTTACGACGGTTGGGTCTGATGAGAAGGCACAGGCGGTTCGCGAGCTTGGGGCGGACTATGTGATCAACTACCGGACGACCGATTTTGTGAAAGAGATTGGTAACATCACATCTAAGCAGGGGGTTGAAGTGATCCTTGATATGGTTGGCGGTGATTACGTTGAGAAGAACTGGATTGTTGCAGCAGTTGACGGGCGTATCTGCCAGATTGCGACGCTTCATGGGCCTTCGGAAAATGTCAACTTTAGCCGATTAATGATGAAGCGGCTGACGCACACCGGTTCAACACTGCGGCCACGGACCAACGCGTATAAAGGTCAGATCGCTGAGGCTCTTCGTGAGAAGGTCTGGCCATTGCTGGAAACCAGCCGCGTCAAAGTGGTTTTGGATAAGGTCTTTGATATCAGCGATGTAAAGGCCGCGCATGACAGGATGGAAGGTTCCGGCCATATCGGAAAGATCATCCTCAAGGTTGGCTAGGGAAAGTGCATAGGCCGGTTTTGAATTCTCACAGGTTTCCTAAAGATGGTGGAGGCCCGTGTTGATCTGGTTTGCTTTTGGGAAAATGTGAGCGTATAGTGCGCTCAAGTTTCCCAAAAACTCTTATGGAATTCGGCTTCGCCACCTTTGATTAGGCTGTGGAGCACTCAGGAGGGATTTATACAATGTCCAACGCGCCGCTTATGCCAAAGGCAACAGCCGTATGGTTGGTAGATAACACCGCTCTTGGCTTTGATCAGATTGCTGCGTTTTGTAAGCTGCATCCGCTTGAAGTGAAGGCGATCGCTGATGGTGAAGCTGCTCAGGGCATCAAGGGTATGGACCCTGTTCTGGCAGGTCAGCTGACCCGTGACGAAATTGAAAAAGCGTCAAACGATCCGCGCTACCGTATGCAGATTTTCGAGTCCAAAGTGCGTGTTCCAGAGAACAAGCGCAAAGGTCCTCGTTACACCCCTGTTTCGCGTCGTCAGGATCGTCCGAACGCAATTTTGTGGCTTGTACGTTACCATCCTGAGCTGCTTGATGCTCAGATCATGCGTCTTGTTGGCACAACCAAGCCAACGATTGAAGCAATTCGTACGAGAACGCATTGGAACTCTGCGCATCTTGATCCGATGGATCCGGTCACTCTGGGTTTGAGTTCTCAGATTGAGCTGGACATCGAAGTTGAGAAAGCTGCGAAGAACGCTCCGAAACCGGTTGAAGGTGAAGAGCCGCAATCCCTTCTGCCTGTTGATGAAACAACAAGCGAAGAAGCGATGGCTGCTGCGTTTGCGACACCTGCGCCGAAGACCCGTGAAGTTGAAGAAGCTGTGGATGCAGATGCTGTGTTCGCGAACTTCAAATCCACTGGTGACAGCGATGAGGACGAAGACGAGCGCTAAGAGCGCCTTTAGAGCGAATTCTTATCATTTGATTGAACTCAATCAAACGGAACGCGCTTGGAAGGGGCATAACTCTAAAAGAGCTTGCCCTGCCTTTGTTGGATAACATGAAAAGCCGCTGCCTGCTGGGGAGCGGCTTTTTTCGTGTTTGCGCTGCTATGTGAAACTTTGCGTTATTCTGCGTTTTTTACGTTCTGGCCGCGTTGCTGTGTTGATTGCGCTATACAGGTCGGGATGGCGTACATTCGTTGGCTGAACGCTGGCCTCCTCCATCAGGGAAGTTACTCCCCTTGTTGAGGTTTGAGGCTATGATGTAGCATCACTTCATTTCCTGATTGATTGGATAACTGCTCTTATGCGTAGATTGCTTGGTGCTGTATTTTCATTGCTTATTGCGAGCGGTTTGTCGTTTGCCTCTGACCTGAAGAACGAAAACCTTCTGGTGGGGATGCCTGAGGGCTACAAGGTCGCCTTTTCACAAAACAAGAATGGTCTGCTGGTTTCTGAGATGATCCCTCGCGGACAATCTCTGAAGAGCTGGAAGGACATGGTGACCGTTCAGATTCATTTTTCCCGGCGAGTACCAATGAAGGTACTGGAGAAGCAATATACGCAGGTGAAGAGTCCTATCTGCAAGCAGCAAGATGGGCGTCTCGTGAGAAAGGGGCGTGAGAATGGCTACGAGTTTGGCCTCTTCCTTACCAGCTGCACCACCACGCCAGCTTCCAAAAGTGAGACAGTGCTGACCAAAGCTTTGCTGGGTAACGACAGTACCTACTTTGTCATCAAGTCCTGGCGCTCAAAGGTGGGTAAGGCGGAGATTGTGAAGTGGTCGCGTTATCTGTCCGGTGTGAAGGTGTGTGATAGCCGGATTGAGGGAAGAAAGTGTCCGTGAGTGTGGTGAGGTGGGCTTTGAGTATCAATTAAGCGGAGGCTGGCAAGAAAGTATCTTTTGTGAAAGCCTGAGCGTAAGAAGTCAGCGGGCTTTTGAGATCTTCAGTTTTTCTTGCTTCGCTCTATTCTTGGTGGATTCTTCAGAACGCGTGAGAGCTTTGGCTATGGCCTTTAAACTCATCCCCTTTGTCGCCAGCAAATGCAGCTTCCGAATTTCCTCAGGGGTCCACGCTTGGCGGTGGCGTTCAAAACGATCTGCCATTGATTTGGTCTACCTTATCATTGTGTTGAAGCTAACATAAAGCATTGTCGTGCTTATGGTGCTAGTACAAAAACGATCAATGAGTGTGTGACGTCAGTACTTAAGGGATAAATAAGTCAATTTGACCTGAGAGTGTTGTAGGTGAGGCAGCCATTCCATCACAACTGCTGCGCTACACCCATTATGTTTTGTCTTTGCAAGCTTGGGCAAAAAAGCGCCATGCAATTTGAACACGCTTGGGAAGATGTTTTCTGGGCGCGCGCAGTAAGAACAATTTAAAGGGGTCAGCATCTTCTATTTGGTCTAAATGGATCAGCTGACCAGTTCTTAGTTCACTTTCTACAATCACTTTAGGCAGAAAAGCGATACCCGCGCCGCTGATCGCTGCTCGTTTTAAAACAAAACTATTATTGGCACGCAGCACGACGTTTGGCGCAATCCACTCCTGCCCCTCGCGACAGCGCAAAAACCACTCAGAAGAACTCTGCGGGCTATCGAACACAAGAGCTTTATGGCCTTTCACGTCATGGCTTGATTCAATTTTTGGAGTACGGGAAAGGTAGTCTTTTGAGGCGCAAAGTACTCGTGGCACAAACGCAACTTGCTGTGTAACAGCTGTACTGTCTTCAAGGGCTCTGGAGACCCTAAAAATGATATCTACATCCTCATTCAAGACATCAGAAAAGCTATCAGATACAACTATGTCCAGTTTTATGCTCGGATATTTCATCTGAAACTCAGAAATGTGCTCAGCTATAACATTTTGAGCAATTATTGAGGGCACATTGAGCCGTACAACGCCCGTGATGGCCTTCGAGTCTGCACAAAGCTTGTCCTTCAACCATGTCAGCTCATCAGCAACAATACTTGCGGTTCGGTAGCATTCCTGCCCGGCGTCTGTAAGACGCAAAGCACGGGTTGATCGGATCAATAAGCTAGCGCCTAAAACAGCCTCTAACCGGGTAACCTGCTTGGCAACCCAGGCAGGTGAGATATTGAGAATGCGTCCGGCAGCTGAAAAGCTTCCAGAGTCAACAACAACCCGAAAAATACCGAGTAGATCTGATAGGTTCTCGCTTGTCATTATATAACGAATTGGAAAAGGTGATTAGTCATTGCATCCAATTAACATACTAGCAGGAAGAGGTATACCCGATTGACTACCAGCAAACGGAGATACCATGACCTACTCTCAGTTATTCGAAAGCGCAAAACTTGGGAAGCTAGAGCTACGCAACCGAACTCTTGTCGCTCCAATGACGCGCGTCAGTGCAAGTGCTTCAGGCTGCGTTGGCCCTCTTATGCAGCCGTATTATGAGAGATTTGGCAAGGGTGGCTTTGGAGCAATCATTACCGAGGGTGTCTACACTGACCAACACTTTAGTCAGGGATACGAGTTCCAGCCGGGGATCACTGATAAAACGCAAGCTGCAA
Organism: Pseudovibrio sp. Ad13; assembly: GCF_001623225.1. Classification (NCBI taxonomy): domain Bacteria; kingdom Pseudomonadati; phylum Pseudomonadota; class Alphaproteobacteria; order Hyphomicrobiales; family Stappiaceae; genus Pseudovibrio; species Pseudovibrio sp. Ad13. The sequence continues at coordinate 5,701 of NZ_LMCC01000019.1, read as the reverse complement.
GTTGGGCTGAGTTAATCAAAGGCGTGAAGGCAACAGGCGCAAAAATAATTATGCAATTAATGCATGCTGGTGCCCTGTCACAATTTAATCGCTTCTCTAATGAGACACGTGGCCCTTCCCCCGTACAGCCTAAAGGTCATCAAATGGAGTTTTATCGGGGTTCTGGTATGTATCCTACCCCTTCCGAAATGACGGTTTCTGAGATTAAGACTGCAATTTGCGGTTTTGCAGACTCGGCTAAACGTGCTCAGGAAGCTGGTGCAGATGGGGTCGAGATTCACAGTGCCAACGGCTATCTTTTGGATCAGTTCCTAACCGATTACGCAAACCAGCGTGGTGACCAATACGGCCAAGGCATGTTTGAACGCGCCCGACTGACATGCGAGGTTCTAGAAGCTGTTCGTGATGCTGTCGGGGGCGACTTTACGGTTGGCGTACGTCTATCACAGAGCAAGGTCAACGACTTCGAGCACAAATGGGCAGGACAAGAAGACGACGCAAAGGTTATCTTCGAGGCGGTTGAAGCGAGTGGTGCTGATTACGTGCACACTACAGAATTTGCTGCTCAGGCCTCGGCATTTCAACATGGAGCGTCTTTAGCTGCACATGCAAAAAATCTTACCGGTTTACCTGTCATAGCGAATGGCGGCCTGGGTGATCCTGCAATCGCACAAAAAATGATCATACAAGATGAGTGTGATTTTGTGGCGATTGGTAAAGACGCGCTTGTTACGCAGAATTGGCCTGTGAAAGTGCAAAAGAACGAAGCACGGCGTCCGTTTGATTTTGAAATGTTCACGCCTCTGGCTGATCTAGAGACAGCGAATGCTCACTTTTCTGCCTGTGCCGAAATCTAGTTTAGAACATTCTCTTTACGGCATCTCTCCACAAGAGGGGTGCCGTCAGTTCCTTCTGGTCAGTTGGGTAATTCCAACCAAAATGGCTTAGTGGCCATACGCAATACCACCGGTCTTAGCGGGTGTAACAAGTCGTTTTTGGTCAGCTAGGTAATTCCAGATCTCTCATAAGGGTGACTGTAAAAGCCTTTGGGTGTGCCTGTTTCAACCTCAGTGAGAAGTACTTGGATGGCCGCTTAGGCCCTCACGTTACAGTTTCAACTTGCGTAGCAGAACTATTAGGATGCAGCGAATGTCGGCGTTATTCGCACATCGGTTGTTCAGTGGCCCTGAGGGGCGGCAGTTTTGCATCAATAAAACCTATTTCCACGTGCACAAAAAAACAGGCGCTTGAGGGATGCTCAAACGCCTGTTTTTGATCTATCTGTATCGCCCTTTACCGCTGTGTCAGCTTTAGCTCGATGCGGCGGTTTTTGGCGTTGGCCTCATTGGTGGTGCCTTCTTTGAGGGGTTGGAACTCGCCGAAGCCGGCGGCGACCAGGCGGTCTGGTTCTACGCCTCTGGCAATGAGGTATTTGACCACCGAGATTGCACGGGCGGCTGAGAGTTCCCAGTTGTCGCGCAGGCGGCCGGTGCCGGAGAGGGGGCGGGCATCTGTGTGGCCATCCACGCGCAGGACCCAGTTGATCTCTGATGGGATTTGTCCCTCAAGTTCCAAAATGGCGCTTGCGAGGATATCTAGCTGGTTTTTGCCCTGCGGGTTGACCTCATCATCACCGGAGGAGAACAGCACCTCGGACTGGAACACAAAGCGGTCGCCAACAACTTCAATATCAGAACGCTGGGCGAGGATTTCGCGCAGGCGGCCAAAGAAGTCTGAGCGGTAACGTGAGAGTTCCTGCACCCGCTGGGCGAGGGCGACGTTGAGCCGTTTGCCAAGGTCCGCAATGCGGGTCTGGCTTTCTCTGTCGCGTGTTTCAGAGGCGTCCAGTGCGTCTTCCAGCACGGCGATCTGGCGGCGCAGGGCGCTGATCTGCTGGTTGAGCAGTTCTACCTGTGCCAGAGCCTTATCGCTGATCTGCTGTTCGCCTTCCAACTTTGCACGCAGGGATGCCAGTGCGCCACCTGCCTCGTCAATCTGGCCGGAGCGTTCGTTGAGCAGGCCCTGAAGACGATCCCGTTCATTTGCTGTCTGATCCAACCCCAATTGCAGGGAGGAGATGGTGGACTCCAGATCTCCAACACTCGCCTTTTCCAGCGCCAGCAACTCTGTGAGCTCTGCGATTTGGTGGTTGAGGCGGTTGAGCACCTTATCCCGGCCAGACAGCTGTTGGCTGAGGAAAAACTGCGCGATCATGAAGATGGAGAGCAGGAAGATGAACACCAGCAGGAGCGCGGACATGGCGTCCACGAAACCCGGCCAGTAATCCTCTGAGCTGTTTTGAGACCTGCGTGTGCGTACACCAGCCATGCTTTATTCCTTCTCCCGCTCTACCTCTGCGGTGAGCGTTTTCAGGAAGCGTTCAATCCGGCGCTGTTGCATGGACTGGGCCTCGGCCCATTCGCGCATCATCTTCTGCTCGGAGCGCACGTGCTGGACAAGGCCCTGAATGCCTTCTGCCAGTTTGCTCATGGCGGCGTTGGAATTGTCATCCGGCTCAGCGCCTTTTGTTTCCATGGATTTGCGCAGCTTGTCGAGCGTGATGCGCAGATCTGCAGCCATATCGGCAGATGTGCCGTTGCCCAGTTCGTCCGGATCGATATCCGTCAAGGTGGAGAGCCAGTCTTCCAGCTCCTGATAGAAGCGGTTTTGGGCCTGTCCTGCCTGCAAGTCGAGGAAGCCCAGAACGAGGGAACCGGTCAGACCAAGCAAGGAGGAGGAGAACGCGATGCCGAGGCCGGTCATCTGTGCGGTGATGCCGGAGACCAGATCTTCAAACAGCACGTTGGCATCGCCGCCTGCTGCATTCAGCGTGCTGACGGTGGTTGCCACGGCGCTCACGGTTTGCATCAGCCCCCAGAAGGTACCGACCAGACCGAGGAAAATGAGCAAGCGGGTGAGGTAGCGTGAGATCTCGCGGGATTCATCCAGGCGCATGCCTATGGAATCGAGCATAGAGCGCATGGTGGTTGGCGAGATGGTCATGTCGCCTGCTTTGTTGCCAAGCAGGGTTGCCATTGGCGCCAGAAGGATAGGCGGGCGGCGCACCTCAAGGCGGGGATCGCCGAGGCGGAAGCCGTTAACCCATGATACTTCCGGGAAAATTCGCAGGACCTGCCTGAACGACAGAAGTATACCCAGTGCTGCGACGCCTACGATCAGGCCGTTCAATGCGGGGTTTGCCATGAAGGCTGCGGTGATTTGCCCGATCAGGACAAAGGCGATGAAGCCTGCCAGAACCAGAAAAATAATCATGCGCCACAGGTAAACCTGTGGGCTCGACAGACTGTAGGGATCGTAGTCGCGTGCCATTATCCTGCGTACATCTAAAGCAAAGCGGCTTCTCTTTGTCTGGTCAGACCAATCAAGCAGAACCCGCTTTAAAGTTAATGATGTCTTTAGATAACGCGATTTCCGGTTAATAGGAAACCGCAAATCGCTGCGATTGGGCAAGAAAAGCGTAAGTTTTTAAATAAGTCGCATTTTTGCGCGCGTGCTGCCGTGTTTTGGGCGGGATGTGGTCATGGTGGGGGAGTCGTATTGGTCGTGCACTCTCCCATAAGTTGCTGTAGGGATGTTCTGTATATTGCTTTTTTTTGGAAATTGGGGCGGCGTATGATATTTCTTTTTTTTGTAATTTGCTGGAGCTTAGCTGCAATCTTGGGGGCGTCTGTTTTTTTAGCTGGCGGCTTCCCTTTAAGCTCTGATACTCACGTATTTTTCCAAGCCTTGCTTTCTATTTTCCTCTTCTTGCTACCTTTTTCTAAGTCATTATCGTTAGGTGGACTCTTTAAGTTTGAGACTAATCTAGCGGAAGTGAAGAAAGAGATCGATACTTTTAAAGAAGAGACTAGAAGTAATTTTAGTCTTCAATCTTCTAATTTGCTGGCCTTAACAAGCCAAATATCACAACATACAACAATCAATTTACCGCCGTTGTCTGTTGGACAGCAAGCTTATGAGAAAATATCTGAACACTCTGCGGAAATGGACAAAAATGCAGATAGTTTGTTCGGAGAATTTCTATCTGAGAGCGAAAATGATCGCCACCTTGCTCTGGCTAAACTCAGGATGAATTTGGAAAGTGAGTTGCGTGAACTCTTAGGAGCTCGCACGTCGATCAATCGTAAGACTAGCATTAAATTCAGATCACTGCGCAACCTATGGGCAGAGTACCTAAAGAGGTACCCTGAAAAGGAATACCTTTCTGATGGATTTCGTTTTGCAAATGATGTTGCTAACTCAGCAATTCATGCACAGCAGGTGCCAGAGGGATATGCAGAAGAAGCTCTACAGATTGGCTTGAGGATACTCAATGATATTCGGGAAGTTAAGGCAGGTCTTAATCCTAGCAATAGCTCGATAGTATCCGGTAGTGAGAGTATTGGAGGGTGATGAAAACTTATGTCTCGGAATTTTTTAATCTTGTAAAAAATGCTGAAGTTGAAATCTACAATGAGTTTAGCCTTCAGCATGAGTTGGGCATCTTCTTAAGGCAACAACTTCCCGACAGTGTGGTACAGTTTGAGCGAAATATTAGTTATTTTGGTTTTGATAAAAGTGCCTTCTTTAAAAAAGAGCTAGATATCTGCGTACTAAGTGAAACGCGTGAGTTGCTGGTTGCAATTGAGCTCAAGTTTCCACGTAATGGTCAGTACCCTGAACAGATGTTTAGTTTTTGCAAGGACTTAGTTTTCCTTGAACAGCTTAAGAAAGCTGGGGTTCAGAGTGCATATTTAGTCATTGTTGTTGATGATCCGTTGTTCTACAGCGGTTTGAGCAATGGTATCTATAGCTTTTTTCGGTCTGACCGATGTTTGACTGGAACAGTTTGCAAACCAACTGGCAGCAAAGATGTCTTGTTAAACATTGAAGGCGAGTATCAGGTAAAATGGCAACCCATAGCAAAGAATATAGCTTTTGCCATTATTGAAGCTGACATAGTTGATATTGCGAAATGAGTGAGACGGATATGAGACTTACTCCCTGCAATCTTTAGGTTATTACCTATGTTACATGGGATTCCGGAGTTTTGCTTCGCCGAGGTGGCAGCAATTGAATGGGACTGTTGATGGACACCACGTAAAAGTGTCTCGGTTGGTTGGTCACTGGCCGCCGCCGCAACACCGTTATCTTCCCTGCCATTGAGCCGGGATCTATGGGGTGGTCCCTCAAATGATGATGGTGTGTTTGGGTGATTGTGGGGGCGTGTTGTGATGGTCAAACTGCTTCCATGTCTTACTTCATGTACATATTGGCGAGTAAGCCGCGTGGAGTGCTTTATACTGGTGTGACGAATGACCTTGCGCGTCGGGTTTATGAGCATAAGAGCAAGGTTAGGTGTCGCTTTACCGCGAAATTTGATGTTTTGAAGCTGGTTTATTCTGAGCAGTTCAGGGATGTGAGTGACGCGATCCGCCGGGAGAAGCAAGTGAAGCGGTGGCGCCGGGTTTGGAAGATTGATGCGATTGAAGGTCTGAACCCGAAGTGGGATGATTTGTACTTGCGGTTCAATCATTAGACGGCAGGTTTGTGGGTATGGATCCCGGGTCTACGTGTTTGTCCTGGAGAGATGGTTGACGTTTGTTCGGGGACATGGGTGACGGTTATGTTATTATGTTAAGTCGATTTTTGCGACTGTGTTTGCGGCGAAACATACGTTGAAGATCTCAGGTTTGTCTGA
>NZ_LMCC01000018.1:0-419592 GCF_001623225.1 Pseudovibrio sp. Ad13 | reverse complement strand
CCCCTGCGCCAATGGTACTTCGTCTTAAGACGCGGGAGAGTAGGGCGCCGCCGGGCATGAATAATCCACACCGACAAATCTCTACAAAATAAAACAGAACAACATATCAGACAAAAGCCCCCAATGCTTAAAGCATGGGGGCTTTTTGCGTTTTGGAATTAGGCTGTCCTGAATGAACGTGCTGAAAACACAGCGAGCAAAGCTCCAAACCGCCAGAACCGAAGCACTCCCTTATCCCTGAATATACGCCTACCAGTTGGCCTCAGTGAAACCAAAGCAACGACTTCAAGGAATTGAAACGGATTGCCTACAAATGCTGTGATGAGACAAGCACTACCCTCCGTGTATCCCAAAGAGAAGGGGAGTGCCGCGAGAGGGGCGGCTTTGACCTCAATAGCGAATAAGTAGTGGCGCTCGCAGCTGTTGCTATAGATAGTGTTTTTGGACTGGATCGCAGTCGGAAGTGCGTTGCGTTCTTATGTGCGTTTGTTAGCGTTATTTGTACTGAGATTGTGCTGCTAAGTCGGTGAAGTGGTGAAATTGAGCATACCTTGACCTAAGGGACTTTGCACTGGTTGCGAAGAAAGTATGCATAGGAGTCACACAGGCTTTAATTGCTGTAAGGGGTGAGAGAAAAGATATCCCCTCGTGTCCCAATGAGCCTCAAAGATCTCTTTGAAATGAACAGGGGGATAGAGGGGGAGTAACTTGCTTTACTGAAACAACAGCGGTGCTGGGGGTTCATCTGGGGTGGATTTGTCGGCGGCGGTGTTGGTTAGGACCAGGACGGATACGGTGGTGCCGACGCGGAGGAGGATGTCTTTGGGGATGTCTGCGATTTTGACGCGGACCGGGATGCGTTGGGCGAGGCGTATCCACTCGAAGGTCGGGTTGATGTTAGGGAGCAGATCGGAGCCTGTGCTGCCATCGGATTGAGAAATGCCCCAGCCGATGCTTTCGACCTCTCCGTGAACCACCTGATCAGGATAGGCCATCAGGGTCATGATGACTTTATCGCCGATGTTGATCCTGCTGATTTTTGTTTCTGGAAAGTAGGCGTCGATCCAGAAGCTGGTAATATCTACGAGGGCAAGGGCTGGCTCATTTTCAACGGTTTGACTGCCCAGGCGTAGGTTAAGGTTGGTGACGTAGCCGGATACAGGTGCAGATACACGAGAGAAGCCAAGGTCTAACTCAGCCATGCGTAACGCTGCTTTTGCAGAGCGGAGTTGTGCGTTTTCATCGCCTGTTGCGCCAAGTGTTGCAATGACCTTGGCAAGGGAGGCTTGAGCTTCTACAAGAGCTGCTTCTGCTTGAGCGAGACCCGACTGAGCTTTTTCGGTGTCTGAGAGGGCGACGATATAGCTCTTTTCAATCTGATCATATGTGCGCTGCGTGACATAACCGTCTTTGAGCAGCTTGGCGTTCCGGTCCAGATTTCCCTTGATGTTTTTCAGGGTGGCGATGGAGGAGCGAAGTTCTGAACTGGCTTGCTCCACGTTCGAGCGATACTGGGCAACGTTTGCTTCTGAGGCTTCGCGTTCTTTTCCAAGCGCGTTGAGTTGATCGATCGTTTGATCAAGATCCGCTTTCTTCTCAGCAAAGGTTGCTTCAAATGTTCTTGGATCGATGCGGAAAAGCAGTTGCCCTGCTTGGACGCTTTGATTGTCTTTGATTGGAAGGTCTACGATTGGGCCGGAAACGCGGGTTGCGATTTGGATAACGTTCGCTCTGACCTGACCATCGCGTGTCCATGGATTTTGCAAGTAGGCATAATATTTATAAGCGAAGGCGAGAACTGCGACGCCAACGATCGTGCCCGTTATCATTGCTTTATGTATGGGTTTCAATGCTCTCATATCGGAATGACCCAACTTCCAATTACTGCGGTGTAGATGACGGCCAAAGCCAGGAAGACGCCGGGTGGATAGAGGAGGAATCTGGAAAGCCGGTATCTGTTTAACAAACGTGATGTGATCCAGCTGAGAAGCAAACCTAAGAAAGACGCGATCAGAAATGGGGGGAAGTAAACGGCCCCAATGGCCCATTCACCAGGATATCCATTCATTGACGCATACTCCTTTAGAAACGAACTTCTTTCAGATAAGGCCAATCGACTTTTTGAGATTGCTCTTCATAGTCTTCTAATGCCTGATAAACACTGCGAATACCTCCAAGAATGCGATAGATATTTAATCTTTCCCCTAACTCTCCATCATATTTACTCTGTTCTTGCTCTGCCTTTGAGATTTTATCTTCTATTTCCGGGAGTCTTGTTTCGCGTAGTTTTAAAGTCGCTTCTAACGTTTCACATGAGGGCTCTTCCACCAGTTTTGTGAAGTCAGTCATCAGCTGAGTGCTCCAGCCATGAATGTCATGCTTTAGCGTCTCATAAAGTTGGCTGTTTTCAGCAGTTTTGAACTCATCCATCAGGACTGACAGGCGAATGGAAAGTGCCTCAAGAACAACGGTGATCTTGATCAGTTCACTTTTCTCAATGTCTTGAGAGATCTCCGGTATCCAGCCTCGAATGATATGAGGGATGCTTTCGATCTCGTTTATGTAGTGTCGTCTGAGGTAGCGTTGCCAAGCGGAATCCTTTGTTGTGTGTTTGTTTTTCTGATCTGACAAAAGATAGCTTGCACCTTTAAAGAAGCGGCGTAGCAGGTTGAGATATTGAACCTCTGGGCGCAGGTTAAATGTGAATGTAGACACACACGCAAAAATTGCCACGACTATGATGAAAACGAGTAATTGATCGACTGCATAATTGAAGCTGTATGTCTGGGTGTTGCTTATGCCTGTTGTCATTACGAAATTCGCCAAGCCAAACATTCTTCCCAAAGTTGCCTCAGGTGAATGAAAGAAATAGGAGATGGAAAATACTGATATGAAAATGACAGCCCCAAGAGACCAGAAACTATGCAAATGCGGCATTATCAAAAGGTAGATGCAGGCTGCGAATATGTTTGATGAAACGCCAATCTTCAACAACCTGAGAGGCCTGATATACGGGTCGGTTGATAGGGAGATGCTATACACGCCTACTAAGATCAAAAGTACGGGGCCAGTTGGAAGATTTGGGGAATAGATATAGGCGATATAAGCGATCCAAAGACACAGGAAGGCGCGAAAAGCCCCCTTCAAAGCGCCGATATTTATGATGTGCTTTTTAGGCGTAGGCGCGACTTTAAAGGTGGTGTCAGTACGTTGGCGCAAGCCAAATATGACGGCGTTTATCTCATATAGCTGATATGTAATATGTTCGATGTTTGTGAGTTGATTGACGTAAAGTGACAGGGTTGCTTTTTCGAGTTGCTTGAGACCTGCAGTATTGGTTTTATTGATATGAAGTTCGCGTTGTGGGCTGGTGTAGTCCGAATGCTCTCCCAAAGACATCTTGGTGATAGCCGTTAAGCGCTGCTCTACTTCATTGATGTATTGGGTGCGCCAAGGCAGGTGTTTTTCAAGCTCAATTGTTTGAACGTCACCTATGTTTTGCCGGCACGCTTCTATTGCCCGTTCGTAATCAACCCACAGTTTCGCGGCATCTTTCCATAAATCGTGAACTTCCCAGATTTCATAGTTTTCGAGTTGGGCAATATTGGAAAGCTCCTCGAATCTGGCCTGTAATGATGAGAAGTCGCCTTGTTGCTTCAGGTACTGTTGGGGAGCGCGTGAGAACCCGTTGTCCAATGTTTCTTGAAAAATCCCAAGGGCAGCGTGGCTCAGGTGGCTGGCTGTGCTGTAAAGCGCTTTCGCTGATGTCTTAGGCCAAAGGACAGCTGAGACCACACTGTAGGTGATCACGCCTAAAGCAGTCTCCTCAATCCGCAGCATTGCGGTATAGAAGGCAGGCTCATTGCTTGTTGATGAATCCACAACCACAATAATTGTTACGAAAGCTGCCACGTTCCAAAAATAGGCGTTTCGTGTTGTGCTCTTCATATAGGTGCAAACTAAAACAAAGCTGGATAAGACAACCATAAACATCCAGCGTTGTTGCGGATAAAGGGAGAGGATCAGGAGTGCTGCGACCGCCGCAATGAGTGTCCCGGCAATGCGCTGCGCGCCTTTGTTGAAGGATTGTCCTGATGTTTCCAGCGAGATAAATGCAACGGCCAGACCAGCCCAATACGGGCGGTCCCAATCCATGTAGAGCGCAATGGCGTAAGCGATCACCATTGCTAACCCAACCTTAATTGAATCCTTTGCTCTGTCGCTGAGAAACATATCCTCACTCGCTGACGTTTCCAGTCATGCCTGAAAAGCACTTCAGCCAAGATAGGTTGAAGACGTGTGAGATAGGTTTTAGTTTTTCTTTCAATTCGTTGCGTTGTTTTATCAAGACACGGACGGTGACTTGAACCTGATTTCGAAGATGTTTGCTTTTGGTGATTACGTTTCTTGTCAGAGCAGGTTTGGAAGATGGAGGTCTGTGATGGCTCTTATTGATCATAATGCGCAGGAACTGGAAGAGTGGCGGGGTGGGGTGGTGACGCGGATGAGGGTCTCTGCTGTGAATGGTGCGCATCAGCTTTGTATTTTTGATCAGTGGTGTGAGCCCGGAAGTGGGGCTCCGTTGCACCTGCATGCGGTGGAGGAGCTTTTGGAGGTGATTGATGGGACTGCGGAGATCACTTGCGGGGATGAGCGGTATGTTGCGACAGGTAATCAGAGTGTCCTGATCCCTGCCGGGCGTTTGCATGGTTTTTGTAATGTGGGTGAGGGAGCGCTGCATGTGCGGGCGACGTTGGCTGCGCCAATCTTTGAGGCTAGTTATGAGAGTAGCACGGAGGTGTCTCGCCGTTGGGTTCCGGATAGGTCGTTGTGATGTGGGTTTAGAGGCTGGATTGGCTTTCTGGAGGCAAGTTCAATAGATTTGGCCGTATTCTTCCGTTAGTTTTGCGAAGACCTTACATGGGCTGTAGGACGCTGGGAGGCTGTCGTCGATTTGGCTTGTAAGGGAAAGCAAAAGAATACCTGAAAAGCGGGGGAACAGGATGTTTGCCAAAGAACACATCACATATGAGCCAGTGGATCTGCCAGATCGTCTGGACCTGAGCGATGAGCAGATGCTTGAAGCTGTGAAAGGCTTTTATGACAAGATGAAGCGTCGCCATACGGTTCGGGATTTTTCAAATCGTCCTGTCGCTCGTGAAGTTATTGAAGAGTGCATTCGCACGGCTGGTACAGCTCCTTCTGGTGCCAACCATCAGCCCTGGCATTTTGTTGCCATCTCTCAACCTGAGTTTAAGAAGCGTATCCGGGATGGTGCGGAAGAAGAAGAGCGCCGGTTCTATGACGGCGGCGCGGGTGATGAGTGGATCAAAGCGCTTGAGCCAATTGGCACTAATGACGACAAGCCCCACTTGGAAGACGCGCCGTGGCTGATTGTTGTGTTTGCACAGCGTTGGGGGCAGTTTGAAGATGGGACGCGCTACAAAAACTACTACGTGCCTGAAAGCACTGGCATTGCTTGTGGTTTTCTGCTGACGGCGCTGCACCATGCAGGGCTGGTTTCGCTGACCCACACGCCCAACCCGATGAAATTTTTGAATGGCATGCTGGATCGTCCTGACTCTGAAAAGCCAATCATGATTATTGCGGTTGGTCACCCGGCCGAAGATGCCAAGGTGCCTGCTGTGGCGAAGCTGAAGAAGCCTCTTTCTGAAATCCTGACTGTAGCGGATTAGAGCTTCAGGTTTTTCAGACGCAGGGAGTTCATCACCACGCAGAAGGAAGAGAGACTCATGGCCAGTGCTGCAATCATGGGTGAGAGCAGTGCTCCGGTGAAGGGGTAGAGAATACCTGCTGCGATGGGGACACCTGCGGAGTTGTAGACAAACGCCAGAAACAGGTTCTGGCGGATGTTGCGCAATGACCCGATGGCGAGCTTGCGGGCACGCACAATGCCGGTGAGATCGCCATTCAGCAATGTGATGCCCGCGCTTTCAACAGCAACGTCTGCGCCTGTTCCCATTGCCAGCCCTACATCGGCTGATGCGAGGGCGGGCGCGTCGTTGACACCGTCGCCTGCCATGGCAATAATTGCTCCGGATGCATGGAGCTGATCGACCAGCGTCTTCTTGTCTTCTGGCAGGGCTTCTGCCTTGAACTCATCAATACCGACGGAGTTGGCCACGGCTTTGGCTGTTAAGGCATTGTCTCCGGTTGCCATGACGACTTTGATGCCGGCCTCATGCAGTTGCTGGATGGCCTCGGTTGCGTTTTCTTTGATCGGGTCGGAGATGGCGATCAAGCCGATGATGTCTTGCTCATTTGACATATAGATGCTGGTGTTGCCTGCAGCGCTCAAAGCTTGGTGCTTTTGCTTCATGTCTTCAGAGATCTTATCGGTGAGGTTGAAGATGACCGGGTTGCCGATGGCGTAGCGCTTGCCCTCTACCTTCGCGCTGACGCCCTTTCCGGTGTGGGCCTCAAAATCATCGGAGTTGGACAAGGACATCTTTTTAGCTGAGGCAGCATGGACGATTGCTTCTGCCAGCGGATGCTCGGAGCCTTTTTCGATGGAGGCCGCGATGTGGAGGAGTTGGTCCTCGGTGTAACCCTCAGAGAAAGACTGGATTGAGGTGACGGTCGGTTTGCCTTCTGTGATGGTTCCTGTTTTGTCGACAATGAGCGTATCGACCTTGGACATGAGCTCCAGCGCGGTGGCATCTTTGATGAGTACGCCTGCCTGTGCACCCCGACCACTGGCAGTCATGATGGACATGGGCGTGGCAAGGCCGAGGGCGCACGGGCAGGCGATGATGAGCACTGATACGGCGACGATGACGGCGTAAGACAGGGATGGTGCCGGGCCGATGAGCAACCAGATGAAGAATGAGAGAATGGAGATGCTGACCACGGTGGGGACGAAGTAGGACGAGACTTTATCTGCCATGCCCTGAATGGGCGCGCGTGAGCGTTGGGCAGAGGAGACCATGGTGACGATCTTAGAGAGCATGGTATCCGCGCCGACGTTTGTTGCCTCAATGATCAGCGTTCCGTTTTTGTTGAGTGTTCCACCTGTGACCGTGTCTCCGACGTTTTTCTCAAGGGCGATGGGTTCGCCGGTGATCATGCTTTCATCCAGATAGGATTGACCATCGATGACGCGAGAGTCGACAGGGACTGCCTCTCCAGGGCGGACACGGAGCTTGTCGCCCGTCATGATGTTCTCGAGGGGGGCGTCATATTCTGTGCCGTCATCCAGCACGCGGCGTGCGGTTTTGGGTGCAAGGTCAAGCAAGGCGCGGATGGCGTCACCCGTGCGCTCGCGGGCTCGCATTTCCAGCACCTGCCCCATGAAGATCAGTGCCAAGATGACAGCCGAGGCCTCGTAATAGACCGGCGGATGGCCAGTGGCAGCGCGGATGCTTGGGGGGAACAGGCCGGGCAGGAATGTTGCCACCAGAGAGTAAAGATAGGCGGCACCGACGCCCAGGGTGATGAGCGTCCACATGTTGAGGTTCCATGTGGTGATGGATTTGACGCCGCGCTCGAACAATGGAGTGCCCGCCCACAGAACAACAGGTGTTGCGAGGACAAATTCAACATAGATGGCTGCGGGTTCTCCGATCCATTCGCGGAATGGGAGACCGATGAAGGGGCCCATGGTGATGGCGAGCAGGGGAACGGAGAGGATTGCGCTGAGCCAGAAGCGTCTGGTGAAGTCGACCAGTTCGTGGCTGGGTTCGTCATTGCTGGTAACTGTCATTGGCTCCAATGCCATGCCACAGATGGGGCATTCGCCGGGGCCTTTCTTGACGATCTCCGGATGCATGGGGCAGGTGTAATCGACATCCTGCGCCTGTGTGTCCTGCTGCTTTTTGCTGTTGCCAGAGGCGTAGTAATAGGGATCGCTGTCGAACTTATTGAAGCATTTGTCGGAGCAGAAGTGGTAGGGCTTTCCTGAAAAATCAGCTGAAAGGGTGTCGGCTGTGACTGTTACGGACATGCCACAGACCGGATCCTGCTCCGTAGGGGAGGTGGCATTGGGTTGTGGTGTGTTTGATGCCTCGTCCATCGGTCATAAGGCTCCCTGATCCAGCGCGCGCGTTCTACCAGCGCAGATCATATGCCTTTGCAGTGCCTTAAAGGATTAAAGCCCCGTGGGACTTGGCAGTATCACTAGGCAGAACTTAATGGAAATGAGGGCATTTGGGTCAAGTTGCCATGAGCATTTGTCTGGCGGCCAAGGTGAGCGATCTGGCTCTCATTTGTTATGTGCCGCTCTGCGTTTGAGCCAGCTTCAGATGTGGTTCCATGATCATGGCGAACTTGCGGATGATTTTTTCGATGTAATCCGGGTCGCTGTGGAACTCCTGCTGGAAAATCATGCCGCGGATGAAAGAGCGCCAGATGAGGAGGGTCAGGGTTACGTCTTCAATGGCCTCTTCGTCCAGACCCGGTGGCAGAAAGAACTGGTTGAGCTGCTCGTTCCAGTCTTCCAGTTTGGGGGAGATGCGCAAGGACAATGCCTTGTCCGTGCGGGTTGCCATGATGATTTCAGAGAAAGCGCGCCCTTCTGGTGTGTCGATGATGTTCTTCCAATAGGTTACGAGTGCGTCGGCGAGTGTCCCGTTACCAGAATGTGTTACCTGTGCGAAGGGGAAAGAGTTTGGGCTTTCCTGTTGGTAGTGGCGCAAAATTCTTGAGAGCAGGAAGTCGACGGTTCCAATCACCAGATCTTCCTTGGAGGGGAAGTGGTGCATCAGGGCACCGCGACTGACGTCAACGCCTTCCAGCACGCGATTGATCGAGGTTTCTGCATAGCCGAGCCGGTCGAGGCAATCGATGGTCGACTTAATGAGGGCTTTGCGTGTGTTTTCACCGCGCTGCTTCTTCTTGTCCAACTTGCTTACCATGATCAACCTTAGCCTTAGGAAGGGGTTTTCTCTGAAACACTTGACGTATTGGGAACTAGTATATACCGTACGTTTGGTATGTAAAAGAGGTTTCCGTTAAAATGACCATGAAAACCACGGAAAATCAAAGCTCTAGTAAACGTAAGCAGCCAATTCGCATTGGGGGGGCTTGCGGCTTTTGGGGTGACTCTAGTGCGTCAACCGGGCAGTTGTTGCGCGCTGGAGGGCTCGATTACATTGTTTACGACTATTTGGCAGAGATCACTCTTTCCATCATGGCAAGGGCGCGTCAGAAGTCTCCTGATCTTGGATATGCGACGGATTTTGTTGAGCAAGTACTTGGCTTGAACCTGAAGGCTATTGCCGCGTCCAAGACGAAAATTCTCAGCAATGCTGGTGGTGTTAATCCCGAGAGTTGTGCCTCCAAGATCCGTGAATTGATTGCTGCGCAGAAGCTGGATCTGAAGGTTGCTGTTGTCACTGGTGATGATCTGCTGGCGGAGGCTGGAACGTATCAGGCCGCTGGTGTGACAGAGATGTTCTCTCATGAGGCCTTCCCGAAGTCTGAGAAAGTTGCCTCCATCAATGCTTACCTTGGCGCGCAGCCTGTTGTTGCGGCTCTGGACGCTGGTGCAGATATCGTCATTACAGGGCGGTGTGCTGACAGTGCGTTGACCCTTGCTGCATGCGCGCATGCTTTTGGCTGGGATTGGGCGGACTATGACCGCCTTTCAGCAGGCAGCCTCGTTGGCCATCTGCTGGAGTGCGGGACGCAGGTTATTGGCGGCAACTTTACGGACTGGCGGGATGTGCCGGATGTGAAGAAGATCGGTTATCCGATTGCGACAGTTTATGAAGATGGCAGCTGCGATCTGAGCAAGCCGGATGGCAGTGGCGGGCTTGTGAGCGTTGGCACTGTTGCTGAGCAGATGATCTATGAGATTGGTGATCCGCAGGCGTATTTGCTTCCTGATGTGACCTGTGACTTCTCCCAGGTGAAGGTTGAGGCGAAAGCAGCGGATTGTGTGCATGTTTCCGGCGCAAAAGGGCGTTCAGCGCCTGAGAGCCTGAAGGTTTCAGCAACCTGGGCGGATGGGTTTCGCATTGGATTGATGATCCCCTATGTGGGCTTTGATGCTGGTGAGAAGGCGCAGGTGTTTGCTGACCTCGCGCTTGGACGTGCCGAGACGGTGATGAAAAAGCTTGGTGCGCCCGGCTACCAAGAGGTGTCCGTTGAGATTGTGGGGGCAGGATCTCAGGTTGGAGCGGCTTCTGTGAGCCGGGGCACCTATGAAGAAGTTGTCCTGAAGATTGCCGCACGGCATGTGGACCAGCGTGCTGCTGGTTTGTTGTTGCGTGAGCTGACTGGATTGGGCCTTTCGGTTGCTCCGGGGATGACAACGTTTAATGGTGGTCGGCCTAAGCCGTCGCCTGTTGTGCGGTTGTTCTCGTTCCTTGTTGAGCAGTCGGCGGTTTCGCCTCAGGTTTCTCTGGAAGGAGCGCCTGTTCCGTTTGAGTCTGTGATTGCGACAGGTGTGGCAGCGGCAGCTGATAGCGCCGAGGTTCCGCAAGTAGCTGCCTCTGATGATGCGCTGATTGATGTTCCGCTGATCAAGCTGGCTTATGCGCGTAGTGGTGATAAAGGCGATAAAGCGAACATTGGCGTGATTGCGCGGAAAGCAGAGTGGTTGCCGTGGATTGCAGCTGCCCTGAGTGAAGAAGCTGTTGCGCAGACCTTTGCGCATTTCAATCCGGGCAAGGTGGCTCGTTTCTATCTGCCGGGCTGTCATGCGCTGAATTTCCTGATTGATGATGTGCTTGGCGGCGGTGGCATTGCCAGCTTGCGGTTGGACCCGCAAGCAAAGGCTTATAGCCAGATCTTGCTGACACAGAGTGTTCCGGTTCCGCAGTCTATTGCGCAGGAGGTGATGTGATGAGTGATGCTTCAACAACTTCTGCCGTTCTTGTGGCTCAAAAAGATGGTTGGATGACCATCACTTTAAACCAGCCCGAGAAGCGCAATCCGCTGACAGGCGAGGTGATTGCTGAAATCTCCAGGGTTCTGCGGGATGTGCAGGACGATCGCAGCGTGCGTGGCATCACGTTCACTGGGGCTGGCGGTGTGTTCTGTGCTGGTGGTGATCTGAAGTCCTTCCAGCAGATCATGGCTGGTGGTGATGAGGCCGAGACGATTGCGCAAAAGATCAGTCTGGAAGCTGCAGCGTTTTTTGGAATGATCGCCAATCAGCCGCAAGTGACCATTGCTTTGGTGGAGGGGGCCGCCATGGCAGGTGGTCTGGGTATGGCCAGTGCCTGCGACTTTGTGGTCGCAACGCAAGATGCCAAATTTGCATTTACTGAGACGCGGATTGGCTTGCCGCCTGCTCAGATTGCTCAGTACGTGACCAAACGACTGGGCTACCAGAAAGCCAAGAAAATGCTCGTGTTGGGGAGCAAACTGACCGGTGTCGAGGCCTTTGATATCGGTCTGGTCGATGAAGCTGTTGCAGATCAGGCAGCGCTTGAGACAGCAGAAGCGGACCTGAAACAGCAAGTTCTGGCTTGTGCGCCAGATGCTGTTGCGGCCACCAAACAGGTGGTTGAGGAGACGCTTTTCCTTGAACAGGAAGAGTTGCGCCAGAGCGCGGCTGCTCATTTTGCAAGAGCTATCGTTGGGGAAGAGGGACAGGAAGGTGTGAAGTCGTTTTTACAAAAACGCAAACCTTCCTGGGCTCCTTAGGTGACCCCTTAAATTCTGGGGTATGCGTTTACCCGATAACAGATGTTCGAATGCGGTGAAGGAAGAAGAAATGCAGGGTATGCTCATATTCGTATGAGCTGACTATAATGCCGAAGTCTATCGCGCAATAACGATAGTGTTGGAACCAGCGGGGAGGCTGAACCAACACATCAGAGGAGGGAACATGGGTACACAGTACGCACTGCCAATTGAAATGCTGCAAAAATGGGCCACAGATAAACCAAACTCGGTTTATCTGCGACAACCCGTGAACCGGCAGTTCATAGAATTTACCTGGAAGGAATGTTACGACACCGTCCGGCGTGTGGCTGCTGCGCTCCAGTCAATGGGTTTCCAACCGGGAGACCGGATTGGTATTCTCTCTAAGAACTGCGCTGAATGGTTTTTGGCTGACTTTGCAATTCAGGCCGCTGGTTATATCTCAACACCAATTTATTACACCGCCTCAGCGGACACGATCAGCTACATCATCAATCATGCAGATATCAAAGCGCTGTTCATGGGCAAGCTGGATGACTTTGCGCCGAGCGAGCAGGGTATTCCTGAGAGCGTGGTCAAGATCGCGCTTCCCTATAACACGATAGATTGTGAGCACAGCTGGACGGAGCTGGTCAAAACGAATGATCCGTTGCCAGAAGATAAGCTGGCCAAGCCAGAGCTGGATGAGCTGTTTTCCATTGTTTACACCTCTGGCTCCACCGGGAATCCGAAAGGGGTGGAAGTCACCTGGCGCAATATTGCCTATGGCGCATGGTCTCCAACCCAGTCTTTGGAGCTGGGCCGTGAAGAACGCCTGATCTCCTACCTTCCGCTGGCGCATATCACCGAGCGTGCTCTTATTGAGCATGTGAGCCTTTATGCAGGTGTGGTCGTGAGCTTTGTGGAGTCTTTGGACACCTTTGCAGAGGACTTGCGGGCAGCTGAAGTGACCATGTTCATTTCTGTTCCGCGTCTCTGGATGAAATTCCAGTCCAGTATCCTTGCCAAGGTCCCGCAGAAGAAGCTGGACAGGCTTTTGAGCATTCCGATCCTGAGCTGGTATGTGAAGCGGAAAATCCGCGGACAGCTTGGCCTGACCAACGCAAAGCTCATCGGGAGTGGTTCAGCACCAATCTCCAAGGCTGTTCTGGAATGGTACCAGAAGCTGGGCATCAACATTACTGAGGGATGGGGCATGACCGAGACTGCAGGTCTTGCGTCCTCTCACTTCCCATTCCGTGCGGATAAGGTTGGCACAATCGGTACGCCGCTTGCAGGGCTTGAGATCAAGATCACCGATGAAGGTGAGCTTCTCATTCGCGGGGACGCTGTGACCAAGGGATACTACAAGGATCCTGAGCTGACTGCTGAAACCATTGAAGATGGCTGGTTCCATACTGGTGACAAGGTTGAGCAGGATGCAGATGGGTTCTTGCGTATTACGGGCCGTGTGAAGGAAATCTTCAAATCCTCCAAAGGCAAGTACATTGCGCCGGTGCCGATTGAAGCCATGCTGTTTGACAACACGTATGTTGAGCAAGCCTGTGTGATGGGGTCCGATTTGGCGCAGCCTGCGGCGGTGGTGTTCCTCTCCAGCGAGATGACCCATGGTCTGTCGCGCGAAGAGGTGCGTACCAGCCTTGAAGAGACCTATCACAGCATTAACAGTGCCGTTGAAAGCCATTTGAAACTGAGTTCGATCATTGTCGCAAACGACATGTGGACCATTGAGAATGGTTATCTCACCCCGACCATGAAGATCAAAAGAACACGCCTTGAAGATCGCTATCAAGAGGTGGTGCAAGGTATGCCTGATCGTCCGGTGGTTTGGGAAGATGAATGTGGTGCTGCGGCTGGTGCGCCGGCCTGAAAGACTGACAATGGTTTGGGGTGACGCGGTCACCCCAAACCGGGAATTTTGAGGCGAGGGCCTCTGTTTGAATAAGCCGCGTGAGTGGCAGGGAGAATTTGGAATGAGCAATGAACCGTCCCGTTACGCATCAGTCCTGCGAGATGGGTTGTTTGATGGACAAACAATGATTGTGACTGGGGGAGGCAGTGGCATTGGTCGCTGTATCGCCCACGAACTTGCAGCGTTGGGCGCCCATACCGTTCTCCTTGGCCGCAAGCAGGCAAAGCTTGATGCGGTGGCTGATGAAATTCGCGAGGATGGCGGCGAGGTTTCTACGCACTCGCTGGACATTCGCAATGAAGACGCTGTTGGTGAAACCGTCGCCAAGATTGTTGCGGAGCGTGGTGTGATCCATGGCCTCGTGAACAATGCGGGCGGGCAGTATCCAAGCCCTGCGGCGTCAATCAAGAAGAAGGGCTTTGACGCGGTTGTAGAGACCAACGTCACAGGCGGCTTTTTGATGGCGCGTGAGGTTTACAACCAGGGTATGCGCAAGAGCAAAGGTGGTGCCATTGTCAACATCGTTGCAGACATGTGGCGCGGTATGCCGGGTATGGCGCACTCTGGTGTGGCACGAGCCGGTATGCAGAACCTGACCATGACGCTGGCTGTTGAGTGGGCCGAGGCAGGTGTGCGGGTGAATGCGGTTGCGCCGGGTTGGATCGCATCTTCCGGCTTTGACACCTACGACGAAAATTTCATCAAAACCATGTTTGCGCGGATGGCGGACAACAATCTTGCGCGTCGTCTGGGCACGGAAGCTGAGGTTGCCTCTCTGGTGAACTTCCTGCTTTCTCCGGGAGCTGCGTTCATGACTGGACAGTGTATTGGTGTGGATGGTGGAGCGCCGCTCTGGACCAACCTGATGCCGGTTGGCGACAATGCAAATATGAAGGAATACCAAGGGTTTCATCGCTACGAGAAGCCTAGGGCCCTTAAAGCTTGGGAGAAAGACAAATGCCCAAGTTAACCTCCTCAGTCGATAGCGGCAGCGCTACGTTTGCTCAGAACAAGGCCTTCATGGAAGCTCTCATTGAGGAGTTCCGTGGGTATGAGGCAAAGGTTCGGGAGAACTCCGAGAGCAAGCGCGGGAAGTTTGAAAAGCGTGGTCAGTTGTTGCCGCGGGATCGTGTGAGCTTGCTGCTGGATCGTGGATCTCCGTTTATGGAAATCTCCACGCTGGCTGGCCTGAAGATGCATGACGATGACGGCAAGAAGAATGTTGCTGGTGGCGGCTCGATTGCCGGTATCGGTTATGTTGCTGGCAAACGCTGTCTTGTGGTGGCGACGGACTCTGCGATCAAAGGTGGCTCTATCTCACCGATGGGCCTGAAGAAGACGCTTCGCCTGCAGGAAATCGCCAAGAAACAGAAACTGCCGATTGTTGCGCTGACGGAAAGTGCTGGTGCGAACCTCATGTACCAGTCTGAACTGTTTGTTGAGGGCGGTCGGGCGTTTGCCAATCAGGCGCGTATGTCTGCGGCAGGCATTCCGCAGGTGACGGTGGTGCATGGGTCCTCGACGGCTGGCGGTGCGTATATGCCGGGGCTGTCGGACTACACTGTTGTGGTGCGCGGCAAGTCGAAGATCTTTCTGGCCGGTCCACCGCTGCTGAAAGCGGCAACGGGTGAGATTGCGACAGATGAAGAGCTGGGTGGTGCGGAGCTGCATTACAACACAGCTGGCACAGCGGAATACATGGCAGAGGATGATGCGCACGGCGTCGAGACTGCCCGTGAGATTGTTGACCATCTGCCTTGGGATGCGCCGGTCGAGGCGGAAGGCGGCAAACAGCCGTTTTATGATGCTACGGATCTGCTGGGCATCGTGCCTGAGGATGCCAAGAAACCGTATGATGTGCACGAGATTATTGCTCGCATCACGGACGGCTCTGACTTCCTTGATTTCAAGAAGGAATTTGGCGGAGCCACGGTTTGTGGTCATGCCCGCATTGATGGGCAGGCTGTTGGCATTTTGGGCAATAACGGCCCGATTGATCCGCAAGGTGCGGTGAAGGCGGCTCAGTTTATTCAGCTTTGCTGCCAGAGCAATACACCGCTGCTTTTCCTGATGAACACCACTGGCTATCTGGTGGGCCGGGATGCGGAGACAGGTGGGATCGTTAAGCATGGGTCCAAGATGATCCAGGCGGTTGCCAATGCCACAGTTCCTAAAGTGACCATTGTGGTTGGTGGTGCCTGGGGTGCAGGTAACTACGGCATGTGTGGCCGTGGATTTGACCCTGATTTCATCTTCTCTTGGCCGTCCGCCAAAGTTGGTGTGATGGGACCTGAGCAAGCGGCGACGGTGATGAAGATCATCACTGAAGAGAAGTTTGCGAAGATGGGACAAGAGATTCCAGATGGCATGACTGACCAGATGGCGCAGAAGATCGTTGACCAGATGTCACCAGAGACCACAGCGCTGTTTGCGACGGCGCGACTTTGGGATGATGGGATCATTGATCCAAGAGACACGCGCCGCGTTGTCTCATTGGCCCTATCTGTTTGTGCAGATGCCAGGAAACGTCAGCTTAACCCAACAGCATTCGGGGTCGCGCGCGGCTAGGCAGAGCAGCGCCATTCGACTCTTTGAGTCCAGTTCAACATGAGGGTTTCACGATGGAATATACTGAAGAACATCGAAAAATGAAAAGTGCGGTGGTCAAGTTCGTCGAGGCCGAAATCAACCCGCATGTGCCGGAATGGGAAGAGGCTGGAATCTTTCCAGCTCATGAGCTTTTCAAGAAAATGGGTGATCTCGGTTTTCTTGGTGTCAACAAGCCAGAAGAGTATGGCGGGATGGGCCTTGATTACTCCTATCAAGCCATGACCATTGAAGCGCTGGGTGCGTGTGCCTGTGGCGGTGTGCCCATGGCAATTGGCGTGCAAACCGACATGGCGACCCCGGCGCTCTCCCGCTTTGGATCTGATGAGCTGCGCAAGGAGTTTCTGACCCCTGCGATTGCTGGTGACATGGTGGCTTGTGTTGGCGTTTCTGAAGCCCACGCCGGGTCTGATGTGGCGAACATCAAGAGTAATGCGGTGAAAGATGGTGATGATTATATCATCAATGGCTCCAAGATGTGGATCACCAACTCCACGCAGGCGGACTATATGTGCATGCTGGTGAACACCAGTGAGGGACATAAGCACCAGAACAAATCGCTGATTGTTGTGCCGATGGACAGTGCTGGCATCACCAAGTCGGATCGCCTGAACAAGCTGGGTCAGCGCTCTTCTGATACGGCGCAGATCTTCTTTGATGACGTGCGTGTTCCTCAGCGCAACCTGATCGGAACTGAGGGTGCTGGCTTCATGTACCAGATGCTGCAATTCCAGGAGGAGCGCCTGTGGTGTGCCTTATCGCTTGTTGATGGCATGGACCGCATCATTCAGCTGACGGAAGATTATTGCCGTGAGCGTTCAGCCTTCAACCAGAGTATTCTGGATTTTCAGGTGGTGCACTTCCGCCTTGGTGAATTGCGCACTGAAGTGGAGCTGTTGCGTGCGCTTTCTGAAAAGTGCGTTGAATCCATGGTGCGTGGTGAGAACGTGACACGCCTTGCTTCCATGGCGAAGCTGAAGGCTGGCCGTTTGTCTCGTGAGCTTGCGGACTCCTGTCTGCAGTTCTGGGGTGGCATGGGTTACATGTGGGACAGCCCTGTGAGCCAGTTCCTGCGGGATAGTCGCCTGACGTCCATTGGTGGCGGTGCAGATGAAGTGATGCTTTCCATCATCTCCAAGCTGGATGGCACTTTGCCAAACCCAAAGAAGAACCGTGCAATGCAGAAGGAAGCGGCTGAATAAGCTGCTTACTCAAGCCTGACCATTTTGGCACTGTGAAGGGAATTTTCGATGTTTGATAGCGTCCTGGTCGCCAATCGGGGGGAGATTGCCCGCCGAGTGTTCCGCACTGCGCGGCAAAAGGGCTATCGGAGTATTGCTGTTTATTCCGAGGCTGATGCAACGGCTCCTCATGTTGAAGACGCTGATATTGCAGCGTGTATTGGCGGGGCAACACCAGCAGACTCCTACCTGAATATTGAAGCTATATTGGAAGCTGCCCGTAAAACCGGCGCACAGGCTGTGCATCCGGGATATGGGTTTCTGGCAGAAAACGCGGAGTTTGCGTGCGCTTGTGCGGATGCTGGATTGGTCTTCATTGGTCCGCCTGCGGAAGCGATTGAGTTGATGGGCTCCAAGCGGCTTTCCAAACTGCGGATGATTGAGGCAGGCGTGCCGTGTGTGCCGGGATATTCTGGTGCGGATCAGTCTACGGAGACATTGGCTGGAGAAGCGGCGCGTATTGGCGTGCCGTTGATGATCAAGGCGTCAGCTGGTGGCGGCGGGCGCGGTTTGCGTTTGGTTGAAGACCTGAGTGGGCTTGAAGACAAGCTGGCGGCTGCGGCTTCAGAAGCTGAAAATGCTTTTGGCAATGGCGAGCTTATTCTTGAGAAGGCGGTGATCAATCCACGTCACGTCGAGATTCAGGTGTTTGCTGATAATCATGGCAATGTGGTGCATCTGGGTGAGCGGGACTGTTCTGTGCAGCGTCGCCACCAGAAGGTGATTGAGGAAGCGCCGGGGCCGTCGGTTACGCCGGAAATCCGCACGGCAATGGGGCAGGCTGCTGTTGATGCGGCGCGGGCCATTGGCTATCGCGGGGCAGGGACCGTTGAGTTTTTGTTGGCTGAAGATGGCAGTTTCTACTTCATGGAGATGAATACCCGCCTGCAGGTGGAGCATCCGGTGACGGAGGAAATTACCGGGCAGGATCTGGTTGCCTGGCAGCTGGATGTTGCTGCCGGAAAGCCTTTACCGCTGAGCCAAGAGGATATTTCCTTTACTGGCCACGCCATGGAGTTGCGTCTCTATGCAGAAGATGCGGACGCTGGTTTTCTGCCGCAGACGGGTACTGTGCTGGCGTGGAATGGCAATGATCTTTCCGTGCGCGTGGATAGTGCCATTGAGCAGGGCAGCGAGATTTCATCCTACTACGATCCAATGATTGCCAAGTTGATTGCGCATGGCAGTGATCGGGATGAAGCACGGCGTAAGCTGTTGCGCGGGCTGGATGAGTTGGTTCTGCAAGGTCTGGTTCACAATGGCTCCTTCCTGAAGAGTGTGTTGCAGGATGATGTGTTTGCAGCTGGCAAAGCAACGACGGCGTTCCTTAATGATCGTGAACTTGGCTCTGTTGCTGCAGATGCAACGCGAGAGCTTATGCGGGATCTTGCCGTGTGTTTGTTTGCTCGCAGCAAAGGCCAAAGCCGCTGGACGACCGCGACACCTCTGCCCGTGAGGATCAAACTGGATGGTGAGGAAGTCTCTGCGCGGGAGGACCTGCGGGTTCTTACAGGTGAAGATCGCGGCAGCATTGTTTTTGAAGCGGACGGCGTTCGTCGCTCTGCCTTTGTGAGTGAAGCGCCTGAAGGGGGGCTTTGGATCTCGTTGGAAGGGCAGACGCAGTTCTTCGAAGAGCAGAGTTTCAGCTCCAAGAAAGAAGACAATTCGGCTGCATCCAGCTCGATTATTGCACCGATGCCGGGAGCTGTTGTTGCTTTGAAGACAGAGCAGGGTGCGCAAGTCTTCAAAGGAGATGTGCTGCTGGTTCTGGAAGCAATGAAGATGCAGCACGAGCTGACGGCACCGCGTGATGGTGTTGTTGCTGAACTTGGGACGCAGGAAGGCGCGCAGGTGAATAGCCGCGATGTACTGGTTCGTCTGGAAGAAGAGACCGCCTGAGATTTTCTGCCAGTGATTTTGTGAATGACCCGCAGGTTTTGCGGAGGAGAATATGATGAGTTTGAGTCTTCCTGACTTCGGATTGAAGCGCAAGTCCACCATGTTCAACGAAGAGCATGAGGCTTTTCGTGATGTGCTTTCCCGTTTCATTGCCAAGGAGATTACTCCTTACGTCGCCCAGTGGGATGAAGCCAACGAGTTTCCTCGTGAGCTTTACAAAAAGGCGGCGGATGTTGGGTTGCTCGGCATCATGTTTCCTGAGGAGTATGGCGGGACGGGTATCGATTATCCGTTGTCTTATCTTTCTGCTGTTGAGCTTGGACGTGCGGGGAGTGGAGGCATCAATGCGGGCTTGATGAGCCACACCATTGGCACACCTCCAATTGCGCACCTTGGGTCTGATGAGTTGAAGGCACGGGTGATTCCGTCAGTTTTAGCAGGCGAGAAGATTTCGGCGCTTGCGATCACCGAGCCGGGTGGTGGATCAGATGTGCAGAACCTGAAGACCGTTGCCCGCCGTGAGAATGGTCATTACGTTTTGAATGGTGAGAAGACCTTCATCACTTCCGGTATGCGTGCAGACTACTATACGGTTGCTGTGCGGACAGGTGATACGGGCATGGGCGGCATTTCGCTGATGCTGGCTGAAAAGGGTATGGAGGGCTTTACTCAGACGCCGTTGCACAAGATGGGATGGTGGGCCTCTGACACTGCTACGCTGCATTTTGACAATGTGAAGGTGCCTGTCGAAAACCTGATCGGCGGCGAAAATGCCGGGTTCATGGGCATCATGATGAATTTCAACAACGAGCGCCTGTTCCTTGCTTCTGCCTGTTATGGGCACATGCTGGGTGTTTTTGAAGAGGCGCTTGACTGGGCGAAGCAGCGCGAGACGTTCGGCAAGCCGCTCATTTATCGTCAGGTTATTCGACACAAATTTGTTGATATGGCGATGAAGATGCAGGGAGTTCGGGCTGTGCTGGAAGAGCTGGCGCAGCGGTTGCAGCTGGGAGAAAGCCCGATCACCGAGATCTGCATGGCGAAGAACCTTGCTACTAGTACGCTGGAATATGTGGCTAATGAGTGCCTTCAGGTGCTTGGTGGTGCAGGTTACATGCGCGGAACCAAGGTTGAGCGCATTTACCGTGAGACCAAGGTGATGACGATTGGTGGCGGTTCTTCAGAGATCATGAAGGATCTGGCCAGTCGGCAGATGGGTATTTAAGCGTTTTGTTTTGAATGAAAAAGCCCCGCTTTTGAGCGGGGCTTTTGTGGTTTATACGGTTTCTTTGGAGACTGACTGTGCCATCTCATTTGGCGTTACGCCGGAGATGCCCAGTTCTCCGAGGAGACTGTCGACCAGTGGGGCCTGAGAGCGGTATCTCAGGGCTGAGTTGACCAACTGATCGGATAGACCGGCAGACCCTTCTGCTGGTGTTCCGTTGGCTGCTGGTGCTGCACCACCCAGACCATCGACCTGAAGGATTTTGATCTCGTCGATGTTCTCCATTGGCTTCACGCTCTCGCTGATGACCTGTGGCAGAGCTTCGATCAAAGCCAGTTTGACCTGCATATTGATCTGCTCAGGTGATAGGAGGTTGGATGCCTCGTTTAGGATACGCTGACCTTCTGCTTCTACCGCGAGGCGCAGCTTGTCTGCTTCTGCACGGGTCGTGACAGCATCTGCTTCCGCGTTTGCTGCAATACGGATCTGATCCGCATCACCGCCGGCTTTCAGACGAACAGCTTCTGCATGGTCTTCCGCAGCTTGCTTTTCTGCTTCCGCACCAACTGTAACGGCGATTGCGGAGCGTTCTGCATCCTGAGCTGCCTGAACCAGATCGACCTGCTTGTGACGTTCGGCTACTTCGATCTCACGTGCTGTGATGACCTGTTCTTCTGCCTTGATCGCAATAGCGCGGGCTTCGTTTGCTGCAGCATCGGCAGTTGAAAGCGCTTTGGACTTCTCGGAGACTGCAATTGAGCGGTCCTGTTGGGTCAGCTCAAGAACCTTCTCTTTTTCAATGCGCGTTTCTTCCAGTGCGCGGTCCTTGAGAATTTCCTGCTCTTTGACCTGGCGCTCGGATGCGATTGCTGACTGGCGGATTTCCAGCTTCGAGGTGATATCTGCCTGCTCTGCATCACGGCGACGTTCTGCCTGTTCCGTGGCAATCAATGCTTGTTGCTTGGCTTTACGAATTTCCAGATCACGCTGCTGTTCCAGTGAAGCGTATTCTTCCTCACGAGCGATTTCGAGCTTTTGTTGCTCAGCTTCGAGGTTTTTGCGGCGTATCAGGACTTCTGTATCCTGCTCAATGTCGTTGCGCTTTCTGCGACGCTCTTCAATTTCTTGCGTGAGCTTGGTCAGACCTTCTGCATCAAACGCGTTGTTCGGATTGAAGTATTCCATGCGAGTCTGGTCAAGGCCGGTCAGGGAGACTGATTCCAGCTCAAGGCCGTTTTTCAGCAGATCTTCGGAGACAGCTGCCTGTACCTTTTGAACGAAGGAAACGCGCTGTTCGTGCAGTTCCTCCATTGCCATTTCAGCAGCCACGGCGCGCAGAGCATCGACGAACTTGCCTTCAATGAGGTGCTTCAGGTCTTCCGGACGCATGGTACGAGTGCCGAGGGTTTGTGCGGCATTGGCAATGGATTCGATGGTTGGCTGAGCGCGTAGGTAAAACTCAGCAACCACATCAACACGCATTCTATCGCGGGTGATCAGTGCAGCTTCATCGGCTCTGCGCACTTCAAGGCGCAAGGTGTTCATATTCACCTGAATGATATCGTGCAGCACTGGCAAGACAATTGCGCCGCCGTTCATGATGACTTTCTGGCCACCAAAGCCAGTTCGTACAAACGCGACTTCTTTTGAAGAGCGAGTGTAGAGGCGGGAGAAGACAATGCCGATTGCGAGAAGAGCAATAAGGACAACGGCTGCCAGGACGAGCATCTCAGTCAGTCCAGTGGCTGACTCCAAGGCGGAGTTTTGATTTTCTGTAAACATATTGGGCCTCAAATTGAGAGATTAATCTGCAAGCGTGTCTGGGCGAGGTGATAAATTTTTGTGTGGGTTCGCAATTGCTGTGAAAAGGGAGCCTTTTAAGCCGACAAGCAAGACTTCGTCTCCCTGCATTAATGTGATGTTTGGCTGATCTGGAATGACCTGCACGTAATGTCGTGTGCCAAAATTATCCGTAACGCGGGCTTCTGCCTGCAAAGCCATGGTCGCATTGCCAAGTGTCAGGACTGCAACTTGGCCCACCAGGTTGTTTCGTGAGCGTGCGTCTGTCTCTTCCTTGGGCATGATGCGGCCAATGGCATGACCAGTTGTGGCGGTGAACCAGAAGCTGACAATCACTGTCGGGATGAGCGCCATCCAGAAGGGGATTGATGAGCCTATGACAGATGCAGCGGTGTACTGTATCAGCACACCTATGATGCCGAAGCTGGTAAGCAGGATGATCAGCAAGACGATGAACGGGACCTTGCCCACGGCCAGCCATGCCAGGAACCCGTCGACGGGGCCAAGGCCGACCGCGTCTACCGAGACGTCTGCATCCATATCGACATCTGCATCGATATCCAGATCCGGCAATACATCATCGACCAGACCGGAAAGAGATAGCCCGAACACCATGCCGACAACTTCGAGCAGCGCCAGAGCGAGCATGACGAAGATGGCGAGCGTGAAGAGATAAGTCTCGCTTGAAAAAAGTAGTTGTGCCAATTCATCCCCCAATGAACACTATGATTGCCGGTTGCTGTTATTCCAGTTCAGCTTCCAGCGCAGCAAGGCGCTCTTCTACACGGTGGTCGCGGGTCATTTGATCCAGCTTTGCGAGCTTTGCATCGTCACCCATACTTCCTGAGTTTACGACACCCGGTACTCCTGTAGCCGCTTTCATTGCGCGATCAAATGCAGAGTTGGCATTGTCAACGGCTGTATTGAGCTTGTGATCGCTGCCTCCATCTGCGGTTGTGCTTTGCGATGTTGCAGCATTTTTTTGGACAATGTAAGCGTCCAGTTGGTCTGACATTTCGCGCTTGCGGCCCTGAAGGGCGAGGATGGAGTTGTTGAGCTCCTGTTCTTCATCACCAGCATCGGCAATTGTCTTTTCCAGAACTGGAATTTGCGCTTCCAGATCCATCTGGCGAGCAACAGCCGCGCGGGCTAGATCCTTCTCGCCAGCGCGCAGGGCAATGGCGGTTTTCTCGGAGAGTTCTTCGTGTGACTTGTTGGTCTCTGCGAGCCGCTGGCTTGCTACGTGCTTTTTGACGGCTGCTTTGCTAAGAGCGTCGCGGACGTCTTCAACAGCGTTGTCGAGTTCACGAATAGCTTGTTTCATCACCATGTCAGGTGCAGAGCTTTCGACGGCATCAACAATAGAGTTGGCAGTTCCGGAGACTAGACGACCGACGCGAGATAAAAGAGATTCAGACATTGAGTCCTCCAGTATTACTTTGAGTTTAAGCGGTTGCGCAAAAGTTCGGTGGAGCTGCGCATATCATCGACAAGCTCTTTGAAGAGTTCCGGGTTTTGCAGGCGAGGATTCCGTCTCAATCCGGCCTGAAGCACCAGCTCAATGAGCTCAAAAAAATCTTCTGTAACTGCGGCTTCTGCGTCTTTCAGGTCTGTTTCGCCAGCTTTGCCAGCCAGTTCACCCAAAAGAAGCGGAAGGCGATCAGTCAGTAATCGCAGAACGTCTGACTGGCGATCACTCTGGTCGAGCATGTCGCTTGCTGGTTTTACCAGTTTCCGCGCTGCAAATGTGTGCGTGCCATCGCCCAGTGATGCGAAGCTACTTTCCGGTGCGGCTATGAGTGCCCGGATTTTGTCACTTGGCGTTTTGGCTTCCGGAAAGTTCAACCGGGCCAAGCGCTCCGATTCCTCTTGCGTTAATCGCACGCTTAGCGAAATGGATCTTGATGGCATGTAGCACCTTTGCATTACAAATGTAGTTCTAATGTAATTGCAATTTATGATTGTTCAAGAGGGTAAGCTAAAGTTTTTCTGATTTGCAGAAAATGACATTGACTAAAATGCTAGTGTTTAGTTGGTTTTTTGGTGAATGAACTCTGAGGTCTCACAGCAGCTGCCTGGATTGGTCTTCTTCAGGAAGGATGATGTTGGATAAGGTGAGATTTCAAAATGGCGAACTCGCGCGAGGATAGGTGTGATTGCAGCTCGGCAGGTGAACGTGGGACAGGCGAGTTTGGTGATGCTGTTTGGGATGAGCTGGAACGCCTGCATGTGCGCAAGAGTTTGATCCCGGAGGAGGATCACACTGCCTTTGAGCGGATCATGGGTGTTTCTGACATCTTCCCGATCAACTACCTCAGCCGTGGGGTCGCGGCTGCGCGGTCTATCTGCAAGGTTCAGCTTTATCGGGGGGGACGTATTCCGGCAGGGGCCGGGTCTGGCTTTATGGTTGGGCCGAACCTGCTTCTGACCAACAACCATGTGATCCGGTCGCGGCAATCAGCAGCGCAGGCCTCGGCTATCTTTCAATATGAGATGGATGAGGATTTTTCGCTTGGGCGGTCTGCCGAGTTCTCGATCACGGATGAGATCTTCTTTACCAGCGCGAGTAACAATCTGGATTTCAGTTTTGTCTCTGTTGAAGAGGGGAATAAAGAGGCCAGGTCACTCTCTGACTTCGGTTCTTTGAAGTTGTTGCCTCAATCTGGCAAGGCGGTGAAAGGTGAGTCTGTTTCAATCATTCATCATCCCAATGGTGGGTTGAAGAGTCTTTCTCTTCGCAACAGCCAAATCCTGAGCGTTCATGACCACTTCATAACTTACTCAAGTGATACTCTGCCGGGGTCTTCGGGTGCGCCGGTGCTGAATGACCAATGGTTACCAGTGGCTTTGCACCACCGCAGTATTTCTCATCCATCCAACAGAAACCGCTGGATTGCGAACCGCGGTATCCGGATCAGCGCTATTTTGGCCAACCTGAAGCTGCATGCGTCAAAGCGCAACACCGACGCATTGAGGATTACTGAACGTCTTGGTTTGTAATTAAGCAGTAAGATCAGTGCACTAACCAAAGTGTTATGTTGATATACGTAGTTCAAAGTGACTAATGGGCATAACGTATATATCAATCCTCTTTTTTCAGAATGCTGCTAGATAAGCGTCCATAAATAGAAGAATAAATCTACATGATAGATCGATGCAAAGCTCCGGCGTTATAAGCAAAACAATTTTAGGACTTCTGGGAAGCGTACTCTTTGGTGGCGCGGCTGTTGCACAAGTGTGCCCAACCGCAGACACGATGAAAACCGGAATGGTCCTCATAAACAGCAGTATTCCCGTACGTTTGTTTGTTCGACTTGAAGAGGACGGACAGGTTACAGAGCTGCATTTGAATGAGCGATATGTGGTGGTGCGTGACCAGATACATGTTCATGAGAAGGGCTTGTTCCTTTCCTATGAACGAGGGGCTCACATCAATCGGACTTACGTGCCAGATATACCGTTTGCTGAGTTCTTTCCGCTTGAAGTTGGTAAGGTCTGGACAGCATCCATTGATGTGTTCGAGAACGAAGACCTTGTACGCAGGGACGTGCCCTACAAGTTTTCCGTCGGTGAGCCTGACCGCTTGCAGGTTGGCAGTTGCGCCTATGATGTGCTTGATGTGACGCTTGAAACCGTTAGCGCAGAGGGTGAGGATATTGTTACCAAATATGCCTACAGCCCTGAGCTTGGAACCATCCTTAGAGGGGAAGGTAAGCATCTTTGGACATCCGAAAACGATGTGATGCAGTTTGATGAGCTGCGCGTTGTGCGCAACAAGCTGGTGCAATAAGCAAAAGGGGAGACCAAAGCCTCCCCTCTGAAGAAGTTTAAGCCAGCACTTCGCGGCTGATCAGTTCCTTCATGATTTCTGAAGTACCGCCGTAGATGCGCTGGACGCGGGCGTCTACGAAGGCGCGGGAAACGCCGTATTCTCTCATGTAACCGTAGCCGCCGTGGAGCTGGAGGCAGCCGTCTACAACGCGGCCCTGCATTTCTGTTGTGCCGAGTTTAGCCATGCTGACGGTTGTGTTGTCGAGCTTGCCTTCCAGGAACAGGCGGCAGCATTCGTCTACGAACGCGCGGTGGGTGCGGACGTCGGTTGCCATTTCTGCCATTTTGAAGCGGGTGTTCTGAAGGGTAGCAACAGGGCGACCGAAGGCCTGACGTTCTTTTACGTAGTCAGCCGTCATTGCCAGTACGCCTTCGGCACCTGCAACAGCGCCAACAGCGAGGGTAAGCCGTTCGCGTGGGAGCTCGTTCATCATGATGTGGAAGCCAGCATCCATTCTGCCGAGGCAAGCGCTGGCCGGGACGCGAAGGTCTTCGAAGAAGAGCTCAGATGTGTCTGAGGAATGCAGACCGATCTTGTCGAGGTTCTGACCGCGTTTGAAACCTGGGTTGTCTGCCTCAACGAGGAAAAGGCTGGTTCCCTTGGAGCCGGAGACGTCCAGATTTGTGCGAGCAACAACGATCACAACATCTGCATGCTGGCCGTTGGTGATGAAGATTTTGCTGCCGTTGATGATGTAATCATCGCCGTCTTTGCGTGCGATTGTGCGGATGCCCTGAAGGTCAGAACCTGCTGCAGGTTCAGTCATTGCGATGGCGCCGACGCATTCGCCTGTCACCATTTTTGGCAGATACTTTTGCTTCTGCTCTTCACTGCCGTGATTGAGGATATAAGGGGCAACAATATCGGAATGCACGCTGAGAGAAACGCCCAGACCAGAACAGTTGGCGCGGGTGAACTCTTCTATGATGACCATGGAGAACAGGAAGTTGGTGCCGAACCCGCCATATGCTTCCGGGGTGTCTACAGAGAGCAGGCCTTGCTCGCCCATCTTGTTCCAGATGTCACGCGGGAAGATATCTGCCTTCTCCCATTCGTCGTAGTGCGGGAGAATCTCTGCTTCGATGAACCGCTTTACATTATCGCGAAAAAGCTCAAGTTCACCTTTCAGGTCTTCGTCAATCATATCCATCCCTTTGTATTTCAAGCAGAAACGACGCTTTCCCAAATTCATCTCCCAACGGCGATTTAGGGTCGTTTCTTTACGTATACGGCAAGCCTAAGGGAGGTGATCAATCTGCGCAACTGGCGATGAGTATTAGGCGATTGGCATAATTGCTGCCGGTTGTGACTTGACTCTCCAAAATCGACTTATATATTAGAGAAAACTAAATTAGAAAACATACATTTTGATCATGGTATCGCGCATGCCCTGGTCAGTTTCTCCATCAACCGAACTTTCCTCTGCAGGGGAAAGAACGAGTATAAAATATGACTGAGTTTACTCCATATGCCTCGTTAGCCGGAGGCGTTTTAATCGGCTTGTCTACTGTCATCCTGTTGCTCGCCAATGGGCGGATTGCGGGGATTAGCGGTATTTATAGCCGTTTGTTTGAGTCCGGTACGCTTGCCAATGGCAAGTCGGCCTGGGTGCATGGTGAGAAGGGCTGGCAACTGTCGTTTGTTGTTGGGATCGTTCTTGCGCCTCTGCTGCTGATGGCAGGGGGATTTGAGATTGAGCAGGTGTTTACAGGAGACCTGACGCTGATCGCGATTGCAGGGGCTCTTGTTGGCTTTGGCTCGGTGTTTGGAAGCGGATGCACGAGTGGGCATGGTGTTTGTGGTTTGTCGCGCCTGTCTGTTCGGTCACTGGCCGCGACGATCACCTTTATGTCGGTCGGCATTGCTGTTGTGTTCGTCCTTCGCCACGTGGTGGGGGGATAACATGCAACGGATCATCGCTGGTTTTTTGGCTGGCCTGACCTTTGGGGCGGGGCTGGTCGTTGCGGGAATGAGCAATCCTTTGAAGGTGCAAAACTTCCTTGATGTGTTTGGAAATTGGGATCCAAGTCTCGCCTTTGTGATGGGCGGCGCCATTCTGGTGGCCTTTCCGTTTTTCCGTCTGGCGCGCTTTCTACCGCGTCCGTTTGTGGCGGATGACTTTCGGATTCCGACGTTTCAGCAGATCGATAAACGGTTGATTTTTGGGTCAGCTACATTTGGTGCGGGATGGGGATTAATCGGTCTGTGTCCGGGTCCTGCACTGGTTTCAGTTTCATTGCTGTCGCCTCAGGCGATTGTGTTTGTTTTATGCATGACGGCGGGGATGCTGGTCGCGAGACTGGTTGCCAGCCTCTCAATGCGAAGAGCGTTGAAAGAGGCCTGATCTGTCATGTGTTTCATTGATAAATCATGGATTTAGGTGGGAGAAGGTTATGAGCAGCTATCCTGTGCAGATGGATCAGAAAGTGGAGATCAAGGATTTCTTTGATCCGGTGTCGAACACCATCACTTATGTGGTGACAGACCCGGAAACAAAGGCATGTGCGGTCATCGACAGTGTGATGGATATCGACTATCCGGCAGGGCGCATCAGCTTTGAGCATGCCGATGAAATCATTGCGTACATCCGCGAAAATGATCTGAAGCTGGAATGGCTGCTCGAAACCCATGTGCATGCTGACCACCTGTCTGCTGCGCCGTATATTCAGCAGAAGCTGGGCGGCAAGATTGGTATTGGTGAGCAGGTGACAGTTGTTCAGGGTGTGTTTGGTAAGGTGTTTAATGCAGGCACCGAGTTTGCACGCGATGGCAGCCAGTTTGATAAGCTGTTTCAGGACGGGGATACCTATCAGATCGGGAAGCTGAAGTGCTTTGCGATGCATACGCCGGGGCATACGCCAGCGTGCATGGTGCATGTGATTGGTGATGCGGCGTTTGTGGGGGATACGTTGTTTATGCCGGATAGCGGCACTGCGCGGGCTGACTTCCCGGGGGGAGATGCGTCCGTGCTGTATGCTTCCATCCATAAGGTGTTGAGTTTGCCTGACGAAATGCGTTTGTTCATGTGCCATGACTATGGTGCGAATGGACGTGAGATCTTGTTTGAAACAACCGTTGCTGCTGAGAAAGCAGAGAACATTCACGTAGGTAATAGTACTAGTCGTGAAAAGTTCGTCGAAATGCGCGAAGCTCGGGATGCAACGCTTGATGTGCCTAACCTAATTGTGCCGAGCATTCAGGTGAATATGAGAGCCGGTCGTTTGCCTGAGGCAGAAAACGAAACCGGTCAAACCTATTTGAAAGTGCCAGTCAATGTTCTCTAATCTACTTCAGAAAATTTCAGGCGGTGGTGGTGGCCAGCTGCGTGCGCGTCAACTTACCGAGGATTATTGGCTTGCCGGGCAGCTCTATCCTGAGGACATGGAGAAGGCACGTGAGCAGGGTTTCCGGTCTATCGTCTGTAACCGACCGGATGATGAAGCGCCGAACCAGCCGACTTATCTGGAGGTTTCTGGAGCAGCTGAAGAGCAGGGTCTGGAGCACATTTACATTCCAATCGGACCGGGGACAGATTTTGCTGAAGCAGGTCAAGAACTGATTGATTTTCTTGCGGAAGCGCCTAGGCCTGTTTTGGCGTATTGCCGGAGTGGGAATCGATCTACCATGTTGTGGCGCTCTATCAATATGTAAGCGTTGCCAAACAGTTAGATTTTATGATGCCAGTGAGGGAGACCTTGCTGGCATTTTTCGTTTGTGGGTGGGTTTTAGGTTGTTGAGAGGGGATAAACCTCAGACGTTGAGGGCGATGACGCCCAGTGCGATGAGCGTGATGATGGTGGCTGTGATGCGCACGCCGAGGTAGTTTCGCGATGTGATTTCCAGATTTTGCAAATAGAAATCCACAAACAGCATGCCCGAGAAGAGGATGATAAGTCCGAGAATGAAGATGATCGGAGCGGTAAACAGGAACAGGCACCAGCCGGACAGTGCGACAAAGTTGCTCCATAACAGCAGCCATGCACGCCTTGGGTGAGGAGCGATGAAGAACATGCCCCATTGGCTTCCCGCCATGAAGGAGAGGATGACAAGGGCATATAAACTGACTGCTATGACAGTTGCGCCCACCAGTGGCAGAAATGAGTAACCCACTGATAAACCTATGGCTCCGGCGATAAACGGAATGGTTCCGGCCAGAGCAAGACACGCGTAGAGCAGGGGCAGTTCTCGGTTCATCAGGTTTCAGTCCAGCTCATTTCTACTCCTGATAAAGGCTAGCGGCTAAGGCTGAAGGTAGTCCTGATACGAAGTTGCTCTTTTGAATGAACTGCTCAATACCTTAAGGGCACAACCAGACGGTCATAACCAGCGAAGGTGCCCGACATGCAGCAAGAGATACTCACCACAGCCCGAATGATTGCAGAGGAGGCTGGTGCTTATGCTCTTGAGGTCTTTCATGACCGCGACAAGCTGCAGATTGGCAGCAAAGGCTTGTTGGATTACGTGAGTGAAGCGGACTGTGAAGTTGAGCGGCGCATCAAGCAGGCGTTAAGCGAAGCCTTCCCTGAGCATGGTTTCAAGGGGGAAGAAACGGGCGGCGAGCTGACACCGCCGTGCTGGGTTATTGACCCGATTGATGGGACGACTAACTACCTTTACGGGCGGCCAGACTTTTGTATTTCCATGGCTTTTGTTGATGAGCAAGGACCCGCAGTTGCTGTTGTCCATGCGCCTTTTCACCGCCGGACGATTTATGCGACGCGGGGGATAGGGGCGTTTGAGGATGGCAAGAGATTGCGACCCAGACAGGCCTGTGACCATGAGCTGGTGGTGAACCTGTGCTTTAACTACAAGCAGGAGAATAACCTCGATTTCCTCAACAAGGTCAATCGGCTGGTGTCAGAGCAGCATCAAATCCGTATTTGCGGGTCTGCAGCATGGGCGTTGTGTCAGGCGGCGACGGGACAGGTGGATGGCGCCTACAATGGCTGCGTGAACAGCTGGGATGTGCTGGGCGGCCAACTCATTTGCGCTGAGGCGGGTCTTGAAGTTGCGCCTTACGTTTATGAACAGGGTAGCGTCTACGCTTACCCGAAGGGCTCTGTGCTTTCAGATATTCTGGTTCCCTACCTTTAGGCGAGGGCCTCTGGAGCGGGGATATCTGCTTTGCGTTAATTTGTGCGTTCGTTTGCGTTGGATGTGTTTTTTCTACGTTGCTCGGGGCTGATGGTCCCACGGTAGGCGGGCAGCCTGTTTTGCTGACCACCCGAAAAGTTATTCCCCCCAATGCCCGGTACGCTAGGTTGGTTTGAGTGCTGCTTTCCGGCGATGTTCTTTTTGCATCATGTACAGGGCGGAGAAGATGATGACCGCTGCACCGATGAGGGTGAAGGTGTCTGGCAGCTCGGAGAAGAGCACAAGGCCGAGCAGGGCGGCGTAGATCAGTGAGATGTATTCCACACTGCCGACCACGCTGGCTTCTTCCAGTCTGAGGGCTTTGATGCCGACCCATTGGCCCAGAGTGGCGATGAGGGCCATGATGGTGAGGAGCAATAGACCGAACAGGTCTGGGGTCTTCCAAAGCCAGAACATGGGTACACCTGCCATGAGGCCGACGAAGACTGCCTGATACCCGAGCAGCGTTGCGGTGCTCTCTGTTTGAGAGAGCTTGCGGACGCAGACTACAGCAACAGCTGCTCCAAGGGCTCCTGCCAGTGGGATGAGCGTGTAGAGGCTGGCAAAGCCGTCAAAGCCGGGGCGGATGACGATCAATACGCCGACGAAGCCAAGGATGATGCCGGTGACGCGTGTTCTTGTTGTTGACTCACCCAAAAACAGGGAAGCAAGGATGGCAACAAAGAAGACCTTGGCAAAGGCAAGCGTGGTTGCTGTTGTGAGCGGGAGGAGCGCAACAGCCCAGATGCCTGTTGAGAGCGCGACGAAAGCGCCTGTCAGACGCAATGCATGAGGAAGCGGATGCTTGGTTTTGAAACCATGGGGGAAGGTTTTTATGAGCACGGGCAAGGCAGAGGCAAAGACAAAGCATTGACGGAAGAAGAGGATCTGCAGCACGTGATATTCTGTCGTTGCGACTTTGGCCAAGGCGGAGGTGAGCGTGAACAACGCCGTAGCCAAAAGGGCCGAGAGGACCCCTTTGAGATTGTTTGACATGAGGGAATAACCGAGATATTTTGAATGGTAACTTGGTACCATGTTACCAGATTCGTTTGTGGTGTAAACCACTCGATGCGCGAGAGGCAGACATGACACGACGTAAGATTGAACGGGTGCAGACCGGAGTGCGACTTGAAAAACGAGTGCTGAAGGTGCTCAAAGCCGTGGCGGCTCATCATGAGATGGGGCTGGGGGATCTGGTTGAAGGCATCGTGCTGCACAGCTTTGAAGGCAAGGCGCCTTTTGGTCCGGAGACGCTGGCCTTTATCGCAAATATGCGCGAGGCCTATGGGCTGGATCTGACTGCAGAAGACAGCCACAAGCTGATTGAGGCGGAAGAGTAGAGCGCTTTGCTTTGGGGAGGTCGCGGTACTCGGGAGGTGCCTCAATGCGACCTGTGCCGAATGGAATGCAGCATGCTCCCAGACTGACCGGGAGCATGCAGATCGTGGTGGTTACTTGTTCAGGAACGGGCGTAGTTTGCCGGTTAGCTCTTCTGGGTTGTTGAAGTGCGGGAAGTGGGCGGCTTCTTCTATGCGTTCCAGTTTTGCGTTCGGGATCGCGTCCTCATAGATTTCAGAGACTGCGAGTGGCTGGAAGTCTTTGTCGCCATGGATGATCAGCGTGTCAGCTGTGATGTTGCCCATATGCTTGCTCCAGTCATGGCGTCTGCCAAGGCCGAAGAACTGAGCGCGGGTGTACCAACTGCCGAAGAGATCCTGTGAGATGGGCGGGGCACCTTTGATGGTGTCACCTGTGGCCTTGATGAAGTATGGCAGGAAGTCTGCATCCAGCTGTTGCAGGCTGGCTTCATCTTCTTTGAAGACCTGACCGAGATCCAGATAACGGCGCTGCCATTTGTCGTAGGCTTTGTGATCCCGCTCTGGCAGGAGCTCGCGAACGTTCTCAAACAGGCCTTTGTTGCCAGAGGGGAAGACGAGCAGGTCTGCCGGATTGAGCAAGACGAGCTTATCGACATTCTCAGGGAACTCGGCGGCATAGAGGGAGGCGAGCAGGGCGCCGTAGGAGTGGCCCATGAGGATGAGCTTGTCATCGCCTAGCAGTTTGCGGATGCGTTCAATATCTGCTAGTTGCTGAGAGATGCCGAGGGTGCTTTCCAGCAGCTGGATCTTTGTCCATGTGCTGTCTTCTG
The DNA here is from genome assembly GCF_001623225.1 of Pseudovibrio sp. Ad13. NCBI lineage: Bacteria > Pseudomonadati > Pseudomonadota > Alphaproteobacteria > Hyphomicrobiales > Stappiaceae > Pseudovibrio > Pseudovibrio sp. Ad13. The sequence goes on along the minus strand of NZ_LMCC01000018.1, from coordinate 386,178 downwards.
CCGGGAAGCGGTCGAAGGGGCGTGTGGAGCGGCCTACACCGCGCTGGTCGTAGTAGTTGACGCGGTACTCGTCTGAGAGCAGGTCAAAACCCGGAGCGCTTGCCATGGTTGGAATGCCGGGTCCACCATGGATGAAGAGGATGTTGCGGCCTTCGCCGGTTGAGAAGTGTTTCAGCTTCACATCTGGTGCGACTTCCCAGAAGTCGTCTGAGATGCCGACGGGCGTCAGGTCTGTGCGCTGGGCAACGGTGCCCGGCTTGAACATGGGTTGTTGCATCATCCACCAGACAACAGCGCCACCGATAGCAAACAGCAAGCCAACCAGAACAACGAGTAACAGAAGCATCTTTTTGCCACTTACCCTCATAAAATCACTCCTTCATTGCAGCGGAGCCCAATGAATCATATGTGCACCCATCCGGTCTATAGCGAAGAGAACGTGCACGCTCAAATTTGTAGTATCAGGACTGTACTCAATTGAATTTGCACGTGCTTCGCAATTCTTGCGGAATTTGGCTCATGAATGGGTTTTGTAGCTTTTGTTCCGAAATCAGACTTTGTCTGACATATTCATGCGCCAGTCGCGTTTGGAATGACCTGAAATTACATTTTCTTGCGCTTGCCTACGAAAAATCTCGTATTTCGCTTGCGATCTCTGGTTGAAGCGTGTTTTCTAATTCGCGTGAATATTTCTTGTTCACTTCATTACATCAGTCGAGCGTCCTTTTTGATTTTTCGGTGACTGCTCAGACTTCTCATAGTGTTTGGGGCAGACGATTTTATGGCGCTTCTACGCCGTAGAGTATCCTGTCTCTCGTATATTTCCCGGGGGGGCTATGACGCTTCTATCTTCCATTACTAAATTGGCGACAGCTGCAGCTATTGTTGGCGGCGCGGCGCTGTTTTCTGGTCAGGCTTTGGCGCAGGACCTTAAGTTCTTTACCATTGGCACAGGCGGTACAGCTTACACCTACTACCCGGTTGGCGGCATGATCGCCAATGCGATCTCCAATCCTCCGGGCTCTCGTGCCTGTGATGCTGGTGGGTCTTGCGGTGTACCGGGTCTGATTGCTTCTGCTGTTTCTTCCCGTGGTTCCGTTGATAACGTGAATGCGATCAATTCCGGTCTGCGTAACTCTGGTTTCGCACAGTCTGACGTTGCTTACTGGGCGTTTTCCGGTACCGGCACCATGGAAGGTAAGGAGCCGATGAAGGATCTGCGCTCCATCGCAGCGTTGTTCCCAGAGCATATTCATTTGATTGCAAAAGCTGACAGCGGCATCAACTCTGTTGCTGACCTGAAGGGCAAGCGCGTGTCTTTGGATGAACCGGGTTCTGGCACATACACGGATGCGAACCTGATCCTTGCTGCTTATGGCCTTTCCACCTCTGACATCACTGCTGAAGCGCTGAAGGGTTCTGCTGCGGCGGAAGCACTGCGCAACGGCAAGGTTGATGCGTTCTTTGTGGTTGCTGGTTTCCCAACCGGTGCTGTGGTTGAGCTGGCGTCTGCTGAAGACATCAAGATCGTTCCGATCACAGGTCCGGAAGCTGAAAGTCTGGTTGAGAAGTACGGCTTCTTTGCAAGCTCAGACATTCCATCTGGTGCCTACCAAGGTGTTGATGCAACAACCACTTTGACCGTTGGTGCGCAGTGGATCACCAGCGCGAAAGAAGACGACGAGCTGATCTATAACATCACCAAAGCGATGTGGAACGACAAGACCCGCAAGCTGCTGGATGTTGGCCATTCCAAAGGCAAAACCATCACCATGGAAACTGCAACGGATGGTCTTGGTGTGCCGCTGCATCCGGGTGCCGAGCGTTTCTACAAAGAAGCTGGCCTGATCAAGTAGAGTCTGGTTACCTTTGATGATTTTGCGGTGCCCGGTAGACATCTGCCGGGCGCTGCTGTTTTCAATCTAAATGAAACGCAGGGCTGATGTCTCAGGATACGACAGATCAATCCCTTGAGGATCTGGAACGGAAATACGATCCAGACCTCACATTCAGAGCGGCTGGTCCGGTGCTTGCTGTTGTTATAACAGCAGCACTTGTTGCCATGTCGCTCTATCATTATTACGCGTCCGGCTTTGGGCTTATTCGAGAGCTTGTCCATCGCGGCATTCACCTCTCGTTTGTGCTGGGGCTGGTGTTTGTTCTTTTCAGTTTCATCAAGAGCACGAGCAGTCAGCCTGCACCTTCCACATGGTGGCGCCCGAGTGGAGTGCACCTGTGGGATATCGTGCTGGCGGTGATGGCTGTGGCAGCGGCAATGTATTTGCCATTGTTGCCAGCTGAGGCGGTTGCCTCCCGTGTTGGGGCTCCTGCGCCGATTGATGTGTTTATGGGCACCGTGTTGCTGATGCTGGTGCTGGAAGCAGCGCGCCGGTCCGTCGGACCAACGCTGCCGCTGATTGCGTTGATCTTCGTTGGCTATGCCGTGTTTGGCATGTACGCACCGGGCGCTCTGCGGCACCCGGGCGCGAGCTGGACGGGGCTGATCAATCACCTTTACATGACGAACCAGGGCATTTACGGCATCGCCATTGGGGTGGTTGCCAAGTATGTGTTCCTGTTTGTTTTGTTTGGTGTTTTAGCTACGCGCATTGGCCTTGGGCAGTTGTTTATCGATCTGGCCTCTGTGATTGCCGGACGCTATGCAGGCGGGCCTGCGAAGGTTGCGATCTTCTCCTCTGCCATGCTGGGCACGATTTCCGGCAGTTCCATTGCCAACACGGTGACGACAGGCTCGCTCACCATTCCAGCGATGAAAAAGGTTGGTTATCCGCCACACTTTGCGGGGGCTGTTGAAGCGACGGCATCAACGGGCGGGCAGATTACGCCGCCGATTATGGGGGCTGCTGCCTTCATCATGGTGGAGTTTTTAGAGATCCCGTACCGTGAGGTGCTGCTTGCGGCGATGTTCCCGGCAATGCTGCATTACTTCGGCATCTTTGTGATGGTGCATCTGGAAGCCAAACGCCTTGGTTTGCGCGGCCTTACCAAGGATGAGCTGCCGAAAGCGTTGGTGGTGATGAAGCAGCACTGGCTCTCCGTCATCCCGCTGGGCATTCTGGTTTACCTGATCATCTCCGGTAAAACGCCCGACTTTGCAGCGGTTTGGGGGATTACTGCTTGTGTGGTTGTTGGGATTTTAAACCCGCATAACCGGATGGGTCTCAAAGACCTGATTGAGTCCCTGGCGACAGGGGCCAAGTACTCGCTGGCTGTTGGGGCTGCTGCTGCAGCTGTTGGCATCATTGTTGGCGTGGTGACGCTGACGGGAACGGGCTTCCGGCTTTCGTTTGTGGTGACACAGGCTGCTTCTGATCTGGGCGGGTTTATTGCGTCCGGTATGCTTGCAGAGTATGTGACGCAGAATGGGCTGACGCTGTTCTTCACCCTGTTGTTTACGGCAGTTGCCTGCATCATCATGGGCGCGGGTATTCCGACAACGGCGACCTATATCATTCTGGTTTCCATTGCTGCACCTGCGCTTGCCTTGCTGGGCGTTCAGCCGCTGGTGGCGCACTTCTTCGTGTTCTACTACGGCGTACTTGCAGACATTACGCCGCCTGTGGCGCTGGCTGCTTATGCCGGGGCTGGGATTGCTGGTGCGAACCCGTTCAAGACCGGCAACACGGCGTTCCGTCTTGGTATCGCAAAGGCGCTGGTGCCGTTTGTGTTCGTTTACTCTCCTGCACTGCTGTTGGTGACGCCGGAGTTCACCTGGTACGACCTGAGCGTAACTCTGGCGGGTGCCATGTGTGGCATTGGTCTGCTGGGTGTGGCGTTCTCTGGCTACATGCTGGCGGGGCTGAATAAGCTGGAGCGGTATTGGACGGCCTTTGCGGCGATGTTCTTCGTTGCGCCGGGCTTGCAAACCATGGCAATCGGTGGAGTGTTGATGCTGCCTGTTGTGGTGCGGCAGGTGATGGCACGTAAGAACCAACAGCTGATGACGCAAGACGCTTAGCGGCGATGTTTTATGAGTGAGATAGCCCCGCCGGATGAGAATGTTCGGCGGGGTTTTTATTGGAGAAGGTTTGATTGATTGTGACTGACACTAAGAGTTTGCTTGGCATGAAGCTTCCGGCGCTGAAACTGCGGACAACCAATGCTGAGATGATTGATTTGTCAGCGTTACAGGGCCGCACTGTTGTCTATGCCTATCCCAGAACGAGCCCTCCGAATGAAGGGCCAATTGAAGGGTGGGATCTCATTCCCGGAGCTCGTGGATGTACGCCTCAATCCTGTGCATTCCGGGATCACTTTGGTGAGTTAAAAGCTGCCGGGGCAAAAGCGGTGTTTGGGCTTTCTACTCAGTCGACAGCGTTTCAGGCTGAAGCCGCTGAGCGTCTGCATTTGCCGTTTGCTTTGCTTTCTGATGAGAAACTGGAACTGACGAAGGCGATGGAGCTGCCGACTTTTGAGGCTGGTGGCATGGTTCTGCTGAAAAGGCTCACCATGATCATCAAGGATGGTGTGGTGGAACACGTTATGTATCCGGTGAATGATCCGGCGCAGAATGCTGAGGATGTGATTGCGTATTTGAAGCAATCGTAGTGAATGTGACAACCCCCGCCAGATGCACCAATCCGGCGGGGGTGTTGATTAGGCTGCTTCGGTTGCTTTCTCCGGGTAGGCTTCTTTGATGCGGTCTGCGTAGGCGACGAGGTTGGGGAACTGCTCGGTGGTTTCCTTCCAGCCGGAGAAGGGCAGGTTGGAGAGGGTGCAGAGGATTTGGGCGCCGATGGCGGCATCAGCAAAGCAGGAGCGGTCGCCGAGCAGGTATGGTTTGTCACCGAGCTGGGTGGAGATGGCTTGCAAGTCTGCGCGGCCCAATGCGAGGCGTTCTTTCCATGTGTGCTGACCGTAGCCGTGGTTGTTGACTTTGGCGATGACGCTTTTGCGAGATTCGTTTGCGAGGGAACTACGCATTTCTGGTGGTAGGATACCGAAGAACTGGTCTTCAATAATGGCGAAATTCTCATCTGGCAGCCAGCGGGTGCAGACGGTGACGAAGTACAATGAATGTTCTGCCATGCGCATGAAGGCGTGCCCAACAGCCAGTTCGACTTCAGAATAACCTCCTGAAAAATCAGCGTTATAATTGACCACCAAATGCCGTCTGATGAACTCGGAATCGGCAATGAGCTCTTCGTTGTCCTTCATGACAGGCAGCTTGCCCTTTGGGGCGGTTTGCAGGGCTGCCGGGCCTTCCAGAACATCATGGGAGAGGCCTGCCATGGCGAGCAGGATGTCTACTTTCAGGCAAAACGGGCTTGCGCTGACGCCATCGAGTTTGGCGCTGAATTTGTGATGTGTGAGCATTTGCTTTCTCCGCTTGTGTTTCGTGGGAGATTGGTAGCAAGGTGCTCCTGACAGCATTGTGTCAGGAGTGTTTGGCGTTCCCAAAATTTCTGGCCGAAACTTTCCGGAGGATTACATGCGCAGGGCAGATCGGTTGCTGCAGGTCGTTCAGTTGTTGCGACGTCATCGTGGGCCGGTGACCGGTGATGCGATGGCGGAGGAACTGGAAATCTCTGTTCGCACGCTTTACCGCGACATTGTCAGCCTGCAATCGACTGGTGTGCCGATCCGTGGGGAGGCGGGTGTCGGTTATGTGCTGGATGAGGGGTATGATCTGCCGCCGTTGATGTTCAACAGTGATGAGCTGGAAGCGGTGATGATGGGCCTGCGCCATGTGCAGGTGCGTGGGGATGAGCAGCTTATTCGCACAGCCAGTGACGTGATTGCCAAGATTGCGGCGGTGCTGTCTCCCGAAGCGCGGGATGAGTTCATTGAAGCGCCGCTTTATGCGCCGGATTTCGGGGTGGAGCCGATTCCCACAGCACGGATTGAGCTGAAGGATGTGCGGCAGGCTATTCGCGGGCAGAACAAGTTGCGGCTGACTTATGAGGACGCGCAGGGCGAGATGAGTGAGCGCCTGATATGGCCGCTGAGCCTGACCTTCTTTGCACATTCTCGAATGATCGTGGCGTGGTGCGAACTGCGCAAGGATTTCCGTGCCTTCCGGACAGACCGTGTGGCCCACATGGAGGTGCTGGAAGACCGCTACCGCGAAAACCGCGTGGCGCTGCGAGATCGTTGGTGGAAGATGGAACTGGCCCGGCGGGAGAGAGAGGCAGAGAAGGCTGATTGAACCCGTTTAAGACAAGTATGATAGGGCGGCATCGACCAACTTTGCCGTTCCAATTACCCAAGGTATTCCAAATACTAAGACACTTATTAACCTGCCATCGCATCCTAGTTTTTGCCAAAAACTTGCTATCCCATTTGTTGACCTTTCACAGCAGCCCGGATTGTAACTACGCGGATCATGAGAGTTATAATCTCTAATCCTGCGTTGTGTGCTTTCAGAACTGGAGCCTAAACAGCCGCTCCAAAGTAACAGACTCCAAAATGAACCAAAGAATGCAATTATTAGTGCAGTGATATCGAGATTGTTATGCCTGGCGGTCTGCTCGTCAAATTTAACTGTGACGGTTGGATTCTCGACAGCGATTGAAATAGATGGTTTTACGTTGCCGATGATTGAACCTGGTGTTTCTGCTTTCAGAAGTTCCGTAGAAAGAAATTCAAGTTCTGGAAAGCCTGCCTTTTCCCAAACTAATATCCCAAATACCGTTACTAGCGCGAGCCAAAGTAAAATCATTGATCTGCTGATATGGCTATTGATGCGCGATACAGAAAATAACTTCGTGCTATCTTTCAGCAAAACAACTTGAAAGAGATTTCCAACTACGTGCTTCTGTAGGTAGTCAACGTGGTTTTCCCAATTCTCCTGCCAAGCTTTACTGCCTTTGTTGACTTGGTGCCATGCGGTTGCTGCAAAAAGGCCAACAGTAGCAATCAGAAGTGATAGGGCATCTGTTACCTCCGATCCTTTTATTGCTTGAATCGCTACAAAACCTGTGAGGGCAGCTGCTGTGAATGCCCAAAAATATGCTGCACGTTGCCAGTAGAGCTGGATTTCAAACTTCCGCGTGTCAAGTGCCGTTTCGAACGCTTTAGTAATTTTGCTTTCGTCATCTGGGTTAGATGCTGGGTAAAGGTCTAATTCTTTCAAGTATCTATTGGGATCAAATGTCATGATACTCACTCCGCCACCACTGCTGTGCCATGTGAGACCGTATCTCCTGGGAACTGGATCACGGTGTCGTTCTGGTTCAAACCAGTGCGGACTTCGGCCATGTCCTGGTTGAAGGCGCCGATGGTCAGGAGTTGGAGTTGGGCTTTGCCGTTGATGACTTTGAAGGTGGCCCAGTCGTTGCCCTCTCTGAAGAGGGCGGTCATGGGGATGCGCAGGACGTTTTTGCCGTGCCATGTTTCGATGGCAGCACGCAGGTGGAAGCCGTGGCCGAGTTCCAGTGCCGGGGTGTCCAGATCCAGAATGGCGTTGACGCGTTGCTCTTCAATGCCGAGGGCTGAGACCTTGGTGAAGCCTGCGGGATCAATGCGGCGGACGGTTGCCTTCAGGGTGTTGCCGCCCCAGTCGACCAGAGTTGCTTTTGCGCCCTCTGCGATTTTGACGGCCTCGGTGGAGAGCAGGTCAACAACCACCTCGATATCAGCGGGATCGCCCAGTTCCATCAGGAGCGCGCCAGACTGGATGGTCTGTTCGCTTTCGACTGCCAGATTGAGGACGACGCCGTTGATGGGGGTGATCATGCGGACGGCCAGCTCTTCAGACCGTTCGGGGTCTTGGGCGATGTGAGGCTCGATCAGGCGGGCTTTGGCGCTTTGCAGGTCGCTGCCCCGCTGGGCGATTTGAGCTTCTGCGCTTTGGACTTTGGCGGCTTTGAGGGTGACGTCAATTTCCACGCGTTCCAATTGCGCGTCAGAGATGGTTTTGGAGTGGTTGAGGCGTTGGGCGCGGATGAGTTCTGACTTGGCCAGTTTGTGTTCTGCCTTGGCGGAGGCGAGCTCAGCTTCTGCCAATGAGATGGCAGCTTTGGCGGTTTCAACTCCAGCCAGTGCCTCTGCCTTGGTGCGGGCGTTCATGAACGGAGTGGAAGCGGGTTGATGGTGGCGACTGTGGTTTCGCCGCGGGACACCTTGTCGCCGACCTCCAACAGGGAACGGTCGACCCGTCCGGCGATTGGGGCGGAGATTTTGTAGATCTCTTTGACGCGGGTTTTGCCGTCTTCCTCCACGGTGACAATCAGGTCGCCGCGGGTGACTTTGGCTGTTTCAACGGAGATTGGCTTTTCCTGCAAGGCCCAACCAATGAGGAGAAGAACGAGCAGGGCGACAGCAATATATGCGCCTCGTTTGACGTATTTACCGTTCATTCCTATTCCCTCGTTTTTAAGGTTTTGATGAGATCAAGTTTGCCCACACGGCGGCGCACGATAAGCGCACAGGCCAGTGCGGCTGTGAGAATGACAAAGCTGGCGATGGCGTAGGTGCTTGGCAGTACCACAAGCGGCACGCGGAAGAGATCGCTGGCGAAGCCCTGTATCATGCCTGCTGCCATGCCATAGCCGATGAGCCAGCCCATGGGCTGTGCCAGCAGAACAATCATGGCCATTTCCACCAGAATGACGTGGAAGACTTCCTGTTTGGAGAAGCCAATGACACGGAGGCTGGCCAGTTCGCGGCCCCGTTCTGACAGCTGAATGCGGGCGGCGTTGTAGACCACGCCAAAGGCCACGATGACGGCGATGGTGATGTAGGCAACCAGCATGGAGTTGACGCTCTGATCCATGAGCTCGCGGAACTTTTCGCGAGAAAGCATCTGCATGGCGATGCCGCCGAGGCCCGGAGTTTCTTTGACAGCATCGTAGAGATCATCAAGCCGTGTGCGGTCGATGTTGATCGCCAGATCAGAGATGCGTGGGCCGGTGGGGACAAGGGCGTTCAGCGCGTCTATGTGCATGGAGGCGGAGATGCCCATGTAGCCGGTGACGGTGCCTGAGACCCGAACCTGCCGCAGGATCGAGTTGTGCCTGGTGAGCTCTACGGTGAGCATTTCGCCCGGCTTTACACCCAGCTGGTTGGCGAGGTGAGTTGGCAGCATGAGACCGGTGCGGGGCATTTCAATAGCGCGCTCATCAAGATCCAGAATGCGGGAGAGATTGGCGTTGGTTGGGCGACCTGTGATGGCGACGCGCTTTTCTTTGGGACCAAAGCGCAGGATGACAGGTTCTTGTCTGTAGGCTTCTGCGGTGAGAACGCCGGGCAGGCGCAGGATGTCATCGAGCACGCTGGGGGCTTTGTCATCTGCCAGTGTCAGGCGGGCATCTGCGGTTTCTGCTTTGTTGAAGGCCACGTTGATCATGTGGTCCATGGAATTGGTCAGGAACAGCGCGGAGACGAGCAGGGCCAGCGCGAAAGAGACGCCAAGGCTGGTGAGCAGGCTGCGGACCGGATTGTGCATGAGATGGCGCAGGCCCATGGTGCTGAGCTGGGACAGGATGCGAACGCACTTTGACTTGAGCGAGAGGAAACTGCGGAAACGTGGCGGTGCAGGTGGACGCATGGCGACTGCGGGTGGCAGGCGGGCAGCTTTCATGATGGAAGAGAGCGCACCGCCCAAAGCAGCGAGTAACGAGATGGCAGTGGCGATGAGGTAGAGGTCCGGGCTTTCATCGAATACGAGGAATGGGAACGAGAAGTACTGCGCATACATTTGAGTCATCAGCTTGCCCATGTAGTTGCCAGCAATGGAGCCGATTCCAACGCCCAGAAGCGCAATGAAAGAGACGAGTTTGGCGTAGTGACCCGCGACGGACCATGAAGAGTAACCGCAGGCTTTCAGCAGGCCGATCTGCTCCCGCTCCAGAGCGATCAGGCGGGACAGGATCATGTTGACGAGGAAAGCGGAGACCAGCAGGAATATGGGGGGTAGCACTTTCGCCATGGCGGAAAGCTGGGTGAGCTCCGCATCCAGAAAGGCGTGGGATTGCTGGTCTTTGCGTTTATACGCGCCGGTGCCACCGTATGGCTTGAGCAAGCGGTCGAGTTGTTCCAGTACGCAAGGTGTACAGGCGCCTCTGAGCAGCCGCAGCGAAATATCGTTGGCCGCGTTCTTCATGTCGAACAGGCCTTCCATGGCGGATTGAGCCATGAAGAAGACGGCGAAGCGGCGGTCGTCGGGGACCAGATCTCCGGGGCCGAGGGCGTAGATGAACTCTGGGGAGAGGATGATACCCGTGATTTCGAGGTTGAGCTTCTTGCCGTTCAAGATTGCGCTGAAAGTGTCACCGGGGTTGAGGCCGTGCGCTTTGGCAAAACGGGAATCCAGAGCGACTTGGTTGGTACGGGAGCCTTCCGGCAAGCGGCCTGCGCGTAAGTAGAGGCGGTTGACGGCAGGCTTTCTGCCTGAGGGCAAGGAAAGCGCAATGCCAGCGGCGGGTTCTGCCATCTGCGGAATGTCGAGGATGGCGGAGCGGACAATGCGCATTTCGACGGCTGCTACGCCATCAATGGCTGCGATGCGCTCTTTCAGGTGATCAGGTGCACGGACGGCTTGTGCGAAGATGTGGCCGAAGCGGTATTGATCGTAATAGGTTTCCTGTGTCTGGCTGAGAGAGCGGTAGGCGCCTTGTGCGAGAATCAGCGTCATCACTCCGCACGCCATGACCAAAGCAATCGCGAGCACTTGCGCCCACAGGCGTTTCAAGTCGCGGATGACTTTTCGGTCAAGGACGGGCAGAGCTACCATGCAACCTCCGAAGGCTGCTTGGGTGTTTCGTTTTCGTGCGTGCTCTCGATTGCGCCGTCTTTGAAGACGTAGACACGGTTTGCCATTTGCTGGATGGCCGTGTTGTGGGTGATGATTGCGGTGGTCGTGCCAAGTTCCAGATTGATGCGCTGTAAGGCTTCCAGAACCAGCGTGCCGGTTTTGGTGTCGAGCGCGCCAGTGGGTTCATCACAAAGCAGGACTTCTGGCCGTTTGGCGATGGCGCGGGCGATGGCGACGCGCTGCTGTTCACCGCCGGACATTTCCGCCGGGAAGTGGGAGGAGCGTTTGCCGAGGCCGACCAGTTCCAATGCTTCCTGCGGGTCCATTGGGTTCCTGGCGATCTCTGTTGTCAGAGCCACGTTTTCCCATGCGTTGAGGCTGGGAATGAGGTTGTAAAACTGGAAGACGAAGCCGACGTAATCGCGCCGATAACGTGTCAGTTCGCTTTCGCTGAAGTCAGTCAGGTTTTTGCCCATGAACGAGACCGTGCCGGAGGTGGCGTTGTCTAACCCGCCGAGAATGTTAAGGAATGTGGATTTGCCGGAGCCGGATGGTCCAAGCAGCACAACCATTTCGCCTTCAAAGAGTGTCATGGAGACACCGCGAAGTGCGTGCACCTCAACCTCGTTGGTGACATAGGTTTTGGTCGTGTTTTCAGCGATAAATACTGGCGTCGGCATAGGGGGCCCCAACCTGAATGTGCAGCTACGTTACACTATAGCCTCAGACTCAAGTTGTATGGCAATGATCCCACTCAAGGAACTGAGTAAATTCCCTAGGCTAGATGTCCGTGCGTGGCGGTGCGCCTACAGATTTGCGGAAAATAAGTTCCGGGTGCCACAGGCATTGCAGCTCTTTGATGTCTGTGCCCTTGAGGTAGTTCATCGCCATGATCGCGATCTCCCGACCTGCATCGCGCAGTGGAGAGCGGGTGACGGTCAGTGGCGGGTTCATGTCAGATGCTTGGGCGAAGGGCACGTTGTCATCGTGGGCGACGATGGAGACTTCCGAACCGATCCTGATGCCGAGTTCGCTACAGGCTCTGTACGCGCCTTTTGCCATGACCACACTTGAGCAGAGCAGGGCAGTCGGGCGGTTTTCGAGCTGCAAGATCTCCATGGCGAAGGTGTAGCCGTTTTCCTCTGACATAGCGCCTGCACGCATATAATCCGGGTTCGGCGTGACGCCTCGTTCCTTCAACGCATCCTGCCAGCCGTTGAGCCGGTCAATGGCGTAGACACGGTTGGGATGGCCGTTGAGGATCGCGATCTTGTCGTGGCCCATTTCCAGCAACATCTTTGTGGGCTCGTGGAAGACGCCGTAGTTGTCGATGTCGATGTACGAGTAGCTGTCACAGGTGGCAGTGCGGCCATGGACGATGAATGGCATGTTGAGGTCTTGCAGAAGACGGATGCGCTCTTCGCTGAGGTCCACGTTGGACAGGATTACCAGATCAACTGTGCCTTTTTCCGCAAAGCGGCGGTAGACGTCCACTTCCTCACTCTGCGAGGAAGAGATCATGATGTCGTAGTCAAGCTCGGATGCCTTCTCTGAAAGACCTGTCAGAAACTCGATGAAATGCGGGTCGAGAAACATGTTCATGTCAGTGGGGAAGGCGATGCCGATCACGCAGGAGCGTCCGGTTGCCAGACGGCGTGCGTTGACATTGGGACGATAGCCATAGGTCTTTGCTGCCTCCGAAACCCGGTTTCGGGTGGCGAGAGACACGTCAGAATACCCGTTCAGAGCTCTGCTGACTGTGGTTTGTGAAAGACCGAGGTGATTGGCTAAACTCTTAAGATTCATAATAATTCAATGGCTCAAACTTGCTGTGCGCCTTGTTTATAGCCCCTTTTTCTCCCGCATGCTTGGATGAAATCTAGCCCAGAAGTCTGCCTAAAATCCAGTAGGACCTTTGTCTTTTCCAAAGCGCTTTGGAAACGGTAACGGAGACAGTGGAAAACTGATATTTTTCAGAGGTGCAGTAAAATACCACATATGATGGGCTCTAAACTTAGGAGAATTCAGCTATTTTGTGGGTGCTGCGTTGCAAAATATGACGCCAGATGGACAGCCTCACAAAAGTTCCTACGGATTTTTACTATTGACTTAGACCGGTGACTAAACTTTGCTTGTCTCAAAGCGCTTTGGGAATCTTTTGAAAGATGACCAGTGTTTGGGGAGCCCTTCGCTCTGGAGGGGTAATTAATGGCCGGACAACGATTGGGAATTCGTTGAACCAAGGGCCATGGACGAAACAGGGAGGCGTCCCATTATGGGTATCCGTCGTACATTATTAGGTTCTGCTGTTGCTGTTGCTGGTATGGCTGGCGTTGCGGGTTATGCAATGGCTGCTGAAGTTACCGTTGTTTGCGGTAGCGTTGGTCAGGGCGCTAAGCTCTGTAAAGGTGCTGCAACCGAGTGGGCCAAAGAAACTGGCAACACCGTCAAGTTTTTCGCTGCACCTGCATCTTCTACTGAGCAACTGGCGCTGTACCAGCAGATCCTGAGCTCTGGTTCTTCCGATATTGATGTTTTCCAGATTGACGTTATCTGGCCGGGTATTCTGGGAAGCCACCTTGCTGATCTGAAGCCATATTCCAATGGCGCAGAAGACATGCACTTCCAGCCAATCGTTGCGAACAACACCTACAAAGGCAAGCTGGTTGCTATGCCTTGGTACACTGACGCTGGCCTGCTGTTTTACCGCAAAGACCTGCTCGAAAAGTATGGTGAAAAGGCTCCTGAAACCTGGGGCGATCTGACCGCAAGCGCGAAAAAAATTCAGGATGCTGAACGCGCAGCTGGCAACAATAAAATGTGGGGCTTTGTTTATCAGGCGAAGGCTTATGAAGGTCTGACCTGTGACGCTCTTGAGTGGGTCGACAGCTTTGGCGGCGGCGATGTTGTGAACGCTGATGGTGATATTACCATCAACAACGAAAAAGCTGTAAAAGCTCTGTCCCTTGCAGCAAGCTGGACCGGTACAATTGCACCTTCTGGTGTTCTTTCCTATCAGGAAGAAGATGCACGCGGTGTGTTCCAGTCCGGTAATGCAGTGTTCATGCGGAACTGGCCTTATGCATGGTCTCTCGGTCAGGCTGACGATTCCCCGATCAAAGGCAAAATCGGTGTGATGGCTCTGCCTAAGGGTAGTGAAGACGGAAAGCAGACCGGTACTCTTGGTGGTTGGCAGCTTGCTGTTTCTAAATACTCCAAAGACCCAGAAGCAGCTGCAAGCCTTGTTATGCATCTGACCAGCAAAAAGAGCCAGAAACAGCGTGCTATTGAAGGGTCTTACAACCCAACCATTGCTGAGCTGTACTCTGATGCGGATGTTCTTGCAGCAAGCCCGTTCATGGGTCAGTTGAAAGACACCTTCACCAATGCTGTGGCACGCCCATCCCGTGCAACTGGTTCTAACTACAACAAAGTTTCCAATGCATTTTACAATGCAGTGCATGACGTGCTTTCCGGTAAAACCGAAGCAGAGGCATCCCTTGCGAAGCTTGAAAAGAACCTGAAACGCATCAAGCGTAAAGGCTGGTAAGTCTCCTCCCTAGACTTGCGATCTGTGTTGCGGCCTCCCGATGGCCGCAACACTGAACCGAGCTCCTGGGTGGTTCCTTGGAGTTTCCCTGAAATAAAGAAACCAAGGATCAGAGGATGACCCTTGCTCTTCAGCAGGATGGTACAGCCACTCGTAAGGCAAAACGCTCCAATCTGAGCTCTGCCAGATTGCGCGCCGCGTGGCTTTTTCTCGCCCCCATGATGATTGCTTTGGCCGCTGTTGCAGGCTGGCCGTTGCTTCGCACCATCTGGTTGGGTTTTACCGACGCAAACCTCACAGATCTCAGCCAATCTCAATTCATCGGCTTTGAGAACTATCTCTCGTATTATGACGGAGAGGCTTATGGCGTTCTCGTTGATGCCGAGTGGTGGAATGCGGTTTGGAATACTCTCTGGTTTTCTGTCATCTCTGTTGGTTTTGAAACTCTATTCGGGCTTCTCATTGCGTTGATCCTGAATGCAGAGTTCAAAGGCCGTGGCCTTGTGCGTGCTGCGGTTCTGATCCCCTGGGCGATCCCGACCATTGTTTCCGCCAAGATGTGGGGCTGGATGCTTCATGATCAGTTTGGTGTGATTAACGAAATTCTGCTGGGTGTCGGCATTCTGTCTGAGCCGATTGCCTGGACGGCTGATCCTTCCACCGCGATGTGGGCTGTGATCATGGTGGATGTCTGGAAAACAACGCCGTTCATGGCACTGCTGACCCTTGCTGCCCTTCAGATGCTTCCGGGTGATATCTATGAGGCTGCCCGCGTGGATGGCATCAACCCGATCCGCGTGTTCTTCAAGGTGACGTTGCCGCTGATCCGCCCGGCGATCATTGTTGCAGTGATTTTCCGTAGTCTTGATGCGCTGCGTGTGTTTGATCTGATTTACGTGCTGACGTCCAGCTCCACCTCGACCATGTCCATGTCAGTTTATGCAAGACAGCAACTGGTTGATTTCCAGGAGGTTGGCTATGGTTCTGCGGCTGCGACGCTGCTGTTCATTGTGATCGCTCTGCTGACGACCATTACCGTGGTGGCAGGTGGGCTGAAGTCCGGTGAAGGAGAACAATCATGAACAGACAGATGAAGTCTATTCTGTTTTACACACTCGTTGTTGTGGTCGTGATTTTCTCGGTCTTCCCGTTCTACTACGCGATTGTTACGAGTTTTCGCAGTGGGCAGGAGCTGTTCAATCCGTCCGTGTTCCCAACATCCTTCACGACGGGGAACTATTTCTCCATCTTCAAAGAACAGCCGTTTGGCCTCAATATTCTGAACTCGGTGATTGTGGCGACCTCGGTTGTGATCCTGTCGCTGATTATCGCAGTGACGGCATCTTATGCGCTGGCTCGTATCCACTTCCGGGGCCGTGGCTTGTTGTTGATGACAATCCTGTCAGTCTCCATGTTCCCACAGGTGGCGATCCTTTCTGGCATGTATGAGCTGATCCGCTCCATGGGGCTTTACAACTCTCTGCCGGGTTTGATTATCCCGAACACAGTGCTGACCCTGCCGTTCACTGTGTGGGTGCTGACGACCTTCATGAAAGAATTGCCGAAGGAGCTTGAAGAGGCTGCTGTTGTTGACGGAGCTTCTCCGCTGACCATTGTGCGCCGGATCTTCCTGCCGCTGATGTGGCCAGCGATGGTGACCACTGGTCTGCTTGCCTTCATCGGTGCGTGGAACGAGTTCCTGTTCGCGCTCACCTTTACTCTATCCAACGAAGTTCGCACCGTGCCAGTGGCGATTGCCCTGATGTCCGGCGCAACTGAATACGAGCTGCCATGGGGCAATATCATGGCTGCTTCTGTACTAGTGACCGTCCCGATCGTGGTCCTAGTCCTGGTGTTTCAACGAAAAATCGTCGCTGGTCTTACAGCTGGTGCGGTTAAAGGATAACTGGAATGAACCTCTCTACCCCAATAAACGAAAATACAAGCCATCGCGTTCTGGCGAACGATCCGGATTGGTGGCGGGGCGCAGTCATTTATCAAATCTATCCGCGGTCTTTCGCAGATAGCAATGGCGATGGCATTGGTGACCTTCCAGGTATTACAGAGAAGCTGGACTACATCTCCGATCTTGGTGCTGATGCGATCTGGATTTCGCCTTTCATGAAGTCGCCGATGGATGACTTTGGATACGACGTTTCTGATTATGAAGACGTTGATCCGATGTTCGGCTCTCTGGATGATTTCAAAGAGCTGGTAGCTAAAGCGCATGGTAAAGGCATTCGTGTTCTGATCGATCTGGTGATTTCACACACCTCTGAGCAACATGAGTGGTTTAAGGAAAGCCGGAGCAATAAGACCAACAGCAAGTCTGACTGGTATGTCTGGGCAGACCCGAAGGCTGATGGGTCTCCGCCAAACAACTGGCTCTCCATCTTTGGTGGTTCTGCGTGGCAGTGGGACAGCCGCCGTTGTCAGTACTACCTGCATAACTTCCTGCGTTCTCAGCCGGATCTGAATTTCCATTGCGAGGAAGTGCAGCAGGCCGTGCTTGATGCAGGTCGGTTCTGGTTGGAGCTGGGTGTTGACGGGTTCCGTCTGGATACCGTGAACTTTTACGTTCACGACAAGCAGCTGCGTGACAACCCGCCATATCCCGATCCTGATAGTCTTGCGGATGTGACTGGTGTGAACCCTTATGCGTTCCAGGATCACAAGTTTGACAAATCGCAGCCAGAAAACCTGCCGTTCCTTGAGCGCTTACGGGCTGTGATGAACGAGTATCCGAACACCACCACAGTTGGTGAAATCGGTGCAGGGCATGAAGCCAGTGAGATTATGAAGCAATACACCTCTGGTGAGGGGCGCCTGCACATGGCGTACAGCTTTGATCTGCTTTCCAACACGCCAACTGCAACCTATGTGCGTGAGCGGGTGACCAACCTGCAGAACATTGTGACTGAGGGCTGGCCGAGCTGGGCGATGTCCAACCACGATGTGAAGCGTATGGGATCACGGCTTCCTGCTGATGTTGATCCTCAGGTGGCGACACCAGCTTTGATGGCGCTAAGCGCCTCCTTGCGTGGTAGCCCATGCATTTATCAGGGTGAGGAACTGGGCTTTAAAGAAGCTGATGTGGCTCTGGAAGACCTTCAAGATCCTTACGGCATTGAGTTCTGGCCTGAATATAAAGGCCGTGACGGGTGCCGTACGCCGATTGCATGGACCAAGGACGGTGGCTTCACCACTGGCAAGCCTTGGTTGCCGATGGCGCAAGACCATCTGGATCACAGTGCGGAAGCTCAGGCTGGAGATGAGGCTTCTCCACTTCGCCGGACAGCGAAATACCTGCAGTGGCGTAAAGGCCAGAAGGTTCTGCAAAAAGGGTCTTTGGACTTTGCTGATCTGGGAGAAGATGTGCTGGCGTTTGTGCGTGAGCATGAAGGCGAGAAAGTGCTTTGCGTCTTCAACCTGACAAATAATGATATGCGTGTTGCTCTGGGAGCGTACAGCTCTGCTGCGTTGCTGGAGGGGCATGGATTTAGTGCGGAAATGGACGGCGAGGCACTCAACCTGCCTGCATGGCAAGTGGCTTACTTGCAAATCTCAAAGAACTAAGCTGAGGGCAACACCATGGCAGATGTAACACTCAAGGGTATCGTCAAGGACTTCGGGTCAACCCGCATCATCCACGGCGTTGACTTGCAGATCAAAGATCGCGAGTTGATCGTGTTTGTTGGGCCATCCGGCTGCGGTAAATCGACTTTATTGCGCCTGATTGCAGGGCTTGAAGATATCACTGATGGCGACATGTTCATTGATGGAGATCTGGTGAACCAGCGTTCTCCTAAGGAACGCAAGATAGCCATGGTGTTCCAGAGCTATGCTCTTTATCCGCACATGAATGTTTATGAGAATATGGCGTTTGGTCTTGAACTCTCCAAGCATTCAAAAGAGGATATCAAAGACAAGGTGATGGAGGCGGCTCGTATCCTCGAGCTGACTCCGTTGCTGGAACGCAAGCCGAAGCAGCTGTCTGGTGGTCAGCGTCAGCGCGTGGCGATTGGCCGTGCGATTGTTCGTAATCCTAAGGTCTTCCTGTTTGATGAGCCGCTTTCCAACCTTGATGCGGCGCTGCGTGTGCAGATGCGTATTGAGATTGCCAAGCTGCATCAGGACATGGACGCCACCATGGTGTACGTGACCCACGATCAGGTGGAGGCAATGACGCTTGCAGACCGGATTGTGGTGCTGAATGCTGGCCGGATTGAGCAGGTTGGTAGCCCGCTTGAGCTGTACCATCGTCCACGCAACAAGTTCGTGGCTGGCTTCATCGGATCGCCGAAGATGAACTTCATTGAAGCGCAGGTGACAAGTGTTGCTGAAGACGGTGTTGAGCTGTCGGTTATCGGCTCTGATCCTGTGAAGGTTGTCGTTGATCCGACTGGCCTTGCTGTTGGCAACAAGGTTGAGTTTGGTATTCGTCCCGAGCACATGGGCAGCGGAACGGAAGGCGAGCTTTCCGGGAAGGTCGAGGTTATTGAGGAACTTGGCGAGAGCCACTTCCTGCATGTGCGCTTGACCGACGGTTCTTTGATCACCGTTCAGGGCAGGGGTGATGCTACTGCGAAGGCTGGTGAGAGCTGCAAAGTGAAGCTGGATTGCAGCCATGGGCATGTGTTTGGCGGTGACGGATTCGCGTTTTCAAAATTGGGGACGTTAGGTCAACATGAAAAGACTGCAACTCTTGAGGGTGCGTGATAAATAAAATTGCTCACAGGCTCACTCCAATTTGGCATAGAGTTCCAACGCTGCACCTTGTGTGCAGCGTTTACTTTTTCTGAGACGCCTCTTCATTTCTTAAAACGATTAAATAGCTGATTTTTTTAGACTGAATCAGGCTTGATCATACCAATTGACTAGTCCGTTAGGGGAGGTTTGATTACTGGCAGAAACCGCAAGGTTAGCCGTCCAGAATCAAGCAAGGATTGAGCTGGTGCATGGTATTCTTTGGCTGAGCTCAACCAAGGGTACTTGTTCCTATTCTTAAAAAGTGAAAGAATTTAATCAGTGATTGCACTTAGATGCGGTTACAATTCTTTCGCCTTCGCGCGACTAACGATGTGAAGGCATTTTATAAATAGGGGAGCATTTTATAATGCAATTTAAGCGTAGTCTTCTCTCGCTGGCGCTTGCTGCAAGCGTGGCGATGCCAATTTCCGGCGCTATCATCTCTGAGGCTGGTGCTGCAACTCCACCTAACATGCTCATTGTTGCTGGCCGTATTGACGATATCATTTCGCTCGATCCGCAGGAAATGTTTGAGTTTTCCGGTACAGACATGGCGAACAACATGTATGACCGTCTGGTACAGCTGAACCCAGCTGACCTGTCCAAAGGTTATGAGCCAGGTCTGGCAACGAGCTGGGAAATCTCAGAGGACGGCAAGACCTTTACTTTTAAAATGCGTGAGGGCGTCAAGTTCCACACCGGCAACCCTGTTACTGCAAAGGATGCTGAATACAGCCTTCGCCGTGCCGTTGCGATGAAGAAAACACCGTCTTTCATTCTTACGCAGTTTGGCTTCACTCCTGAAAACATGAGTGAGACAATCAAAGCCGTTGATGAGAACACTTTCCAGATTACGACAGATAAGAAGTACGCTCCTTCTTTCGTGCTGAACTGCTTCACTTCTGCAATTGCTTCTATCGTTGATAGTGAACTGGTTAAGTCCAATGAAGTTGATGGCGACTGGGGTAATGGCTGGCTGAAAACAAATTCTGCTGGTTCTGGCGCGTTTAAGCTGCAGAGCTGGAAGCCAAATGAGTCTTATTCTCTGACTGCTGTTCCAGGATACTGGCGTGGTGAAGTTGCGATGAAGCGCGTTATCGTGCGTCACGTGATGGAATCTGCTTCTCAGCGTCTGATGCTGGAAAAAGGCGATGTTGATGTTGCCCGTCACCTGTCTCCAGAAGATATTGCTGCGATCTCCACCAACGAAGATCTGAAGGTTGAAGACACGCTCCGTGGTCGTCTGATGTACATCTCCTTCAACCAGAAGGATAAGGCGCTGTCCCATCCAAAGGTTGCGGAAGCTCTGAAGTATCTCGTTGACTACAAAGGCATGACCGGTTCTTTCCTGAAGGGTCAGTACACCATCCAGCAGGCGTTCCTTCCGCAGACCTATATGGGCGAACTGAAGGACACTCCATTCTCACTGAACGTTGAGAAAGCTAAAGAGCTGCTCGACCAGGCAGGTTATGCCGATGGTTTCGATGTTGAGTTCATCGTTCGTAATGCGACTGAGCGCGTTGAAATTGCTCAGAGCTTGCAGAACACCTTTGGTCAGGCTGGCATTCGCGCGTCTATCACACAGGGAACTGGCAAGCAGATCCTTGGTCGTTACCGCGCTCGTGACTTCCAGATCTACGTAGGTGCATGGGGTCCGGATTACCCAGATCCACACACAAATGCTGATACTTTCGCAAACAACCCGGATAACTCCGATGAAGGTAAGCATGTTGGTAAACTGGCATGGCGTAACGCTTACCCAGCAACAGAGCTGACCAAACTGACCGATCTGGCTGTACAGGAAAGTGACCGCGAAAAGCGTGCTCGCATGTACGTGCAAGCTCAGAAGACCTTCCAGAAAGAAGCTCCATTCTCAGTTATGTTCCAGCAGATTGAACAGAACTCCATGGCTGCAAACGTAACCGGCTTCAACCCGGGTGGCGCTATTACTGGCGTATTCTTCTGGCCTGTAAAAAAATAAGATTGGCTAATTACAAATGAGCATCGCTGACTCTACAGCGACTGTGGCGCGGCGAGGGTTTACCTCGCCGCTCTACAAGATTTTAAAAGGTTTAATCGCTGGCCTTTTCTCCATTGCCATCACTATGGCGGGGCTTCTTTTCGTCACCTTCATTATTGCGCGTGTTATGCCAGTCGACCCGGTCCTCGCGGTTGTTGGTGAGCGTGCCTCTCAGGAAATTTACGAAGCTGCGTACAAGGCCATGGGTCTTGATCAGCCGCTTTACGTGCAGTTTATGCTGTTCTTGAAGCAGGTGGCGATGGGCGACTTCGGGATGTCGACGCTGACAGCGCGGCCCGTTGTTGAGGATATTGCCCGCGTGTTCCCGGCTACACTGGAACTTGCGACCCTCGCAACAATTGCCGGGGTTGGCATTGGTGTGCCGATGGGCGTTTTGGCTGCTGTGAACGAAGGCCGTTGGCCAGACCAGCTGATCCGCCTTGTTGGTCTGTTTGGCTACTCCATGCCGATTTTCTGGTTCGGCTTGATGGGCCTCTTGATTTTCTATGGTATTCTTGGCTGGGTTAGTGGCCCGGGTCGTATCGACATCTATTATGAAGACATAGTTCCTGTTGTTTCAGGCATGATCCTCATCGATAGCCTGATTGCAGGAGAGATCGAGATCTTCTGGAATGCGGTGAGCCACATCATTCTGCCTGCAAGTATTCTTGGCTATTATTCTATTGCTTACATTTCCCGTATGACCCGCTCGTTTATGCTGGAACAGTTCTCTCAGGAGTACATCACCACCGCGCGCGTGAAGGGTGTTTCTGAGACTGCTGTGATCTGGCGGCATGCGCTGCCCAATGTGATGATCCCGCTTATTACAGTGATCGCGCTTTCCTACGCGAACCTGCTGGAAGGGTCTGTGCTGACAGAGATTATCTTCTCATGGCCGGGTCTGGGCAACTACATCACCAATGCTCTGCTTTCTGCCGATATGAATGCGGTGCTGGGTGGAACAGTTGTGGTTGGTGCTATCTTTGTGGGCCTCAATCTCTTCTCCGACTTCATGTACAAAGTGGTTGATCCGAGGGCACGATGACAACAGCACCTGTAAAATCTAACGTGCCTGACAGAGCTGGCTTGAAAGCATGGCTCTCCTCTGATGCACCTACATCCCGCGGACATGCGCGGGCTGTGCAGTTTTATATGGGGTGGATGAAACTCTATGAAAACAAGCTCGCGTTTCTCGGGTTCCTGATTATTCTGAGCTTGGTTCTGATGGCGATTTTTGCGCCACTGCTGGCAACAACAGAGCCAAATGCACAAGACCTTGCCAAACGTTTGACCGCGCCGGGGGTGGATGGTCACCTGCTTGGAACTGATGAGCTTGGCCGCGACATCTGGAGCCGCCTCGTTTACGGTTCTCGTATTACGCTTCTGATTGTAGGCATTGTAGCGTTCACAGCACCAGTGTTCGGCTTGCTGATTGGAACTGTTGCCGGGTATCTGGGCGGTTGGGTTGATCAGGCACTTATGCGTCTGGTTGATATCTTCCTGGCGTTTCCAAAGCTTATTTTGGCGCTTGCCTTCGTTGCTGCGCTTGGGGCGGGTATCGAGAGTGCGATTATCGCGATCAGTCTGACGGCATGGCCTCCGTATGCGCGTATTGCTCGCGCCGAAACTCTGACCATTCGCAATGCGGATTACATCAGCGCTGTGCGTTTGCAGGGGGCTGGTGTCATGCATATCATTATTGGACATGTATGGCCGCTGTGTCTGTCCTCCATCATCGTGCGTGTGACGCTTGATATGGCGGGGATTATTCTGACAGCTGCCGGCCTTGGTTTCCTTGGTCTTGGTGCTCAGCCTCCAGAGCCTGAGTGGGGTGCAATGATCTCTGCTGGTCGCAAGTTTATTCTGGACCATTGGTGGGTTGCTGCCATGCCGGGTATGGCGATCTTTATCGTGTCTTTGGGCTTCAACCTGCTGGGTGATGGTCTGCGCGATATTCTTGATCCGAAAAAGAGCCAGAGCTAGGGGAGAGAACCATGAGTGATACGCTTTTAAGCGTTGAGGACCTTTGGGTTCGTTTCCCAACACGTAGCGGTACCGTTGATGCAGTTCGTGGCATTTCGTTCTCTGTCGGGCGTGAGCGCGTTGGCATTGTGGGCGAAAGTGGCTCCGGCAAATCTATGACCGGGCGGAGTATTTTGCGCCTGATCCGGTCTCCGGGCCAGATGGAAGCCAAGTCGATTAAGTTCAATGGTGAGAATCTGCTGGACTATTCGGAACGGCAGATGCGGAAAATTCGCGGGCACCAGATCTCTATGGTGATGCAGGATCCGAAGTTCTCGCTGAACCCTGTTCACACGGTTGGCAAGCAGATTTGTGAGGCTCTGCGCCTGCACACCAAATCTTCTCGCCGTGAGGCTCGTCAGGGCGCTCTGGAGATGTTGGAGGCTGTTCAGATCCGCAACCCTGAGCGTGTGTTCAATTCTTATCCGCATGAGCTTTCAGGCGGTATGGGGCAGCGTGTGATGATCGCGATGATGTTGATCACTGATCCAAAGCTTCTGATTGCTGATGAGCCGACCTCTGCATTGGATGTGACTGTGCAGATGAAAGTGTTGGCGATCATGGACAAGTTGGTGCAGGAGCGCGGAATGGGGCTGATCTTCATCAGTCACGATCTGAATCTTGTCTCGTCCTTCTGTGACCGAATTATCATTATGTACGCAGGACGTATTGTAGAGACCTGTAAGGCCAGCGAGCTGCACAATGCGACGCATCCTTACACACGTGGGTTGCTGAATGCGCTGCCTCGCATTGAGGAGCCCAAGGGGCGCCTTGAAGCACTGCAACGTCAGGACAGCTGGAAGCAGGAGGTCAGTGTCGATGCCCGGGTCTGATAGTGCTGTGATGGAACGTAAGCCATGGGTTGCGGAAGCAACAAAAGACGCTCGCCTCGAGATCAAAGACCTCAACGTCTATTTCGGTGAGGGACCGGATCGCTTTCAGGCTGTCAAAAACGTAAGCGTTAAGGTTCAGCAAGGCGGCAGTTTTGGTATTGTCGGTGAATCTGGTTCAGGTAAGTCAACTGTTTTGCGCGCTGTGTGTGGGCTGGTTGAGGGCTGGGATGGTGAGATCGATATTGACGGCGCCCCTGTTTCGCATAAGCGTGATAAGGTTTTTGCCCGCAAGATTCAGATGGTTTTTCAGGACCCTTACGCGTCCTTGCACCCACGCCACACCGTTGATCGAGTTTTGTCAGAACCTCTGAAATTACATGGGTTTGATGATATTGATGGACGTGTGCTTCGGGCTCTGGATGACGTGGGGCTTGGAGCAGATTTCCGCTTTCGGTATCCGCATCAGCTTTCCGGTGGCCAGCGACAGCGTGTAGCTGTTGCACGCGCGTTGATGTTGGAGCCGGAGATTCTATTGTTGGATGAGCCAACTTCAGCGTTGGATGTATCTGTACAGGCTGAAATTCTGAACCTGTTTGCTGATCTGCGGAAGGAGCATAACCTTACCTATGTGATGGTGACGCACGATCTGGCGGTGGTTGCACATATGTGTGATGAGATTGCAGTGATGCAGCATGGTGAGGTTGTTGAGGTGATGGATGTGGAAGCGATGCGAAGCTCTACACCGGAGACAGCCTACACGCAGGAACTGCTTAAAGCCTCTATGGGGTATGATGCGGAGTTCTTCGGCGACAGCTGATCTGTGAAGCATCTGATGATTACTGCGAGCCCCGCCCTTGTGGTGGGGCTTTTGTTGTTCTGGCGGGAGAACTTCAATAGGATCGCTTTGTTGATTTGATGATTGTGGGCTGCGGAGCCAGAGATGAAGTATTTTTATGGCCTTCTTTGTATTTTGGGATTTCTGCTGCCGTACGGGGCGTTTATGCCATGGTTGCTTGAGAACGGGTTGAACCTGCCGCAACTTCTTGCTGAAGCATTTGCTGGCGGAATATCGGCTTTTGCCTGGCTTGATGTGGTGGTTTCGGCGGTGGTTTTGATAGGCTTTATCTTTGCCGAAGGGCAACGACTTGGAATGAAGCGTCTTTGGCTTCCGATTCTTGCTGTGTTCACCGTTGGTGTGTCGTTAGGCTTGCCATTGTTCTTGTTCTTGAGAGAATTACACGTTGAAAAACCTTCAAAATCAGGAGCTCACAGCGGAAAAAACGTAGCGCACATATGATAGTTGGAACTCATGTGCAGAAAATGGCCTACACCAATGAGTTCACTGTGAATTTCTTAATGTTTTCTGCTATAAACAACCGGCTTAATCCTACGAGTACATACGCTAAAACACTCGCAGATTGGCTTGGGTGTTTTCTAATTGATCTACGGTGTCTTCTTTGAGAAGTCTTGACGAAAATCTTATTTCCCATATTCCTCCGTTCCGAAAGCTGGAACGCGTTGATATCAGAGAGATTTTGGACGCAGCAACGCCAAAGCGTTTCAGCGCGGGTCAGGCTATTTTCGAAGAGCATGAGCCAGCTGAGCGGTTTTTCCTGCTGTTGGACGGTCATGTGCGCGTTATTCGCACCACGGCTTCCGGAGATCAGGTAATTGCGCGTCACATCGTCAGTGGCGAGCTTATGGGCATTGCCTCCGCAATTGGCAGGACGACTTACCCAGCCAGTGCTGTGGCGATTGATGACTGCCTCGTGCTGTTCTGGCCGACAAGTCTCTGGAAGACGTTTGTCGAAAAGTACGATGGATTTGCGACGGAAACCTACAAAACCGTCGGAGAGCGTATCTCTGAAGCGAACAACCACATTCTGGAACTGGCCACACAGCAGGTTGAGCAGCGTGTTGCACGTGCTTTGCTGAGGCTTGCAATCCAAAGCAGCCGCATCACCGATGAGGGAATGGAAATTGATTTTCCTCTCACACGCCAGAATATCTCTGAGATGACAGGTACAACTTTGTACACTGTGAGCCGTTTGCTAAGCGCTTGGGAAAAACAAGGAATTGTGAATAGCGGGCGCAAAAAGGTCATCGTGACGGAGATGAATAAGCTGAAGACTCTGGCTGATTTGGACCCAATGGCTGACTCTTGAGTACCGTTGAGCGATCGCCTGAGTGTTACTAGGCATAAATACCAGTATTCTCGATTTTATATCCTATTGTTTTTAAATGTGTTTTTCTCCTATATCCGGTAATTACCGAATAGGTTGTTCTAGCACAAACTTCCCCAGTGGCGTCAATTTTATCATCTTCGGGACCGTAACCACGATAGGATTCCGTAGATGTCAGAATTCCTTACAAAATCGCGGGCACGAAATATTTTTTATGGGGGATCCTTATTCTTCATAGGCATATTTGCCGTGCTCTCAATCGACAGCCACCTTTACGTCGTCAATGAATCGACTTCAAAAGCTGATCTCACTGACGAGGTTGTCCTCGGAAAGCACGTTTGGGAAAAGCATGCTTGCATCAACTGCCATACGTTGCACGGGGAAGGCGCTTACTTTGCTCCTGAAGTCGGCAATGTGATGACACGTTGGGGCGTGCTGGATGATCCGGATGATGCAGCTGAGACCCTTGGCTCCTGGATGGAAGCTCAGCCGAGCCGCATCGAAGGTCGTCGCCAGATGCCTTTCTTCGATCTGACCAAAGAAGAAGTCCGCGGCCTCTCTGAATTCTTGCGTTGGGCTGACAAGACCAACACGCAAGACTGGCCACCGAACGACGCTGGTTAAGGGGTGGTATTATGAAATACAGTTCTCAAAAAGTCGCGTATGCCTACTTCGTAGCTGCGCTTGGCCTATTCGCAATCCAGGTTCTGGGCGGTTTGCTCGCTGGCTGGATTTATGTTGCACCTAACTTCCTTTCGGAGTTGCTGCCGTTCAACATCGTTCGCATGTTGCATACCAACGCACTGATCGTCTGGCTTCTGCTGGGCTTCTTTGGTGCGGCTTACTTCATCATCCCGGAAGAGAGCGAGCGTGAGATCCACTCTGTTAAACTCGCTTACATTCAGCTGATCATTCTCGTGGTTGGTACACTGGGTGCTGTTGTCAGCTACATCATGGGCATCCATGAAGGTCGTGAATTCCTCGAGCAGCCGCTCTGGGTTAAAGTCGGCATTCTTGTTGCTGCGTTGATCTTCCTCTTCAACATCTCAATGACTGTGTTGAAAGGTCGTAAGACTGCGATCACAAACATTCTGGTGATTGGCCTTTGGGCTCTTTCCCTGCTGTGGCTGTTTGCATTCTACAACCCAGACAACCTGAGCCTTGATAAAATGTACTGGTGGTACGTTGTTCACCTTTGGGTAGAAGGTACCTGGGAACTTGTGATGGCTTCCATCCTTGGCTTCCTGATGCTGAAACTCACCGGTGTTGACCGCGAAGTGATCGAGAAGTGGCTCTACATCATCGTAGCGACTGCTCTGTTCTCCGGTATTCTTGGTACAGGACACCACTATTATTGGATTGGCTTGCCTGGCTACTGGCAGTGGATTGGTTCCGTCTTCTCTACTCTGGAAGTCATACCATTCTTCCTGATGATGACCTTCTCCTTCGTCATGGTCTGGAAAGGTCGTAAGAACCATCCAAACAAAGCAGCACTGCTGTGGTCTCTCGGTTCCGCAACTGTCGCGTTCTTCGGCGCTGGCGTATGGGGCTTCCTGCATACTCTGCACGGTGTGAACTTCTACTCACATGGTACACAGATCACTGCAGCGCACGGTCACCTTGCCTTCTTCGGCGCATACGTTGCTCTGAACCTTGCGATCTTCACTTACGCAATGCCATTGCTTAAGGGTCGTAACCCATACAATCAGGTTCTCAACATGGGCAGCTTCTGGCTCATGACTGGTGGTATGTCCTTCATGACCTTCGTGCTGACATTTGCTGGAACCATCCAGACACACATGCAGCGTGTTGTTGGTGAAGACTTCATGTCCGTACAGGACCAGCTGACAGTGTTCTACATCATGCGCTTCGGTGCTGGTGCGGCTGTTGTGATTGGTGCTCTGCTGTTCATCTACTCCCTGCTCGTACCGCGCAAGGAATTGTTCACAGCGAACTCTGGTTCCAAACCAACGACCGGTAGTACTCCTGAAGCCCAAGCAGTTCTGGAAGGTGGTCGTTAATGACTGTACAGAACCACGTTTTTGATGTGCCCTATTATCAGCCTATCGCCGATGAATGTGCATTATTTGAAACGGCTTTTAACAAAGGTCTGCCCCTTCTTTTGAAGGGGCCGACGGGCTGCGGCAAAACCCGCTTTGTGGAACACATGGCCGCAAAGCTGGGTCGCCCGATCTACACTGTGGCTTGCCACGATGATCTTTCCGCAGCAGACCTTATTGGTCGTTACCTGCTTAAAGGCGGCGTGACTGAGTGGGTTGATGGCCCGCTGACCCGCGCTGTTCGCGAAGGTGCGATCTGCTATCTTGATGAAGTGATCGAAGCACGGAAAGACGTCGCGGTTGTTTTGCACCCGCTGACCGATAACCGTCGTCGTCTCATCATTGAGAGAACTGGCGAAGAGCTGCAAGCTCCTCCGAACTTCATGCTCGTTGCCAGCTACAACCCCGGCTATCAGAACGTTCTGAAGCAGATGAAGCCTTCCACACGGCAGCGCTTCCTCTCCACGACCTTCGATTTTCCTGATGCGGAAACCGAGATACAGGTCGTTGCTAAAGAAAGCGGACTGGATGTTGAGCGTTCCAAATCCTTGGTTCGTCTTGCCGGCCATATCCGCGGTCTTTCCAGCCTGGATCTGGAAGAGGGTGTTTCCACTCGCTTGCTGATTTATGCTGCATCCCTGATTGCTGGTGGTATGCCAGTCGAGAAAGCACTGCAATACTCTGTTGTTGAGCCACTGAGTGATGAGCCTGATGTTCAGGTTGCGCTTCGTGATTTGATCGCAGTTGTTTACGGGTGAGCCTGATGAAAGAGCAAATACTGGAGTTTTTAGAGCCTGAAGAAGCCGTAGGTAATCTGTGGCATGATTATGCTTCAAGCCTGG
Organism: Pseudovibrio sp. Ad13; assembly: GCF_001623225.1. Classification (NCBI taxonomy): domain Bacteria; kingdom Pseudomonadati; phylum Pseudomonadota; class Alphaproteobacteria; order Hyphomicrobiales; family Stappiaceae; genus Pseudovibrio; species Pseudovibrio sp. Ad13. Next base: position 357,202 of record NZ_LMCC01000018.1, on the reverse strand, counting down.
GTGCTCCAGTGCACCATGAGGATATGGAGGTCGAGCTGGCTAAGCTTCGCACCTCCGTACAAGTGGTGTTTCGCGGGTTAGGTGGTGAAGCTAAAGTCGAGATCAGTCAAGCTCCGGCGACGGCTTCAACCTACCGTATGCCCGTAAAACGTAAGCTCGGCAACGCTGCAGAAACAATCTTTCTGCCAGAGTTTGACGGCGAACGTTTGAGACTTCCTCCGGTTCTTGGCGTTTTTCCAGAGGCCGAAATGAACCGGGCCCATTACATCTGGCTTGCTGCATTTGCAGCGAACTGCGATGTGCAGGCAAAGCCAGAGGATCCGTTGCAGGCGGATGTTCAGGCATTGGCTTTGGCCAAACAGGCGATTGAACGTGTTTGGGGCAAGTGCGTTGGTCTCCATGATTTCTTCCGTCAGTCCTGCGAGTTTCTTCTGCAAACCCGTAAGCGTCCAAGCCTTCCTGAGTGGGAAGCTGCAGTTGAAGCTATTGTTCTTGAATTGCTTGGCGGCCCGCGGGCTGTCACCAGCACAAGTGCAACAATTCGCAAGGCGATGGAATGTGTTGATGAGCGCTGGAAGCTGACAGCTCCGCGCGGATATTGCACCTTTGCACCTGTACCGATCTGGATTTCCAGCGAGTTGGTCAACGGTGAGCGTGGTGAAGAGCGCTCGGATGAGCAGGCTCCGCCAACTCCGCAAGGATCAAGTGCAACAACGAAACGCAAAGCTAAACGCGAAAAGCGGGAGCAGGCGGATCGTAAAGACAGTTTTATTCTACATCGGTTTGAGGCGATCCTCTCCTGGGTAGAAAGCATGAACCTCAATCGTAGTACCGATGACGACGAAGAGGAAAATGCGCAGAAAGCTGCTGATGATCAGGATTATATCAGCCTTTCGAAAAATCAGCGGAAAGCAGCGACACGGTTGCGGCTGCATCTGGATTTGTCTCCAGAAGATGCAGACCACGAACGCCTTTCCGACAAATTCACATATCCTGAGTGGGATCACCGCCAACGTAAGTTTTTGGAGGATCATTGCCGCGTTCTGGAGAAGGATGCCGAGCCTGATTATGAGAGCGTGCTGCTGACGGATCCTTACCATAAGCGCCGCATTCGTCAGGTGAAGCGCCAGTTTGAAGCGTTGCGTCCAAAGCGGATCATGCAGATGCGTCAGGCTGAAGGCAGCGAGCTGGATCTGGATGCTTTGGTGACGGCTCAGGTTGATCTAAAGGCTTCAGGTTACGCATCCGATCGGATCTTCCAGGATTCACGTGCGGTTGAGCGCGATCTATCCGTTGCTATGTTGCTTGATACATCCCGTTCTACTGAGAGTGCGGTTGGCGATTCCAATGTTATCGAGATTGCGGGGGCCGCGCTTGCTGCTTTGTCTGGCGGAGTTGATGCAAGTGGCGATCATCTGGGGGTCTGGGGCTTTTCTTCATTGAAACGCGACCGGGTTTTCATGAACAAAGCCAAAGATTTCAACGAGCCGATGACGGATGAGGTGATTGCAAAGATTGGCGGGCTCAAGCCGTGTTACTACACCCGTTTGGGAGCGGCGATCCGGCATACCACTGCGCAGCTTGCCTTGCAGCAAACACAGCGGAAGCTTTTGATTGTACTAACAGATGGAAAGCCGAACGATCTTGATCACTATGAAGGCATTCACGGAATTGAAGACAGTCATATGGCTGTTCGTGAAGCCCGCAAACTGGGCATGGCTGTTCATGGTGTGATTGTTGATGAGGATGGGCAGGATTGGTTTGCCCGTATCTTTGGCAAAGGTGGTTATACGCTCTTTCCAAATCCGGAACGTCTGACACGTGCGCTACCGGATATCTATAGAAGCTTGACAAGGGAGTATTAGATTATGAAGCTTTTCTATATGGTTATGGGCTTTATGGCAGGTCTGCTGCCTTTGTCCGCAATGGCTGCAGTTTCCGGATACCAACGTCCTGTGCCTCAGCCGCAAAGTGCGACTGCTGAGCTGTGGTTTGGTCTTGCTACTGTTATGCTTGTTGTCTCACTTTATGTCGTGCACCGGGTTGTAAAAGGCAGATGAGTGAAGAAGACCTCAGCTATCGCATCAGTGTAAGAAGGCTGGCACTCTACCTTTACCCACTGGGTATTGGAGCGGTCGGTATCAACCTCTTCTTTTTGTCGCTGATTTTCTCATGGGTTGGATGGCCAGTGATGTCACCTTATCTTGCGATGGCTGGCGGTGTTGTATTGGGCTATCCGTTTGCGTATCCCTTTGCAAAACATATCCGTTATCTGATGGATAAATCGGATGGTTTGCTGGACTAACCATCTGTTTTGCAAGCATCGGAAGTCGAGCGCGATCTACAAGGATCGCGCTTTTTTTGTGCGCTGTGGCCATCTGATTGTTCTGATTGATAGTTTTATCAATTCAGAAGCAAAAATTAATGTGCCAGCATAGCGTTGTCCCGCTGGAGTTGTGCTGCGTTCCATCTGATTTGGTGTTTCCTGACAGGAGAAACAACAGTTGCGAGCGTCTGTTGCTCTAACCTCACTGGCAAGTTTGATGAAGTGGCGTGGCCTGCTGCTCGCATGTCTTTGGTTTTATGTACTTTTCAACGGCATAGCGCAGGCGCAAGGTTCTCGTTGGCCATTGAACTGGGGCGATTGGGAGACTGCTACCGGAGACTGGGGCGGGTATCGGACGAAGCTCAACGATATGGGTATCGATCCGGAGTTGAATTACACCCACGATATCATGGCAAATCCGGTTGGAGGAGAACGGCAAAGTGCCGCTTATGCCGGAGCGCTCGGGGCCAATATCAACTTTGACTTTGAAAAACTGATGGGCTTGAGCGGAACCAGTTTCAGTCTTGGTTTGTATCAGGGGCTTGGGCGAGATTTGTCTGGTGAAGACATCAATAACGTTTTTGATGTGGCGCAGATCTTTATCGGCGATGTTTTCGGTGTCTCGCAGATGAACATTTTGCAGACGCTGGCGAATGATCGGGTGGAGATTGCGATAGGTCGACTTTCTGCGGGGGCGGACTTTGCGTTCAGTGAGGCTTTCCCGCTTTATGTCAACAGCGCTGTTAATGGAAACCCGGCCCAGCTTCTTGAAAACTTGCCTTCATTTACTACTCCCCCTTTCAGCCAGTGGGGTGTTCGGGGAACAGTGAAACCAGAGGACTTTCTCTACCTTTCTGTCGGTGCATACAACGCGGACTTGAATGCGCAGGACAACGAAGATCAAGGATTTAACTTCAAGTTCAATCCCGAAGACGGCGTGTTGGTGATTGCAGAAGGTGGGGTTCTGGTTGGGCAGGAGAAGACCAGTGCTTACTTGCCAGGCCGGTATATGCTTGGCGGTTATTATGACACCAGTGATTACACGCCTTTCACCGATGCAAACGCGACGGAAGAGGGCAACTGGGGGCTCTATTTCATAGCGAACCAGATGGTCTATGAAGAGCAACCGGATCAAGGCCTTAATCTCTGGGGGCTTTTCACGCTTGCGCTACAACAAAGCATCAACAGTTTGCCTTATGGAGTGAGTGGTGGTGCCTACTACAAAGGACTGCTTGATAGCCGGGATAACGACATCACAGCGGGTGCATTTTATCTTGGTTTCTTCAGTGATGACCTGCCAGGCCAGACCTATGAACTTGTGTTTGAGGTGAACCATCGTTTTCAGTTTACGGAATGGTTCTATACGACGGTCGATGGGCAGTATGTGGTGAACCCAAATGGCCAGACAAATATCTCTGATGCATGGGTTGTTGGCTTCGAAATGTCCGTTGATTTTTAAGCCTAAAGACGTTGTTTTTTCAGAAAAATAGCTCGTTTTCGAGAGTGCAAATCACTTGCAAAAAACATCAGCACACGACCAAGAAAAAGTACGTGGAAATCCACTGTAATCTTTATGTTTTTGAGTGTGCGTAATAGTTTTACAAAGTGCATCAGCCTCCACAAAAGCAGTACAAAATTTCAGCTTTAAAATAGTCGGTTTCAGGTCCGGATTTTGGGGGGCTTTGATGAACGTACTGACGTTACTTCAGAAATCACTAAATTAGTTTAGTTTGAAGTAATTTGAAATGTGGACGAAAGCTAAACTATCACGGAAACGTGAGATGTAAACTCAAGTTAAATTTAAATCTTGAGTTATTCGTACTAGTATTTCTGAAGCATTCAATTTGATTGCAATCAAAATACAAAAGTAATCTCGTTGATATATTTTTCTCAGTTCAGTTGAGAAGTTGATTCTATCATGAAAGCGCAGATGGGAAGGCGGCATTTTCTTGGTATGTCCAAGTATGCGGAGGATAAGCCGTGTCCGCCTTACAGTATTGGTGAAGTTGAATTTTCCGATGTATGCACCGGTTGCGGTGATTGTGTTTCTGCGTGTCCTGAAAAGATCCTTCGAATTTCTGAGCGGAGCAGATTGGCTGTTGTCGATTTTGGAGTGGGATCCTGCACCTTCTGTGAAGCGTGCGTCGACGTTTGCAAAAAGGGAGCGCTCGTTAAGACTGAAGACGCTCCCTGGGCGATGAAAGCCACGATCGGCTCCAACTGCCTTTCCTATCAAAAGATCGCGTGCCGGGCCTGCGCTGACTTTTGTGAGATGAGGGCAATCCGATTTCATCTTGGCCTAGGTGGCCAGCAAATTCCTGATTTGGACAGTGAGGCTTGTACCGGGTGTGGTGCCTGCCTTGTTGCCTGTCCCAATGGATCCATCGAAATGCGCGAAATTAAACTCCAAGAGGAGGTTCTATGAACATTTGCGGCGTTCTCGTTAATTGCTTAGCGGGGAAAACCCAAGAGGTTTCTGAAGCATTGTCCGCCCTGCCGGGCGTGGAAGTTCATATCACCAAAGAGGATACAAACCAGCTTGTTGTGACTGCAGAGGATACGGAAGAGACCTTCGCTGATCAGCAGGTGCTGGAAATTCACCGGACGCCAGGCGTCGTGTCCGCTGGTCTTACCTATCATCAATTCGAACCAAACACCGACCCTGACTTGAAGGCGGCCTAACGGGAGGCAAAACATGTCAATCACGGCATCTCGCAGAGATATTATAAAGTCAGCAGCGGTTGCAGCAACTGCTTCTGCAGCTGGTATCGCTTTACCAAAGTCCGCCGAGGCTCAGGGAAAAGCCTCCGATATACGCTGGGACAAGGCTGTTTGCCGCTTTTGCGGAACAGGTTGCTCTCTCCTTGTAGGTGTTAAGGACGACCGTGTTGTCGCCACACAAGGTGATCCTGATGCACCAGTGAACCGCGGTTTGAACTGTATCAAAGGCTATTTCCTTTCCAAGATCATGTACGGCAAGGATCGTCTGACAACACCGCTTCTACGTAAGACCGCTGGCGTCTATGACAAGCATGGTGAGTTTGAGCCTGTCTCCTGGGATGAAGCTTTCACTGTCATGTCCGAAAAATTCAAGGATGCATTGAAGGAAAAAGGCCCAACCGCAGTCGGTATGTTTGGTTCTGGTCAGTGGACTATCTGGGAAGGGTATGCTGCTTCCAAATTTATGAAGGCTGGTCTGCGCTCTAACAACATTGATCCGAATGCTCGCCATTGCATGGCGTCAGCTGTGGCAGGTTTTATTCGGACCTTCGGTATTGATGAGCCGATGGGTTGTTATGATGACATGGAGCTTGCCGATGCATTCGTGCTTTGGGGCTCGAACATGGCAGAGATGCACCCAATCCTTTGGTCACGTATTACAGATACCCGTCTGACCAAGCCGGGCTGTGAAGTTCATGTGCTTTCTACTTTCGAGCACCGTTGCTTTGAACTTGCTGACAACGGCATGATGTTCACGCCACAGACTGATCTGGTGATCCTCAACTTCATCGCTAACTACATCATTGAAAATGATGCGGTGAACTGGGACTTCGTCAATAAGCACGTCAACATCACCAAAACTGCGACAGATATCGGTTACGGTTTGCGTCCGAATGATCCGCGCGAGCAGGCTGCTGAAAATGCTGGCTCTGGTAAGATCTCCAAGATCGACTTTGAGGAGTATAAGCAGCTCGTTTCCAAGTATACGCTTGAGTATACAGAAGAAATGTCTGGCGTTCCGGCTGAAAAACTTCTGAAGCTGGCGAAGATCTATGCTGATCCTAACCGCAAGGTTATGTCTCTCTGGACAATGGGCTTTAATCAGCACTCACGCGGCAGCTGGGTGAACAGCCTTTGCTACAACATTCATCTTCTCACTGGTAAGATCTCTGAGCCTGGCAATGGTCCATTTTCGCTGACGGGTCAGCCATCTGCATGTGGTACTGCCCGTGAGGTCGGAACATTTGCGCACCGTCTGCCTGCAGACATGGTGGTCAAAAATCCTAAGCACCGTGAAATCTGTGAGACTGCCTGGAAAATTCCTGAAGGAACAATTCCTGCCAAGCCTGGGTACCATGCAGTTCTGCATCATCGCATGCTTAAAGATGGCAAGTTGAATGCCTATTGGGTTCAGTGCACGAATAACCTGCAAGCAGCTCCTAATATGAACGAGGAAGGCTGGCCGGGGTATCGTAATCCTGAGAACTTTATTGTTGTCTCTGATCCATATCCAACCGTTACAGCAATGGCTGCTGATCTTATTCTGCCAACAGCTATGTGGGTGGAAAAAGAAGGGGCCTATGGTAACGCAGAGCGCCGTACCCAGTTCTGGCGTCAGCAGGTGAAAGCTCCGGGTGAAGCCATGTCAGATGTCTGGCAGGTTATGGAGTTCTCTAAGTACTTCAAGACAGAAGAAGTCTGGCCTGAAGAACTGCTTGCCAAAATGCCTGAGTTGCGCGGCAAGACACTCTTTGAAGTGCTTTATGCCAATGGGGTCGTCGATAAGTTCCCGGTCTCTGAAGTCAAAGAAGGCTTCAATAACCATGAGTCTGAAGACTTCGGCTTCTACGTTCAAAAAGGGTTGTTTGAAGAATATGCCGAATTTGGGCGTGGCCATGCGCACGACTTGGCTGACTTTGATGTCTACCACAAAGCGAGGGGTCTCCGCTGGCCAGTGGTTGATGGCAAGGAAACACTCTATCGCTTCCGCGAGGGGTACGATCCTTACGTTAAAAAAGGTGAAGGCGTTAAATTCTACGGTAAGCCTGATGGCAAGGCGAACATCATCTTCGCACCTTATGAGCCGCCAGCAGAAGTGCCAGACAACGAGTATGACCTCTGGCTCTGCACCGGTCGTGTGCTTGAACACTGGCATACAGGCTCCATGACGCAGCGCGTCCCAGAGCTTCATCGGGCATTCCCGTCTGCTGTTCTGTTTATGCATCCGCAAGATGCGCGGGAGCGTGGTCTTCGAAGAGGGCAGGAAGTCACTATCTCCACTCGTCGTGGTGAAGTGCTGACACGCCTGGAAACCAGGGGCCGGAACAAGGTTCCAAAAGGCTTGGTTTACATGCCTTTCTTCGATGCAAACCAGTTGACCAACAAGCTTACACTCGATGCCACTTGTCCGATTTCGAAAGAAACCGACTACAAAAAGTGCGCTTGTAAGGTGGAAAGCGCTTAGAGCAACCCTCTGAGCAGCAATGGATAAGAACCATGTCTGATCTCAAAAAGACAGGCCTCAGCAGTGCAAAGCGTCGCCAGTTTCTTGGCGACGCGGCCCGCACAGCGTGTGGCTGTGCTGTTGCTGCGACGTTTCTGACGGTCTATCAGGCGCAGGCTAAGGCTTTTCCTGCCGACGCCATCAGACCGCCCGGAGCTCTCTCTGAAGAAGAGTTTTTGAGTGCGTGTGTGCGATGCGGACTGTGTGTTCGCGATTGCCCATATGACACGCTGAAACTCGCCGAGCTTGGTGAAACTGGCCCGGCAACAGGAACGCCATACTTTACAGCCCGCGATGTGCCTTGTGAAATGTGTGAGGATATTCCTTGTGTTGCTGCCTGTCCGACAGGGGCACTGGATCATTCTCTCACCGATATCGACGATGCTGATATGGGTGTGGCTGTTCTGATTGACCAGGAGAACTGCCTTAACTTCCTCGGTTTGCGTTGTGAGGTTTGTTATCGGGTTTGCCCGCTGATTGATGAAGCGATCACACTCGAAATGACACCAAACACGCGGACCGGTAGTCACGCAGTCTTTTCGCCAACTGTCTATGCAGACGTCTGCACGGGTTGCGGTAAATGCGAGCAGTCGTGTGTGTTGCCAGAAGCTGCAATCAAGGTTCTTCCTCGCCGAATTGCCAGAGCTGAGAGTGCTGAGCACTACCGGCTTGGTTGGGAGGAAAAAGCCAAAGCAGGAAATGCGTTGGTTCCCGGTGTGATTGATCTGCCTGATCGTGTGCCGGATGCTGGTGGGTTTGAGCCCGTATTCCAGCCAGGGAAGGGGCGGCCATGACCACTCATGCATTAGACGCTCATGTACCAAAAGAGAAGAAGAGAAGCTGGGTGCTGCGCAACAGATTTCTGTTACTCAGACGGAGCTCGCAATTGCTCATTCTGGCTCTCTTCCTTGCAGGGCCGTGGGCAGGCCTCTGGATAGTCAAAGGAACACTGACCTCCAGCATGACGCTGGATATCCTTCCGCTGACAGATCCCTTCCTGCTGCTGCAGACGATGGTGACAGGACATTGGCCTGAACTGACAGGTTTGATTGGTGTTGCCATTGTGGTTGGCTTTTACGCGGTGTTTGGCGGCCGGCTGTATTGCTCATGGGTTTGTCCCATGAACGTCGTGACTGATAGCGCCAACTGGTTGCACCGCAAGCTTGATCTGAAAAAAGGATGGCAACCGAAAAAGCACACCCGATATTGGGTGCTGGCCATGACGCTGCTGGTTGCTGCCGGATCTGGCTCTCTTGCTTATGAGCTAGTCAATCCCGTGACCTTGCTGCACCGCGGATTGGTGTTCGGCATGGGGTTTGCCTGGGCTGCGGTGTTGATGGTGTTTTTATTCGACACCTTTGTCTCCCGGCATGGTTGGTGTGGGCACCTTTGTCCTATGGGGGCTGTCTATGGGCTGCTCAACACCAAGAGCTTGCTGCGGGTTTCTGCGAAGAACCGGGATGCTTGTGATGACTGTATGGACTGCTTCGAGGTTTGCCCCGAGATCCACGTAATCTCTCCGGCTTTGCGAGGCAAAGGGGATGATACCCCGCTGATTGTAAATCGAGACTGTACGTCTTGTGGTCGCTGTATCGACGTATGCGATCTGGATGTTTTCAGTTTCACCCATCGTTTCGATACTCAACTTATTCAACCTACTTCAATCGAACCGGGCCCCCGCGATCCGGTCACGACCAAAGCTATGGGAGGTCACAAATGAAAACGGGAGTGCCTTGGAAGGCTATCACCATTATGGCGGTTTTGCACCTTACCGGCTTTGCTGCCTTGAGCGCACATGCAGAGGGGGTAAAGTCATTGCGGGGTGTACAGGTTGATGAACCTGTCTTCGTCGAGCCGATTGCTCGCCCGCAAAACACTCGGGTGAACCGTGAGTTCCGTCAGCAACCACCATTGGTGCCACACAAGACTGAGGCTTATCAGGTTGACCTGAAAGTCAACCAGTGTCTGACGTGCCATGACTGGGCCAATGCAGGGGAGAAAAAAGCACCAACCTTGTCCATGACACATTATGCAGACCGTGAAGGACGTCAGCTGGACCGGGTTGCAGGTACACGCTGGTTCTGTACGCAATGCCATGTTCCTCAAGTCGATGCTGATCCGCTGGTGGAGAATGAATTTACTCCGTCAAGCGAACGCTAGATGGCACTTCTGACTGGAGGAATTTAATATGAGCAATCAAGGCGCAATTCCCAGTAAAGATCAGGGACCTGGCTTGTTCAAACGGATCTGGCGGTTTTTGAGACATCCTGCAACGACAATTTCTGCAGGCGCTCTGTTGCTGATTGGCGTTGTTGTCGGTGTGGTTTTTTGGGGTAGTTTCAACTGGTCCATGGAGATGACGAATACCGAAGAATTCTGCATCGGCTGTCATGAGATGGAAGCAAATGTTTATGCGGAGTATACTGAGACGGCCCACTATGCGAATGCATCTGGCGTGCGGGCAACATGCCCGGACTGTCATGTGCCAAAAGAGTGGGTGCATAAGGTGGTTCGCAAAGTACAAGCTTCCAGAGAGCTATATCACAAGGCTCTGGGCTCTATTGATAGTCCGGAGAAGTTTGAGGAGAAGCGTCTTCAACTGGCGACTAATGTTTGGACTGCAATGAAGAAGACCGATAGTCGCGAGTGCCGCAACTGTCATGAGTTCAACTCTATGGACTTCGTTCTTCAGGAAGGTCGTGCCTCTGCCGCTCACTCTGATGCATTCAAGGAAGGCAAGACCTGTATTGATTGCCACCAAGGCATCGCCCACAGCCTGCCAGCCAACGCGCTGGAAGCTTACAAAGAGAACGTCTCTGCTGTTTATGACTAAGCATCGCTTAGGCTAGTTGCATAGGGCGCTAGAGTAGTAACCCACCTTTGAGAGTTCTCGAAGGTGGGTTTTTCTTTGCTCCTACCAAAGTAAGTGAGTCGAATCAGCCGTTGACGAAACTGCTGATTGTCATCTGCCAGAAGCTCTTGTCTGTGTGATTGCTTGATCCAAATCAAATGAAGTAAGGAGAAGCAACCTGAGATGTGTTTAAAATGACACAAATATGAGTATTATATTCATGTATTTTACTTGAGTGGCTATTTTTACATTGATAGATATCTCAATCCAATAATATGAGTAATTAACTCATATTAAAGGTTGTAGGGATGTCCAAGGGTTTTGTCTCCGGCTTGATGACCGGAATCTGCTATCTCGCACTGCAGTCAGGTGCATATTCTCAGGAGCAAACAGAGCCACAAGAGCTCGGGCCAATTGTCGTCACAGCTTCGCGTAGTGAGCAAAGCCTGGATGAAGTAACCCGCTCCGTTGCTGTGGTGGAGAGCGAGCAGATTGAGCGGGCTGTTGCAGATAGTGTAACTGAAGTTCTGCGTGATGTTCCTGGCATCAAGATTATCGATAGCAACGTTGCAGGTATGAAGCGGATCAGCATTCGTGGTGAAGAATCTTCGCGAAATGTTGTGCTCGTAGATGGGCAAGAGATCTCTGATCATACTTCTTATGGTGCTGTATTTCTGATTTCCCCGTCTGATATCGAACGCATAGAAGTGGTGAAGGGCCCGGGCTCGGTCCTGCATGGCTCGAAAGCTATTGGCGGCGTTGTAAATATTATCACTAAGAAGGGTGCCGATCGTGCCGTGCAGGTTGAGATCGGAACGACCTTCGATTCCTCTACTAATGGTATTACGGGGTTCAGCTCAGCTGCTGGGACTATTGATCAGTGGGACTATCGGTTTTCTGCTAGCAAATCCAAACATGGTGATCGCGAAACAGCAGATGGCACGCTGGAAGGTAGTGCTTTTGAAAACCAGAGTGTAACGGCCTATGTTGGCTACACTGGCGACCAACATAAATTTAGTATCAAGGCTGAACGATTTGAGCAGGAAAGTGAGGTTTACACCGATCCTGCTGATATCGGGTTTGTGATGCGTCAGTTTGATATGGACTTGCCAAAGCGCGACCGTTCCAAAGTTGGCCTATTCTATGACTTTACCGATGTAAATGAGAGCATTGCTAAAATCCATTTGGATGGATACGTCCAGCAGATTGATCGTGTGGCTCTTGTAGACTATGAGCTGGCTCCTCCTGGAGCGCCAGTTTTGAAGCGTGAGAATAAGACTGAGAGCGAACTGCTTACATTCGGCCTGAATGGGCAAGCTGATCTGACCTTGTTTGACAACATGTTGACCTCAATCGGCTTTCAGGCTGTCCAGGATCAGTTGGATAAGGATAGTTTCAGCACTGGCACGACCACTATCAGCGTTCCTGGACCTGTCTTCCCGGTCAATATTACAGAGCGAGATGAGGCCAAACTTACGACTTTGTCTGCGTTCCTTCAGAATGAGTGGGATCTGAATGATGATCTTACGCTAACTGCTGGTGGCCGTTATTACTTCGTTGCGAGTGAGAATAAAGGCACTGCAGGTGATCGGGATGAGAGCGATCAGGCATTTGTGGGTGCTTTGGGTCTAAACTATACGGGCTTTGAGAATTTTGCGCTAAGAGCGCATGTGTCTCAGGGATATGTATATCCGACACTCCTCCAAAGCACGTTGGGCTCAGTATTTTCTCCTGCTGGAAAAATCTATGGTAACGCTGACCTTGATCCTGAAACGTCAGTGACCGCAGAGATTGGTGCGCGTTTCGACAGCGGGAATTTGATTGTTGATGCGAGCGCGTTTTATACCGATGCGAAGGACTACATCACATCGGTTGATTGTGATGCAGCAGTTCATGGTTCAAAGTGCACTGCAAACTCAGATATTTACGTGAATATTGATGCGGCCAAGACTTGGGGGCTCGAACTTGCTGCTTCCTATCAGTTTGCTGAGTTGGCGGTCACACCATATGCCAATATCACTTTGATGCGGCGCCAATTTAGTTCCGGAGCAACCAACACCTTTGATACCGACACGCCGTTGGTATCTGGCCGTCTAGGCGTGATGAAGTCCTGGGCCTTTGATAACGGAGTTGAAGCCTATGCGGATCTTTACAGTCGCTTCTCCAGCGAGCATCGGCAGAAGGATGGCAGTGGTATCGATGAAGCGGACGGTTTTGCCACGCTTAACTTGGCAGGTGGCTTTTCCTACGATTTCGATGAAAAGCGCAGGTTAAAAGTGCATGCAGCTGTCGAGAACATCTTTGACCAAGACTATAAACCGTCAGTCGAAGAACTCACTGCACCGGGCCGGGCGTTTAAACTATCTGCGAGTGTCATCTTCTAGTTTTTAAAGCCCTACCGTAATAGCGGTGGGACTGTATTTAAAAGGGTATCATCACATGAAAACCGTGCTTCTCATGTTTTTGCTGAGTTCAGCGGGGCCGAATGGTGAGGTGGGTGCTTCCTACGTTGAAAAAGATAGTGTTGAGGAATGTCAGCAAGGCATTGTTGCGTTGAAGGAAATTTTGGCGGAGCCGCGCTTTAAGATCCATTATGCTGGTTGCCATCAAAGCTCGGCTCCGATCTCTGAGTTTGAACATCCGGGTGCTGATGATGAAGGCGATAAGCCGGAGCTTTTCGTTTATCTCAACAGGATTGAGAAAGGTCAGTTGCTTGTTTCTAAGGCTGATAGCCTTGCCAGTTGTGAGGCGAGTATAAACAAAAGCGAGAGCTGGTGTGCTTTGAGCATGCAGAAGTTGTTGCGGCAATAGCCATTCCTATGCTTTGCTCCTCCCACGGGAATTCTAATGTTGCTTTGGGGGGAGTGCGAATGACATCTCGAAAAAAGACTGTCTGGATTATTGGGGCAACTTCAGGGATTGGTGAGGAGCTCTGCAAGCTTTATGCAGATGATGGCTGGCAGGTTGTTGCGAGTGGCCGCCGGGTTGATCGACTTGAAGCACTGAAAGAAACATACACATCAGTGACGAGTTTACCGCTTGATGTAACGGATAATGAGCAGATAGCTCAAGCCGCCCACGATTTTGATGAAAATGCCAGCCTGCCCGATTTGACGCTTTATTGCGCAGGTGTTTTTCACATTGGTGGACTTTCGACATTGACCGAGGAAGTCTGCGTCAGTGCGATGGATACAAACTATTTTGGTGCTGTGCGGACCATACATAACTTGTTCCCACTGCTGAAAGAACGCGGCTCCGGGCACGTTGCCATCATTTCCTCGCTTAGTGGGTATGGAGGGCTGCCTTACGCTGCAAGTTATGGCCCTACAAAAGCTGCGCTCATCAATCTTTGTGAGGCGTTGAAACCGAGTTTTGATCGGGCGAACCTCTCTCTTTCAGTCATCAATCCCGGGTTTGTGAAGACCGCGATGACTGAAAGTAGCAAGTTGCCTATGCCCTTTATCGTGAGTGCAGAAGGGGCTGCCAAACGGATCAAGAAAGGCCTTGACCGTAAGAGCTTTGAGATTGCGTTTCCTTTCCCGCTCGTTACGGCTTTGAAACTGCTACGGTTTGTCCCTTATTGGGCATATTTCCGACTGGTTGGCCTTACAGCCGGGAAGCACAGTTCTTCATAGAGATAAGATTAGGAAGGTTGGAGATGGGGTGATCTCTGACCTTCTTCGGTTTCTGTTGTATGTGTCATTGCTTGCTGTAGCTCGGGTAGAAATGCCCAGATCTCCCGGTTGAGTTTCACAAGCTTCTCGATTGCATTTCCCATTTGAGTGATGCGCGCGTCGTCGACTGCCTTGATTTCCCCGAGCTGGATCTGTCCATTCTTGCGTTGAATGCGCATGGAATGGGTGTGGGTGATTTCGCCTTGCTGGTTCTGTTTGAAAGTTGCGTGGCTAAATTCATTTCTTAGCCGGGTACTTTCGTTGAAGATGCGAAGAATGCGGCGCAGCTTCTTTTTGAGAGCAACATTTTTTAGCTTTGCGTCTGCCAGGCGTTCTATCAGTTCCAGCCTTGCCCTCGTTGTGTTGAGAGTGCCGAAGACAAGAGTTGCGGTGAGTTCGTCGGTCTGCATGAGATGCTGCAGGATGTAGATGAACGTGCTCTCATTGTTGGACCAGCTGTAATTGATGTTTCCAATCAAAGCGAACAGGAGGTTTCGCCGCCCAGCCTTGTTGGGGGCAATTCTGTCTAGTTCGTCAAAGTCAGGTGAATGAGAGGTTTGATCGTGCATAAAGCGCGCCTGTCTGAGAATACTCGTTTTGCAGCCTATAATTACGTTTCTAACGCAAGGGTAGCAAAGCTAAGGCGTTATTTATAGAGCGTGACGGACAGGTTTTGCTTGGCGACTCTTTGATTGAATGTCTGGGGAGTGTTGGTGAAGTAAATGAGGCTTAGTTTCGATGATTCCTGAGATTTAAAGGAGCATAAGCCACAGTGACTGAAGATATTCCTGAATTACCTGTGAAGAAATTTATGCGATCAGGAATGTGGGTTACTGGGCGGATTGTGCCTTTAAATTAGAGTATGGCGTTCTTTTATTAGTCGGCAAAGTTTGGTTATAAACCTATAACTTTTACACTCAAACAGTGTTTTAGCTACCTTGAGAATTCACTGCATATTACATAGGTCACCGAAAACCTATTTCTTGATCAGGTTGCTATGTGATTTAGATGACACTGTCATTATTGAGACCAATAAACACTTCCCTGTTAGAAGTTCTTAGTTATTTTTTAGTAATATTTAAAACACTAATTTGCGAATACTAACGTTAACTCACTATTAATATCCTAGATTGTCATAGTAATTATTGTCTAGTTCAATTGAATGTATTGTTGATTACTACCAGATATTACTCTTGGTTTGTCTGTTTTTTAGGCCGTGGTATAGCTTCCGCCGCTTCCAAGAGGAATATTCTTTCTTCTTTACTGGAGGTTTTGTTTGGAGGAATGGAGTCTATTCGTTTTAGCAAGAGCATTTAGTTAGTAATTTAGCCAGAATTCCAGAACCAGCGCATATTTTATCGGTTACTTCGTTTTCTGAAGCCGACGTGTTGTTTAGCGTACAGATTTTACATTTGTGCGATCTGGAATCTTGCGTCCAAATTCGGGGTTATCCGAGTTTACAAGCCATTTGCTTGTTCTGACCTTTGGTCAAAAAAGCTAAATCGAAATGACAGCCTTCAAATCATGGAATGAAACACTTTTTCAATCCTCAGGAGAACCTGTGGCAACCAGCTGACGCAAATGATCGGCTTCTTGCAGGGCAGTTCTCCGAATATTTGGAGACGATATGTCTGGTTACAATCCATTTACTGATGGCACTGATACGCGTATCCGCGCAGAGCAGGATAACACGCTCGGTGATAAGGATGTCGTTGAGCACAATGGTGATAGTAGCGCTGAAGTGCTTAATGACGGTTCGTTAGACCAAGAGGTCTTAGTGAACCGTGATGATCTGATTGATACAATCGCACAGGCTGGCGATGGCATTCAGGATATTAACGCTGCACTACAGATTGGCGACGACCTGACCATTGATGCGAGTTCTTCCGCTTCAGCGAATGGCCAGGGTGTTGCGCTTGCCTTTGATCAGGGTATCGCGACCGGTGCGAACCTGCAGAGCAACGATGTCTCCGGCAGTGTAACTGGTGGAAACTTTGATGCGTCGACCGTTGGTGGTGACGGCTCTGGTGTCAATGCGCATCAAGCAGGGGCGGCAGCAGCAGATAACGACACGGATACACTGGTTCGTGCAAACCAATCCAACTACGCGAATGACCTTGATACACTCAATAATGTTACCGTCACGAATGATGGTGATGCTGAGCAACGTGTAAAAGTTAAAGGTGGTGATGCTGATTCTGGTAATGGCATCATTGGTGCTGGACCAACTGATATTGCTGGCTCAAATGTTGGCGTTGGTGATGATGAAAGCATCACTGGTTCTACTGCTGCACAAGCAGATGCATCTGGTCTTGCACGTGGCTTCAACCAGACACTACAAACTGGTAGCAACGAGCAGGGCAACAATGTTGATCTATCGATCACAGGTTCAGATGTAGATGTTTCTGGTGCTGGTGGATCTGGTGCTCAAGCTGTTGTCGGTGGGACTGACTACACTTCTGGTAACTCAGATACCAACACTCGTGGGCGTGTCAATCAGTCAAATGAACTGAATGATGGCGTTGGTGGTAGTTTTGGTGGTGGCAACATTGACGGTGCTATTGCAAATCCTGAAGTTGCCAATCTTGATGACTCTTTGCAGGTTGTTAAAGCCAAAGCAGGTAATGCATCTAGTGATGATGGCATCAATTCAATTGACCATATCGGATCTTCTGCATCTGTTGGTGGTGACGGAAGCGTAAGCGGTAGTGCTGTCGCATCTGCTTCAGCAAGTGCTGTTGGCGTTGGTTTCCAACAAGACATTTCTGCAGGCAGCAATGCCCAGGGCAACTCTGCAAGTCTTGACATTACAGGTACTGGTGTTGGCCAGGCAACCTCTGGTGAAGATGACGCGACTGCTGGTATTCAGGTCAGTGCCGATTGGAATTCATCTATTAATGAATCTGAAACAGGCACAAATGCTCGGTTTAACCAGTCTAACGAAGCTTACGATGCCGATGCAGTTCTAGAGCCAAGCCTTCATAATGACGGGCATTCCACTCAGAAGATTGAAGCCTACGGTGACGATGCGACCGCTGGTGACGGTATTGACATGAACGGTGGCCGTCTAGGTGCGGAACACGTAGTCGATGATGGTTCCATCACTGGTTCGACGCTTGCCAAGTCTGACGCTTTGGGTGTTGCTGCAAGCTTTGAACAGAAAGTCAGCACTGGTGGTAACTCACAAAGTAATGCCTCCGAGTTAGGTGTAACTGGAGCAAATCAGGTTACTGCTTCTGCTGGTGAGGACGGTGCCACTGCGTCTCTAAATGCTGACAACCCATCAGTTTACGGCGATCACAGAACTGGGACACGCACTGAAAGTAATCAGTCTAACGCGCTTGGCGATAAAGATGAGATAGATGATGCGAATGTGTGGAATGAGCATGACAGTACTCAAACTGTTGATGTAACTGGCGGCATCTCTAATGCTGGTAACGGTGTCTCTTTTAACTCCGGTACTTCTGCAGCCGTGCATAGTAACTTTGACATGAGCGGATCAGCAGCGGCTTCTGCAAATGCTCAAGGTGTCGCACAGTCCTTTACGCAATCATTGACCACAGGCGGAAACGCCCAAGGTAACTCTGCTGAAGTCTCTGTGACTGGCGCAGAAATGACGGCCTCGATTGCTGGTGAAGACAATGCTGGTGCTGCTGCAGGCCCTGTTTCGCTTTTGGCTGGCAGAGGTGACACCAACACAAATACCCGATCCTTTCAGTCTCAAGAAAATGAGATGTACGAAGGCGACACTTTGTTCAGCCCTGATGTCATCAACACTGGTGGAGCAGATGCGGTGCAAACCGTCACAGTTGATGCTGGCAGTGCGACCGCAGGTAACGGTATTGAAGCTCTTGGTGGTAATCTAGGTCCTGATACCGTTGGTGATGATAGCTCCATCTCCGGCAGTGCTTCTGCAAGTGCGAATGGTGTAGGCGCTGCGATCAACTTTGGGCAAACACTCAAAACTGGTGGCAATGCTCAATCAAACTCTGTCGATGTCGATATTACTGGTGGTAACAAAGCTGTTGCAGCAGCTGGTGAGAGCGGAGCTACTGCTGGGTCTGAGCCGATTGCACCTGTCGATCATGACACCACAACAACCTCGTGGAGTGATCAGAGCAATCAGCTTGGTGATGTTGATGAAATCGAGCATGCGGACGTCACTAACTGGGGCCATAGCACTCAGAGTGTTGATGTAGACGGTGGAACTGCTTCCTCTGGAGCTGGTATTGTTCAGACTGGTAGCAGCTCAACCAACATTGATGGAAATGAGAGCATCTCAGGCTCCAGTTCAGCATCTGCTGACGCGACAGGTGTTGCTCAGTCCTTCACTCAGACGCAGTTGACAGGTGGTAATGCTCAAAGCAACTCTGCATCCGTTTCTGTTACTGGTGCTGATGTGAATGTTGCTTCTGCTGGTCAGGACGACGCGGAAGTAAACGGTACTTGGGTTGGAACTACGAACACCGATAGTTTTTCAGGTGGCCTACAAGGTAACACCGCTTACGATGGCGATACCATCTGGGATAGCGATGTTCGTAACTTCCATGATTCCACTCAAGATGTGACTGCTACTGGTGGAACTGCAACTGCTGGTGATGGCATTGCATCCAGTGGGGATGGTCAAATTGGTGCTCAAGGTGCTCCTGGTGTTGCGGAAGACAGCAGCATAAGTGGCCTTTCCAACGCTGGTGCTGATGCTACGGCTTCTGCAGCATCGTTTGAGCAGGTTCTTAGTTCAGGTAGCAATGGACAGAGCAATTCTTACGATGCAAGCATTGTAGGTGCGAACTCTGGCGTTGCTGCATCTGGCGAAGACAATGCAACACTTGGCCAGTTTGGTCAGGCAGCAGCTGCCGGTCAGTCTGATACCGACACAGCAGCTGGTGCGTGGCAGGAAAACACGCTTGGTGACAAGGATACCATTTCTGATGCTGATGTCGTAAATCGCGACATGGTTGATCAGGATGTCTCTGCTTCAGGCGGAACAGCCACAAGTGGTGCTGGCATCAGTGTTGCCGACTGGGATGGAGATGTTGGAGCTGCGAGTGTTGGAGATGACTCTTCCATCACTGGTGTTACGCAAGCAACTGCGGATGCGTCTGCTTCTGCGTCTTCCATGAACCAGAAGCTGTTTTCTGGTGGTAATGCTCAGAGTAATGATCTTGATCTGAGCGTAACTGGTGGAAGCAGTAATGTTCAGTCTGCCGGCGAAGACTCCAACGTAGCATTTGCATCTGTAACTGGTACTGGTCCAGCTAACAACGGCGGTGTAGATTCAACCGACTCCCTCCTCGGCGGGTATCAGAGCAATACCATTTATGATGGTGACAGTATTTCTGATGCGGATGTTGTTAACTACTCTAATGTTGAGCAGGATGTTACCGCAACAGGTGGTACTGCGAGTGCTGGTGTTGGTTCCGGTGGCATTGATGGCACAGATGTGAAGGGTGCGTTGAACGTTGGCGACAATGCATCTCTCACAGGTAAAGCCTTGTCGTCTGCTGATGCTGTCGCGGAAGCCTCTGCATTCAACCAGGTAATATCTACCGGTGGTAATGCGCAGGTAAACTCAGCAGATGTCGAGATTGTTGGAGACAACAAGAATGTCATCTCCGTTGGTGATGACAGTGAGGGTGGGGCTTCGAACTCAATTCGATCCGGTACCGTTGCTGGCAATGCTGACAGCCTTGCCTTGTTCTCACAAAACAACACTGCTGGTGACAACGACCAGATTGATGAAGCCGATGTCGAAAACTTCGATGAGCTAACTCAGACTGTTACGGCAACTGGTGGTGATGCTGACTCTGGTGATGGTATTACAGATCCAGTGAGTTCGTTCGTTGCTAATGGTTCTGTTGGTGATGACTACACTGTAACTGCGGAAGCTGTTGCTTCTGCGGATGCTACGGCGAAGACATCTGCCTTCAACCAGAGCCTGTACTCAGGTGGTAACAAGCAGGTCAACTCGACTGAGCTGGATGTTACAGGTCAGAACGATACGCTTCTCTTCACAGGAGAAGATGATGGTCTGGGTTCATTGGACATCACACCTTCTGGTAGCCCAGATGTTGGTGGTGGCTTCTTTGGTAATCTGGATGCGAATGGCACTGACACCATCTTCGGTGCTGAGCAGGCAAATGCATTGTATGATCAAGATACGATCACCAATGTTGAAGTCCATAACCATGGAACGCTTGATCAGAGTATCGTTGCTGATGGTGGTCAGGCGATGTCTGCGGATGGCATCCACGATGCTGAAAGTCTCTTCGACTTCGGTACTGGTGACGATTACAGCGTGACGGCTTCTACGGCTGCGACTGCTGATGCTCTGGGCGTGGCTAATGCCTTTAACCAGACAATTGTCATGGGTGCGAATGTTCAAGCCAATGCTGTTGATGTCAACGTCGTGGGCGGTTCCTCAACCGTGAACGTGGTTGGCGAAGACGACCTTGCATAATCCAAACTAAACAAGACCTGCGCGGATCACTCCGCGCAGGTTGTTTTATATATCCATATGAAATTGTTAGGATATTTTATGCTGTCGCAGGCTATAAATGAATTGAGCTGGCACTTTATCGGCTACATGAAGATTTTTGATAGTATCGCTACAGCTGAACAGAGCTTTGACGAAGCACGGTTTGCCCAAGACACTATTGTGATTACTCCGGTGGAAGTGGTTTATTCTCGCGGAGGTATCACAGACCTTCCCTATGAAAAGTTCTACAGTCTTCCGTCACTTTTGCCAGAAATTAGCGCGCTGTCACAAGCCCGTCTCCCATATTCGGTTGAGACGCTCGTAAATGCTTCTGAGTTTGTTCCACCTTCTGAAGTTGTACTGTTTGAAGACGGTACGGGCCCAGAGCTGCCGCAAGGTGGAGATAGCGGTCAATCACTGGACTACACGTATACTATCACCTTCACTTATCGCGATATTTATGCGCCGGACATTGAAATAAACCTCACTCAGGAAAACGCCCTGACGGATGATGATTTGCTTTTGTCCAAGAGTGAGTTTGGGGATGATATTCCTGAGTGGAACTCAGATGAAGTGCTGGATCAACTGCTTGATGTTGCGAGTGACATTGAGCTGGATATGCTTGACCAGATTTTTGATGATGGTGATGCGCAAAGTGCGGCTGATGCCATTGGCGAGATGCTGGTTCAAAGAGTGGAAAATGAGGCACCAAACCCTTCTTTTACAAGTGGCGAGAATATTGGTGAACTGCCTGAGGACGAGCAGGCAGAAGACGACACCTCTGAAGATGAACAGAGCGATAGCAGCTATGTAACGACCAGTGACAATGAAGCGGTCAATGTTGCCTCGATTGTAGACCTGAGTGAGTTGCAATGTTCGACTGTCGTGATGGGGGACTACTACGCCACAAACTCGATCATTCAAAGCAACTTATATTATGGTCCTACAGATCAGCCAGCGGACACTGTCGTCGGTCAGGGACTTGATGAAACGATTGTCTTCAATGATGCCAATGTGACTTCCGAAGGCGAGTACATTATTTCCTCCGCAGTTACCTACAACAACCCCGATTACTCCATGAGTGTTGATGTTGTTAGCGGTAATTTTTATGACCTGAATATTGTCAATCAGAAGAACTTTCTTTCCGACGACGACTGCGTTTCATACCAGTTGAACAACAGTGGTTATTATGTTCAGACCGGTGATAACACCCAGGTCAACGCGGCGCAGTTGATTGATAATATTCAGAATTACGATGTGATTGTTGTGCTTGGAAACTACTATGACGTCAACTACATCAGTCAGAAAAATATCCTCCTGGATGCCGATTATATTTATGCGACTGGTGCAGCTATCAGTGGGACCGGACGGCACAATGTGCTGACCAATGAAGGTACGATTAAGAATATTGGTGGCGGATCGCTGATGAAGCCGATGACCTCTGAGGTGAACGGTTTGGTGGACGCTATTGATGGTCGAGCAGGGGACTACGAGTATACCGCCTCTTCTGCCACAGGTGGTTTGCCGATCCTGCCGAGCACTGACCTGAAAGTCCTCTACATCACTGGTGATTATTACCAAATCAATGCGATTGAGCAGATCAATGTTCTCTCGGATGCGGACTATGTGAAGATCCATAAAGAACAAGAGGATGATGGTGTTCTCACGCAGGTTATTAATGGTGAGGTCGTTGAAGGTGACCAAGAGGGTTATCTGGACACTTCAAGTAACAAGACGAGTAACAAAGCAACCATCATTGATTATGATAGTCAGTCGGGTTTTCAATATTTGGATGGCGAATACTCAGAGGAAGACATTGTTATAAAAGTCAATATCGTTGTCTCTGAAGAAGATGATCTCGAAACAGCATTGAATGGAAATACAGATCTGGTTTCGGAAGTTGTTGCATTTACTGGCAATGACGGTGGTAGCGAAACCGGAACGTCGCCCGCGTTTGTTCCTTATGCGGGTGAGAGTGACATGGTCTCCGATATACTCGTTTGATTTTAATAGGTTTTTATAGAGAGAATATATGTTTAAAGCTCGAGCGACAAAGAACAATAGCCGGCAACGTGGGAGGCAAGCGAGCAAAACATTGCAGGTGGATGGTGTTCAACAAGAGCCTGCACATGGAGAAAAGCTTGCCAGCCAAAAGGGTAATTTCGCCTCCAGGAAGAATGGAGGACCCTATGAAGATATTGATTTTCGCAAGTTGATGCAGAATGGATTGGCACGTGCCAAGGTAAACCTGCTTTATGTTGGTTTCTTTTCGTTTTGCGCCAGTCTTCTGATCCTGTCTGTTCCAATTTACTTATTTCAGATTTCTGACCGTGTTCTGACGAGCCGGAGTGTTGATACTTTGGTGATGCTGACAGCCATTGTTATCGGGCTTGTGCTTGCACATGTGCTGTTGGATATGTTCCGGCGCTTCATGCTCATGCGGGTTGCTGTGGATGTTGAAACACGCCTTGGTGGGCCTGTTTTGAGTGCCGCGGCGCGAGCGTCTCACAACGGCAGTAGTCAGGAATTTCAGGCTCTTTCCGACCTTCAGCAATTGAGAAGCTTCCTCACTGGTTCAGTTCTTTTAACCATCATGGATGCACCGGTTGCTCCTATATACCTGCTCGTCGTTTATCTGGTTCATCCTCATTTGGGGATGATTGTGACAACGACCATTCTGTTGCTTCTTGTGCTTGCGCGGATCAACCAGAAGCTGACAGCCGTACCGTTTGGAAAGGCTAATGCGTTTTCCTCGCGTGCCAATCTGCAAGCTGAAGCAATGGCGCGGAATGCGCAGGTTATGAATGCGATGGGGATGATCCCGGAAGGGGTGATTATTTGGGGTAAAGAGACTGCAGAGTCTTTGAAAGCGCAAATAATGGGACAAGACAGAAACGTCCTGATTTCTGCGATCTCAAAATTCATCCGCCTGTCGACACAGATCACGATGCTGGGATGGGGGGCGTGGCTTGCGCTTTCCAATGAAATAACCGGGGGGATGATTATTGCAGCCTCTATTATTGGTGGTCGTGCGTTGGCTCCGGTTGAAGGCATTATTGATGGTTGGAAGAGCTATGTAGGAGCGAAGAGTGCGTATGGCCGTATTCAGAAATTGCTCCATACTTCGCCCCTGAATGTACATCGGTTGCGCCTGCCGAATCCTGCAGGGCGGTTGAGTGTTGAGCGTTTGTTGTTTGTTCCACCACCCAACAAACGCGTGATCCTAAACGGTATTTCGTTCCAGCTTTCTCCCGGTGAATCGTTGGCGGTGGTTGGTGCTTCGGGATCAGGCAAGAGCACGCTTGGGAAGATGTTGGTTAGTTCCCTTATTCCAACGGCGGGCAATGTGCGTCTTGATATGATGGATCTGCGGAACTGGGATAGCCGGCAGCTGGGTGAAAATATTGGGTATCTGCCTCAGGATGTACAGCTTTTCCCGGGCACAATTAAAGAGAACATCGCTCGCATGAACCGCGAAGCCAAAGATGAAGATGTCTTCAAAGCGGCGCAAATGTCGGACATCCATGAGATGGTTTCTCAGTTTTCTCAGGGCTATGAGACGCAGGTTGCTATGGATGGTGCTCCGCTTTCTGGCGGGCAACGTCAACGTATCGGGTTGGCACGGGCGTTTTATAATAATCCGCGTTTGTTGGTGCTTGATGAGCCCAATTCTAATTTAGATACAATCGGGGAGCAGGCGCTTGCTCAGGCTCTTGAACGTGCAAAGCAAGATGGCATGACTGTTATTGCTATCACGCAACGGCCTGCTTTGCTGCGTTGTGTCGATAAAATCATGATGCTCAAGGATGGGACGGTTGCTGCCTTTGGCAGTCGTGATGAAGTGATGCCATTGATAACTGGCAAGCGACCCGGCATTCCACAACATCAAAATGCGCCGGGGCATAATCTGCCAGCAGCACAACCAGCTGAATAGTTTAAGCTTTTCTTATTTGGTGATTTTTATGTCTACTAGAGCTCTTATACTTGATGGAAGCTGGTATGAGGATGTGCCTCGCACAACTCGCGCGCCCATACTGGCTAGTTTTATCATTATTGCTTTCACATTTGCCGGTTTTGGGTACTGGGCTTCCAGTGCTCCAATGGCAGGGGCTGTCGTCGCCTCAGGATCCTTTGTTGCCACTGGGCAAAACAAGATTGTTCAGCACTTTGAAGGTGGGATCATCAAGGAAATCCTTGTGAAAGAGGGGGATGTGGTGGCTGCTGGTGCAGTGCTGGTGAAACTTGATGAGACAGCAGCTAAAGCTAACCTTGAGCGCTTGTTGATCCGTCAAGCGCGTCTTCAAGCTATTCAGGCGCGTTTGACGCAAGAGGCCAAAGGCCAGAAGTCATTGGTGCTGCCGAAGGAACTCTTAAGCACCGCGCAGGATGCTAAGATCAAGAGTATCATTTTGAACCAGTTGCTGACCTTCAAAGCTCGAACCCGAAAACTTCAGAGCGAAATTGATATTTTTGCTCAAGGTATCAACGCACTAAAGGAGAGAATCCAGGGTGGCCAATCGCAGCTTGTTGCTGTGAAGGAGCAGATGGATCTCTTTCAGGAAGAGTTGGCTTCCAAACAGAAGATCCTCGGAAAAGGCCTCATTCGGAAATCTGACGTACTTCGCATTCAACGCTCACTGGCCAATCTCAAAGGTGAGGAAGGTCGTATCCTTGCTGAGATTGGAGATGCGACTGAGCGTATTGCCAGAGCAAAGGCACAAATTGTAAGGGCGGAGAATGAAGCCTCGCAAACCGCCGTTGGGGAGCTTCAGGTCGTTAATGCTGATTTGGATGATGTGAGCGAGCAAATACGTGCAGCGCAAGATGTTCTGCAGCGTGTTGAGATCGTAGCGCCAGTTCGCGGGATTGTTGTTCGGATGCGTTATCACACTGCAGGTGGTGTGGTTGAGAGTGGTAAGGATCTAATGGAAATCCTACCTCTGCAGGATGAGCTCATTATTGAAGCGTCGATCCAAACCACCGAGATTGACAACGTGAAAGAAGGGCAGAAGGCAATGGTTCGCCTGACGGCTTTGAATCAGCGGATTACACCGATGTTGGACGCAAGGGTCGTATACGTATCAGCTGATGCATTGCGAAGTGAGGATCCGATGAGCGTATCTGCTGACGTTTATAAGGCGCGTGTGAAGCTGGATCGTGAGAAAATTCCGACATACCTCAACTTCAAAGCAACGCCGGGCATGCCGGCGGAGGTGTACATCACAACGAGAGATCGCACCTTCTTCGATTACCTTATGGAACCTGTTCGTGACAGCATGTCGAGAGCTTTCAGAGAGCCTTGATATTAGTCGAGCTTAATAGCTTGTTGCGTTAAGCTGATTCAACCATATGAGCTTTCTGTAGTGCGATGTTTCTTGCTATCAGGTCCAATGCTCAGCAACCTCTACTAAGAATGATTCAAAGGAGAATGGCGGGCTATACCTTCATTTTTCATGAGACTCACTTTTGTTACTGCACTCTTATTTGTTTAATTGTGCAGGCGCACTAGCTTTAAGTGAGTGTATGTCGATCTATATTCACAACTGTTTAGTGCAATTTGAAGAAAATTTTTTATTGTGTTCTCAATGTTTCAGTAACTAATTGGGCAGTCCTTTGATTTACCGTAGAAATCCCTGCAAACTGCCGCTTACGTTAGCTTTATTTTGTTGATGAAGGAAACTAAAGCGTCTGTGCACTGGCAGTGGACGACTGATGTATGCCGGTAGGTAAATAGAACCACAAGTTTGATACTAGGCATTTAATGATAACTATTTGGCATTTCTTAACACTGTCTCCTTAAGCGAAGATAACCATGGGGTGAATTTGTTCAACTGCTGCGGGTGTTTGTTGCCTTCGGCAGTTAGGCTCGTGGTGGTAGCTGCATGACAACAATCGTTATTGTCGATGACAGGGCAATTAATAGAAGTATTTTTGAAAAGCTTGCTCTCGCTGTAGATGCATCTGTCAAAGTGCACTGTTTTGCTTCGCCGGTTGATGCTCTCGAATATATGGAGAGCAGCGTCCCCGACTTGATTATTACCGACTACAGTATGCCGGAAATGGACGGTGCTGATCTAACGCAAAAGGTGCGCGCGCTTGAGCATTGCAGCGATGTGCCGATTGTCGTCATCACCGTGTTTACGGATCGCTCGTTTAGAATTCGTGCGCTGGAGGCGGGCGCAACTGATTTTCTGCAAAGTCCGGTTGACCACAATGAGTTTGTCAGTCGGGCCAGAAATCTGCTTGCTCTGAGAGAAGAGCAAAATGCGGTTAAACGTCATGCTCGCTTTCTTGAACAGGAACTGGTCAACGTGGAGCAACAGAGCAAAGAAGCGCTCCGAGACTCCCGTGAGCAGCTGGCGCAAGTGATCGACAGTGTTCCAGCTATGATCACGACCAGCACACGAGATGGGCTATGCGCGTTCTCGAATGCGGCTTGGGCGCGCTTTCTGGACTCGACCACGGCAGATCTTGTTGGTGAAGATACTTACGGCAAGTTTGATAAGTTTACGCGTGAGAGAAACCGTCGTTTGGACCGCAAGGTTTTCATTACGGGCAGAGCCTTGCCGCCCTATGAAATTGAACAGCGAAACCATGCTGGTGATATCTTCCATTTCATCGTTACAAAAAGCCCTCTGCTGGACGTTGATGGGAACACAACACACGTTGTGACGACCGCGACCAATATCTCTGATCGCAAACGTGCAGAAGCGCATTTGCTTCATATTGCGCACCATGATGCGTTGACGGGTTTGCCAAACAGAACGATGCTTGGTGAGCGCATTGATGAAGAGATTTTCCAGTGCCGAAACAGCGGTCGTAGCTTTGCGCTGCATTTTATCGACCTGGATCGCTTTAAATCAATCAATGATGCTTTGGGTCATCGTACCGGTGATCGCCTTCTAGAGGTGCTCGCAGAGCGTTTATTGCGCTGTGTAGATGGTTCGGACCTCGTTGCGCGATTGGGTGGTGACGAGTTTGCTATTCTCCAGACTGATTTGAAGAGTTCAGAGGAGGCTCTGCGCTTCGCTCAACATTTGGTGAGTGTGGTTGAAGAACCGTTCCATATCAGTGGGCGGGAACTTCAGACGAGTGCCAGCGTTGGGATTACCAAATACCCGGAGGATGGCCTTAACAGCGAAGAGTTGCTGCGTTGCGCAGATATGGCCATGTACCAATCCAAGGCAGATGGTGGAAACACCTTCCATCTGTTTTCGACGAAGATGGATCACCACGTCAAAGAAACCGTCGCGTTGGAAGCTGAGCTGCGGAACGCTATTGAACATGATCAGCTGGAACTGTTTTATCAGCCTCAGATTGATTTGCGGACCCAGGAGATTGTTGGTGCTGAAGCTCTGCTGAGATGGAACCGACCAGACTATGGTGTGGTTGCTCCCAACGTCTTTTTGGGAACAGCTGAAGAGGTTGGGCTTATTCTGCCAATTGGCGAATGGGTGATCTTTGCGGCTTGCCAGCAGGCAAAAAAGTGGCTCGATTTAGGGGTGGCGACGCCTCGGATTGCCGTGAACATTTCGCCAACACAATTCCGTAAGCAGAACGTGCCACAGCTTTTGAAAGATGCTTTGGTTTCCTGCAGTTTGCCGCCGGATAAGCTTGAGATTGAGATTACAGAGAACATCGTTCTGCACGGCTCAGAAGCAACTGTCCGCGACTTGCGCGAGATCCGCGAGATGGGAATTGCGATTTCGATTGATGATTTTGGGACGGGTTATTCCTCCCTCGCATATCTGAGCAGATACTCCGTTGATTGCCTGAAAATTGATCGGTGCTTTACGCGCGATATGATGACGGACCCGAACAACACGGTCATCATCAAGGCTATTGTTGGGTTGGGTAAGAGCCTTGATCTCTCCATCATTGCAGAAGGTGTCGAGACCCGGGAACAGGCTGAATATCTCACAGATGCCGGCTGTGAAATGGCGCAGGGTTACTTGTTTGGCAAGCCTGTACCTGCTGAGGACTTTTTACGTCTCCTTGAAGAGCAAGCGGCGAATTTGCAAGGGAACGGGCAGCAACGAGCGTTGGCTGGGGCGGAGTTTGAACTATGAACGACAACAGAAAAACGAAGCTGCAGTTGCTCCCGTTGAGCGGATTAAAGGATCTTTATAAGCGTATTATTCAGTTGGGCGGCGGTGAAGGCGAGATGTCTCTGAACCGTTTTATGTTTACCTTGCTGATCACGCCTTATCTTGCTTCGAACATCACTTTTGGATCTCATGAAAACTTCCAGACCAATGTCATCATGACCACGTTTGGTGTTGGGTCCCTGGCACTGCTCGCTCATCTGCTCTACTCGCAGAACATCAGTTCGCTTCGGCGCGTTCTCGCGATTTTTCTAGATGTCGGGGCAGTCTCTGCCGGGCTGTATGTGGGAGGGGAATACCTTTCAATCCTGTTTCCTATCTATCTGTGGGTGATCTTCGGTAACGGATTCCGATTTGGGCTGGATTATCTGGCATTAGCGACAATTGCCTCTGTGAGTGGGTTCGCTGTGGTGCTGACGACCCCATACTGGCAAGGTGAGTTCATTCTTGGCCTGGGTTTGCTTGGGTGTCTCGTTGTCGTACCGCTCTATGCAAGCAAGCTCATCAGATCGATGACCGCAGCACAGCATGCTGCTGAAACCGCTAATAGAGCGAAGACACAGTTCCTTACCGCCGTCAGTCATGAGTTGCGGACACCGCTGAATGCGATCATTGGCATGGGTGATCTGATCCAGGATACGCAGTTGGACGCTGAGCAGCGGGATATGGCGAAGACCATCAAGTATTCCGGAAGCTCGCTCCTTTCCATGATCAACGGCATTCTTGACTTTAGCCGGATTGAAAGTGGTCGAATGATCGTCAGTCGGACGGTCTTTGACATGAACTCGATCCTGCGTGAGGTGACACAGATTGTTCAGGGGCAAGCGCGTGGTAAAGGCTTGATCATTTCGCGCTACGTGGACAGCAACTTACCTCCGCTCCTCGTGGGCGATGCACGTCATATCCGCGAAGTTTTGCTGAATATTGCCGGCAATGCTGTCAAGTTTACTGAAGAAGGTTCTGTTTCCATTCGCGCAGTTTGCAAGGAAGCAGATGGTGGCGAAATTCGACTGCAGTTGGAAGTTAAAGATACCGGTATTGGCATTTCTGAAGATGCTCAGTCGCGCATTTTTGACCGTTTTACGCAGGCTGATGACAGCATTGTGGATCGGTTTGGCGGGACAGGTCTTGGCCTTTCCATTGTGCGCGAAGTTGTCCGTGCGATGGGCGGTGAGGTGTTTGTCACCAGCCAGCCGGGGCAGGGCAGCACCTTTGTCATTGAGCTGAAAGTAGGCCGTGCTGTCAGTGATGAGACAATTCGGCTTGAAGTGGAAGATGGGGCTGTTGCTATTGTCTCCAAACGCAAGGATCTGCGGGATGTTTGCGCTGCTTCTTTGCAGGATTGTGGCATTGAGCATGAGTGTTTTGAGACAGTTGGCAGTGCCTTCAGTGCTTTGCGCCAACAAACGTCCAGTGATGGCGGCAAGATTGTTCTCTTCGTTGGGGAAGATGTTCTGGCAGCGACGTCGGATAGCCTGCACTATGCGCTGAAATCGACTGGTCACCATCACAACGTCAATCTGATTCCAGTTTACTCAGCTGCATCGGAAAAAGAGTGCGAGGACGTTTTCCAGCCAAGTATTGTTTCTTCGATCAAAGTTCCGGTTTCCACGCAAGCGGTTGCCTGGGCTCTGAGGGCCGCAGGTGCGGAAGATGCGAAATCTGGCATGGAGCTTAAGGAAGAACTGCAAGCTTACTTCAGTCGCTATATTGGGCTGAACATTCTTGTTGCTGAAGACAACAAGACCAATCAGCGTGTGATTGAAAAAATTCTGCAAAAGGGTGGCCATACCTGCAAACTTGTCAGCAACGGCGAACTGGCCTTGGATGAGTTGGAAGATAACTCTTACGATCTGGCGATCATGGATATCAATATGCCTGTGCTGAACGGTATTGAAACCATCAAGTTGCATCGTATTACAGAACTTGGACAGGATCGCCTTCCGATCATAGCGCTCACAGCAGATGCAAGTCGCGCGGCTGCGCGAAATGCGCAGGAAGCTGGGGCTGATGCATGTGCGACCAAACCGATCGAGCCGCAAAAGCTTCTGACATTGGTTGATGATGTGATCGCAGAAAGTGGCGTTTACGAAAACATCACCCGCAAGAAGATTGCTAATAGTCAGGTAACGTCAATTTCCGAGCATCCTCGGTTTTCCTCTGAAGTTTCTTCTGGGATCGACTATGCAAGCCTGTCACAACTGAGAACACTTGGCGGTCTGGAATTCGTTATTGCTGTGATTGAAGATTATCTGAAAGACACCACACAGCTGCATCGCGATATTAAAGCTGCATTTGATGCTCGGGATGCAGAGCTATTTCGGACAAGTGCACATGCGCTTCGTTCTGCTTCAGTCAACCTTGGGGCGACGGAAGTTGCGAAACTGAGTGATGACATGGAGAACTTGCCTGCGCCGCAAATGCCGATCCTGGGTGAAGACATGCTGCGTAAGCTGTCAGGCAAGATAAAGCGTGATCATGAAAACCTGACCAGGTATCTACAGCAGCTCAAGCAGGAAGGAAGTAATCCTATCAACCGCTTGAGCACACTGGATTTTTCTTAGAGCCAGTACAACTTTAGAAAGCTTGCTTACGTACAGATGGAGCACCGAGACGATCCTGAGCTTTTGTCAGGCGCTCCATCTTTTTCAAGTCCTGGTCGGACAAAGACAGAGCGGCGTCGACCCAAATCTCGACGACGTCAATCAGTTCTTCATAAGCAACGGGCTGAACGGTACGGCCTGCGCGGTAAATAGCAGAGTGAGCGGTGTGCTTGCGTGCGTTCTTGGTGATGTACTGCTGAACCGCAAACGGTGCTTGACCTTCTTCAACAACTTCATGAACAATTCCCATTTCATGAAGTTCTTCAGCTGAGTAGAGGCGTCCACTCATAAGCATTTTTTCTGCAACACGACCATCGACCATGCGTGACAGGAAGCTGTAAGCACCCATGCCTGGGAACAGATTGAACAGAACCTCCGGCAGGCCGAATTTGGCTTGACGTTCTGCGATGATCACATCGCAAGAGAGTGCGGTTTCAAATCCACCACCTAATGCATCTCCCTGAATCATGCCGATCGTGACGATTGGCAGGTTTGAAGAGATTGCGTTGCGGTAAACAACGTCAATGCAATCAACGGCATACTTGTGAAGCTTCTCACGGTTCTTTTCGCGGATAAGCTGGATGAACAGGTTAAGATCACCACCGAGATTGTAAACGCCTGGAATACGAGAGGCGACGACCTTGAAGTTGATCGGGCACGGATCTGCTGGTTGATAAGTCTCAAAAAGACGCTTCATCACGGCCTGTGACTGTGCGAGTTCGCTCAGCAACTCAGGTGTAAAGCAAGGACGTCCTTCGCTTTTCATATAAAGCCAGAGAGCTTTTGTTGTTTCGTCGAATTCTAGATCAACCCAATTCAACTGAACAGACGCAAATTGCTGTGCAATTGAAACAGCGGCGACATCCACAACTGGATGCGTGCCAGACTTTAAGGATGGCTTTGTTGTTCCAATTAAGGAAGGAAAGTTGGATCTATGCCCCGTTAGATCAGACATCTCAGCCCCTACAAAATTTGCCTATGCGTTACAGTGGTTTTGGCACACCCCAGATCAGTCTATTTTTTGCTTTCGACTGTATTATGTGCAATCAAACATGGTAAATAATATATTAATACCAATATGTATGTCGAGCAAAAAAGTTATTGCACTGCATGAGTGAAGTAGTTACCCAGCGTCATTGTGACTAAAATTTTAGCTTTATTGTTAACCATGAATATTAACTGTTGGACTCTTAAAGCTTATAGATATGATTACTTAAGAGTTGGAGTGGGGGTTCCCAATAGGTAATATGAAACTAAGCTGAGGCTTGTAGTAAACAATTCAGTTATAAGTGGAAATGGATCGCGCCTATACAAGCAAAAATAATCATCAGTTTTGGATCTCTCAAATTGTTACTTAAATCAAAGTATAATATTTAAAATATTAGTAATTCATACATTGCGAAAACTAACCAAAATTCGTTTGTTGCTTGATTAGCGAGTTGGTCCGGCAATTTCATCTGATTGAGAGAGCGTATTTTATCACGTAACCTTAACCTATAAGATCGTTATATGGACTTTATAAGAAACTCTAGGATCATATAAAAACCAATAAATACAAAGGTTTATGAGTTATTTTTGGGCAATCTTCAGGAATGCTCTCGTTGAGTATTGCTATCGCGCTTTGCAGTTGCAATTTTCGAGTTTAACTCGTCTTCCTAAGGTGTTTTGCCTAAAAAATTGGCACTTATACGCCTGATGAACTTTTACCATCATAAGCGTCGATTTTTTTGTACAAAACGTGGAAAACTGCTGAATTGCGCTGATTTTGAGGTGTTAGACAGCAAATCACTTGTCTGGATTAACGTAAAAAATGGTCGTTTTGAGAGCAACAAAGAGCGGACTTGAGCGTCATTTCTGTGATGGTTTGAGCTTCTCCTCCCAACTTTGCGATGTCGATGAGATTTGTGTTTGAGACCGTTTGCGTTCATCGGTCAGAAACACTGAGCGCTTTTGTAAAAGCTGCGTTGAAATGTGAAAAACACGCTCTCTTTCATCGACTCGCGCGTCTTGCTGCATTGTCACATGGAGCGACCTATTTGCTGCAGCATGAACATGGTCGAGCTGCGGCACCAATGCTTCGTGCTGAGTGAAATGAGTGATCTTATCCTGAATGCTTGACTGAGCTTGTGAGAGGAGACGAGGGGGCTGGCTGAGCTCCTCATGGATTTTGATGTAGGATAGTGAAGTAGCAAGGGCCTTGCTGGTTGCGTTAATCTCCTGAGTCTGCCGGTGCTTGGGGAAAACAGTATGCATCCAATGATAGCACCAAATGCCAGTAACAGCCGTCCTTTGTTTCTATTGCGGTCATCGTGTCACTCACCGACTTATCTCAACTTCTGATAATCTGGTGAGGGGAAAGTAGGGTAACTTT
Source organism: Pseudovibrio sp. Ad13 (assembly GCF_001623225.1). Taxonomy (NCBI): domain Bacteria; kingdom Pseudomonadati; phylum Pseudomonadota; class Alphaproteobacteria; order Hyphomicrobiales; family Stappiaceae; genus Pseudovibrio; species Pseudovibrio sp. Ad13. Next base: position 323,570 of record NZ_LMCC01000018.1, on the reverse strand, counting down.
GTAGAGTGTCGCAATGCAATATGTCTCCAGTAAGAAGATGAGGTTTTGAGAGTTCAACACTAATGCACTGACCTGAGAAATTTTCATAAGAAAGAATAGGCATAGCGTTGTGTTTTGTCTGGGCATATGGTGTGGGGCCTGTTGCATGGAGCGCCGATGTTTTACCTCAGGTTTGTCCTCGCTGTTGTTGCTTTTTCTCCTGCTTTGTTCCTTTTGAGTTGCTCCAGTGACAAGGTGGAAGAGATGCAAGCGCTGTTGAATGATGTGTCGCGGTGGGGCGTTCAGCTGCAGGATATCGAGATCAAGAAAATCCATCAGTCAGATCTCGATCTTGTGGTGATTGATTACTCTAAAGACGGCACTGCGCGGGGTCGGTTTTCCAGTTATGAAATTGCCAAGGCCAAGGAAAAAACAGATGGTTCTAGACGTCGTGTGCTTGCTTATCTCAGCATAGGTGAAGCAGAGGATTATCGGGATTACTGGAAAGATACCTGGCAGGAGACCCCTCCTAAATGGCTGGGTGATGAAAATCCCAATTGGCCCGGTAATTACACCGTCAAATTTTGGCAGCCAGAATGGCAAGGCCTCATCATGGCCTATCTCAAGCACATCATTTCTGCCGGTTTTGATGGTGTGTATCTGGATGGTGTTGATGTTTTCCAGCGGTATGATGAGCGTGATCAAGCGCAGGCCAGAATGGTGACGTTTGTCGGGAAAATCTCCAGACTGGCGAAAGCGCAGGAGCCCGGCTTCATTATCGTCGCCCAGAACGGGGAAGAGTTGCTTCGGTTTCCCGAATACCGCGATGAGATTGACGGGATCAGCAAGGAAGATCTGCTTTTTGGTGCCTATCAAGATGGAGCCCGTAATAGCCCGCAGCTGATTGACTGGAGTTGGGGCTTTCTGGCTGAAGCACAAAGGGATGGTCTGTCAGTCTTCGTAATCGAGTACCTGGAGGATGGAGACAAGCGCAGGCGCGCGCGCAAGGAACTGGATGAGTTGGGCGTGATTTCTCTCTTTACCCGTAGGCCGTTGGATACGCTGGTCGCCTTCTAACGAAGAGCCTCATACCAGGTGTTGGGTCTCAGGGAGAGACGCGCCTGAAAGAAGATGTGCTGGTCCAGCTTTCTGAAGGCATTTTGCAATGTTGCCACCGCGAGGAAACTTGCTGTCAGGCAGGCGACGAAGTAGCCGAAGCCAAGATATTCCCGAGGAAGATACAAGGTTGCGTAGGTACAACTGGCGTTGAGCAATAAAAATGCGAGCTGCAACAGCATGTTTTCCATGTTTTTATTGATGAAAATGAGTGTTGTAGAGGCTGCGAAAAACAAGAATTGAAAGAGTACACTGATTGCCGCAATTCGGATTATCGCAGCTTGTCGGTATTCAAAATTCAGAGATTCGACCACCATTGGAGAGAACAACACAAGCAGTGCGCAGAGCGCTAGCTGGATCAGTGTGATGCGCCCCAATGTATAGATCGCTTCTGTCTTCAGGTTTTCTGATTTCTCGCGTATCTCAACAAGGGTGCCATGTCCCGTGATCGTTTGGATGTAGGATCTGAAGTTTCGAAAAAAGTTGGTTTCAGCCTCAATCAAAAACAGCGCCAAAGGTGGGATAAGCAGTAGCTGGGCTATGAATATTGAGCTGTCATAGGCGGGCGCATGCCGCAGGCCGCTGGGCAGAAGTTGGCCCTCTGTACTTTGCCAGATGATGACTTTGTCGACCCATAATGCGCTGATGTTGAATATTGCGGCCAATGCGAGGGGCCAATAGCGCTTCATGGCGCCTGCAACATATGTCAGCGTTGTTGTGAAAGCGTAGTGCGACGCGGGGAATGTGAAGAGGACTTCTGTTGAAAGCCAGATAAAGCACAACAGGAAACCCAGGCTGAAGGCGCCGAGCAAATGAAACTCGCTGGGACTATGTGCTGTGCTGTAGATGATGAGTGCAACTGTGAGAAGTAAGCCTGTTGCAAAGGATAGGCTGACGCTTCTGTAATTTTGCAGGCTTGAGCTGAAGCCGAGGGCAATCCAGAGCAAGCTGGCGATCACGCAGGAAACGATGATGCTTATCACATCATGAAGCGGAACATTCAGCAGCATTATCAGGATTGGAGCACTGACAATTGCAGTCACCAATGCGCAGGCATAGAGCGCGCCTAAATAGATTTGCGGAATGAGATGGAATTTTCTGAAATAAATGGCGTCTGATGCCATCCTTATGGCGATGATCAAGATGGGGGCGCTTGTGAGAAGCGAAAGGCCGAGGATGTAAATCAGTTTTGTTCTGAAGCCGGTGAGTAGCGGTAAGCCCAGTTTCTGTTCTGTGAGAAGTGAGATGAACAGGACACACAGAATGAACATGAGCCAAGGGCCTGCGATGACCATGCTTGCATGGAAGACAGCCCGTACATGAGACGACAAATCACCTTTGTGAGTTAGACGTTGCAGCTCAAAGCCGATGCCTGCCATTCAAAGTCTCCGATACCATGATGTTATCTTTTGTTTTATGCAAAGTAGTGTTTTGCTTTTGGGCGCTGTCTCTCGAAGTTCCGCTCATACAAATCCTTGTAGGATTTGAGTGCTTGCTGCTCGTTGTAGTCACGTTCTATGCGTTGTCGTAGCTGCGCTCCGTATTGCTGGCGAAGCTCATCGTTCCTAAGCAGTCTGGCCATGGCTTGTGCTGTTGCGGATGGGGACACAAGCTCTGTGATGATGCCGCCAGACCCGAGTGGATGGGGATCATCTGCACGTCCTTCCAAAACCTCTCTGCATGAGCCAACATCAGTTGCGACACAGGGAATTCCGGCGGCTCCAGCTTCGAGAAGAACGAGGGGTTGGGCTTCGCTCAAACTGGTGAGTGCGACGAGGTCAATGGAGGGCAGGTACTCAGCGATGTTGACCGGACCTGTGAATGTGATTGTCTCTTCCAGACCCAGCTGCACTGTGAGCTTATGACATTCCTCGAAGTAGGTGGGTTCTTCGTCCGTTGGCCCCAGGATGAATGCATTCACATCAGGGAGCTCATTTTTCAGCAAGCCAACGGCGTGAATGAAGCTTTTGACGTCCTTGATTGCGACCACGCGCCCAATGAGCGCCACTGTTGGCTTGTGGTTGTCGTGCTGGGCTTGTGCAGACTTGAATTTGTCGAGGTTGATGCCGTTGGGAATGACTTGCATTTTGCTTTGGCAGGCTCCCTGAGACAGCTGCATCAACTGGTTGTCTTTGTAAAGCGTGGTGATGTCCGAACAGCTGTTGTAGCAGCATCTGGCAAATGCTTCGAAGGTCGAGATCCAGAGATCGCGCAGGTCAAGACGGGGATCATCCAGCGAGAAACCTTTATTGATGCTGTCTTCAATCCAGTCTGCGAGCAGGATCTCTATGCGGCGTTCATTGGTGTAGATGCCGTGCTCGGTGATGATTGCCGGTGCTTGTGTGCTCAGGGCTGCTCTTGCTGCGAACAGGCCTGCGTATCCCGTTGAAATGGTGTGGTAGGCTCTGGCTTGCGGGATGGGAGCTTTAAGGACTGCGAACAGGCCGCCGAACAATGTGTACCAAGCCCAGAAGAAGTGATGGAATGAGGTTTCCGGCAGAATCTCCTCGTACATCTGGCAGATGACGTTCCATGTGAGATCAGAGTGTGTCAGCTGGTTTATGGACCAGGGACGGGTGGTGGAGTTCACGAGACGATCAAGATCGTACAAGCGCGCTTTGCTGCTGTTTTTCAGGAAGGCGCGGAGCTCTCTTGAGATGCCTTGTGTGCTGGAGGTGCCGTAGTCTGGTACGGGCTCGGGATCATGGATATCGAAAAGAGCAAGCTCCTGATAGTGCTTCACATTTGGTGGCAACTTGTATTTGGGTATTCCATTTTGTGAGCTGGCGAGAACTGCGACGACAGAGAAGGTGAGGTCTGGTAGGCCTGAGATAAGCCAATTGATCCAAGAGGATACGCCTCCGGCAACATAAGGGTAGCAGCCCTCAACGATTATGCAGACGTCTGTTGTTGACGAAGAACGCATACCACTCACCCTCTCAGTTGACCAAGGCCTGTTCGTGCGCAGGCTGAACCGTTCTTCGTTCAAGCCTGTTCTTTATGCGCTGGTTCATCGCGCAGGCTTCCAGATCTTTGAGGCGGGTTAACTGCTTCAGGCAAAGCTGCGCCTCTTTGAGAGCTTCTTTTTGAATGAGGCGGTCTGCCCGCAAGAGGGTCAGGGCTTTTTCGGCTTCGGGGCGTGCATCTGTTTTCAGGAACTTGCGCAGTGTGGATGTCACTTGCTCTCGCTGGGATGTGTCGATGAGTTGAGAGAGAGCTGCGGCCTGTAATCGTGTGATTGCCTCGCGTCGTTGCTGTATTGACGCTTCTGAGGGGAGAGTGATCATCTCCGAGATATCGTTTTGAAAGCGTTGCTTGAGTTTGGTGTAAACAGCGGCTGCCTGAACGCGGATCTCAGGCTTGTCGTTTTTGAGTGCGGCCTGAAGGAACTCCAGCAACTCGGGTTTGTATTTAAGGGTTATTATGGACAGAGCTCTTTTGATGTCCTGAGTGTTTCCTGAGGCAAAGATTTTCTGGAATGGCTTTGGCGAACCATTTGTCATGTCCAATGACCGGTTGCTTATGATCTTGCTGAAAACATCGGCTTGTCTGGTTGGCGTATCTTCAAGAGCAAGTGTTACATGCCATTTGGCAAGCCGGGCCGATTGTCTTCTGCCATCCAATTGCATCAGGACAGAAGCTAGCAATCCTCCCAATGGGCCAAACAGTGCGAAGAGCAAGATGCCATAATCAAAAAGCGCAAAGCCAGTGCTGTGGATGTTTCTCATAATCAAAAGGCAGAGCACGACTGCCAGACAATGAAACGCAGCAGCAAGCCCAATTACCTCAGAGTTTTGGATGATCTGCGAGAAGAACCAAGCTTCGATAAGTGTTGCGGTTACGATGATAACCGGCAGTAAGATTATTGAGAGGCTGAAAGGCTGCTTGGTGGTTGGCGCATCGGGCAACGTATCCTGAACCATTCTAGATCACCGAGTTGTCGAACCTGTTGCTCGTTTGGGGAGCGTTGACCGAATAGAAGGCGACGAGGTTATCTGGCATTGGGGCTGCGTTGTGGCTAAGGAGGTTGTTTGAGAGCGCACTGCTGATGGCTTCTAACAGCACAGTGGAGTCTTCTTCGAGCAGGTGCGCTTCCAACTGATGGAAAATGATTGCTCCTTGCAGTGCTTCACCGTCCGTTCGCAGGCTGTTTGAATCTGGAGTTCCAAATAGAAACACCAGACTCCCTCTGGGCGTGCGAGACCTGAATACTCTTTTATCACCAGCCAGAGAGGTTAGCTCGGTCGTATCCAGATGGTTGATCAGCCATGCTTGTTCTTGCTGCTCACGCGAAGGTTTCAGCTCAGATGATGCCGTGGTGTTGGAATGGAGGAGACCAAGGCGCTTATTTGAGCACTTGAAGAGGCTATATCTGGTCGTGCCGATCAGGTTGGCAAAAAGGGTTTCCAGCTGATTGCTGTTGTTTTGAAGATCCAGCGTACTCAGCTTGTCGATTGCCTTGCACACACTGACCGGGCTTGTGGTTTCCATCGAAGCTATACGGCTTTGCAGGTTCTCGGCTTCAAGCGTGAGTGTGGTGCAGTAATCAGAGATTGTGTCTCGTTGTCCTAAGGCATGGGCCAACTGGCTTTGGAGTTTTTGGTTTTTGCGCAGCAGTGATGTCCTGAATTCTCCGAGTACAATCGCTGTCAGGAGCCAGAGTGTTGGTTGCAAGCCTGTGTTTGTGAAGTACTCAAAGAAACCCTGTCCGCCCATGGTTTGTGGCGGGATGTGCCAAAGAGTGATCGCCAGCGCTGCCAGAACGGCGAGGATTCCGGAACGGGTTCCGAGGATAGAGCTGGCAATAATGATCGGGATCCACAACGGGCTTGGCGAAATGCTCCAGAGTGGGATTTCAGGATACATCGTGGACACTGCGGGGAAGGGGAGGAACAGCAGGACGACCTCCAAAGCGTGGTAGCGCTTTTCCGGTGTGCGTTTCGCTTTCTTCTTTTTATGATTTTCAGTGTTACTTGAAAAATACTGATCCGAATACATCGCGAATAAATAGTCCTATTGTCAAAATCATCAGTATAGATTGTGTTTTAAATCTTCATTCGTGGCCGGGAATATTTACTTGCTGTTTTATTTATATTCAACTCTATGGAAAGTTAGGGTATTAAGTTCGGGGTTGGATATAAAATGATTTGTTTGCAATAAGTATACAGTCTTAAATTACTTATTGGTGACTTCAGGATGCGTGAAGTGCGTAACGATTGTTCTTTGTACTCCTTCTGTATTGAAGGTGAGTGGCAATTGTTTTTAGCTGGAATTACTAGGCAGGTTCGCGCCCTTATTTTCTATGGTTTAGCGCTGTTTTGCTTTGTATGTTTCATCAATAATTCGCAGGCCGCCTTGGTGAAGCGAGAGATTATCGGTTTGTACGATAGCCTTCGTGAGGCTGAGCCATCTGCAACGGCAATACATAACCTTCTTGAGATGCCGTTGAACCACCTTGGTTATTCGATCCGGTATGTTGACGTGAATGCGGGTTTGTCTGCGATGAAACCTACGGAAAATACAGCTGCTGTTGTGAGCTGGTTCCAAGGGGCATTGGCTGATCCACATCAATACTTTGCATGGGCCGATAAGCAGGCGAATTCGGGATTGCAGTTTCTTGTGTTTGGTGAGACCGGAATTCGCAATCTGGAAGATGATGGGGTGGTCTTGAATCAGTTCCTGCGGCATCTGGGGCTTCGGTTTGAGGCTGGGTTCGTGATGCTCACAAGCGCCTCGTCAGATCTTCGTCTGGATTCAGAGCTAACTGCCTTTGAACGACCCTTTTACAAAGTATTGCCGGGGTACTCACTGGTTACGCGCATATCCCCAGAGGGGCAGTCGATTGCCTCTGTTCAGCCGCCTGTGCGTGTTGCGACGGAACGAACGCAGTTGGCCTTTATCGGGGCTGGAGGATCCTATGTTCAACCCGGCTTTGCCATTGCGACTGACGATGTGCTCAACCGCCAGAAGTGGTTGATTGATCCAATTGGATTTCTTCAGTGGGCGCTTAAGCAGGAGCGCTTTCCCATTCCGGATACGTCGACGTTGATGGGGCGGCGAATTTATTTCTCGCACATTGATGGGGATGGTTGGAACAACGTCTCTTATTCTTCCAAGTATCGGGGACAAAAGGCATTATCCGGCGAAGTGATGCTGCGAGAGCTGATTGGGCCGTACCCTGATTTACCTGTCACTTATGGTCTGGTGACAGCGGATGTTGATCGGAGTGAGGGAGGGGATGATCGCAGCGTTGGGCTGGTCAAAGAGTTGTTTGCTCTCCCGCAGGTGGAAGTGGCCAGCCATACCCATTCCCATCCGTTTCACTGGGCTTTCTATCGAGATTATGACCGTGCAAAAGAGCTTGCGCTTATTCGTGAGAAGAATGTTGCAAAAGAGCCTACAGCTGAGGGACCTGTGAGCTGGCTCTCCAAGCGTTTCTTTGGTGAAAGTGGCAAGGCTTTTTTCAAGACTTATCTGGCGCAGAATGTGTCTATGCCGCGTTATTACATGCGCAAACCGTTTTCGCTTGTGGGAGAGATCGGAGGTTCTCTTTCTCAGGCCGAAAGCTTTGCGCCGAGTGGTAAAAAAGCGAAGTTGTTCTTGTGGTCTGGTGACACGCAGCCGTTTGAGGAAGCGCTTGCGCATACTCGTAAGCTTGGTGTTTACAACATGAATGGCGGCGATACGCGGTTTGACCGTGACTGGCCTTCTTTGAGTTATGTGGCCCCCTTATCCCGCCAGGTTGGCGCAGAGCGGCAGATCTATGCTGTCTCCAGCAACGAGAACACATATACGAATGACTGGACGGGGCCATTCTACGGATTTTCGCAGTTACATCAGACCGTTGATAATACTGAGAGCCCGATCCGACTGAGGCCCTACAATGTGTATTACCACACCTATTCTGCGGAACATGATGCATCGCTGAGAGCGGTTCGAAAGCATTTGGATCGGGCGCGTGAAGGGGCTTATTTGCCGATCTTTGCCTCGCAGTATGCTGCTATTGCAAATAGCTTTTTTGGGGTGAAGCTTTACCAGACGAGTGATCACAGCTGGCTTGTTTTGAATCGAGGGCGCCTTCAGTCGTTTCGGTTTGATGATGCAGAGCAGTGGCAGATTGATTTGGCGAAGAGCAAAGGCGTTATTGGTTCAAAGCACCACCAGAACTCGCTGTATGTTTCGCTGGATCCGGCAGTTCGTGTTCCGGAGATTGTGTTGAAGTCATCGCACAGCACAGGCGATGAGCCTGTTGCCAGCATCACGGATGCCCGATGGCAGGTTTACGACTGGGTGCATAAGCCTTGCCGCATTGGTTTTCGTGCTTTTGGGTTTGGAGCTGGGGAGTTTCAGTTTCGTGGACTGTCTTCAAGCCTTCATCGGGTGAAGGTGAGGAGAGAGGATGAGCTTGTCTTGAGTGATGACGTTCAGCCATTACCGGATGGATCTTTGCGTTTGGATCTGGCTGTATCCGGGATGGAGCCATTGGACATTTCATTGACATGTAAAAACTGGGCTTCGACAGCACGCATAGCGACGACGGGGAGGCGGCCATGATCCGCTTCCTCAAGTATTTGTCGCTTTATCTGCTGTTTCTGGGGATCGGTTATGCGCTTGTTCCGGGGCAAACAGAGAAGATTGCTGTTCAGATCAAAGAGCAAAAGTATCATGAGGCTCGGGAGCATTTACTGGCCTCGTTTGAGGAGGACGACAGTAGTCCGGAGGAGTATCTTCAGCTGGCTGAGATTGCAGAGCAATTGGGGTTTGTTGAGGAAATGCACCGCATGCACGAGGCGTATATTGAACGCTCTCCCGATGACCTTTGGGTGTTGCGCAAGATTGAGCTCTACCACCGATTGGCAGGTGACTTTCGAGGATATGTGGAAACCTTAAAGGCGGTCGCACGGTTGAGCGCTGAGCCTGAGGACCGTGACAAGCTGCTCTCCACGTTGCAGTTTGAGGGGCTTTATGAGGAAGAGCTCTCAGAGCTTTCCTTCTTTGACGGTAATGGAGTGTTGACACCTCAACAACTTGGCCGGTTGGGCATGTTGCACTTTCAGGGGGAGAGGATGGAAGCGGCTGCGGCGGCTCTTGCCAAGCATCACGAAAGTGCTCCTTTGACACCAAAGCACTGGCCTGCACGTCTGGCTTATTTTCATAGCCTGCTTGAAATCGGTGACTTTCTGAAGGCCGAAAATGTTGCTCTCAGTTTGCGAGAGACGAACGAGCCTTGGGCTGACTTTGATTTCCGGAGCGAGTTTTTGCGATATGGCCGTGATGAGTACATGCGGGAGGTTGAGGTGCCTGAGGGGCTAGCTGCGATTTTATCTTGTGTCATCAGGCCCAAGGAGGGCGATCAAGACTGTCCATGACATTGTGACTTCATAGGCTCTGGCTGATGCTTTTGAAGATGCACCAGCCTCAGTTGTTGGCGTCTTGACTGCTCTCAGCTACGCACTGCCGCGGATGACCAGTTCGGGTTCTACCACGACGGACATTTCCTGCTGATCCGGGTCTGCAAGGCGGGCTTCCAGCGTGTTCATGAGGTTTTGGACAATCTCGTCGATTGGATTGGTTGCTGCAGTCAGATCAAAGCAAGGCCAGGCAGCCATTGGCATGTTGTCTGATCCTACGACGGCAACATCTTCCGGAACACGCAGGTTCAATATGGACTTTGCTGCATTCAAAACCCCAAGAGCAGCAGCATCCGAGACACAGTAAAAGGCGTCGGGCGGATTATCGCTTTGCAGGAGGCTCAATGCGGCCTGCAGGCCGCTTTCGAAATCGAACCGGGTTTGTGACACTCCGTGGGGTTGAAGGCCAGCTTCGCCCAGTGCTTCCAGATATCCTTCGCGTCGACCTGTGTCTGCTGTGATGCCTTCAATACCGCCGATGTAAGCGATCTTTTTACATCCGCGTTTGATTAGGTGCCGCGTGCCAAGCAGACCGCCGCTCTTGTAGTTTAACCACACACAGTCTGCACCTTTTACTGTTGGTCCCAGCCCTGTGTAGATCAGTGGCACGTGCATTTTCTTGCTGTTTTCGATCACTTGCAGATCAACTGTGCCTGCACGCACGATGGCAGCTGAAACCGGATACATCAGTGCTTTGCCCAGTGTCTCGGCGATATTTTCTTCTTCCTCAGAGCGTATTTGCAGGGCCCATTTTCCGCGTTTTTGTAGGGCGGTCGACAGGCGATTGAAGAAATCTTTGTCGTACATGCCATCGGTGTTTCCGAAGACGACAGCGACCAGATCTGATTCTTGTTTGATGAGGGAGCGTGCAAGTGCGTTGGGGCGGTACCCCATCTCAGAAGCGACTTTTAAAATGTGATCGCGAGTCGCTTTGTTGAGGCGATTCTCCGCCGTGAACGCACGGGAAACAGCAGAGACAGAAACGCCTGCGGCACGTGCAACATCTTTACCTGTCAGTCTTTTCATCGCTTCTTACTATCTTGGATGATTGTCATTTTAACTTCAAAGAAGTCGCTTAGAAGACCTCTATTGCAATCGATTGCCAAAACTCATAGCATAATGCTTTGGTTGCTTAAAGGGGGGCAAGTTTCCGGAATGGTTGGCGTAGGAATCGAAATCGAAAAGCTTTGTGTTGGTTACGACAAGACCCGTGTTCTTCATGACATTGATCTTGAAATCAACTCTTCTGAGTTTGTTGCGCTGCTGGGTTCATCTGGCTGCGGAAAGACAACTCTTCTGAAAAGTCTCTCCGGTTTCATCAAACCCATGTCGGGGCAGATCCGCGTTAACGGGAATGATGTTGCACAGTTACCGCCTGAGCAACGCAACATGGCGATGGTGTTTCAAAGTTATGCGCTCTGGCCTCATATGACGGTTCGTCAGAACATGGGGTATGGCCTGAAGCTGCGTGGGATGTCCAAGGAGCAAATCAACCGGAAGGTTGATGAGCTGTTGACGCTGCTGGGACTTGCTGACTTTGGGGACCGCAAGGTGCCCAACCTTTCTGGAGGCCAGCGTCAACGTGTGGCGCTTGGCCGGGCACTGGCTGTCGATTCCCCGATCCTGTTGCTGGATGAGCCGCTTTCCAATCTTGATGCACGCATTCGCTTGTCCATGCGGCATGAGATCCGTTCTTTGCAGCAGCGTATGGGTTTGACGGCAGTGCATGTGACCCACGACAGGGAAGAAGCGATGGTGATGGCCGATCGCATTGTTATTCTCAATGGAGGGCACGTTGCGCAGGTGGGCACACCGCTGGAAGTTTATGAGCAGCCAAAGTCCAATTTTGTTGCGACCTTTATGGGCGCTGAGAACGAAATTGCCCTCAATGTTGAGCGTGCAAATGGAATTTTGAGCATTGCAAGGCAGGAGGCCGTCAAGGCTGCCAGCTTAAGTGTTTCAAACGAGATTGGTGATGGAGGTGTGAACTGGCAGGCATCAGCTGCCGGATCTGTACGGGGGCGTTTCCGCTCCAGTGCAGCACATTTGCGTGCCGATGAAGCCGTACCTGAAGGGCATTTGGCTCTGGCGGGTAGGGTGACACAACTCAGCTATCCGGGGGGGGTATTTCGCTACGAAATAGAAAGCGCCGGGCAGCTCTACATGATCGACGATCCTTGTCGATATGCGGTTGGCGATGTGGTGACGATCTGCGTGCCAGCTGGTGGGCTTCACCTTTATTCCGAGGCGGCCTGACACCTTTTTAAACGTGAATAGAACTTTTTTCTCAACGATCTTAACCCAGGAATTTTGAGTGATGACACTTAAGTCAGTTCTTACAGGTGCAATCTCAGGTGCTGTGATTGCTGTTGCTCTGCCTGCGTCGGCTGAAACCCAGCTGAACGTGATTACCGGCGGCTCCCAGAACATGGTTGAATATGTGACCGATTATCTGGGCCCGCTTTTTGAAGAAAAATACCCAGGCGTGAAAGTTCGCGTCACTGGGACCGGCCCGGGAGATGCTGGTTCTCAGAAAATTCTTGAAAAGCTGGAAGCACAGTCTGCTGCGGGTAAAGAGCAGTGGGACATAGACGTTATTGTTGCTGCGCAGAAGAAAACCGGCGAGATGAAAGAAAAAGGCCTTTTGGCTGATTTCCGCGACAACATCGAAACCGGCAAAATGGTGACGCGCGCGACGGCTGAAAATGCGCTTGGCGTTTATGTTGGCGGCTATGTGATGCCAATGTTCCATAGCCAGACGGCGATTGCTTACAACCCTGCTTTGGTGCCAAACCCACCCGAGTCTTATGACGAGCTGCGTGCATGGGTAGAGAAGTACCCAAAACAGTTCGGCTATAACGGCATCAAAAACGGTATGTCCGGCGTCGCGTTTGTGACTGGCTGGATGTACACCTACGCAGGTGACACAAAGACCCTGCAGAGCGGTCCATATGATCCGGCGAAGAAAGATACCTGGGCGCAGGCTTATGCTGATCTGAAAGCGTTCAACGAGAACGTGACTTTCACTCCGGGTAATGCTGGTACTCTGGACATGCTGAACCGTGGTGAGATCGTGATGGGTCCGGTTTGGGTCGACATGTTCTATTCCTGGCAGGGCGATGGCCGTATTCCACCAAACCTGAAGCTGAAACTGATTGCACCGGGTATGCCTGGTCAGCCTTACTACTACGCAACTCCAGCGAAGGCTGCGAACAAAGATCTGGCTGAAAAGTTCATCGAGCTGGCAACCAGCCCTGCTGTTCAGGCAGAAGGCATTGTGAACCGCTTCAACTGGTATCCAGGCATCGATGCAGACCACGTGAAAGCAGCTTTGGATGAGGAAGTCTGGTCCAAGTTGTTCACTGACGTCACACCTCTTGAACTGGCTCAGAAGGGTAAACCGTTCCCGATTGGTCCTTACTTTGACGACATCAAAGAAGGCTACGAGCGGCAGGTTTCTAACTAAGCATATCTGAAAGAAACCGGGAGGGGCGTGCGTCTCTCCCGGCAAGTTTGGTTTTGGTGAGAGGTGGTGTCCATGAGTGGACAAAGTATGTCAGTTGGGCCGGGTCGGATGGGGGCAATATTGCTTGTTGCGCCTGCACTGTTGATGATCGGCTTTTTGTTTGTTTATCCCTTTGGCTATTCTGTGGTTTCAGCCTTCACAGACAATGGCGAAGGCAGCTGGCATATCGCCAATTTTACCAAGGCTATTGAGTTCTATTCCAAAGATATTCTGTTCACGATTGTGATTGTCAGCCTGTCTACGGTGGTTATCGGCGTGCTGGCTGTTGCTATTGCGGGCTATCTGACGCTTGGCGAAAACCCGACGGCTGTCGCAGTTCTCAAGTGGCTTTATCGGTGGCCGTTGTTCATTCCGTTTATTGTGAGTGCGCAGTTGATGCGGACGTTTTTGGCAAAGAACGGGATGATGAACAACATCCTCACCAGCTCCGGCATTATCGAGCCACTGGCGGCGCAGAGTTATCTGGACTGGCGTGGGATTGTGATCACCTTTGTCTGGAAGCAGACACCGTTTGTGGCTCTGCTTGTTGCGGGTGCTATGGCTTCCATTGACCGCACTACGATTGACGCTGGCCGGATTTTTGGGGCTTCCCGCCTGCGTATTCTGATTGAGCTTGTGGTGCCGCAGATTGCGACGACCCTGATGGTTGGGTTGATCCTGTCTTATGTGGTGATGCTCTCTGTTCTTTCTGTGCCGCTTATGATCAACGCGCAGTCACCGACCATGCTGACTGTTGATATGGCGTGGCGGATCAACTCCTACGGCGACTATGGCGTCGCTAATGCGCTGGGCATCATGTCCTATCTGTTTACCGGGGTGGTTGCGTGGTTCTATCTGCGTCAGAGCCTGAAAGATAAGGGAGCATAAGATGGTGCAAGCTGCTCTTTCTTCCACTTGGGTGCGTACAGTTACCCGCGTTCTCACCATGAGCCTGCTGGCTTTTGCGATCTTTGGCCCAATCACCAATATGCTTTTGTGGGCTGTCGCGGAAGTTTGGTACTTTCCTTACAAGCTACCTTTGGAGTACGGCTTTTCGTTCTGGGAACGGGTTTTCCGCCCTGAGGGTAATGCTACTGAGGCCCTGTTCTCCAGCATCTGGATTGCGCTGCTGACTGTGGTGGTCAGTCTGGCAATTGCCATTCCAGCTGGATATGCGCTGGCGCGTGGGAAAATGCCTTTCCGATATCTCATCATGCTGCTGTTTCTCCTGCCGCAGGCCTTTCCGGCGGTCGCTGTGCATATGAATGTTGCGCGCATTTTCTATGGGTTGGATCTGACTGGTTCCATTGCAGGTGTTGTGCTGGTTCACGCCAGTCAAGGGCTCGTGTTTGCCGTATGGATTGCAACTGCTGCCTTTGCCGCAGTGGATGCGGAACTGGAAGCTGCTGCGCGTAACATGGGGGCAGGGCGCTGGCGCACGTTTATTGATGTGACATTGCCTCTGGCTTTGCCGGGCGTCATGGCAAGCGCGATCTTTGTGTTCCTTATCTCCATGGACGAGTTCACCGGAACCTACTTTGTTGGTGCGCCGGATGTTGTGACGCTGCCGATGTTGCTGTTTACCTCCAGCATGGAAGGCAACTACCAAATCGCGTCCATCTCCTCCCTGATCCTGCTGGTGCCATCCGTCGGCTTCATGCTGTTTATTGAGCGATTCCTGAAAGCGGACGTGTTGGCGAAGGTGGGGAACTGAGGTTGCTTGAGAGATTAGATTGAGAGCGTCAATCGCGATTTGATCATTTGTTGTTTTGATCTCAATCTTGAATGCTTATGCAAGCAGGCAGGATAACTCTATAGGACGTCGTAAGACGAAGTGCCTCGGGTGGAAGTTTGGCCTAATTGTTGGGTATGGCTTCGTTGTTGCTTGCGCTCTACCTTTTGGGGAGTTTGATGGGCTGCTTTGAGGAGAGAACTGCAGATGCGTTTGCGCCTTGTGCTTGGGGATCAGTTGAGTTTGTCTCTTTCCAGCCTGCGCGATGCCAAGCCGGACGAAGATGTCATTGTGATGGCCGAGGTGCGCGAGGAAGCGACTTATGTTCGTCATCACAAGAAGAAGATTGCGTTTCTGTTTTCGGCAATGCGTCACTTTGCGGAGGAGTTGAGGTCTCGGGGGCATCGGGTTGTTTATGTAAATTACGATTGCGCTGAAAATACTGGTCGTTTGTTTGGGGAAGTCCTTCGATTAATTAAGAACGAGACTGTTTCTGAACTCCTTGTGACAAAGCCCGGTGAATATCGCCTGCTGGATGAGATGGAGAGCTGGCAGGAGCGGTTGGGTGTGCCGGTAGAGCTGCGTGACGATGACCGCTTTCTCTGCTCTGCTGAAGGTTTTCAAAAGTGGGCGTCCGGGCGCAAGAGCTTACGGCTGGAGTACTTTTATCGAGAGATGCGACGTGATCATGCCATCTTGATGGAGGGTGACAAACCTCTGGGCGGACAGTGGAATTATGATCATGACAACCGCAAGAGCGCACCAAAGGAGTTGGATGTTCCAGCTCCTTTTTCTGTAGAGCCAGACGAAATCACACAGGAAGTTCTGGCGCTTGTTGCGGAGCAGTTTCCTGAGCACTTTGGTGACTTGCAGCCGTTTTCTCTTGCTGTGACCCGTGAGGATGCGCTTAAGGCTCTGGATCAGTTTGTTGCTGAGCGTCTCGGCAGGTTTGGTGATTATCAGGATGCAATGGTTCAGGGCGAACCCTGGATGTTTCATAGTCACATCAGCTTCTACCTCAATTGCGGATTATTGCTTCCTCTCGAATGTGTTCGTGCGGCGGAGCGAGCGTATTTTGACGGGACTGCACCGTTGAACTCTGTTGAGGGTTTCATCCGCCAGATTGTGGGGTGGCGAGAGTTCATTCGTGGGATCTATTGGCTTTCCATGCCTGACTACGCAGGATTAAATTATTTTGAGGCCTCTCGCGATCTACCTGAGTTTTACTGGACCGGTGAGACGCAGATGAATTGTCTGCACCAGTGTATTGTTGAGACAAAAACGAATGCCTACGCGCATCACATTCAGCGGCTGATGGTGATCGGGAATTTCTCGTTGCTTGCCGGGCTTGCTCCCAAACAAGTGAGTGAGTGGTATCTCGCAGTTTATGCAGATGCTTATGAGTGGGTGGAGTTGCCCAATGTGAATGGAATGATCCTGTTTGCGGATGGTGGGTTGTTCGCTTCAAAGCCATATGCAGCCAGTGGTGCTTACATCAACAGAATGTCGAACTACTGCGAGCATTGCACTTATTCTCACGCAACGAAGACGGGTGAGAAAGCCTGTCCCTTCAACTACCTTTATTGGAATTTTCTGGATCAGAATGAAGAGAAGCTCCGAGGCAATCCCAGAGTCTCGATGATCTACTGCAGCTGGGACAAGATGAGTGACAGCAAGAAGAACGAGATCAGAAGTGATAGCCGCCGTTTTCTTGCGCTGTTGGATGGGACGCAAGCGTGATCTGAAAGTTACCTCGCTGCGTAAGAGCAAACAGAGAGGGCGTTATGGCAGAACATGAGAAGCTTGTTTGGATTATTGGAGCGAGTTCCGGCATCGGAGCAAGCCTTGCCCAGTTGTATGCGCGTTCTGGATGGCAGGTTGTTGTCAGTGCGCGAAATGAGCAGAAGCTTCAAGCTGTTGCTCAGGATGCCAGCAATGTTGACGTGATGCCGCTTGATGTGACCGATGCAGTGCAAGTCTCTGAGGCCTTGGAGCGTTTTGAGCAGACCAGCAAACTGCCTGACCTTACGGTGTATTGCTCAGGCGTGTACTTTCCGGGTGGCATAGATGTGCTGAGTGAAGAGCATTCTGTGGCTTCCATGGATACAAATTACTTTGGTGCTGTACGTGTGATTGCGGGGCTCTTTCCGTTGCTGAAACAGCAAGGTGCAGGGCATATCGCGATCGTCAGTTCATTAAGCGGGTATTGCGGTCTTCCCAACGCTGCCTGTTATGGGCCAACCAAAGCGGCGCTGATCAACCTTTGTGAGAGTCTGAAACCTGACTTTGACAAGGCTGGGATTGACCTGTCGCTTGTGAACCCGGGCTTCGTAAAGACCCCTATGACTGACAAGAACACCTTTGAGATGCCGTTTCTTTTGGAACCAGAGCAGGCTGCCAATGATATCTATAGGGGACTTGAGACGCGCAAGTTTGAGATTTACTTTCCATTCCGCCTTGCCGCTATCATGAAGATCCTGCGCTTGTTGCCATACGCTCTCTACTTTCCGGTTACGAGAAGGATGAGTAAACGATGACTGAGAGAGCTGATCTGGAGGCTGCTGCAAGGCGGTATGCGCTTTTCTTTGAAGAAGTTACGTCGGACCGTATCGAAGACGTTCATGAACTCATCAGTGATGATGTGCACTTCATTGATCCGTTTAATGATGTGAAAGGGCGTGCCAACTTCGAAAAGGTCTTTCACAAGATGCATGAGGATGTTCAGGAGCCACGGTTCAAGATACTCGATTTGGCGTGGTCTGGTGACCTGTGTTTCATGCGTTGGGATTTTACCTGCAAGCAAAAACTGCTTGGCAACTGGGGCGTGCGGGGGGTGACAGAGGTGCACTTTGACAAGGATGCCAAAGTTTGTGCGCACTATGATTATTGGGATGCTTCCCGCCATTTCTATCGCAAGCTGCCGGTTGTTGGTGCGATGATCAGATGGATTGCTTCGCGTGCTGCGATCTAAAGGATTGGTTGGGCCTGTCTGGCCCAACTTTAACTTCGTCAAATTGGTTTTCTGATCTGAAACAGGCCAACATTGATGGTTCCCTCAGCAAAGCCAGCCTCACAATATGCCAGATAGTAATGCCACATTCGCTTGAAGCGGTTGTCGTAGCCCAGCTTGGCGATTTCTGGCCAGCTCTGGAAGAACGACTTTCTCCAACGTATGAGTGTCTGTTCGTAGTCTGCACCGAAGAACTCACGTGTCACGAGTTGCAGTTTTTGTTGCTCAATCTGCCTTGCAAGTTCCTTAGCTGAGGGGAGCAAACCTCCCGGGAAGATGTAGCGCTGAATGAAATCAACGTTCTTGCGGTAACTATGGAACTTTTCGTCAGAGATGAGAATTGCCTGAATGACAGCAGTGCCCCCCGGTTTCAGGCGAGACTTGAGCTTTTCAAAATAACCGGCCCAGTTCTCTTCACCTACCGCTTCGATCATCTCGATGGAGACAATGGCGTCGTACTGGCCTTGCGTTTCGCGATAGTCGCGCAGTTCGAAGGATGCACTTCCGTCAGTTTCTTGGGATTGAAGGCGGGATTGGGCAAATCTGAGCTGCTCCTGTGAGAGTGTGATGCCGTGCACATCACGTCCGGCAGTGCAGGCATGTTCAGCAAAACCGCCCCAACCGCAGCCAATTTCCAAGATCTGTTGGTCTGGTTGTGTATCGGTCATCTGCAAGACACGATCGTACTTTCTACGCTGGGCGTCTTCGAGTGTTTCGTGCTGTTTTAGCTTGTAGGCAGATGAGTAGGTCATCGTCTCATCGAGCCAGTGGCTGTAAAAGTCATTTCCAAGATCGTAGTGGAATGCGATGTTGCGCTTGCTACCGTTCAATGTGTTTGCATTTGCCAAATGGCGCAGGCGGGCGAAAGCGCGTGAGAGGATGCCGCGTTTTGTGACGGACTGCATGATGTGTTTGTTGGCCACCAGCAAATCGAACAGGGATCTGAGGTCGCTACATTGCCAGTCTTCTTCCAGATACCCTTCGGCCAATGCGAGAGAGTTACCGGAAAGGAGACGCCATAAAAGGCGAGTGCTTAAAATCTTGACGGTTACGACGGGGCCTTTCCCAGAGGGGTTGCCATAAGAAAGCATTTGATCATTGGGAAGAATGACCCACAAATGACCTTCGGAGAGACGGCGGAGCATACGGTCCAGCAATGTCTTCCAGAGTTTTGAGGAGAGGTTAAGCTCTGTCATTTTTGTGCCGGTCAACGGACTGAGGGAGGAGTGATCTCTAAGTGTCATGGGTGTCTCCCTGAATTTATTTTGGTCTTTTTGAGTGCTGGAGTTTGCTTGTGCATACTCGTTACGATGGATGCTGGCGGTGATGGTCGCTTGTGAAAGCGAGCGCCTTTGATCCAGAGCTTGAGGGCTTCGAAATGAATGAGCCCCAGGATTTTTGCCGAATTCTGGAAGTACCGAAGACCGATCTCGAGGAGGCGTGTTGTTGTCGCTGCTTTTTGTTTTCCCTGAAAACTGGCGGTCAATACAGGTGCGCTGCCCTGTGTCAGCCGAATGATGAGTGAAACATGGTCTGTTGGTGGACGTGCAACAAAATGATAATGGCCGGAGACTTCCAGAAACGGTGAAACATGGAAGTTCTTTGGGCAGGAGTGTCGGTAGGCCTGTTGAATGCCTTGATGTTCAGATGGCGTTATTTCAACGGCGTAGTGGTGCATGTCGCCAAAGGTGTTTCGAACCTGATAAAGAATGGCTTCCAATCTGTTTTTCGAATAGCAGTAGAACATACTGATTGGATTGAAGGCTCTTCCTAAAAATCTAGGGTAGGCGAGGAGCCGTATCTGTTCGGGAATGGCGGTTATGTGCGCTTGTCTCAACACATCCTCTACATAACCGCGCAGGGATGAATGACCTTCTTCCATGTGGTCTGATGGATGGAAGCTGAATAGGTTGAATCGGTCGACGGACAGCAAGCGCGATATCTGGTTCACGTCCTGCAATCGGTCAATGTCGATTGAAAAGGAAACGGCTTTATAGCTGAGCTTGTGTTTGATCTGATCATGACGGCAGTGCACTACATCGCCCAGATAGATCCTGAGCGGTGCATTTGTAGTTTCCTGCTGTCGTCCTGTCAGGATCATTCCGCAGCCTCCTGATAACTTCCGTAGGGCCAGTCTTCAGGCAGGCCAATGCGTCCGTTGGGATTATCGCATGTCCATGGGCGTTGGACGTTACCGAGCGCCTCAGCCACGGCCAAGCCAGACTGCAACCCATCCTCGTGGAAGCCATAGCCCAGGTAAGCGCCGCAGAACCAAGTGCGCCGTTCCCCCTGAATTTGCCAAAGTTGCCTTTGAGCGGACAGTGCAGTTTGATCGAATACCGGGTGGGAGTATTGGAAGGTGCGCAGTACGGAGCCTTCAGCTGGCTGATGGCTCGGGTTGAGGGTGACAAATACATCCTCAGAGATGTTCAGTCTTTGAAGGGCATTCATCCAATACGTCACGCACAGAGCGTTGTTTCCCATTTTATTGCCAATAAAGTTCCATGCGGACCAGGTCGCTTTGCGCTTCGGCATAAGGGAAATGTCGCGATGCAGAATGGCGATGTTTCGCTGATACCGGATTGATCCGAGGATCTGGCGTTCTGCCCGAGAGGCATTGCCTTCCGCATTGAGCAGGGCAAGTGCTTGATCTGAGTGACACGCAAACACGACATGATCGTAGGAGGATGCGTGACCGTTTCTTGAGTAAACCGTGATCGATCCGGGTTTGCGTTGGATGTCTGAAATGCCGGCATTCAAAATGACTTTGCCGGAAATCTCTGAGGCGAGTTTTTGAACATAGTTGCATGACCCACCTGAAACGGTGCGCCATTGTGGTCTGTCGCGTACTTGCAAAAGGCCATGATTGTTGCAAAAGCCGATGAACGTGCGGAATGGAAACTGCAGCAATTGTTGTGGAGGCATAGACCAAATGGCAGCGCCCATGGGAAGCAGATGCTCATTGATGAAGTTGGCTGAATAGTTGTTTTGAGTGAGATAACTGCCCAGTGTTGCTGACTGGAGTTTTGGATCTTCGGCGTCCTGAGGTGCATCCTTATAAAAGCGGAGCGTTTCCGATACCATGCGCAGGAAGCTGGGGCGGAAGAGGTTGGATTTTTGGGCGAACAGGCCTTTTAAACCTGAGCCAGAATATTCGCGGGCGCCTTGTTCGAGCGAAACTGCGAAGGACATTTCGGTTGGGTCTGTTTGAATATCCAGATGATTGAAGAGTGCAGTCAGGTTGGGATAGGTTCTTTCGTTATAGACGATGAAACCGGTATCTACAGCGACGCCTTTATCAGCGACTTTTACGTGCTGCGTGTTGGCGTGGCCGCCGAGACGATCATCTTTCTCGTAGACATCTACATCATGACTTTTAGAGAGAAGCCAGGCTGCGGAAAGACCGGAAATTCCACTCCCAATAACTGCAATTTTCATAGCTCACATCCAATCCAAAGTTTCTCTTTTTAGGAGCGTTGATTGGAAATGGATCACCTTAGGCAGGAAAAAGTGATCCAATTGACAAACTGTTTGGTAAAAAGACTATGTGACACAACCCGGCGGTTTGCAGAGCGATGGTTACGATGCAGCTTCAAAATAATGATGGCGAGAGCGAGAACAGCCTGACCTCCGCAGATTTGAGCGCTTTGCTCCAGTCTCTGGGTCAAGAGCGGTCTCGTCAGACATTTCGTCAGCTCTTCGAGTTCTTCGCACCTCGGCTCAAGACCTACTTTCTCAAAGGAGGAGCCACCTCTGAGCTGTCAGAGGAACTCGTTCAGGAAACCTTTGTGATCGTGTGGCGAAAGGCTGAGATGTTTGATAGTCGTAAGGCTTCAGCTTCGACCTGGATTTACACGATTGCTCGTAACCTCCGGATTGATCGTTTTCGTAAAGAGCGGCGCTATCTTTACAAAGATGACCAGTTTTTTGCCAATGCGCTGGTTGGAGAAGAGACGCAGTTTGATGACCATCACCAATCACAACTCAGCGAACGGGTGAAGAAGGTTCTTCCCCTGTTGCCAGCAGAGCAATCGACCATCATCAAACTGGCGTTTTATGAAGATGCCAGTCATTCAAAAATCGCCCAGTACCTGGAACTGCCGCTTGGGACCGTTAAATCCCGGATGAGATTGGCACTTGGGCGTTTACGGAAACTTTTGGAAGGGGTGGACCTATGATCAACCATCACCTCAGCGATGAAATTGTATGGGCCTATGCAACCGGGTCTTTGCCTGCAGGACATGCCTTGCTCGTGTCCTGTCATCTGGAGCTTTGCCAAGGATGTAAGGCTCGCTTAGCTGAAGCGGAAGCCCTTGCAGGCGCGATGCTTCAAACCACCGAGCAGCAAAAGCCTTCTGACGACATGTTCGATCTACTGATGGCTCGGGTTGAGAACGAGCCAACGCTTTCGGCGGGTGCCTATCTGGCTGAACCCAAGCCTGAGAAAGGCGTGCCATCGGCGCTGTGGGATGTGCTGGGGCATGGATATAGTGGTATCAAATGGAAGATGGTTGGTCCGGGGATCCGGCAGTTCATTTTGCCGATTAAATCGAGCGAAGGTGAAAGCGCACGTTTGTTGAAACTGTCTCCGGGGTTTGTCACACCTGAGCATTCGCACCACGGATCAGAAATGACACTGGTGCTGCAAGGGTCGTTCAGTGATGAGACCGGACGCTATAAGATTGGCGATGTTCAGGAAGCAGACGAACATGTGCATCACCAGCCCATTGCAGATACAGAAGAAGACTGCATCTGCCTTGCAGTGACCGACGCACCGCTGGACTTCAAAGGCTTCTTTCCCAAACTTCTGCAGCCATTTATTAGGATGTAATAGTATGCGTATGGGACACAATTGACGATTTGAGATAGTCAGTGATGATAAAATTGAGAAGATCAATTTTTCAATAAAAAAGGCACCTTGCGGTGCCTTGTCGTCTCGATCTTCTTTTGAAGAGAGATGGTAGCGAGGGAGGGACTTGAACCCCCGACACGCGGATTATGATTCCGCTGCTCTAACCAACTGAGCTACCCCGCCATCCGGTGCGCTATGTTGCGGTGGTGACCGCCGCGCTGTGAAGGGGTGTATAAGGCCCAAGAGGAGTGGCGTCAAGCGTTCTTGAGTAAGTTTTGTGGAAATATGATCTCTTGTGAAAAACTCCATGAAAACCTAGGGTTAATGCCAATTTCGTTGAGCAATAACTGCCAGTTGCAGTTGTCAGGAACAAGAAAATCTCATTTTTTACCAAGTTGGAAATTCCGGAGTGGCTTTTCTGGGATTTGTGGAGCGGTGTTGTATTGAAGCTGTGCAAGGTACAGGCTTGAGAGATCAAAAAAACGCCCCGGTGACGATCAGGTCAGGCGGGGCGTTTTGAATAATTCTGTCAGTTTGGCAATGCGTTAGCCTACAGGAAAGCCTGCTGCTTCCCAGCCTTTTCCGAGTAGTGCTTTGAGGGCAGCTTCTGCGCCTTCCTGCTTTTCAGCACGCTGAATCCAACCGCCGCCGAGAACACGCGCTTCCTGACCGTCTTTGTCGAAGAAGACGCAAGCCTGTCCTGGAGCTACGCCGAATTCGCCTGCTACCAGCTCGACAAAAATGTTTTCGCCGCTCTTGCGCAGAATTGCTTCTGTTGGTGGGCGGGTAGAGCGCACCTTTGCATAAACAGTGATGCCGTCTTCCGGCAGATCGTCCAGCGTACCTGGGCCAATCCAGTTTACTTCGCGCAGCAGCAGGTTGTGGGTTGCTAACGCTTCTTGCGGACCGACAATCACACGTCGCCCATCTGCATCCAGATGAACAACATAGAGAGGGTCACCAGTTGCAACTCCGATACCGCGGCGCTGACCGATGGTGTAATGGATGATGCCGTTGTGTCGGCCAAGAACGCGGCCATCTACATGGACGATATCACCTGGTTCTGCCGCGTGCGGGCGAAGCTTGGCAATAACGTCTGTGTAGCGGCCTTCTGGCACAAAGCAGATGTCCTGACTGTCATGCTTGTCAGCAATTGCCAGTCCAAACTCATGTGCAAGTTCGCGGACTTCTGGTTTGGTCATGCCACCTAATGGGAAGCGTAGGAAATCTAGCTGTTCCTGCGTTGTTGCGAATAGGAAGTAGCTTTGGTCACGGTCCAGATCGACAGGACGGAACATGGCAAGCTGATTGCCTTCCACGCCTGTACGGACATAGTGACCTGTGACCAGAACATCAGCGCCCAAGTCCTTTGCCGTTTCCAGAAGGTCTTTGAACTTGACGGTCTGGTTACATGTTACGCATGGAATCGGTGTTTCGCCATTGATATAGCTGTCCGCGAAGCGTTCGATGACCTGCTCTTTAAAGCGGGATTCATAATCCAAAACGTAATGCGGAATGTCGAGTTTTTCTGCGACACGGCGGGCATCGTGGATGTCTTGCCCTGCACAGCAAGCGCCCTTGCGTTGGATTGCTTCGCCATGATCGTAGAGCTGTAGAGTGACGCCGACCACATCATAGCCTTCGCGTTTCATCATTCCGGCAACAACCGATGAATCAACGCCGCCTGACATGGCAACAACCACCCGTGTGTCTTCTGGGCGGCCGGGCAGGCCAAGACTGTTTAGCATTCCAATTACCTCATCCTGTAGGCGCGTTTAAGTGAGAGCCGTATCTATAACATCACGAGCAGATTTCAATCCTGGGAGACATTGAAGTCTGAAGCGCAGATTAGTTTCTTTTGCTTGCTTAGTGCTTGCTGCGCTCTGGCGATGGCTAAACGCGGGCTCTCTTTTAAACGCTTCGCATGCGTACGCTTCGAGCGTGCTAGTTGGCGGGAATATACCTAAAACTCGACGGAAGGCCAATCTTTTTGATTGATGTTTTTACTTGCTGGGCATTTGTTGCCGAGGCGGGGGCAATAAGTGATCTTGTGGCCTGTTCTTTGAAATGTTGAGTTGAGTTTATCTATTTGAAAATGCTTATATATTTTTGATTTTGTGGCTGGCCCGCTAATTGCATATCTGCGCGCAAGATGTCTTGACCATCGTTGCTGATGGTGTGTGCTGCGTAGTTTGAGGAATATATGTCGCAATCTGCTTTGCTGAGTTTAGCCGGTCCTGTTCAGCCGCAAACGCCTTTAGGCCCCGTTGTGGGGCAAGGTGGTAATGCGCTGCTTGGTGAGAGTGTGCTCGGCCAAAATGCCGATACTTTCTCCGGTCTTCTCGCCAAAGCTTCTGAGAGAGATGGTGCAGCGGCAACTGCGGTGGATCTCTTTTCTGGAGCTTTAACGACTGGCGGTGATCTCTCGGTTTTGAGCCCAAATCTCATCAAGGATGAAAATGGGGAGAGTGCGATTGTTGGTTTGGCTGGTGAACTGCCGCTTTCCACTGTTTCTCAGTTGCCAGTGCCTGGTGTGGTTCCGGGATTGGGGGCAGTTGCGACAACTAATGATGAAGCGCTTCTTCTCAATGGCGGCGAAGGGAAAGCGAAAGCGCCTTTTGTTGCCTTGCCACAAAATGTCCAGGAGGCAGGCAGTCAGCCAGCCTTAGCGGAGAAAGCAGGCGAAGCGAAAGTTACTCAGCCGGTCGCTAATGTTCAAAACGCTTCTCCTATTGTGGGTGAGGGCGAGGCCATCTCTTCCAAGACAGTAGAGAGTGCTGTTGTAAATCTTGGTGCTTTACAGCAGGCCGAGCGTGGTGGGCAGATCTTGCCGCAGGCGGATGATGGACAGGTAACGGCTCAGGTTGGAGCTGTTGCTCAAGAGACAGACGTCGCCGGAACTGTACAGGAATCTAAAGGCAACGCTCGCAATGCTTCAGATACGCGGCAGCGCGTGACGTCCGAGCAGCAGGGTGCTGTTGTTAAGCAAGGTGGTTCAACTGAGCCTCAGTTAAATGCGCTGGAGCTCCCGAATTCAGATCAAGTGGCTAAGGTTTCTCCTGAGCTGATTGCACGTTCTTCAGGCGTATCTGAGAAGTCCCAGAGTTCTGCTGCTTCACCGCAAGTTCAACCAGCGAGCAATGGGGCTAAGGTAGAGCAAGTCGCCAATGCCGTTGGTAATGGTGCTGTCACGACCTCAGATAGCGGTAATGTTGGCACTGTTGCTAATTCAGTCAGCGCCCCTGCCGAAAAGACCGCTGCACCGGATCGTGCTGCAGGTGAAGCGGATGTTCGGTCATCGCAACCTGTTGTTGGTCGTCAGGTCAGTGAGCTAGCAACAGCGCAAGACGTGAAGAGTGTCAAAGTTCAATCCGAACCTGTTCAGCCGCAATCTGTAGAGGTTAAGGGAGCTGTTCAGTCTTCTCGCGGGGATGTTCTTGTTGATGCCATTGAAGGTGATGCAGAGGCTTCCTTAGAAAAGCCTGTGCTTGTCCGGCAGACTGATCGGGCTGGTTCAAGCTTTGTCGGCAATCAACAGCGTGCGGTGCAGACCGCGTCTGTTGAAGTTGATAGTGACATCATTTTCCCGAATGTGACTTCCAAGCCTGATGTGCCTTCAGAAAAGATTGGCCAAGCTTCGCAGGTACAAAAGGCTGTTGATGTATCCTCTGTTCAAGAAAGTGAAGCGAGTGTCCGTTCTGCGGAACAGGTGAGCCGGACTGCTGCTGTGACGAGTGTTGCGACCCCGTTGGTTGTGAAAGACAAAACTGCTGGTGGAGCTGTGCAAGCGACATCGAGTTTTGAATCCGTCACGGAGGTTAGTGATGCTCCGGAGGCTGATGAGCTTACCAATGCACTGAACAAGCCTACAGAGCAGGCAGTATCCGCTGACAAGAAAAGTACTACGCCCTCTGTCAGTATTCAGGTGAAGGTGCCACAGGAAAATGAGCAGGTTGCTTCAACAACGGCAATCGGTTGGGGGCTTGCTGCCGGTCCGTTGGATGGATCTGAAGCTGAGCTTGATTGGGAAAGTTCTGAAGCAATCTCCAGTACTGCTGCACGTTCTGACACTGCATTCCGTTCAATGGGCTCTCTGCCAACCTCTACGCTGAGGAATGTTGCGAATGCTGTGTGGCCTGAGATTGCCCGACAGGCAAGTGGCGGCGTTGATCGTTTTGAAATCCGGCTTGATCCAAAAGAATTGGGTGGAGTCGATGTTTCTCTTGAATTTAGTAAGGATGGCCGCGTACGGGCGCATTTGATTGTTGAGAGACCTGAAACTCTCGAACTTTTGCAGCGAGATCAACGTGGGTTGGAAAAGGCTCTTCAGGAAGCTGGGATCGAAAGCGATAAAAGCTCTCTTCAGTTCTCACTTGGAGGGCGTGGCTCGCAGACTTCAGATCAGCAAGAGAACCGACAGGTCAATGTCGGGCAGCTGGATCGAGCGTCAGAAGGCACTGAGTTGCCAGACGAAAACTATCTCGCACATAACAACTTAAATAGTGCTGCCCGCGCTGGTGGACTGGATATCTCGGTTTGATGCCGCGTATGAGGAAATAGACAATGACTACAATTAATGCACTGACACCGAATGCAAACTCCTCTGGCGCAAGCACCCAGAACAGCATAAATGCAAACTTTGATCTGTTTATTTCATTGCTGACCACGCAGGTGCAAAACCAGGATCCGTTAGAGCCTCTCGATTCGGCTGAATATACGAATCAGCTGGTTCAATACACGATGGTTGAGCAACAGGTTGCAACTACTGAGAAATTAGAGGAGCAGCTGACTCAGCTCAAAACGCAAAGTGCGAGTCAGTTTGTAAACTATATCGGTAAGGAAGTGACAGCTCAGAGCGCAACTGCGCAGCTCAAAGATGACAAAGCCTCGTGGAATCTTGATGCCGTTTCCGCAGGCAAGGCAACCATTACTGTTAAAAATAGTGAGGGTGCTGAGGTCTATCAGGAAGAGATTGATCTGAAGGAAGGTGACAATACCTTTGAATGGGATGGCGTAGCGACAAACGGCACAAAAGCTGGTGATGGCGCCTATTCCATTGATATTATTACCCAGGATGCCAATGGCGAGCCTTTCGCTGTTCAGACCGAAGTGAAAGGGAAAGTGGACGCCGTGGACTTCAGCACTGGCGACATTATTCTGCACATGGGGGATCTTAAAATTCCCGTGGGTGAGGTCACTGGAGTCAATGGAATTCTGTAGTAGTTAATATCCACTAAGATCCCCGGTTATGAATCTTACCAAAACATTGATGGGGGCTTAGCCAAATTTTAAGCGCCTTGTTCTATTCTCATCCTCAGCTTGGTCATGGTTTGTGTGAGAGTAGAATGACCGAACATATACGTTCACGAGTAAAATACGTCATCGGCCCCGATGGGAGCCCTCTGACGATAGCGGATCTTCCTCCTACCTCTACTAAGCGGTGGGTTATCAGGAGAAAAGCTGAAGTGGTTGCGGCTGTGCGTGGAGGCTTGTTGTCTCTGGATGAAGCATGTAACCGGTATACTTTGACGGTTGAAGAGTTTCTGTCTTGGCAGAACTCGATTGACCGACACGGTTTAGCCGGCTTGCGCGCTACACGCGTTCAGGACTATCGCAGCAACTAGTAAGCTTCAGGCAAAAAGGGTGTAATACCCAAACAGGTTTGAGGTTCTGAAAAGGCCGGCTGTCTCAGCCGGCCTTTTTGTATGTGGAAGCCACATTTTGTACAATTTTACAGATTAACCATGATGTCTTAACTGCTTCGGCAAAATCTGCCGAACAGGCCGCTCAAGATTCATTCGACTCTTCAAAAGCCTAGTCAAAGGCCTTTCCTGCGATATTCCACAATGCTTCTTTGTGGGTAGATTTCCCGTTTACCGATTATTAGGGTTTTATTAACCTTTTGTTAACTCTAAGGCGGGCAATTTTTACCTACCAGCAAATCAGGGGCAATTCACGCCGATTTCCAAGGTGTTGAGAGTATTGCTGGTACATTTTGAATGAGCGATTTGAACGTACGGGGCGGCAACTGTGAGTGGAATCCTTGACTTCTTGAAAGGACTTGGGCCCGCGCGACTGGCAGCGATGGGGGCGATGGCTGTTACGTTGATCGGCCTGTTCGGTTTCATCATTGTTCGTGCGACAGCACCGCAGATGGTGCCGCTCTTCACGGACCTTACTCTTGAAGATGCTGCAGCGATTGTTAGCCAGGTTGAATCTCAAGGTGTTTCATATGAGTTGGGTGTCAACGGACGTAGTGTTCTTGTCCCTCAGGAGAACGTTCATCGTCTGCGCATGACAATGGCGGAAGCTGGCCTGCCATCTGGCGGTGGTGTTGGTTATGAAATCTTCGACAAGACAGATACGCTCGGTGCAACCAGTTTTGTGCAGAACCTGAACCGCCTCAGAGCTCTTGAAGGGGAACTTTCCAGAACCATTCGCAGCATTGGCCGGATTTCTTCTGCGCGTGTTCATCTGGTGATCCCTGAAAAGCAGTTGTTCCAGCGTGATCGGGAACCGCCAACAGCTTCGATTGCAATTAAGGTGCAGGGTTCTTTGTCTGGTGGGCAGATCCGTGCCATTCAGCATCTTGTTGCGACGGCAGTTGAAGGACTGGAACCTTCCTACGTCTCTATCGTTGATGAGCGCGGCACTTTGCTTGCCAGCGGAACCGGCGATAAAGAAGGGCTTGCTGGTGGCTCTTCGCTGGATGAACGACGTTCGACAATGGAGGCTCGCCTGCGGCAACAGGTTGAAGAGATCCTCAATAACGTCGTTGGAACCGGTCGCGCTCGTGTTCGGGTTGCTGCAGAAATCAACTATAACCGCAAAACTGAGACACAGGAGCTGTATGATCCTGATGGGCAGGTGTTGCGTTCTTCTCAGAGTAAAGAAGAGAATGCATCTTCCACCAATGGTGAGGAGACGGTTTCTGTTGGCAACCAGCTGCCGAATACAGACGCAGCTGGCAGTGCAACCGGGTCCAAGGATGCCTCGAATGTTTCTGAGGAAATCCTGAACTACGAGATTTCCAAGAGTACAGTGACGGAGATCTATGAAGCAGGTGGTCTGGAACGGCTGTCTGTAGCGGTTCTGGTTGATGGTACCTACACAACCAGCGAGGATGGCACGCAGACCTATCAACCGCGCAGTAAAGATGAGCTGGAGCAAATTGCTACTCTGGTTCGAACTGCTGTTGGCTTTAACAAACATCGCGGTGATAATGTTGAAGTGGTCAACATGCGCTTTGTCGAAGCTCCTCTTCAGGACTTTGGTGATAGCGAAGGTGGGCTGTTCGACTTTACACGTGCTGACATCATGAAATTTGCTGAGTTGGGTGTTCTGTTTGTGATCACCATCTTGCTGTTGATCTTCGCAGTCTCTCCGCTGATGAAGCGTATTCTTGCTAAAGAAGAAGAGAGAGCGGCGGCGGCAGAAGGCGGTGTTCAGATGCTGCCAGATGGCACATTGGTCGCTGAGGGCCCTGCGCAAATTGGAGGTGTTGTTGGTGAAATGGAGGAGGTTCCTTCTGAAATGCCAACAGCAGAATGGATTGAAGATGCCAAAATGCAGGCAGCTCTCCATCAAAGCTCAATTCAGCAAATAAGTGAGTTGATTGAAGATTCTCCGAGCGAAGCGGTCAATATCGTTCGCGGTTGGTTGAACGAGGCAGCGTAGGATGAGTGAGGAGATACAGCAGCAGGAATCGACAGCACAAGCCTTATCAGTCTCATCCGGAATAGCTGAACGAGAGCTTGGAGGAGCAGAGCGCGCAGCCGTTCTGCTCTTGGCGCTTGGGCAGGAGTATGGGAAGGCCATTTGGGCTGGGTTGGATGAAATTGAAGTGCGTCAGGTTTCCAGCGCAATGGCGAGCTTGGGTCCTGTTACACCGACCATGCTGGAAGAGTTGTTTGTAGACTTCCTAAAGCGGCTTTCCACTCGTGGCGCGTTGAACGGCAACGTAGACGTTACAGAGCGCCTGCTGAACTCTTTCCTGCCAACTGATCGTGTTGCGATCATTATGGAGGAAATTCGAGGTCCTGCAGGTCGGAACATGTGGGAGAAGCTTTCCAACGTTCCTGAAAACGTTCTGGCAAACTATCTGAAGAATGAGTATCCGCAGACCATTGCAGTGGTTCTTTCCAAAATCCAAAGTGACCATGCGGCTCGCGTTCTTGCGCTGCTGAATGAAGAGCTGGCGCTGGATGTGGTGAACCGCATGTTGCGCATGGAGTCTATTCAGAAGGATATTCTGGAGAAGGTTGAGCAGACATTGCGGGTCGAGTTCATGTCGAACCTGTCTCAGACCAGCCGTCGTGATAGCCACGAGATGATGGCCGACATCTTCAATAATTTCGACAGGCAGACCGAAGGCCGCTTTCTGGCCGCGCTGGAAGAAGATAGCCGTGAGTCTGCAGAGCGTATCCGCAATTTGATGTTCACCTTCGAGGACCTGTTGAAACTAGATTCCGCTGCCTGTCAGACCTTGCTTCGCAATGTTGAGAAGGATCAGCTGGCCATGGCTCTCAAAGGAGCTTCTGAAACTGCTGTTGTGTTCTTTACGGCCAACATGTCATCGCGTGCAGCAAAAATGCTTCAGGAGGACATGGAAGGTATGGGACCAGTTCGATTACACGATGTAGATGAGGCGCAAAGCTCACTTGTACTGAAGGCGAAAGATTTGGCAGCCACTGGTGAAATCAGCATTAACAAGAAGAAAGGAGAGGAAGAGTTTGTTTACTAATCGTTCCTTTTCTTCGCGATCTCCGGAGGCTCGCTGATGGTTACTGTGATGCCTCAAGGTGCTGTGCGGCGACGCTTTTTGTTTGATACTAAATCGATCGATGAGGCTGAGACCGCAGCAACAGTCGAAGACGTCCTTCCGCTGGAGCCTACTATTACAGTTGCTGAGCACAAGCAGCTTTTAAAAGCAGCTGAAGAGGCTGCGTTTGTTCGTGGTGAGATGCAGGCCCGGCAGGCCATTGCCGAGCAACAGAAGCTGAGTGCACAGGAAGAACTGGTGGTGTTGCGGGAGCGACTTGAAGTTGCTCTGGGTGATCTTGAAAGCCAGATCCGCGCTCAAGAGCAGAACCTGGTCTCTATGTGTTTTCTGATTGCGCGCCGTCTTTGTAGTCACCTTATTGCGCGTGAGCCGCTTGCTGAAGTTGTGGCGTTGCTTGCTGAATGTTTGGCTCCTCTGCGCAAGATCCCTCAGATTTTGATTGAGGTGCCGACAGAAGATACGCATGCGCTGGAAGACATGGTTGACGGTCTGGTTTTGAACAGCAGCTTTGAGGGCAAAGTGCATGTTGTGAAGTCAGAGAGCATGTCGCGCGGTGATTGCCGGATTGAATGGCCGGATGGCGGGATTATTCGTGATCGTCGGAAGACGGTTGAGCATATTGAACAAGTCATAAAATCTCATTTCGACGCCCGCGAGCGGGCCAGTCGAGCAGCGTGATTTTAGTTTTTGCCTATGACCGTGCTGGCTATGGCCGGTGCGGGATCAGAAAGGTTTATTATGAGCAGTGATGAACAGGGAATGGTGCTGGACCAACACCAGAGTACCCAGCGCGCTGGTGGCCTGGATGAAGAAGGTGCAGGCGGCATTAAAGCAGCTGAGGATTTGGAAGCTGTTTTTGATGTTCCGGTCCAACTGGCTGCTGTGCTTGGGCATACAAAGATGAAGGTTTCCGACCTTTTGCATTTGGATACCGGGATCGTTATGGAACTCGACCGGAAGGTGGGCGAGGCAATCGACGTTTACGTGAATAACAGGCTGATCGCGCGCGGAGAAGTTGTGCTCGTGGAAGATAAGCTTGGTGTCACCATGACTGAAATCATCAAGGCGGATAAGTGATTGTCATGGGGCGTACTGGAAAGGAACTGACATGCGGCTCTTGATCGTTGGGACCCTTGGCGGTCAGCTGACGACCGCAACCAAGATCGCGATGGAGCGGGGAGCATCTGTTACCCATGCGCCTGGCGTTCCTGAGGCCATGAAAGTCTTGCGTTCTGGTCAGGGTGCGGATCTCCTGATGGTTGATGTCAATGAAGATATTGGTCAGCTGGTGGAACTGACAGAACGCGAGCGTATCCATGTGCCACTCGTTGCGTGCGGGTTGGGAACGGATGCGCGCGCGGCTGTGTCTGCCATTCGGGCTGGAGCAAAGGAATACATTCCGTTGCCTCCTGATCCGGAGCTGATTGCTGCTGTGCTGGCGGCTGTTACGGAAGAGCGCGAAGACCTGATCTATCGCGACGCGGCCATGGCGAGTGTGATCAAGCTGGCAGAGCAGGTGGCTCCATCTGATGCATCGGTTCTGATTACGGGTGAGTCCGGATCCGGTAAGGAAGTGATTTCCCGCTTCCTGCACAGCAAGTCCAGTCGTGCTGATAAGGCGTTTATTTCCATCAACTGCGCTGCAATTCCTGAGCATCTTCTTGAATCCGAGCTTTTCGGCCACGAGAAGGGTGCTTTTACCGGAGCTGTTGCGCGCCGTGTTGGTAAGTTTGAAGAAGCCAATGGCGGCACCTTGATGCTTGACGAGATTTCCGAGATGGATGTTCGTCTGCAAGCCAAGTTGTTGCGGGCTATTCAGGAGCGGGTGATTGACCGTGTTGGAGGCAGTCGTCCGGTACCGGTCGATATTCGCATCATCGCGACGTCCAACCGTGATTTGGCTGAGGAAGTGCGCAATGGTGGCTTCCGCGAGGATTTGCTGTACCGCCTGAACGTGGTGAACCTGAAACTGCCGGCGCTGCGAGAGCGGCCAGCAGATATTCTGGAGCTGGCAAGTCACTTCATTGAAATTTATGCCAAGGCGAATGGTACTAAGGCACTGCCGGTTTCTCAGGAAGGTCGTCAGCTTCTGTTGGCCAACCAATGGAAAGGAAATGTACGCGAGCTGGAAAACACCATGCACCGCGCTGTTCTTCTTTCCTCTGGTAGCGAGATTGATGCAGACGCTATTCGCATGCCGGATGGATCTCCAATTGCCATGGGGGCTGGACAGCAAACGGCTTCGCGCGCGGCCCATGCAGCTGAAGCCGTTTCGCGCGATATGGTCGGGCGTACTGTTGCTGATGTGGAGCGTGATCTCATTTTGGATACGCTGGATCATTGTCTGGGGAACCGTACGCATGCTGCAAAGATCCTTGGCATTTCGATCCGCACGCTTCGCAACAAGTTGAACCTTTACACCAAAGAAGGTGTTGAGGTTCCAGGGCCAGGCGAAGCACGTGCTGGCACTGCAGACGCATAAGAACGGATAGGGCGCGGCGATGTCTGAAGAGACAAATACAAAGGCAGCTCAAGGGGGAGGCGACAACGCTCCTTCTGCTGCTCGCGTGCCCGGACTAGGTGCAGCTGGTGGTTCAGCCTTTTTCCAAGACCTTTGGGGCGCCATAAAGCAAGGCGACCTTGGGCTTGCTGCAGGTGTGATGGTCATCCTCGTGATGCTCATTGTTCCGATGCCTGCGATGCTTCTGGACATGTTTCTCGCGATTTCGATCATCTTTTCCGTGATGATCCTGATGGTGGGGCTGTTCATTCAGAAACCGCTGGAATTTTCCGCATTTCCGACTGTGTTGTTGATTGCGACCATGTTGCGACTGTCGTTGAATATGGCGTCGACGCGACTGATTTTGGCGCACGGGCATGAAGGAGCTGACGCAGCCGGCAATGTGATTGCAGCGTTCGGTAGCTTTGTGATGGGCGGTAATTTCGTGATCGGGATTATCGTCTTTGCAATCCTTGTTATTGTGAACTTCATCGTTATTACAAAGGGTTCTGGCCGTATCGCAGAAGTTTCTGCTCGCTTCACGCTGGATGCAATGCCCGGTAAG
This sequence comes from Pseudovibrio sp. Ad13, assembly GCF_001623225.1. Lineage (NCBI taxonomy): Bacteria > Pseudomonadati > Pseudomonadota > Alphaproteobacteria > Hyphomicrobiales > Stappiaceae > Pseudovibrio > Pseudovibrio sp. Ad13. The sequence goes on along the minus strand of NZ_LMCC01000018.1, from coordinate 289,118 downwards.
CAGATGGCGATTGATGCGGATCTGGGTGCTGGCCTGATTGATGAGGAGACTGCGCGGACCCGTCGTAAAGAGTTGGAATCTGAATCCACCTTCTTCGGCTCCATGGATGGTGCCTCCAAGTTTGTGCGTGGTGATGCGGTTGCCGGTCTGATGATCACGTTCATCAACGTGATTGGTGGTATCGTTATTGGTGTGATGCAGCAGAACCTGACGTTCGCTCAAGCTGCCGAAAACTATACGCTGCTGACGATTGGTGATGGTCTGGTTTCTCAGATCCCCGCGCTGATCGTTTCCACTGCTGCGGGTATTCTTGTTTCTAAAGCGGGTGTTGAGGGTGCGGCCGATAAGGCTCTTGTCCGGCAGTTTACTGGTTACCCAAAAGCGCTTGGCATGTCTGCGTTTGTGATGGTCGTGCTGTCGTTCCTGCCGGGTATGCCGATGTTGCCGTTCCTGGCATTGGCAGGTGCTGCTGGTTATCTGGCGCGGCAGGCAAGTAAGAAGCATGCTCGCGAAAAAGCGGTGGAAGTGGCTGCAAAAGTTGAAGCTGAAGTGCCGGATGAGCCGCAGGAAGCGCCGATTTCCGACAGCTTGAAAATGGATGTGCTGCGGATTGAGCTTGGCTATGCGCTGCTGCCAATCATCAATGGGCGTAATAAGCAGGAAACAGATCAGGTTACCGAGCAGATCAAAGCGCTGCGTCGTCAGATTGCCTCTGATATGGGCGTGATCATGCCGTCAGTGCGTATCCTTGATAACATTCAGCTTGGCGCGAATGATTACATGATCAAGGTGAAGGAAGTGGATGCTGGCGGCGGCTCTCTGTTCCCGAACCAGTTTATGGTGATGGACCCTGCTGGTGGGCAGGTTCGCCTGCCGGGGACGCATACCACAGAGCCAACCTTTGGTTTGCCTGCGACCTGGGTGGAAGCGCAGTATCGCGAAGAAGCCAATCTGCTTGGGTATACGGTGGTTGATCCTGCAACGGTTATTTCTACGCACCTGACGGAGACCATCAAGTCTCATATCTCCGAGCTGCTCACTTACGCAGATGTTCAGGTTCTGTTGAAAAAGCTGGATGAAGAGCAATCCAAGCTGGTGGAAGATATCGTTCCGACCCAGATTTCCATCTCTGGTATTCAGCGTGTGCTGCAGGCTCTGCTGGAAGAGCGCATTTCCATTCGTGATCTGGGAACAATTCTGGAAGGGATTGCGGAGGCGATTGGTTCAACGCGGAACCCGAATGCCATTGCGGAGCATGTTCGTACTCGTCTGGCACGCCAAATCTGCTCTGCCAATCAGGCGCCCGGTGGTTATCTGCCTTTGATCAGCCTGAGCCCTGTATGGGAGTCTGCATTCCTTGAAAGCATCATTGGGGATGGAGATGATCGGCAGTTAGCTATGGCACCTTCCAAGCTGCAGGAGTTCGTTGGTTTGGTTCGTGATGCTTATGATGCGGCGGCCAATCAGGGGGAAGTCCCTGTGCTGTTATGCTCAGCTCAATCACGTCCATTCGTGCGGTCTATTGTTGAGCGGTTTAGAGCGCATACGTTTGTTATGAGCCAGAACGAAGTTCACCCGCGTGCACGCCTGAAAACAGTGGCAAGCATATAGGATCTCAAGTGTTTCGTGAGATTGGGACACTTGCGGCCTTTCTTGCTTCCAGTTACCCAGAGTGAATTGTTTCTTCCGAATTTGAGAGAGCGAGATGGCGCATATTCAACTGGATCTTGATGGATACACAGACTTGCCAGAAGGCAAAGTCGCGACTGTGGTGACGTATCTGGAGATGTTGGAGAAGCCCGCTCTCAAGCCGATTGAGCGGCCTGACCTTACGCTGGAACGGGCCGGCGAGATCGACATTACCGAGTATAGAGCCCTCTTTAAACGTGTGGGTGAGCCGTGGCTTTGGTTTGGTCGTTTGGTGATGAATGACGCTGAACTGGAGGCGACACTGAGCAAGCCGACCAATGAGTTTTACTGGGCTATGAAGAACGGTGAGCCTGTGGGAATGCTTGAGTTGAATGTTGCCAAGGAAGATGAAGTCACACTGAGCTATTTCGGGCTAGTGCCAGAAGCTGTTGGTGGTGGTGCTGGCCGCTGGCTGATGAACCACGCGATCAACAAGGCTTTCTCTCGTCCTGAGGTAAAGCGCTTCTGGTTACACACATGCACAGGGGATAGCCCACAGGCACTGCAGTTTTACCTCCGCAGTGGCTTTAAGCCCTTCAAACGGTCCATTGAAGTTGCCGATGACCCGCGCCTGAATGAGATTCTTGACAGATCCAGCGCCCCTCACATCCCCTTTTTGCCATAGGCTAGAGCAGGTTGAGTGCTAGGAGCATCCGGTTGGCCTGATGCAATCGCGCTTGCATGCAGTGGGTTTCTTGCGCAACCTTGAAGTTGTGCGGCAGAAATCTTTCAGGGTTGGTGTTGGAAAAGTGGCCCAAAACGGGACAGTTAATGAGGTTTCATTAGAGTTTTATCTAGGATGTGTTAGTTTCCTTTTACCATGTACCTTTGATTAATCGTGGACGATGTGTGAGGGCTGCACGCAAATCGATTGGTTGTACGTAGGTTGAGGGGCGGTTGAGACGGGGTGTGTTCAACCGAATATTCGGGAGCTGCCATGTCAGAGCTACATGACAACGTTGTGCCTCATGAGAAGGTGCGGTCGCTGAGAGATAGTATTCGCAAAGTGCGCGTTGCGGAGATGGAACGGACAGACGTTGTTGTGAGCCTTCAGGAGAGCGAGAAGGCACGCCTTGAACTGCTCAGCGAAGAGCTGATTGACGTGTTCAAGGAAGTCCCTGAAGACGATGACCAGTTTGCCTTCCAGATTGTCCCCGGTACCCAGCCACGCCTATGGATCGACATGACCAGTCATGTGTTGATGGGCCGTGACCGCCACTCCTATCGTTTTGTAAAGGAGACCCGTCTGGGACGGATGGTTTTACTTGAGACTGCCGATATTGATGATATGGCGGACTGCATTACCGAATATATTGCCGAGCGGATTATTGAAAAGGAACGTGCGCTGGAAGCAGACTGGATGCTCAATCGCATTCGCCAGCAGGATGTTCCAACAGGCAAGAGGCTGGACCAGCTTAAACAGGAAAATGCAGGCAGAGCTGTTGCGGTCAAACGCAATAAGGCGCGTGACTTCTTTATTCTGATCTGCGGGCTTTTGCTGGGAACTGTTATCGGGGCGGCGGGGCTTGTGGCGCTGGCTTTATATGCGAACCCTTTTGCGGGTTAAGCGTTGTCTTTGTGAGAGGCATCAGCATGCCTCTCTGTCTTTTAATCTGAAAACGAGCCCCACGTTTTAGGTTCAGGCTCTACGCTGCTTGCCTTAAGCTGGGTATGGACAGATCATGCTGTGCTATGTGGTGCACGCCTTCTCCTGCCGTTGTAAAACCGCGTTCTTCCATAATGCATGACCAGCCGTCGCCATCTTTTTCAATGGTGAAGAGATTGTAGCGAGCAGGTGGCTTATGGCCACTCAGGCCATTTGATGCGGATGGAACGCAAATCACAGGCACCGGACCTTCCGGCCCGTTGATTTCCATACGGGTCGCCCGATGGGTGTGGCCATGCAGAACCAACTCTGCGCCATGTTCTGCAATGATGTTGCGGAAACGGCTGGAGCCTACCAGGCGCTTGTACCAGGCTGTGGCGTTGCGCACAGGTGGGTGATGCAGCATGACAACGCGGAAATCACCGCGCTCTTTTGCGCGTCGCAACTGGTCTGCCAGCTCGCGCAGCTGGTTGCTGCTGATGTGGCCTGTGGCCATGAAAGGGCCCGTTGCTTTGGCAGTGGAGAGGCCAACAATCGTGACGTGGCCTCGTCTGCGGGCAAATGGGAAGTGCGGATCAGTTCCCAGAGGCGGTGTCAGCCCCAAGCCCGGATCGCTTTGCATGTATGGCCGCCAAGCGCCGTAGGCTTGCTTTAAAGCGCCTGGGACATAGGCATCGTGATTGCCTGGTGTCAGGGATAAAGTCTCGGGAGAGCCCACAGTTGCGAGCCAGTCTTTGGCTCCAGCAACCTCTTTGGGTAGTGCAATGTTGACCAGGTCTCCGCAAAGCGCGATATGATCCGGCTGCTGCGCGTGAATATCGCGTATCAGTGCATCAAGATAAGAGTTGGTCATTACATGGGCGCGGTTGCGCCGCCAATTTATGTAGCCAAGAATACGCTTCGAGACCAACTGGACTGGCTGAACGTCCGGCAATGGACCCAGATGTGGGTCAGATATGTGTACAAGCTTAAACATAGCCTGCGCATCATCGCTGCATTGCGCCTGAGGTCAAGGAGTTTTCCTTAATTCTGAGAATTACCCTCAAGCGCCTTTAACAGATCGGCAATGCTGACTTCCAATTTGCCTTAAAGGCAAGAAGACGGACGCAAAACAGCAGTGTCGTGGGTGTTTGCAGAATTGACTGCTGGTGCCCAATGGAAGCGTTTTGTGCGACGGAAACGAGCGAGAACTTTAGTAAGCATGACGTGTTACTCCTGCGATTTGGGAAACGCGGATTGGGTGTCTATTATAAGTAGGTGATGGGGCCGCCCTGATTAATTTTTAGGCGTATGCTTATTCTTTGATCTCTTTCTACGCCTATCCTGTGGGTTGTGTAGTGTTAGTTTTGCAAGGGTGGTATGCACTTTTTGCATAAATGATATTTCAGAATATAGTACTGTTATATCAAATATTTATATTGATTGTGAGGCCAGACGTGGCAAGCTTTAAGACGCGAATTATCAATATTCTGGTGCAATCGGCGGCTCTTTTGAGTCGTGGAATGACGATGGGCGCGCGCGTTGCGGCATTTGATGCTGAAAACCGAGTCCTTCTCGTACGTCACCAATATCTGCCGGGCTGGTATTTTCCTGGTGGCGGTGTTGATTCCGGGGAGACGATGGCGGAGGCCGCTCGCAGGGAGTTGGCAGAAGAAACGGGGTATGGATGCGGACCGGATGTGGCGTTGCTTTCCATGCATCTTAACCGCAGAGGAACAGGCCGGGACCATGTCGGCCTCTTTAAGGTGAGCTTGACTGAGCAAGATCCGGACTGGAAAAGACCGGCTCTGGAAATCTCAGATTTACAGCTGTTTGCGTTGGATGCCCTGCCTGATGATGTGAGCCCAGCGACGCTGCGTCGTCTGCAGGAAATTGCGGGCGAAGCTGAGCCTGATCCCTATTGGTAGTTGTTTTTCAAGGGCCTACGTGCAGGTGACCTACAACTAACGAATACGCATCTGCACTTAGTTTTGTGCTTTACGACAGAAAATTTGCGTGTTAGTTAGTCAGTTGAAATTATATTTCGTGTGCTCTGGCATGCGATAGACCGAGAAACTGGGGTGTGAGCCTTATGGCTATTTGCTGGGAACAGCGACGACGAATGAACGCGCGGGATTTGCTCTCGCGTGGTGCATCGTGCCGTCCTTCTCTCAGTGTGCTCCCAACATCGGTCTAACTGCCCGAGCCACACGGATCGACGGTCTTCCTCCTTCGATTTGTGGTATGTGACATGATAGTTTCAAAATGGCTGGTGCGGCAGGAAACCCCAGCAGATTTCTCCGAGATTGAGCAGATGCAAGCAGAGGCGTTTGGCCCTGCACGGTTTGAACGGACTGCGTTCAAAATCCGTGAAGGCGTTCAACAAGCTTCTCAGTTATGTTTTGTTGGAGAACTCAACAGTCAGATTGCCGGGTCTGTGAAACTCACTCCCATCATGATTGGCAATAGCCAGAGCATGTTGCTGGGACCACTGACCGTAAAGGCCGCCAATAAAGGGCAGGGACTGGGTCGTCTTTTGCTGACGACTGTTGCAAATGAGGCCAAAGCGCAGGGCGTTCAGTCCATTTTGCTGGTTGGGGATCATCCTTACTATGGGCCGCACGGTTATGAGCAGGTGCCTCATGGCCAGATCACATTGCCGGGGCCTGTTGATCTGGATCGGTTGCTTGTTTTGAAACTGCAGGGCGGGCAAATGCCGACTGGTGCTGTGGTTGGTGGATACGTGAAGCCTGCGTTGGTAGCCACAAAGCAAAGTGAGAGCCAGCTGGTAGATGTGATGCAAGGCTCGTTGGCAATGGCGACTTGAAAGACTGAGCAGGAGAATTAATTCATCCTGCAGATCCCTTTTCCATCTAAGATGTTTTTCTATCGTCCTTCGCGATACCAGGTGAAGGACAGCAGCCCTAATAGTAAGGCAAGGCCGAGGAAGCCGATGAGAAGCGGATAGCGGTCTATGCCATTCAAGATGCTGGCGTCTGTTCGTTTGATGCCGATCCAACCGTTTCCATGATATTGAGCGGATGAACGCTGTGCGATGACGTTGGGCGGGGACAAGGATGTGCCGTCGTCACCGCCGATCCGCAAAGCTGTACCACCTGTCTGTTCTGTGATGCCAGAGAGTTTGTCTGCCGTTGAAACCACTTCCAAAAACTCTCTCGGATTTGGCGGGCCGACGTTGATCAGTGCTGTATGTGCGCCATCGGTTGCTGAATAAAGACCGAGTTCTTCCACTTTGGCGGAGGCGGTCCAATGTCCTGAGGTGTCCTTTATCAGCTCCAGCTGCTCAGTTTTGCCGGAGGGCGTTGTAAGTGTGACCGGATCAACCAGATTGGCGAGGGTTTGTCGCTCTGTCAGCAGATTGGAACCGCGTAAAGACAAGCGCAGGGCTTCCTCTTCAAGATCCGGTTCTTTCATGAGCCAATGCGCTAGCCTGCGCAAAAGCGGGACGTGTGGGCCGCCACCTTCATAGCCTCTTGCCCAGAGCCAGACATGATCAGAGAGTAGGGCCGCAACGCGGCCTTTGCCGACGCGGCTGAGGACCAGCAGCGGCTTATCGCCCAGCGCAGTCATGATGGGTTGGCCTTCTTGCACATTTGCACCGACGAGACGGAACCATTTGCTCCATTGGGGCGGGCTTTCACCAGCACCGGGCAGATCGCGTGTTACTGGATGGCGCAGCCCGAGTTCTGAGACGTTGGCAAAGAAGGGTTCTTCAAAGACTTCACCAGTTGGTGCGGCTGGAAGCACGCGGCCCAGCGGGGTTCGGAAGATGCTGTTGGCTTCTGCGTAGTCAGGACCACCTGCGATGAGGACTGCGCCGCCGTCACTGACGTATCGGGCGATGTTGTCGAAGTAGAGCAGGGGGAGGACGCCGCGGCGTTCGTAGCGGTCGAAGATGATGAGGTCGAACTCGTCGATCTTGACGGAGAACAGCTCACGGGTTGGGAAGGCTATCAGAGACAGCTGGTTGATTGGCGTTCCGTCCTGTTTTTCCGGTGGCCTCAGAATGGTGAAGTGGACGAGATCGACTGAGGCATCTGATTTGAGCAGGTTGCGCCATGTGCGCTCGCCTGCATGGGGAGAGCCGGACACCAGCAGGACGCGGAGATTTTCGCGAACGCCATCAATGGTAACGAGGGCGCGGTTGTTCAGTGGTGTCAGCTCGCCATTGAGCGCTTCCACCTCAAACTCGTAGATGTTCTGGCCGCCATGTTCGATCTCAACTGCGACTTCTGCCGGATAGCCTGAAGAGATAAACTGCTTGGACAGGATATCGCCGTTGCGGCGGACTATGATTTCAGCGCGATTGCCGAAGGGCTGCGGAGTGCCTTCCTCAATCAATTCCAGTTGGACGACCTGTGTTGAGCCAACCAGGCCAAAGCGCGGGGCTTTGGCGACTTTCAAACGGCGATCAAACTCACCTTCACGGCCTGTGATGAGCGCATGGACCGGGGCTGAGAAGCCGAGCTTTTCTGCTGTGGCTGGTACATCGTGTATCTGACCATCGGTGATCACGATGGCTCCGGCTATTCTCTCTGGCGGGACATCAGCCAGTTCATTGGAGATTGCGGTGAAGGCGCGGGTGCCATCGCCGCTTTCCATGGAAGTATCATTGAGAGAGACCTGCCGCAGATCAATGCCGTCAAGAGCTTTAAGTTGATTGACGATACCCTCTCGCGCCGCCTCAGTCAGCTCTACACGGTTTTCCAGTTGCTGGCTTTGGCTGTTGTCTGAGACGACAACAACGGTACTTGGGAGGTACTCCCGATCCTCTCGTAAGACCGCCGGATTGAGCAGGGTCAGAACCAGCAGAGCCAAGGCGGCGGAACGGATCAGGGCGCCGCGCATACCGACGAAGAGGAGGTAGGCACAGACCAGAGCTATGATCACTCCAAGCGCGATTATTGCCGGAAGGGGCAAAAGCGGGTCGATGGAAAGAGACCATGTCATGTGTGTAGCTGTGCTCCGCGTCTTGTTTGCTGGCTTACTATTGGCCGATACGTTCCAGTAGCGCAGGGATGTGAACCTGATCTGCCTTGTAGTTGCCTGTCATGGTGTACATGAGGATGTTGATGCCCACCCGCGCCGCCATCTCGCGCTGGTTGCCATCAGCAGGAATGGTTGGGTAAAGGTAGTTTCCTTGCGTATCAATGGCCCATGCTGCAGCGAAATCGTTGCCGCTAATCATGATGGGGGACACGCCATCGCCTGCACGGACTGGGCGGCTGCCATCTGAGGTGGTCGCGCTGGCTTGTACCCACATGGGGCTTTGATTGTAGCGGCCGGGGAAATTATCCAGAATGTAGAAGGTTTTGGTCAGCACGTGGTCTTGCGGAACAGGTTCCAGACTAGGAATGTCCAATCCGCGCAAGAGTTGCTGAAGCTTCAGTTTGTTTGGTGAGTTTGAGCCTGTTCCAAACGCATCTCTGGTGTCGAACAGGATTGTGCCGCCGTTGCGCATGTAGGCACTGATCCGCGACATGGCCTCAGGGTTTGGCATCTGCATGCCTGCATCTATGGGCCAGTAGATGATTGGGAAAAATGCCAGTTCGTGGCTTTGCAGATCCAGACCCACCGGAGCTTCAGGCTCCAATGCTGTTCTGTCGGTTAGTAATCTGGTGAGGCCGAACAGTCCGGCTCGGCTGATTTTGTCCACCTCTGGCACGCCTGTCATTACATAGGCGAGGCGGGTGTCTAATGAAGCGTCGAGGGCGAACTGTTCTGCATTGTCTTGTGCCTGCGTTTTATCAGCACCTGACAGGCTCAGGCTGGAGGCGATGAGCAAGAGAATAGCGGCCTGTGTGAATTGGCTGCGGCGTAGTTTACCAGAGAGCCAGAGCAGGGCGAGCGTATCCAGCAAAGCCAGCAGGATTGCGATGGAGAAGAACCAGCCACGAAGGTCCAGCGGTTTTTCTGAGGGGTAGTCGAGTATCTTTGCCATAGACAGTGGTTTGAGATCTAACGGGATCAGATTGTCCTCATCTTCCATGAGGTTGAGTGCGCGTGCTGCATCGTCGGTCCCGTACAGACCTGGGGGGGTATCTCGGCCCGGATGGGTGGTTGCAAAATCGCGCTCCAGAATAGGTTTGTGACTGGCAGAAGGCGGCGTGAGTTTGCCATAGCCATCCAGCATTTTGAGCAGAGGCAGGGCGGAGGCTGATGTTGTGCCGTCAGCTTCATCATCCGGATTGAAGACTGCCGTTGAGGAGATGCTTGTGATGGCCCGCAGCATATCCACAAACCCACCAGAAAGAGGCAGGTTGGACCACTTAGTATCAGGGGTGACATGGAACAGGACAATGGTTCCGTTGCCATGTTTCTTGGCCGTGACGAGAGGTGTACCGTCTTCCAGTGAGGCCCATGTTCTATCAGGCAGGTCTGCGGTTGGTTCTGCGAGCACCTGACGGTTTACGGTGACGTCCTTAGGAAGAACGATAGAACGGAACGGGCTATTCTCTGAAAACGACTTGAGTGCCTGTGGCTCCTTCCAGGAGAGAGAGCCGCCCAATTTACGGTCACCCAAACGGAGAGCAACAGGGATGAGTGAGTCTTGTTTTTCCGGGAGTTGCGGGCCTGCGAAGCGTATCAGTGTGCCACCTTTGGAGACCCAGCTGGCAATGTCTGCCTCTGTGGTCTTGGGCAGTGTGCCGACTTCCGCGAGGACGAGAACGGAGATGCCTTTGTCAAAGTAGTCGGAGATGGCTGTGGTGATGTCTGTGCTTTTTGCTGGTGGAAGGTCTGCAAAAGGGGCTAGCGCACGTTCCAGATAGTAAAGTGGCGAGAGTAGAGGCTGAGAGCGGTTGGCGAAACCGCCAGCGAACAGGCCGACTTTTCGGCGACGCCATTGTTCATCCACGAGCACCGTGCTGCCAGCGCTGGACTTGCCAAGAATTGCGAGTTTGGTGATGTCGTTGCGCAGCTCTGACGGCAGTTCCAATGAAATTTCGGCGGCGCTTTGGCCTGCTTTCGTCTCGATGGTTTGTTCTGCAATAGCGCGTTGCTTGCGATCGAAGGCGCGGACCGTCAATGTTTCTGCCAGTGGTGCTGGGTGGCGGAGGACTGTGGTCGTCATGGCGCCGGCGGTGTTTTGCAACTGTTTGAGTGCGTAGACCGGGGTGTCGGAGCGGTAGATAAGGAAAGAGCTTTCGCGCACGTCTGAGGCTCTAGCAATGCTGGCCAATCCCCTTGCAAAGCTTGTAGTGGATGGTTCTTCCAATGGTGATGAAAACCAGAGGATTGCACCGGGCGCGTTTTGCTCTGCTTGCTTTTGCAGGGCAGGGATGAGTTCTGACCGGGCAGCTTGCCAGCCTTGAGGTGTCAGTGCGCGAAGCTGGTCGGCAACCTCCTGCGCACTGGACAAACGCAAGGGCTGGGCAGGGCCATCTGCTGTTGTCACCAGCATGACGGTTCTGTTGTTCTGAGCTGCGCCGTCTACCATGAGTTCCGCCATACGGATTTGGCGGTCCCAATCTGCTGAGGCATCCCATCCATTGTCGACGATGATCCAGAGTGGGCCTGTTTTGGGCTCTGCAATATCCAGAGGTTTCCAGACGGGGCCAGCCATAGCGATGATCAGAACTGCAGCCAGCATAAGACGTAGCAGGATCAACCACCATGGGGTGTGCTGTGGGGTTTCCTCTTTGTTGCGAAGAGACAGCAGGAGGCGCAGAGGCGGGAACTTAACGTGGGCAGGTTGAGGTGGTGTGGTGCGGAGCAGCCACCATAGAACGGGAAGAGCTGCGAGTGCGGTGAGTACCCACGGTGCTGCAAACTCAATCGGTAGAAGTGAACCGATCATCGCTGGTCTCCCCTCATTTTGTGCTGTGGGGCGTCAGCCAGACGGGAATGGAGCAGCATCAAGGGTTCGACCGCTGGGCGGTCTGTGTGGTGCAGGGTATAGCTCCAGCCGAATTTGCGGGCCAGAGAGCTGATCTGATCCTTATGCGCGGCCAGACGAAGCAAGTACTCCTGTTGCCAAGTTTGTGCGCGGCCTGCTTTGAGCTGCTCTCCGTTTTCCGGGTCTTCGAATTGGGTTGGGCCTGTGAAGGGGAATGTCTCTTCAATCGGGTCCAGAAGTTGGATGAGGTGGCCTTTAGCGCCTGTGCCGGCGATGTTGGCCATCCACGCTTCCAGCTTTTCCGGTGGGTCGAGCAGGTCTGAGAAGAGTACAATCTCAGAAAAACGGCGGATTCCTTCAGGGTTGGGTAGCGTTGCCTCAGGGTTCTCGTGCACCAGAGTTTCTGCGATGGTCTGCATTGAATTTCTACTGGCCAGTGGCCTTGTCAGGCCAGTCAGACCGACACGTTCGCCAGCTTCATTCAGGGCATAAGTCAGAGCCAGCATGAGCAGCAAAGCGCGGTCACGTTTGGAGGCGGTGGCTTGTCTGCTTTGGAAGCGCATGGAAGCGGAGAGGTCTGCCCAAATCCAGATGGTTTGGGCGGCTTCCCACTCGCGCTCACGTACATACAGATTGTCGTCGCGAGCGGAGCGGCGCCAGTCAACTTGCTGGGCTGCCTCACCAGAGAGGAAAGGGCGGAACTGCCAGAAGGTTTCGCCGGGACCTGCTCGGCGGCGACCATGCCAGCCAGAGGTGACATTGGCTGCAATGCGTCTTGCCTCAACCAGCAGCTCTGGCAAGGTATCAGCAATGGATTGCGCTTCGCCCGTTAAGCCGAAGATGTTTTCCTGTCTGTCTTGAGGAGCGGTCCTCGAAGATAACATATGCGATCCTGTCGGCTTGTTGTTAGGCGATGCGTTCTTTTATGTCTTTGAGCAGTTGCGGAATGGTTTTTCCGTCGGCTCTGGCGGCAAAGGTGAGAGCCATGCGGTGTTGCAGCACAGGTTCGGCCAGAGACATGACATCGTCAACGCTTGGGGACAGGCGTCCATCTGCCAAAGCACGGGCACGAACGGTCAACATGAGTGCCTGACTGGCGCGCGGTCCTGGGCCCCAGGCGATGTATTGGGCGAGATCATCAAAGCCATCTGCTTCGCCGGGGCGGGCTGCTCTGACCAGTTTCAGGATTGCGTCCATGACGGTTTCGCCCACCGGAATGTGGCGTACCAGTTGTTGCATCTCCCGCAGCTCTTCAAGTTGCAGGACCTGTTTGGATTTGGCTTCTGTCGCCCCTGTGGTTTCCAGCAGAATACGGCGCTCTGCATCTATGTCCGGATAATGGACATCAATCTGCATGAGGAAGCGGTCGAGCTGTGCTTCCGGAAGTGGGTAAGTGCCTTCCTGTTCAAGCGGGTTCTGAGTGGCCAGTACGTGGAAGGGGGCAGGCAGGTCGTGGTGATGGCCTGCGATTGTGACGTGGTATTCCTGCATGGATTGCAGGAGAGCGGACTGGGTTCGCGGGCTGGCGCGGTTGATCTCGTCTGCCATCAACAACTGGGCGAAGACCGGGCCGGGAATGAAGCGGAAGGAGCGTTTGCCATCCGGGGCTTCCTCCATCACTTCAGAACCCAAAATGTCCGAGGGCATCAGGTCTGGTGTGAACTGGATACGGCTGGAATCGAGGCCGAGCACTGTGCCCAGAGTTTCCACCAGTTTGGTTTTTGCAAGACCGGGAACACCAACAAGCAGACCGTGGCCGCCGGAGAGAATTGTCACCAGTGTGCGTTCAACGACGCTTTCCTGACCAAATATGGAACGGGCGATTTCCTCTTTTGCCTGTCGGATTTTCTCACAAGCCGCCTCTGTGCGTGCGACTATATCCTCTGGTTTGGGGGGCATGCCTGTCATATTGGTGTTCATCGCTGCTCTCTTTTCGTCGCGCGTTGCAACCCTGCCTAGCTCACCTTTGCATCATACTCGGTTTTAAAAAAGGCGATCCCTAGCAAATTTATAGGCCTGTACTTTTCAGCAATAGGCTGACTATGCAGGCAGAAGTGCAATGCAAGGCGCGAAAGCCAGTTTCAAAATGTTTTGATATGATCGGGGTCAGAGCATCCCTGGGTTATAGTTTGGTTGGCTCTACCCTAACGGCATTTCTGTGAACAGATAGTGAGTCTGAGGACTGAGATTCTGTTTGCCCCTGAGAATTGAGAGCATTGCGCACGTAATAGAGACCACCAATGACGTCTCTATTTTGCTGCGTCGATGCTTATCGCAAAGGTATAACTTGGCGCGGGCTTTGAGGGAGGGTAGCGTTAGAGCTTGCGTGACACCATATTACCCCAATAGTGGTGTGTTCCGATGTATTGGTAGAATGACCGTGGTGAGCGAATTAACAGAAAAGAGCATTCCGGAAATCAAGGAGATGCCGAAAGGTCTTCAGGCTTTGATTTCGCGTGCGGGAAAGTCCAAAAGCCTGCCTCCCATCCATCTTTGGAACCCGGAGTTCTGCGGTGATCTGGATATGCAGATCAAGCGGGACGGATCCTGGTATTACATGGGCACGCCTATTCAGCGTGAGGCTCTGGTGCACCTGTTCGCGACTGTTTTAAAACAGGAAGACGACGGGAAGTATTATCTTGTCACGCCTGTTGAGAAGATTGGCCTGAGCGTTGAAGATGCACCGTTTGTGGCCGTGGAGATGGACATTCACCAGCAGGACGGAGAGCAGGTGATCACCATCCGGACCAATTGCGGTGACGTGGTTGAAGCTGGGCCTGACAATCCTATCCGTTTTGTACAGCAGGAAGAAGATGGCGGGCTGAAGCCTTACATCCTTGTGCGTGATCGGTTGGAAGCATTGTTTGCGCGGACACTGGTTCATGAGCTCGCGCCGCATTTGCAAGAGCGTGAAGGCGAGGGTGGACGGGTTGTTGGCATTGAAAGCCATGGCGCATTCTTTGTGGTGGATACGGTCCAGAACCTTGGATTTTAGGAAGAGACATTAGGACGGCGTATTATCTTGTCTGAGTTTACAGCAGAGAATTTCAGATCTCGGGTGATGGACCGGTTGGCCGGTCAAGCCCATGAGCCTGCAGGAGATCACATCCTCAATCCGGATATTCCTGATTATGGTGAGGATCTGGAGCAGGTACGGGATGCTGCTGTTCTGATCGGTATTGTTGACCGGGGGACAGAGGCGTCCATTCTTTTAACCCAGCGTACCGCGCACCTGCGTTCTCATGCAGGGCAGATTGCGTTTCCTGGTGGCAAAATTGATGAGGATGATGACGGGCCTGTGGGTGCAGCCTTGCGAGAGGCGCATGAAGAAGTTGGCCTGGACTCTGACTTAGTAGAGATTTTAGGTGATCTTGGCGATTACTACACGGGCTCCGGGTATCGGGTCGTGCCGGTTCTTGCGACGGTCAAACCTCCGTTGATCCTCTCTCCCAATCCGGCAGAGGTGGATGAAGTATTTGAAGTGCCTTTGTCTTTTCTGATGAACCCTGAGAACCACCAGAAAAAAAGCGGAGAATTCAGAGGCAAAACGCGCTACTATTATGCCATGCCGTTTGAGCAGCGTTACATATGGGGTGTCACCGCTGGCATCCTGCGCGTGCTTTACAATAGGGTTTATGCCTGATGATACGAATGCTCCTGACACATGGGTTGTTGTTCTTTGTTCCTTTTATCGCCTACGCGGTGTGGGTGATGGTTGTGCGCAAGGCAAAGAAAGACAAGCGATTTCGCGATGGCCCGATGTTGTGGTTGAGCATCAGCGGAATAGCTCTTGTCATCGCCAGCCTGATGCTGCTTGCAGAAACAAGCCGCGCGCCTCTAGGCTCGCAATACAGACCAGCGCAAGTGGTGGATGGTGAGTTCGTTCCAGGTGGATACGAGACTCCTCAAAAATGACCAGATTACAACAGAGCGGCTGGCTGGACAGTGCTGCTGTTCAGCGGGCTTTTGACGTTCTGGAACAAGATGGTGATGTTGCGCGTGCAGTTGGTGGAACTGTGCGCAATTCCCTACTTGGTGAAGTGGTGGATGATGTTGATATCGCCTGCACTGCCTTGCCGGATGTGGTGCTTGCCAGAGCGGAAGCTGCTGGTGTCAAAGCCATCCCAACTGGTGTTGACCATGGAACGGTGACGCTGGTTATTGATCGCCAGCCAATTGAAGTGACCTGTCTGCGCGAAGATATTGAAACGCACGGACGCCACGCGACGGTGAAGTTTGGGCGTGACTGGACGAAAGACGCGCAGCGCCGCGATTTCACAATGAATGCGCTCTATGTGGATCGTCATGGTGAACTGTTTGATCCGCTGGGCGGTCTGGATGACTGCCTCAACCGGCATCTGCGGTTCATTGGAGATGCGCGTGCGCGTATTCGTGAAGATTATCTGCGCGTCCTACGGTTCTTTCGGTTCTTTGCGACTTACGGGCAAGGGGAGATCAATGCGGATGGGTATGCTGCCTGTCTTGAGCTGAAAGATGGCCTTTCTCACCTTTCCAAGGAGCGTATCACCAAGGAAGTGCTGAGAACGCTGTCTGCACCGCGTGCTCTCGATTCTTTGCTGTTGATGGAGCAGGGCGGAATCTTGCAGCTCATTTTAGGTGGAGAGGCTGCGAGCTCTCGCTTGGCGCGCCTTTTGGACCTTGAGGATTTGCCTGAGGCAGCTCTCCAGCCAGTGTTACGGCTTGGTGGTGTTGCGGGGCCGAAGGTTGCTGAGTGCCTGCGCCTTTCTAATGCACAGAAGAAGCAGATTGAGGTTGCAGCTGATATTGCAGAAGCTTTGCGTTTACACGGGCAGAGCAAACAGCAGTTGAAAGCGTTGTTGGTTGCTCACGGTACAGATGCTGTTGTTGATGGGGTTTTGACTGCCTGGATGAGTGATATCGTGCAGAGTGAGGCGGAGCTGAAAGAGCTGCTGGCCTTTGCGCAGAACTGGGTGATACCGAATTTTCCGCTGACTGGTAAGATGATGCTTGCTGGCGGTATTCCTGCTGGACCTGATATGGGTAAGGCGATGCGGCTGGCGCAGCAGATCTGGGCTGATGCGGATTATCAGCAATCTGCTGAGAGTTTGCTGGAGCAGGTGAAAGTGCTGCTGGCTGATGAGGTGAAGTGACCATGAGTGTGAAGCTGCGTGGCCATCACTTGCTATGCGTGCTTACATTTATTGGGCACGGCTATTCTCCTGCGTTTTCCAAGAACTATGAGGCTGTGGTGAAGCGCCTGAATGCAGGAGAGGCTGCCCTACTGGTTGAGGGGCCGGATGAGATTTGTGCGGTTCTGATCAGTGAAGAAGAGCAGCCGCATTGCTTTAATTGCAGTGTGGTGGAGCGTGATAAAGCGGCTGTGACGTTGATCTCTCGTTTGTTTGGGACTGAGCTGCGTGTTGGTGATGAGCTTGTGCTGAGTTCGCATTTGGTCACCAAAATGCGGAAGGCATATGCTGAGGGTGTGTTTAAGACAGCCTGCCAAAAATGCGAGTGGGTGGAGTTTTGTGATGAAATCTCCTCATCTGGCTTTCAAAAAGTCCATCTTCACAATCCAATGAAGCCCTGAAGTCGTTTGCCTTTGTTTTGAGGGACTTAAGCTGCTTCTGAAGTTTTCATTGGTGCGTATTCTTGTCTGAAAACCAGCTTCCACTTTTCGGGAATGCACTTTGGTCTTCAAATTTTAACAGAATGCCCCCATATGGAGGGCAACATGAGTTTAAGGGCAGGTTTAGGGGTTACATGCTTGCATTGAATAAGTTTCCAAAGTTTCTCACACTCTTGGTGTTTTCGATCGGTCTGATCTTTGTGACGGCTGACTTTGCAGAGGCAAAGCGTGGGTTCAGTTTCGGTAGCCGCGGTTCACGCAGTTACTCAGCTCCAAAAGCGACCAAGACCGCACCAAAGACGGCTCCGGTTCAGCGGACCATGACACCTAACAACGGCACTAACACAGGTGCGCAGCAGCAGAATGCCGCGGCAGCCTCCAAGGCAGCTGCAGGCCAGCGCCGTGGTTTGTTTGGTGGTGGTTTCCTCGGTTCTATGCTCGGTGGTCTGGCACTTGGTGGATTGCTAGGCATGCTGTTCGGTTCCGGGTTCGGCGGTATGGCCGGGTTCTTCGGCCTGATCATGCAGGTGTTGCTGATCGGCGGTGGTATTATGTTGTTGATGCGCTTCTTGCGGGGACGCCAACAGCCACAGGCCGCTGGTGCTGCCCATGGATACCAGCAGGAGCCACAGCAGAACCAGTCGTTCAGCTTTAATGATGCGGGTGCGCAGGATGCGCCGCGTCGTTCAGGATCTTCTGGCATTCCGAACACCGGTTTTGGTGGTGGTCAGGCGCCTCAGTTTGAGGAAAAGCCTGTCTTTTCTACCGAAGCGGATGATGAAATCGGCCTGACTGCGGATGACTTTGATGCCTTTGAAGCGCTGCTGACAACCGTCTGGACTGCTTACGGCTCTGAAGATTACGGTAAGATCCGCGAAATCGCGACGCCTGAAATCATGGGCTACTTTGCTGAGGAACTGGGTAAGGCTGCGTCCAACGGTCTTGTCAATGAAGTGCGCGGCATCAAGCTGCTTCAGGGTGATCTGAGCGAAGCCTGGCGTGAAGGCGACAAGGACTATGCGTCTGTCGCAATGCGCTATGAGGCCATTGATGTGATGCGTGAGCGGGCCAACAACAAAGTGGTTGAAGGCAATCCGGATGTACCGGAAGAGCGGACCGAGATCTGGTCGTTTGTTCGCGATGCCGGTGAGAGCTGGAAGCTCTCAGCTATTCAACAAGCTGATTAATCAGAGCAGATAATAGAAATTGGAAAGGGGCCTCATGGGCCCCTTTCTCTTTAATGGTTCGATGGGTCTTGTGCTGCTAAAGCAATTCGCGTTTTAGCTGAAATGCTTGATCTGCTTTAGCTTTTGCTTTTTGCGTATCTATCTCCGAAAACCGATAGGCACTTTTTGGAGATACGCTTTAGGTTGCGACAGAAAGCTTTACATCGATGTTGTTACGGGTTGCGTTGGAATACGGGCAGACCTCATGCGCTGCAGCGACGAGTTCTTCTGCTTTTGCTTTGTCCATGCCCGGTACGGTAACAGCGAGAGCAATTTCCAGACCGAAACCACCTTCGGAGCGTGGGCCAATGCCAACGGTTGATTCTACGTTCACGTCAGCAGGCAGAGCGATGTCAGACTGCTGAGACGCTACAAACTTCATAGCTCCGATGAAACATGCGGCGTATCCAGCAGCGAAGAGCTGTTCCGGATTGTTGCCTTCACCACCTGCGCCACCCAGTTCTTTTGGGGTTGCAAGTGTCAGTTCCAGAGCACCGTCCTTTGTTTTCGCAGTGCCGTCCCGGCCACCGGTAGCAACTGCGCTTGTTTCATAAAGAACGTTAACTGGCATTTGGTATTCCTCGTTGTTGTTATGTATCGTGCACGATTAAATCCTATGCGATATAGTTAAGAAGAAATGTGGGGTGCTGTCAATCAAAACGTGAATTAATCGTGTGCGATTTAGTTTGACGGCTTTTATATTGATGGGTAGAACGAGGAAAGAGGATGTTACTCAGGACTGGAATACGGTGATGGCCGAGAAGAAATCTGAAGAATTTCAAGGCTTTGGTTTAGATCAGCATTTGTGCTTTGCCATCTATAAGGCCAACCACGCCTTCAATCGGTTTTATAAACCGGTGATGAAGAAGCTTAGGGTCACGTATCCGCAGTACATCACTTTGCTTGCTCTATTGGAAAAAGACCATCAGCGCGTCTCCGAGTTGGGGGAGCGCCTGTTCCTTGAGTCGAACACTCTGACACCGTTGCTTAAGCGCCTTGAAGAATTGGGCTTTCTTGCTCGTGTGCGCTCCAAAGAAGATGAGCGGCAGGTTATTGTTAGCCTGACGAAAGAAGGGCGTGATTTGAGTGATGGCGTGATTGACGTACAGCACTGCGCTTTTTCCAATCTGGATGTGCCGGTAGAAACCATTGGCCAGCTGGTTGAGCAGCTTAATGACATTCAGGAGATGTTGACGGAAGCCAAAGAGAAGGTTTCCAGCTAAAGATCAGCTGTCGGGCAGCATCGCTTTTTCAAAGGGATCGCGGCCATGCTGATCATATACGCAGCACAGGTCCTGCACTTCCTCCTTTAACAAGACAAACTGAGAAAAGCCGACGAGCTCTCCGTCAATATGTATTGGGGAGACGGTGACGAGTATGGTGGTGGTTCCGTATGGATTGGCCACATAACGCACCGGGTCTTTGCGGCCATCTTTGAACAGCTGCAGCATGGCATCAAACCGCGGGTTGGTGATGGCGCGGCGGTGGTTTTCTTTTACGTTGTGCCCGATGTGGCGGGGCTGACGATCCAGATTTTCTGAAGCCCATTTGTTGTAGTAGAGCAGCTTGCCGTCTTTATCGATGATGGTGACACCGATGCCTGCTTCCTCCAGCAAGCGGTCAGCCCAGCCTGACAGTCTCCACGCTTCCAGAATGCGTTGTTCAGTGACTTCCGGCAGTTCGCTCTTGTTGTCAGTCATGTTCGCTTACTCGCTGTTCGCCCAAACCTTAGCGAAGGCGAGTAAGCAATTGCTTTCAGAAATACTCGGGTTTTCTAAAGCTATGAGAATGCGGCGGCTGTTTTGAACTTGCGCTGGCGTGCCCAGAGAATGCCCAATGAACCCGCTGTCATGATGACGCCTGCCAGGATGGCGATTGGATCTAGTAGGGTCTGAGGCAGATAGCCAGCTTTGTCAGCGATGAGCTCAAACAGCAATGAGGTGAACGGCAGGGCGGCGATTGTGGCAACGTAGTTCTGACTGCCAACCAGATTAATCGCCTGCATGGACAGGAACATGGACACACCACGCAGGGTTATGCCGACACAAATGGCCGCGAGCCACATGGTTGGGCTCCAGACCTGTGTCAGGTCGATGAGCGGCAGGTTGCTGGTCCAGTCCGTTGCTTGCTGTGTTGCTGCAGGGCCATCGGTGATGAGAGAGAGGGCGGCGAGGGCGATGAGCATGATCAGTGCGCTGGCCACCAGCATGACACCGCTGAGCGAGGCACGTTCCTTCAGGTCATCTCCCTGATTTTGCGGGTGGAATTCAGCGATAATAACGGAGGCAACCACTGCAAATTCTGAGAAGATCATCAGATAGACGGCGGGGTTGGAGTAGGTGTCTTCCAGTGAGGAGATCAACAGAACAACGCCAAGAATAATGATCAGATGACCGGGCAGTTCCAGAGCGGTGGGGAGCCGGAAAAACAAGAGAGCAAAGGCGAGCGCTGAAAACGGAACGGAGACAAGGCCAAAAAAGCCTGCGTTTGCCGCACTGATGTACAGCAGAGAGGCTGTGAAACAGGCTGCGGAGAGGACACGGGCAACTCCGTAGGCCCAGGTGTAAGGGCTCTTGAGCGCATCCATTGTTGCGCCCAGCTTTCGGCTGACGGCGATGAGGAACAGGCCGCCAAACATCAGCTGAATGATAGTGAAGATCCATGGATCAAGATTGTAAGTAAGTAGCAAGCCTTTGCTTATGACAATCAGAAACGCCCAGCTTACCATGGTGGCAAGGCAGACAATCAAGCCCTTGGGGGTCAAACTTAGTACTCCTCTCCGACGAATTCGCCGGTGATTTTCAGGCCATCAATTCCGGTCTGGCCGTTTTCTTTATAAATGCGCCTTGGGTATGCCCCTGCATGATTGGCAATATGATCAGCAAGTTGCTCAGAATGTGTGACGAGCCAGATCTGGCTGCGCTCTGAGGCTTTGGCAATGACTTTGGCGAGTGGTTCCAGCAAGTCAGGGTGCAGGCTGGCTTCGGGTTCGTTGAGGGCAATGAAGGAGGGCAGGCGGTAGGACAACATAGCGCCAAGCAGGGCGAGATATTGCAATGTGCCGTCCGACAGTTCCTGAGAGGGGAACGGGCGGCGGATTTCCGGTGTCTGTAATGCGAAGCGGCAATCCTGCCCATTGGCTTCGATGATCAGCTTGCTGTTGGGGAAGGCATCATCGACCGCTTCCTGGAGGTAAAAGGTGTCCTTGCGGATTTCCTTCAGTGTAGCGAAAACCGCTGCCAGATCGTTGCCGTCTGATGAGAGCGTTGGGGTGGTGACATTGGGGCTTGGGCGACGTAACAGGCTGTCCCGATCACTGCGGAAGGTGTGGTAGAAACGCCAGTCTGCAATTGCGCGGCGGACCAGATCCAACTCCGGAAACTGGCTGCCATCGCGAATGCTGGCGAGGGCCGTCTCGGAAGGCAAAAGCTCGTTGTCGTAGGTTACTTTGCTGCCGTTGCTGGCGCGCAGAAAGGCACTTGGGCCTTTGCGGTTCATCAGCACGACAGACTTGGAGCCTGTCAGAAGGTTTAGTTCTTCTTCTCTCACCATGGTCTCATAGGGCAGGGCGGGATCAGAGATCGGGTTGGGCAGGCCCAGCTGGATGCGGTAGGAGAGATCTCCCAGATCGGCACGCAGGATGATGCGCTTCTTTTCGTGGGTTTTCAGGTCTCCTGCCCACATGACGCTGTCTACGCCGCCTTCCTCTGAAACAGCGCGGGTGATACGGCCCAGTGCGGCTTGCTGCAGAAGTTCAAGCGACTTGTAGAGGTTGGTTTTACCGACGCCATTGTTGCCGACAAACACGTTGACGGCACCAACTCGCATGAACAGCTTATGTACGGATCGGTAATTCTCAATACCGATCGCCGAGAGAGGGGGCATAGACATCTGGTGAAACTTTTTTGATATATCTTCGGTAGGTATGGTTGAGAATAAGCAGGTTGACTCACGAATGTAAATTGAACCGCGGCGTTCATGCACCGGAAATTCACGTTTTGTTCGCTTGTGGTTGATGAAGCCCTGTGCTTCGTGGCAGGGTTGTCTAAACTGCTTTATGGTTTCGTTGTCGTGTGTTCTCGCCTGAGAGGGATCGTTCCTTTTTCGGGACTGTGCTTGAGAGGAAAGTGTCAATGTCTGATCAAAATTCTGATGGTATGCGGCAGGAATCCGATAGTTTTGGTGTGCTGGATGTTCCGATTGGCAAATATTGGGGTGCGCAAACCGCACGGTCTCTGATCAACTTTCCCATTGGCCGGGAGCATCTGCCGCCTGCGCTGATCCATGCGTTAGGCGCGGTGAAGCTGGCTGCTGCCAGGGTGAACATGGAAGAGGGGCGTTTGCCTGAAGATCTGGGCAAGGCCATTTGTCAGGCAGCGACCGAGGTGATTTCCGGCAAGCTGGATGCGCATTTCCCGCTGGTGATCTGGCAGACGGGGTCTGGCACACAGTCCAACATGAACACCAACGAGGTGATTGCCAACCGCGCCATTGAGTTGCTTGGCGGACAGATCGGCACCAAGTCTCCTGTGCACCCCAACGATCACGTGAATATGGGGCAGTCCTCTAACGACACCTTCCCGACGGCCATGCATATCGCGGCAGCTTGTGAGATCAACAAAGTGCTGCTGCCGGCCCTGACGCATTTGCACGACACGATGGAAGCCAAGGTGGCGGCCTTTGCGGATATTGTGAAGATTGGCCGGACGCACACGCAGGATGCGACGCCCTTGACATTGGGGCAGGAATTTTCTGGCTATGTGGCGCAGCTGGAGTATTCCAAGGAGCGTATTGAGCAGAGCCTTGTGGGGCTTTATCGCCTTGCGCAGGGTGGCACAGCGGTGGGAACCGGACTTAATTCAACGCCAGAGTTTGCCAGTGCGTTTGCTACTCACGTGAGTGAGGTGACAGGCCTGCCATTTGTGACAGCGGTCAATAAATTTGAGGCACTGGCCACGCATGATGCGGCTGTGTTTGCACATGGTGCGCTGAACACGCTGGCTTGTTCGCTGATGAAGATTGCCAATGACATTCGATTCCTTGCCTCTGGTCCACGTTCCGGTCTTGGTGAGATCAGCCTGCCAGCCAACGAGCCAGGCTCTTCCATTATGCCGGGTAAAGTGAACCCGACCCAGTGTGAAGCGGTGACCATGGTCTGCGCTCAGGTGATGGGCAATCAGACAGCGGTGAGTGTGGGTGGATCGACAGGGCACTTTGAGCTGAACGTGTTCAAACCTGTGATTGCCAACAGCCTGCTGCAATCCATTGAGCTTCTGGCCGATTGCATGGTGAGCTTTGCGGACCGCTGTGTTGTTGGCATTGAGCCAAACATTGAGCGTATTGAAGAGTTGCTGGAACGGTCCTTGATGCTGGTGACAGCACTTGCGCCCACCATCGGCTATGACAAAGCAACCGAGATTGCCAAGTCTGCCCATAAGAACGGGACCACACTGAAGGACGAAGCGCTTCGTCTTGGTTATGTGTCTGCGGAAGAGTTTGACCGTGTTGTCCGGCCAGAAAAAATGGTCAGGCCGGGGTAGGACGGTTGCCACTCATCATGATGTCCAGAGTGTGTTTCAGGCAGGCTTTTTGGTCTGCCTCCTCTAACTGCTGAGCCCCAATGAGCGTTGCATAAAGGATCTGGCTGTTGATCTTTGCATTTCTTTGGGTTTGGGGGATTTGAGAAAATAATTGCTCGACGTACTCCAGACGCCGCTGATCAATTTTGCTCATATAGGCGCCGGCGAGATCATCAAACTGGGCCCAGTTGCGGATCGCGGAGGAAACGCCGGTTGCGCCATACTCTAATGAGACCTCACTTGCTGCAATCTCGATCAGATCATAGAGGCGCTGTTTGGGGGCGGGGCTGCCTGCATCGACCTGCGCGATGATTTGTTGTGTGGCTAATTGCTCCCAATGGTCCAGCATTGCTTTTTTCAAAGCAGCGACATCCTTGAAGTGCCAATAGAACGAGCCCTTGCTCACCTTAAGTGTTCTGGCAAGCGCTTCGGCTTTCAGGCTCAGAGGTCCATTCGCGGCTAGCGAGCGGAAGCCGCCTTTGATCCAGTCCAATGCTGTGAGTTTGGTTTTCTCTGTCATTCTTTCACCATACGTTGCCGTATTGACAGGGTCCAGCATTAAGCTACCATACGCTACCGTATGGAATCAAAAATGAGGGAATTCCAATGAATAAGTGGCTGTTCGCTTCTGGCATCTTGTCGTTACTGTTGGTGCTGGTGCATGTGTTTCTGGGTGGGCCAGAGATCCATGATCCTGTATTGGGCAGTGATCTTCATCCTGTGGTGATCGCGGTGCTGTCGGTGGTCTGGCACGGGATTACGGTGGTGATGCTGGTCAATGGTGTGTTGTTGCTGGCAGCTGCCTTTAGAGAGGAACTGGCCGCTGGTGTTGCCTGGGTGGTGATTGGGCAATATGGCGGGTTCACGCTGCTGTTCATCTACTACGGCCTCACCCAGTTGGGTAACCTGATGGATATGCCGCAGTGGATTTCCTTCGTGATTATAGCCGGCTGTGTGGTGATGGGATTGCGGAAGGTCGGGCGTGCAAATGCATTGCGGAGTTCTGTAGCCTGAGTGGTTGAAATGGGTGACGCCCAAAACTGCTGCGTGTTGACATTTCGCGGTTTGCGCTTTTATTGTCATCAATGGTCGGCAGTTCCCAAGGCGTCGCTGCCCCGAAAGGGGAGCTAAACCTGCCATTCACTTCGACAGCAATCGACATTCTTGTCCGATGCCGCTTCGCAAGCCAGCGACCACGAAAATGTAATGCGGCTCGAGAGGATTTTTCAATGTCGAGAGTCCCAGTCCCTCTTCGTTCGCCTGATATCTCCACGTTTGCGCGTAGTGTTGCCCGCCAGATGAAAACTCGCGGTGATGCTCCCTCGCATGTGGAGTTGATGAACATGCTCGCCAAAGCGGCGGGTTTCCAGAACTTCCAGCATCTAAAAGCTTCGCATTCTGCGGGTCGTCGCCTCGATACCGAGCCGGTTGTCGAGACGGTAGACCATCGGCTTGTTGAGCGCGCCCTCAATCAGTTTGATGATTTGGGGCGATTGGTGAGCTGGCCGTCACGGCGGCAGGTTCAGGTGCTTTGTCTTTGGCAGTTGTGGTCCCTTATTCCGGCTGGTGCATCGCTTCGGGAGAAAGAGATCAACATGCTGCTTAAGGAAGGGCACTGTTTTGCTGACCCTGCTTTGTTAAGGCGTGAGCTGTTTAGTCTCGGGCTTTTACATCGTAATCGGGATTGTTCTGATTACAGACGGCAGGAGAAACAACCACCGCTGGAAGCGCGTGATCTGATCAAGCGTTTGAAGGGGAGAAGTTTGGAACGTGAGACTGACAGTTCTGCCATGTCGTTTATTGTCAGGCCGAGCGCTTAAGCTGGTTTTCACTTCCCAAGAGACAGGAAGCTCCCCAATACGTGGGTTGGGGAGCTTCTTTATTCTGTTGTGGCTTATGGCCACTTTACCACGGGTGGCATGGAGGACAGGATGGAGGAGACGTTTCCGCCTGTCTTGAGGCCGAAGATTGTGCCGCGGTCGTAAAGGAGGTTGAACTCCACGTAACGGCCACGACGGACCAGCTGTTCTTCGCGTTGTTCGACCGTCCATGGGGTCAGGAAGTTTTTGCGGATCAGCTTTGGATAGATGTCGAGGAAGGCGTTGCCGACGGATTTGGTGAGGGCAAGGTCTGCATTCCAGTCGCCGGTGTTGTGGCGGTCGTAGAAAATGCCACCGATGCCGCGTGCTTCGTTGCGGTGAGGCAGATAGAAGTACTCGTCGCACCACTTCTTGAAGTGCTCGTAATCAGCCCCCGGATGGTCTGCGCAGGCTGCTTTCATGGCCTCATGAAATTCGACAGTGTCCGGATCTTCCTGCGTGCGGCGTGCACTGAGCACAGGTGTCAGGTCTGCTCCGCCACCAAACCACTGCTTGGTGGTGACGACCATGCGGGTGTTCATATGCACTGCTGGTACATTTGGGTTGTGCATGTGGGCGATCAGAGAGATGCCCGAAGCCCAGAAACGTGGGTCTTCGCTGGCACCGGGGATCTGGTCGCGGAACTCTGGCGAGAACTCACCGTGTACGCTGGAGACGTGTACGCCGACTTTTTCAAATACACGTCCATGCATCAGGGACATGACACCGCCGCCGCCGTGGCCGCCGCTGTGGTCTGTACGTTCCCAAGGGGTCCGCTCGAAACGTCCCGCCGGCTGGTCAGAGAGAGGGCCGTCCAGTTCCCCGACTTCTACTTCCAGCTGCTCAAAGGCATTGCAAATGTTGTCACGCAGCTGGCTGAACCACGCGGATGCCTCTTGTTTTTTGTCTTCCAGATCTGCTGGAAGCGTGTTTTGTGTCTCGCTCATAGTCCCTCCTTGAGCGCAAAGCGTTCTTTGCTGTTCTATGTAAGGGAGCGCAACTGAGAAGTACAGGTGAGGCGGAACGGTGCATGGAGCTATTTGGATCTGTCGAGGATGACTGGATACTTTTCAGGCTGGACATAGTTGCCGTCACATTCGGGCTTGGCACGGAACTCCATCAGTTGGGGGTAGCCATCGGAGGTGAACTTGTGAACCTCGTAGGTGCCACAGTCTCCAAGCCCGCGGCCTTCCGTGAAGCTGGTCAGATCTCCGGTCTTGATGTCCCAGACACCGTTGAAGACCACGTCGGGGTTGTCGTTACCTTCGTGTTTTGGGCGTTCAAAGGTCAGCAGCTTGGCGTTGTTGGGCTGACGGGAGTCTATACGGATGTAGAGGTGGGCCATGTTGTAAAGGTTGTTGGCGCACATGAACTCCAGCACCTTCACGTCCTTGCTGAACTGCAGTGTATTGTTGCCGGACAGGTCGTAGGCGTCTTTCCAATCACAGGGATAGGCTGCATCCAGCATGTTTATGTAGCGGTTCAGGATTGATGGATCGTGCTGTGTGACGGGTTTGACAGGTTCGGCGTGTAACGAGCTTGCCAGTAGAGTTTCGAAGAGAACGGTTGCTGCAAAACAGGCTGTGAATGTTCGGGGCAAGGTTTGGAACACGGCGATCTTCCTCTTTGGACAACCCTAAAGCAGTTCGCATTTAAGTTGAAACATATGAACTGCTTTAGTCTTTGTTTTTGCGTATCTTTATCCGAAAACCGATTTCCACTTTTCGGAGATACGCTGTAGTCTTCTTGCTGTGTCTTTGAAGATGCCTTGCCAGCCTTACTCTTGCGCTAAAACTCTTGGTTTCATCGCGCTTACCAAGAAGCTTCGGGCTTTAATGGACTTGCTGGTCGCTTTTATCTTGACGGGTAGATCAACGGGTAATCCGTTGGCTCACGGAATTTGCCGTCACACTGCCGCTTGGCGCGATACTCCACGAGTTCCAGATACCCTTTGGGTGTGAAGCGGTGGATTTCAAAAGAGCCACAGTCAGAGAGGCCGCGATCCACTGTGAAGCTGGTGAGAGCGCTGCGATTGTGATCCCAAAAGCTGTTGAACAGAATGTACCGGCTGGTGACTGGCTGGTCCTCAGGACGATCGAGGGAGACGAGCTTTGCAGGCTGTTTTGAGTTTTTGGTGCGACGGATATAGAGGTTTGCCAGATTGTGTATGCCAACGGTGCAGGAGAACTCGAGCACCTCGATGCCGTCGCCGAAGTCGTAGAGGTTATACCCGCTTCGTGTGTGTGCATCATGCCAATCACAGGGGTATATCTCGTCCAGCAGGTGGAGATATCGATTCAGGACGGCTTCGTCATGCAGGTTGGCATGGAGGACGGGTTCGACCGGTGCACCTGCGAATGTGGACTGTGGAACTGACAGCAAAAGTGCAAAGCAAAACAGATGAGCGAATTTTCTCGAAAGACTCTCAAACATCGCAATAAAAACCTAAATCGCGCAAAGCAACGCATTCAATAACGCAATTAGTTTAGGTTGTGTTTTATTCAAAAACAATCTGTTTGACGGAGTGCTTCACCCAGGACCATGCCAGTGGAAACGGCCATGTTGAGAGAGCGCATGCCGTTCTTCATAGGAATCAGCAGCCTTGCATCTGCAACTTGATGGATATCTTCTGGCACGCCAGAACTTTCGCGACCCATCAGGATCAGGTCGTCTTTCTTGAAAGCGAACTGCGTATAAGGGCGTGATCCTTTGGTGGTCATGAGGATAAGTCGGCGTTTTTCAGCTAACTGCCATTCACGAAAACTCTCCCAATCCATATGACGTTGGAGTTTGGCGCGTTCGATGTAATCCATGCCAGCCCGTTTAAGTGCATGATCAGACAGGGGGAAGCCTGCCGGTTCGATCAGGTGTACCGTCACATCCATGCAAGCGGCCAGCCGTAATAGGGTCCCGGTGTTCTGCGGAATGTCTGGCTGGTAAAGGGCAATATCTGGCATGTTGTCGGGTGCTCGCGTTGTTTCCTGAAAGAATGGCTTATGGAAGCATCTCTTGGGCATCTAGAGGAACCCGGGGAAAATCTCCAGAAAAATCATAGAGTTTGTTGATAGGTGGGGCGTTCCGGTAGGTGAAACCTAATGGAAATCAAGAGGTTCTATCTGATTTCGTGATATATGTTGCGAAAAAGATACACCACATCCTAAAGTGGTTTTCCGTATTTTTTGGGGCTAGGCATGTCTCCGCCTTTATGAGTATAAGCATCTCGCACCGGCCGAGAGCCCTCATCTTACTTGACGAGACTCTCCGAGTTGCTGATCGCCCGATCAGCTATTTTTTAACGTTGGAACTAGGGAGACATACATGATTACTGAATTTGTGCTCGTGAACGTAAATGTTCTCCCAGCGACTGGCGCATGCGCTATGCATCCCGCCAAAAACGCAGGTTACGCCGTTTCCGCTTAGAAGGCGGATTTCCAACACTTTCTAGCTCGTATTTTCTTAATGCAGCCCTCTTCACGGACGTATTACGTCTGCGGTTGCATGCATATGTTGTCGGAGTATCTCCAATGATTACGTCATTTATCTGGGCGCAGATCGCGTCCCGTGACGATTCTGCATCTCAAATTCCGGTCGATGGTGGCCGGTATGTGCGCTCGGCTGGTTCTGAAAAAGGAACGTTTTCTCAAAGCCTTGGGCACGCATTCTGGTTCTTGATGATTAGTGCTGGAATCGCATTTTTTACAATTATTCCAACGCTCTACGCAGAGTTGGCTACGGTAGAAATTGTAAGAGCAAACGGAATCAACGAGGCTGGCTCTCTGTTTCAGGGGCGTTTGATTGATACCCTGGTTGGAGCTTTTGCTGTTGGGGTTGGAATTGCCAGTGTTATCTGGACTTTTTCCGGCTCTCCGAAAGATAACCGGGATCCTTACGATCGAGATGAGCGGCTGCAGTAAGCAGCCGTCATCCTCTTACCATGTTGACGTGGTAGCGCACCTCGCAAACCAAATATCTTAATTGGGATTTGTCATGTTCTCTTATTTTGAGAAGCTTATTGACCCATTCAAAATGGAAGAGATCGAGACTCCTCCAAGTAAGTTTTGGGGGTTTATCTGGTATTATACCAAGCCTGTTTCAATACTACTTGTTGTAATCGCCTTTTTCGCTGCATCTATTGCTGTAATTGAAGTGGTCATCTTTACGTTTATGGGTGATTTGGTGAACTGGTTAGGCACCGAAGACCCGGAAACGTTCTTTTCCGACAACTGGGGCCACCTGATCTGGATGGGTGTTGTTCTTCTTGTGATTTCGCCGATCATGTCAGCAGTGTGGGAGATGTTCTTCCATCAAGGATTGGTTGGTAACTATCCAATGCTGATCAGGTGGAAGGGGCACCGGCAGTTACTTCGACAGAGTTTGACTTTCTTTCATAATGACTTTGCAGGTCGCATTGCTA
This sequence comes from Pseudovibrio sp. Ad13, assembly GCF_001623225.1. Taxonomy (NCBI): domain Bacteria; kingdom Pseudomonadati; phylum Pseudomonadota; class Alphaproteobacteria; order Hyphomicrobiales; family Stappiaceae; genus Pseudovibrio; species Pseudovibrio sp. Ad13. Next base: position 259,297 of record NZ_LMCC01000018.1, on the reverse strand, counting down.
ACAAGTTGATGCAGACTTCTCTTGCTGTGCGGGAAGTTATTACGCGTATTGTCGATATATTTGTCTATGTAATTGTTTACTTCCTGGCTGCGCTTGTTGTGCTTGTGAGCGCAGATTGGCGTCTTGCATTGCCGATGATCGGTTGGTTGCTCTCCTACTTCCTCGTCATGTACGTCTTTGTTCCCAAGCTTAAGCGTATTTCCAAAAAGCAAGCAGATGCCCGGTCTGTGATGACTGGTCATATCGTTGATGCCTATACGAATATCTCGACCGTAAAGCTGTTTTCACATGCATCGCGCGAAGAAGATTATGCCAAAGGTTCCATGAGCACTTTCATGGATACCGTGCATAAGCAGATGCGGAATGTGACCAAGCTGAATATCTGCCTGACGCTGATCAACAATCTGCTCTTGTTGTCTCTTGGTGCTCTGTCCATCTGGCTTTGGCAGAGGGCTTTGGTGACGACTGGTGATATCGCGATTGCGATTGGTCTGGCCTTGCGTTTGCAGGGCATGTCTCAGTGGATCCTTTGGGAAGTTGCTAGCCTCTTCGAGAATATCGGTACTGTTCAGGACGGATTGGGCATGTTGTCCCGGCATACGGAGGTCACTGATAAGCAAGATGCGAAAGCGCTTGTTGTTTCTGACGCGGAAATTCGCTTTGAAGATGTGAAGTTCCACTATGGCAAGGGCAGTGGCGTTCTGGAGAACCTGTCGCTCAACATTAAACCGGGTGAGAAAATCGGGATTGTTGGTCGCTCGGGTGCGGGTAAATCGACCCTGATGAACTTGCTGCTGCGCTTCCATGATCTGGAAGGTGGACGCATTGCCATTGATGGTCAGGATATTCGCGGCGTGACGCAAGAGAGCCTGCGCCAGAATGTTGGCGTGGTTTCTCAGGACACGTCTTTGCTGCATCGGACGATTCTGGAGAACATCACCTACGGCAAAGATGGTGCAACTCTGGAAGAGGCGACCGAAGCGGCGAGACGGGCTCATGCTCTGGAGTTTATTGACGGCCTGAAAGATCCGGAAGGACGGACTGGCTTTGATACTCTGGTGGGTGAGCGCGGTGTGAAGCTTTCTGGCGGTCAACGTCAGCGCGTCGCTATCGCACGTGTCTTGCTGAAGGATGCCCCGATCCTTGTTTTGGACGAAGCAACGTCTGCTTTGGACTCAGAAGTGGAGGCTGCGATCCAGGAAAGCCTGTTTGAGTTGATGGAAGGTAAGACGGTTATTGCAATTGCCCACCGACTTTCCACAATTGCGGCAATGGATCGCCTCATTGTCATGGATCAAGGCAAGATCGTAGAGATGGGTACCCATGAGGAACTTCTGAAATCCGAAGGTATCTATGGAAACCTCTGGAACCACCAATCTGGCGGTTTCCTTGCTCAAGTTGCCGCCGAATAGGGATTCCTGACAGGGAATCAAGCGGTTTAAACTAAAAGTGGTTCGGGGCGAGTTTGCGTCCTAGGGTCCCCGAACCACTCGACTTTTGACTCATATTTGCGTGTCAAAATCTCAATTGATCCCGTTTTTTTCCTCTTATGCCCAAGTTGTCTGCGACAATAAGTCCGCAAATTTTTAACCAGTCTAGACAAGTGCGACCATTGGTGGCAGATAGCATCCGTCAATATAAGTGCGTATTTAGCGCATTTTCACCTATGTCTTCTTTGCGGTGTATAGACAGTGACCGGTTTTGACTGGTTGCGGGCCTGTCCTCACAGAAGAGATCGTAGGTGTTCTCTTTCAATTTTGTTTCGAGAGGACGCGACCTTGGAACACACGGACACGGCTGAACCGTCACGCCGCGATTTTCTTTACATCGCGACCGGTGCCGTGGGCGCGGTCGGTGCGGGAGCTCTGGCTTGGCCCTTTATCCATCAGATGAACCCCGATGCATCTGCACTGGCTTTGGCTTCTATCGAAGTTGATGTTTCTGCGGTTGAAGTCGGGCAATCCATCACTGTGACCTGGCGTGGTAAGCCGGTCTTTATCCGTCAACGTACGGAAAAAGAGATCGCTGAAGCGACAGAAGTGCCTATTGCTGATCTGCCAGACCAGTTTGCACGTAATGCTAACCTAGAAGATGGTGCGGACGCATCTGACGCAAACCGCGCTACGACAGGTAAAGAAGCCTGGCTGGTTATGGTTGGCGTTTGTACGCACCTGGGCTGTGTGCCTCTTGGTGAAGCTGGTGAATACGGCGGCTGGTTCTGCCCATGTCACGGCTCCCACTACGACACTGCTGGTCGTATTCGTAAAGGCCCGGCTCCAGAAAACATGCTCGTGCCGCCTTACAAGTTTTCCAGCGACGACGTTGTTGTAATCGGCTGACGAGGCCCTTTCAGGAGGCAGCTATGGCTGGTCATTCTACTTATGAACCGCAAAACGCTGGCGCCAAATGGCTTGAGCGTCGTTTGCCGGTACTCTCCCTTGTACATGGGAGTTTTGTTGCGTTTCCTACCCCGAAGAACCTGAACTACTGGTGGACCTTCGGCGGTATCGCATTTTTCGTGCTCGTTGTTCAGCTCATTACCGGTATCGTTCTGGTAATGCACTACACGCCGAATGATGCGCTCGCATTTGCATCCGTTGAGCACATCATGCGCGATGTAAACTACGGATGGTTGATGCGTTATCTGCACTCAAACGGTGCATCCATGTTCTTCTTCGCAGTGTACATCCACATCTTCCGCGGTATGTACTACGGTTCTTACAAAGAGCCGCGCGAACTTGCATGGATCCTGGGCGTGCTGCTGTTCTTCCTCATGGTGCTTACCGCATTCATGGGCTACGTGCTTCCTTGGGGCCAGATGTCTCTTTGGGGTGCAACGGTTATTACGAACCTGTTCTCTGCAGTTCCAGTTGTTGGTGAAGCAATCACCACATGGCTCTGGGGTGGTTTCGCAGTTGGTAACCCAACACTGAACCGCTTCTTCTCACTGCATTATCTGCTGCCGTTCGTGATCCTTGGCGTTGTGATGCTGCACATCTGGGCGTTCCACGTTGCTGGTAACAACAACCCAGTTGGTGTTGATCCTAAGTCCGATAAAGACACAGTTCCATTCCATCCGTACTACACGTTGAAGGATCTGTTCGCGATCGTTGTCTTTATGATCCTGTTCTCCTGGTTCGTGTTCTACCTGCCAAACTATCTGGGTCATGCTGATAACTACATTCCAGCGAACCCAATGGTGACACCAGCGCACATCGTGCCAGAATGGTTCCTTCTGCCATTTTATGCGATCCTGCGTGCGATCACTTTCGATATTGGTCCAATTCCTTCCAAACTCGGTGGTGTGATTGCCATGGGTGGTGCGATTGCGATCTTGTTCGTATTGCCTTGGCTTGATACTTCCAAAGTTCGTTCAGCGAATTACCGTCCTGTTTACCGGTTCTTCTTCTGGCTCTTCTTCTTCACCACAATCATGTTGGGGTGGCTTGGATCTAAGCCTGCTGAGCAGCCATACATTGCCTGGATCCAGTTCTTTACGGTCCTCTACTTCGCACACTTCCTGATCGTTCTTCCAGTTCTCGGACTGATCGAAACGCCTCGGAAAGTTCCTGACTCAATCAACGATGCAGTGCTGGGTAAGTCCAGTGATGCGGCTTAAGGGCAGGGGATTTTAAAGATGAAAAATCTAATGTTCAAAAGCGCTCGTGCTCTGGCTGTTGTTGCAGGTCTTGCTGTAGCTGGTCCGGCTCTTGCTGCTGGCGAAGGACCTCACGTTGAAAAGCAGCCTTGGTCTTTTGCTGGTCCTTTCGGCCAGTTTGACAAAGCCCAGCTCCAGCGCGGCTTCCAGGTGTACCAGGAAGTTTGTTCTGCCTGTCATGGACTGAGCTACGTCGCATTCCGTAACCTTGCTGAGGAAGGCGGACCAGGTTTCTCTGTTGATGAAGTGAAGGCTCTTGCAGCTGAATACTCCATCGAAGATGGCCCGGACAGTGAAGGTGAAATGTTTGAGCGTGACGGCAAGCCGTTCGACAAATTCCCATCACCATTCCCGAACGAGCAAGCTGCACGTGCTTCTAACAATGGTGCTTACCCACCAGACCTTTCTTTGATGGCAAAAGCACGCGCTGCCCTTCGTGGTTTCCCTTGGTTTGTTCTTGATGTTGCTACGCAGTATCAGGAAAACGGTCCGGATTACCTGTACGGTCTGCTAACTGGCTACCATGAGGCACCTGAGGGTGTTGAGGTTCCAGAAGGTCAGTACTACAATCCTGGCTTCATTTCAGGGTCCACGCTTGCAATGGCGCCTCCGCTTTCTGATGAGCTGGTTGAGTACTCCGACGGTTCTCCAATGACTGTTGATCAGTATGCTCGTGACGTTTCTGCATTCCTGATGTGGACTGCTGAGCCTCATCTGGAATCACGCAAGCGTATCGGCTTTGGTGTGATGGCATTCCTGATCCTGTTCGCATCGCTGCTGTACTTTACAAAGCGCAAGATCTGGAGAGATGTTGACCACTAAGGTCGCATTTATAAGTTCAAAAAGGGCTATCCTAATCGGGTAGCCCTTTTTTTTGGGGTTGCGGGCTGGATTTGATGTACCGCCAACTTCCTATCAGTGAATCAGGTAAGGTTGCGCCGACACAGGCAAAGCGGAGAGAGCGATATGCAGGCGGTTCTGGGCATTATCGGAGGTTCTGGCCTCTACAATATCCCTGGTTTTGAAAATGCCCGATGGGAACGGATCGAAAGCCCGTGGGGTGAGCCAAGTGATGATGTTTGTATCGGCGAGATTGATGGCCTGAAGGTTGTCTTCCTGCCTCGTCACGGTCGTGGACATGTGCACTCTCCAACCGAGATCAATTATCGTGCAAATATTGACGTGCTTAAGCGGGCTGGTGTCACAGACCTGATTTCCGTCAGCGCCTGCGGGTCCTTGAAAGAGGAGTATGCACCGGGAACTTTCGTTCTTGTTGACCAGTTCATCGATCGTACGTTTGCGCGCGAAAAGAGCTTTTTTGGAACAGGCTGCGTGGCGCACGTCTCCGTTGCTGACCCAATTTCGCCACTGCTGGTGGATGTTGTTGAAAGTGCCTGTCAAGAAGAGGGCCTTACGTATAGCCGCGGCGGTACTTATCTGGCTATGGAAGGGCCTCAGTTTTCTTCCAAGGCAGAAAGCCTCCTCTATCGCTCCTGGGGCTGTGACGTTATTGGCATGACAAACATGCCGGAAGCCAAGCTAGCCCGGGAAGCGGAAATCAGTTATTCAACTGTGGCGATGGTAACGGATTACGACAGTTGGCATGCCGACCACGGAAACGTAGATATCAACGCGATCATCAAGGTTCTACACGAGAACGTGGAAAGTGCTCAGAAGCTTGTCCTAGCTGTTGCCCGGAAACTGCCGAGAGAGCACCAGCAGTGCCCGGTTGGTTCCAATACGGCACTTGATTTTGCGATTATGACTGCTGAGGACAAAAGAGACCCGGCACTGCTTGCAAAGCTTGATGCTGTTGCTGGACGTGTGCTGCGCAAATAATCGAGCACAGATCGCTTATGGGGCTCTCGTTGAAGGGCTTCTTACAAAAACTATGCAATTCAAACGCGGAAATGACCATGACTGACATAACTAACAGTATCTCAGAGGAGCTGATTGCGTCCATTCGGACCATTCCAGACTATCCAAAGGAAGGTATTCTGTTTCGTGATATCACAACACTACTGAGTGATCCTCGCGCCTTCCGCCGTGCGGTTGATGCACTGGTACAGCCTTGGGCTGGCTCCAAGATTGAGCAGGTTGCTGGTATCGAGGCGCGCGGCTTTATTCTTGGTGGTGCTGTGGCTCACCAGCTCTCCGCCGGTTTCTTGCCAGTGCGTAAGAAGGGTAAGCTGCCGTTTAAGACCATCGAGCAGGAATATGAGCTGGAGTATGGTACCGACACCATTGAGATCCACTGCGATGCTGTAAAGCCCGGTGAGAAGGTTATTCTGGTTGATGACCTGATTGCGACTGGTGGGACCGCAGAAGCTGCTGTGAAGCTTCTGAGAAGCGCTGGGGCCGACATCGTGGCTGCGTGCTTCATTGTCGATTTGCCAGAACTGCAAGGACGTGCAAAACTGGAAGCACTCGATATTCCTGTCAGGACATTGGTGGAGTTTCCCGGTCATTGAATGACGCCTTTGTAGAGAATGGTCCGCAGTTTTCTGCGGCCTTCAATCACGATTTTGAATTGCTTTTGAAATGGCGCCGGGATGTGCGCCATTTTAAGCAAGACATTATTGATCGCGAAACTGTTGATGAGCTTTTGCGATTAACTGATCTTTCCCCAAGCGTCGGCAACAGTCAGCCGTGGCGCTTTATCGAGATGAGCCAGCCTGCGAACCGCGAGGCTGTTTATCTCAATTTCCAACAGGCAAATTCTGAAGCTCTCAAGGGCTATAAAGGGGAGCGGGCAGAAAGCTATACCAAGCTCAAGCTGCAAGGCTTGACCGATGCTCCGCTGCAATTTGCTGTATTTTGTGATCTCGATCCAACGCAGGGAGGTGGGCTCGGGCGGCAGACTATGCCAGAGACGCTGGCTTATTCTTGTGTTAGCGCAATTAATTGCCTCTGGCTTGCTGCTAGAGCAAAAGGCATTGGTGTCGGTTGGGTGTCTATTCTCAACCCTGACAGTATCGGGCAGTTGTTTGGTGTTCCTGAAAACTGGAAATTTGTTGCCTATCTTTGCATAGGTTACCCCTGTGAGAACAACGAAGTCCCCGAACTGCAGCGCACTGGCTGGCAGGCACGTACTGCCACTGAATTGCGAATGTTAAAAGATATTGATCTAGTCAGGCCAGAAGCCAAACAGGAGTCTTCTTCGTGTCAATCCAAGTAAGAGCAATTGAACCAGAAGATCGAGAGCAGGTTGTTGAACTGCTCGTTAACCGGTGGACCAGTCCTGAGCAATTGCTTGATGGTGAAATGGTGGACGCCTCACGTCTGCCTGGATATCTCGCTCTGGATGAAGGGCGTCTTGTGGGGATGATTACGCTGATCAAGCGTGAGCAGGAGTGGGAGATCCTTACGCTGGATTCGCTACAACGCTGGGGCGGCATTGGTACGCTTCTGCTGGATGCTTCCGTTGATGCTGCGCGGCAGGAAGGCCTTGGCCGGATTATGGTGCGGACCTCTAACGACAATCTGGATGCATTTCGGTTTTATCAAAGACGCGGCTTCCGCTTAGAAAAAGTGGTGCAGGGCGTCATTGATGAGGAACGTAAGTTAAAGCCAGAAATACCAGTCACAGGCTTGCACGGCATACCGCTGCGTGACGAGGTGATTTTTGGTCGCGACATCACCAGCAATCGATCTTAGCTTTACATTCAAACGGTATTTGACTAATTTTATGAAAGATTAAATAAAACTGTACACGAGGGTTGTGTTGTGATCGTCCGCATAATCGAATTGGTGCGACGCTATAGAACGATACGGCTCTCCTTACTGGCCACTGTACTGGATTGCTCTGTCGATGAGATCCTGTATGCCGTTGATGGCCTGGAAAACAACAGTATCATGCGCGTGCGAGGCAGTTCCCTGGTTTCGAATGAAGCCATTGCAGAGAGTGATATCAGCGTGCGCATGCACTCTCGGTTTGCCGAGAAGAATGCCATTGGCAAACTTGCTGCCAGCCTGATTAAGGATGGTGAAAGTTTGCTGATTGAGGCGGGCAGTACGCTTTCCCTTTTTGCCAATCATCTGAAAGAGAAGAAAAATCTCTCTATCGCAACGACGAGTCCGCTGATTGCGGAGAGCCTTGTCCGGCATAGTCGTACGTGTAGTGTTGAGTTGATTGGCGGCAGGCTGGAAGCGCATACCACTGCGCTTCATGGTGAGGAGACGCAGGCGCGTATTCGTGACCTGAAGGTGGACTGGACTATCCTGAGCCCTACGAGCATGTGCATCCAAAAAGGGGCCTGCTACTTCCACAAGGTTGATGCTGAAACCAGCTTGCTTATGCAGCGCAGTGCGAAGAAGACCATGATGTTGAGTGACAGTTCCAAGTTGGGCGTTCCCAGCCGCTATACCGCGCAAACAATGCAAGGTGTTGACGTCTTTATTACTGATAATAATGGGGAATTGGGCTTTGCTGAAGTCGATCATCATTTTAGAAAAGCGCGCGTTTTTCATGCGATTTCCGAGGATGCTGACAGCGAAGATTTCATTCTTCTGAATAGTTGATAAATTTTAAACCCTTTTGATGAAAATTGTGTCTGTTTACTGCCGGAATAGTATCTTGGATCTAGGCCAATTTAGATGATTAATGACTTAATGGTGGACGTTCTTGCCAATCTGGTTAAGCGCCACAGGCGTATTTCATTGACTGCTGCGGCAGATATTTTAGGAATGGATTTTGAAGAGCTCTCCAGTCTGGCGAAGGTGCTGTCGGATCGTGAGGAATTTGAACTCTTCGACAATTCTATTTGCTTCCTCATGCCACGAGACCAAGATGCATATCGGGTAAGGCTTCGCAGTCATTACATCGAGAAATATGCGATTGGCCGGCTGGCAACTTCATTCTTTAAGACTGGTGACCATGTGGTTGTTGAGTCCGGAAGCACAATGACAATCCTGGCGCAGCATCTTGCTCAAGTGCAGCAGATAAAGGTTTCGACCAACTCGTATGCAGTCGCTTCGATGATGATCGGGGCTGAGACGGCTGCAGACATCCATGTGATTGGCGGCAATCTTTACACGGACGGGCAGGGGGCTTTGGGGCCAATCGCTCTGGGTACCGTTGAGAGCCTTGAGGCGGACTGGGGGATTATTTGTCCTGTCGGTTTGTCCACTGAGGGGGATCTCATGTACTACGTGGAAGAGGAAGCCAAGTTTGCGCGGGCCGTCATGGCGTCTTGCAAGCGGACTATGGTGCTGTGTAACTCCAGCAAGATTGGCGTTCCGAGCCGGTTCGTTGCCAACTCATGCGCTCAGGCAGATATGCTGATTGTGGATAGCGGCGTTGAGCCAAGTATTCTTGACAAGCTGATTGCGCAGGGCGTGCAAGAAGTCCATGTGGCTGATGTAGAGGCAGAAGCTTCCAGTGAGATCGTTTTGTTGGATATTTGATTTTGATCTCATTGATTTTTCAATAAAAAAGGCGCTCGATTGAGCGCCTTTTGTTTTATAGCGATTGTGCCAAAGACTTATGTGTTGAACTTGAAGAGCAGCACATCGCCATCTTGAACGATGTATTCCTTGCCTTCGTCGCGTGCTTTACCTGCTTCTTTAGCTGGGTTTTCGCCGCCAAGCTCAACGTAGTCGTTGTAAGCGATGGTTTGCGCGCGAATGAAGCCGCGTTCAAAGTCCGTATGGATGACGCCAGCAGCTTGAGGGGCTTTGGTGCCTCTTGAAACGGTCCAGGCGCGTGTTTCTTTGGGGCCAGCTGTGAAGTAGGTGATCAAGTGTAGTAGGTCGTAGCCTGCGCGGATCAAACGGTCCAGGCCTGGCTCTTCCAAGCCCATGTCAGCCATGTATTCACGCTGCTCTTCGTCTTCCAGTTGTGCAATTTCTGCTTCAATCGCGGCTGAGATGACAACGGAGGCTGCGCCTTGCTCTTCTGCCATAGCCTGAACCTTAGCGGACAGGCTGTTGCCTTTGTCTGCTGATTCTTCTTCCACGTTACACACGTAGAGAACTGGCTTGGATGTCAGCAGGTTCAGCATTTCGAGCTGTTTGACGTCTTCCGGGTCGGTGAGGCCAAGTGCGCGCACTGGCTTACCATCCTGAAGAATTGCGAGTGCCTGTTCCATAATCGGAAGAGCCATCTTGGCGTCTTTGTCGCCAGACTTCGCTTTTTTAGCGAGCGGCGCAATACGCTTTTCGAGGCTTTCCATGTCAGAAACCATCAGTTCGGTTTCGACTGTTTCTGCATCAGCGATTGGATCGATCTTGCCATCAACGTGCGTGATGTCGTCGTCTTCGAAGCAGCGCAGAACGTGTGCGATCGCGTCTACTTCGCGGATGTTAGCGAGGAACTGGTTGCCCAGGCCTTCCCCTTTGGACGCGCCGCGCACGAGGCCTGCAATGTCTACGAAAGTCAGGCGGGTCGGGATGATCTCTTTGGAGCCAGCGATTGCTGCAATCTTGGACTGGCGTGGATCTGGCACAGCAACATCACCAGTGTTTGGCTCAATGGTGCAGAACGGATAGTTTGCTGCCTGCGCCGCTGCTGTCTTCGTCAGAGCGTTGAAGAGGGTAGACTTACCAACGTTAGGCAAGCCGACGATGCCGCACTGAAAACCCATTTATTCTTGTCCTTTCGATCCAAACAGCTGCTCAAGCGCTGACGCGAGCGGCCCTTTTTTGTTAGCTTCTTTGTCCTGATAGCCCGTTGCTTTTGGAGCTGGCTTTTTTTCTGGTTCAGGCTTGGCGGGGTCCTGCTTCTTTTTAACAGCAGCCTCGCGAGAGCTGTCCTTTTTGTAAGGTTTACCAGAGCCTTCCGGGCGTGTTGCCAGTGTCACCTTGTTGGCGAACTGGTTGTCGTGATGTTGTGCAAGCAAAGGAGCGTTGTCTGCAACTGCCTCCAGAAGAGGCTCAAGCCACTCCTGATCCGCTTTTGCAAAATCACCCAAGACCCATTGATGTACGCGGTCTTTATGGCCGGGATGGCCAATACCAAGGCGTACACGGCGATAGGCATCCGTGATGTGTGCTGTGATGGAGCGCAGGCCATTGTGGCCTCCGTGACCGCCGCCATTCTTCATGCGGAATTTCGCAGGAGGCAGGTCCAGCTCGTCATAGAGCACGACAACATCTTGTGGGGTGAGCTTGTAGAAACGGAGTGCTTCACCTACGGAGCGACCGGATTCGTTCATGTAGGTCATTGGCTTCATCAGCAGGACTTTTTCACCTGCCAAAGTACCTTCAGAAACCTGAGCCTGAAAGCGAGCCCGCCACGGGCTGAATGAGCTATGGCGGCGATGAATTTCATCTGCCGCCATGAACCCGATATTGTGACGATTACTCTCGTATTTAGGGCCTGGATTACCGAGGCCGACTAACAGCTTCATAGGTATTGTCCCAAGCCCTAGTTAGAGAATTACTCTTCGCCTTCACCTTCTTCAGAAGCGTCGTCGTCTTCTTTCAGACCTGCTGGTGCAACAATCGTGGAGATTGTGAAGTCGCGGTCTGTAATGGTCGGAGCACAACCAGCTGGGAGCTTAACAGCAGAGATATGCTGAGAAGAACCGAGGTCAGCTTCACCAAGATCGATTTCGAGAGCTTCTGGGATAGCGTTCGCTGGAACAGTCATTTCAACAGTGTGACGTACAACGTTGATAACACCACCGCGCTTAAGACCTGGGGAAGTTTCTTCGTTGAGGAACTTCACTGGGATTTCAACGGTCAGAGTAGCGTTTGCAGAAACACGCAGGAAATCAACGTGCATCAGAGTGTCTTTTACTGGATGCAGCTGGAAGTCTTTTGCAATTACAGAAGTCTTTTCGCCGTTCAGGTCGATTGTGCCGACGTGAGACAGGAAACCGCCCTTATGCAGGGTCATGGTTGCTTCTTTAATTGGCAGGCTGATAGACACTGCTTCTTTTTTGTCGCCGTAGATTACTGCTGGTACAAGACCTTCACGACGAGCTGCACGAGCGGCCCCCTTGCCGGCCCGTTCACGCACCTGTGCTTTCAGCTCATAGCTGTTTGCCATGGTGGAATCTCCTAGTTTGATTATAAAAGTAAGGCCGCGGGAGCGACAGATTTCTGCGCTCAACTACGGCCAACTTCGCACGCCTCCTCCAAGGGTGTCGACGTACGCGGCTCGTATAACCGATACTCCCAGAAAGAGCAAGGGCAACTGCTGAGCCTACAATAAGAAAAACCGAGGCGTACCCCGGTTTCTCAAAGCTTGTGATTAGAGCTCGTTATGAATCGAACAAGCTGGAAACAGAGCGTTCCTGAGATGTGCGGTTGATCGCTTCGCCCATGAGTGGGGCGATCGAAATAGTGCGGATGTTTGGAGCAGCCTGGACAGCAGCCGTTGGCTCGATAGAATCAGTGATTACCAGTTCTTTGAGCTTGGATGCTGAAACGCGTGCCACTGCGCCACCTGAAAGGACACCATGTGTGATGTAGGCCGTGACGGACTTGGCACCAGCAGCAAGAAGTGCATCTGCTGCGTTGCAAAGGGTTCCGCCAGAATCGACGATGTCATCCACAAGGATACAATCGTAGCCGCTCACATCACCGATGATGTTCATGACTTCGGATTCACCAGGCTTGTCGCGGCGCTTATCAACGATGGACAGAGGAGCTTCAATGCGCTTTGCTAGTGCACGCGCACGAACCACACCGCCAACATCCGGAGAAACAACCATGACGTTGGTTGTGTCATAGTGCTCTTTGATGTCACGGGTCATCACCGGCGCACCGTAAAGGTTGTCGGTTGGGATGTCGAAGAAGCCCTGAATCTGCGCAGCATGCAGATCGAGTGTAAGCACTCTGTCTGCACCAGCATTGGTGATCAGGTTGGAAACAAGTTTCGCAGAGATTGGCGTACGAGGCGCTGACTTACGGTCCTGACGGGCGTAGCCAAAGTATGGAACCACTGCGGTAATGCGACGTGCTGAAGAACGGCGGAGCGCATCAATGATGATCAGCAGTTCCATGAGGTGGTCATTTGCCGGATAGCTTGTAGGCTGAATGACAAAGACGTCCTCACCGCGCACGTTCTCCTGGATTTCAACGTAGATTTCTTGGTCTGCAAAGCGGCGAACCTGGCACTTCGACAATGGTACATCAAGATACTTTGAAATTTGCTCGGCCAGCGCGCGATTGGAGTTACCCGCGACGATTTTCATAACCCGCAAGTCCTTCTTGGGCTTTGATCTCACCCTGTGACATTTGTCGGTGGTGAGGTGGAAATTTGCGTCCCTTGGTGGAACCCGATTTCTTCTGGTAAGGCGTCCTGACAGGTCGCCTTGCGCGCCTTTTAGCAACCTCGTCTTAAGCCGACAATAGCCAGAACGCACAGCAGCTCAGCTTTTTTGCAAAAGCTGAGCTGCGTAATCGTGTATCTATTTGATTTTATTAGGTCACTTGCTGTGTAACCATGCTTCTAAAGAAGCAATTGTTCTGGTCGCAATTCTTCGCAGTGCATCGCTTGAAACATCAGCCCATGGATCGCCAGAGTTGCCGCCAGTTTGCTCCTGGCCATCAATCCGGTGAACACGGTTTCCATTTGCGTCAATAATATCAAATACATAGAAGACGGTGGTGGTGTACTGATCGCCAGCCGCGGTCAAGAATCCTTTGACTCGGTACGTTGCTGGTGCACCAACGCGTCTGACGAGGTTGAGATTCGCTGCTGCTGCGCGATTCCCCAGTTGCTCAGAGAGATCGTCGGCAATATTGCCAGGCAGTCCGGTCAGCTGCTCAAATGCAAAAGTTGCTTTTGCCGGAGAGACAGTCGGAGGAGCTGACTTGGTTTCAATCATGTCCCCGATGCTGGAAGGGGGAAGAGGGTTTGCCGCACAGCCTGCAAGAATTGCCATAGCGGCAATGATTAATACCCGAGGTAAAAGTACGAGCTTCAGCATGTCAGTCCTTAAAGTCCACTCAGAGAATCAGCGTGGGGTGCCCCAATAGATTCGTAAAGGTTAATTATGGCAGTCTTTACTCTGCCTTCACAGGGAGGTCGAGAGAAAGCTGTGATAAGCTTTCAGGCCCATCTGCGTGTGTGATGTAGGTTTGGCCCAAAGTCATAGCGGTTTCGCTGTCTGAATCCATGATGATCATGTGCATAAACAACACCATGTTTTCATGAATTTCATGTGCATTTTCTTTGAAAGCCATGTAGGGCGGCTCCATCCAGCTTGGTGTGAAGCGGGCACCAAGTGAATATCCGCAGGCATTCAGGCGGTGTGGCATCAGGCCGCGATCATCCAGAATGTTGGCGTGTGCAGCAAACAGATCGCCAAACGTGTTGCCCACCTGCATGGCTTGTTCAACGGCCAGAAGGGCATCTTTTGCGGCGCGGTGGAGTTCCAGATGGCGCGGCGTTGGCTCTCCCAGAATAACTGTGCGGATGGAGGCAGCGTGATAATGGCGGTAAACCCCCGCCCATTCGATGGTGAGTTGATCGTTTTCTGAGAGGGTTCTGCGACCAGATTTGTAGCGGCAGAGAAGGGCGTCTGGGCCTGAGCCAATGACGAATTCGTTTGCCGGATAGTCGCCGCCGCCTTCAAACACTGCGCTTTGCATCTTAGCCAGAATGCGGCCTTCGTCGGCTCCGGGTTTGATTTCCTCCATACCGGCAAGGAAAGCAGCATCGGCGAGTTTGCCTGCGGTTCTGACATATTCCAGCTCCGTTGACGATTTGACCAGACGGAGCTCCTTTATGATGTCGGAAGCGTCATCGACGTCTGCAAAGGAGTGCAGAGATTCGTCCAGCAACCGGCCATTGGCAGCGGTGAGGCCGTGGGTGTCATATTCCACGCCGATGCGGGTGCCGAGCAGGTCGAGATCAAACAGAAGCTCTTTTACCTGACCAACCGGAGATTTGCCTGCGACGTCCATCCAGAGGCGAATGTCTTTGAGGTTGGAGGTGTTGCGGGCTTGGCGCAGATCAGCGGAGCGGGTGAGAAGGATAGGTTCTTCACCAGGGCGGTAGATCAAGCACTGGAAGAAGCAATAGCCGAAGGTGTCAAAACCTGTCAGCCAATACATGCTCTCCTGTGCGAAGATCAGCAGGCAATCGAGATGACGCTCTTTGAGTTTGGCGTCCAGAGCAACACGGCGCTCAGCAAATTCTTCCGGTGCAAAGTGCAGGGCCATGGTCTTCTCCCAATCCATAGTTTGCAAAGCAATGTGAAACAGAACTTACTCTTGCTCGTCCGTCAGCACAATCAGGCGGTCAACATGATAGTTGATATCTGACGTCCGTAATCTGGTTCTTTGTTATGGGTGGTTCTTCGGTAGGAGAAGAACCTGTCCGCATCCGCATAGGTGCATAGTTTGAGGTCGATGACGTCTTTGAGGCCAAGTTTGTCCAGTTGGGCTTTGATGAAAGCCGGTAGATCAAACATACTGTGCAGTGGCTTTTGTGAGGGAACGAAGAATCGCTTGTTGTCCTGAGACTGTTCGAGGAAGCGCACCACAAACTCCGGGCCAACCTCATAAGCCTGCTGTGAGATCATCGGGCCCATCACCGCTGTGATGTTCGATGGGTTTGCACCCAGCTGCTGCATGGCTTGAACGGTGTTCGGTAGGATGCCATCGACGGCGCCTTTCCAGCCTGAGTGGGCTGCGCCGATAACTCTGTTGTCCGGATCAGCGAACAGGATCGGGCCGCAGTCTGCGGTCAGGATGCCAATGGCGAGGCCGGGGGTGTTGGTGACGAGAGCGTCTGCGCGTCTGTCATCTTCCTCAGCAAAGGGCGCAGATACGCTCAGCGCCTTGGCCGAGTGGATCTGGTAGGGCGTAACCATCCGTTCAGGTGTTGTGCCGAGTTGATCGGCAACGCGGCGGCGGTTTTCCAGTACATCTTCACGGACATCACTTGAGCCCAGGCCGACGTTGAGGCCTTTGTAGATGCCGGAGGAAACACCTCTTTCGCGGGTGAAGAAGCCATGTGAAAGGCATTGCATTGCTTCAAGCTCTGGCACTTTAATCATTGGCTTCTCCCTGTTTCGATGCGTTCAATTCTGGAATGGAATTGGTTTTTCTGAGGTATTGGTGATGCTAAGGACTTTGAAGAGCGTGCCCATCTGGTCATCGGCTGCGAGGCGCTCCACGTCTTTGCGGATCTGGTCCTGATCCAGCGTGGATTTGCCAGTCCCAAGTTGTCCTGCGCGCTCCAGCAGCCCAAGGCCGAGGAGAAACTCGCCCTGACCGATTGGGCCGTGCACGTTTGCCCCTTCTGCAGTGGCTGCGCTGGCGAGTGCCTGAAAGTTGACGTGAGCGGTTAAGTCCGCTTCGCCGCAATGTTCCAGCGTGGAGACATACTCGTGCTTTTTGAGGGCCTGAAACGTGTCGCCTGTGGCCGTCTTTGCATAGCCATAATCTATGAGCAGAGCAGCACCGCCGTCTGCCTTGAGGCGCTGACCGATTTGTGAGGCAATTGCGGTGGAGGCTGGAGACAGCTCCAGAGTATCGCCCAGTTTTGCCTGTAGACCGGCTTTGGCGACGTCTGTCGGAGACAGAGTGCCTGAGCCGATGCCAAATGTCAGATTGCCGTCGTCATCCAGCCCAACACAGCGCTCACGCCAGCCTTGCTCGGTGAGCTGGTACTGGTGGATCGGGAGAGCATCGAAAAGTTCATTTGCAACGAGCAGGGTTGGTCCATCCGGGATGGTCTCCAGCGTGTCGTGCCACTTGATTGTGTAGGCTTTGAGCAGTTTGCGCTGTGCTTTGCGTAAGGATGGGCTGGTTTCGACCAGGTGAATCTGAATGTTGGCGAGCATCTGCGGGCGTAACGAGATAACGCGCAGGATGTCTTTCATCAAAGTGCCGCGGCCCGGACCCATTTCGACCAGATTCACCGGGCCTTTCAAATCCTGCGACAGCCATTGATGCATAAGCCAGGCACCGATCAGCTCGCCGAACAGCTGTGAGATTTCTGGTGCAGTGGTGAAGTCACCTTTCGTCCCGAATGGCTGCTGGCGCATGTAGTAGCCATGCTCGGGATCAGAAAGGCATATGCCCATATATTCAGCGAGGGTCATTGGACCATGGTCCGCGATGCGCTTTTTGATTTTTTCCTGAAGTGGCGTGGACGCAGAGCTGGTCATTTTGCTTCTTTGATTTCCGTGTTTCTTTTGAGAGCCCAAATTACGACTGCTATGCCGATTAAAACCATTGGCAGGCTCAGCAGCATTCCCATGGTGAAGAAGCCTGCGAGGTAGCCGATGTGGGCATCCGGTACGCGGTAAAATTCTACAAAGGTGCGTGCCAGACCATAACCGATGGCGAAGCTGCCTGCGAGTACGCCGGGTTTTTGCAGCAGTTTGAAGCGGTGAGACAACAGACGCAGCACGAGGAACAGAAGTGCTCCTTCCAGTGCCGCTTCATAAAGCTGGCTTGGGTGTCTTGGTTCTGGTCCGCCGGTTGGGAAGACCACGGCCCATGCAACATCTGTCGGGCGGCCCCAAAGCTCTGAGTTGATGAAGTTGGCGATACGCCCGAAAAAGAGACCGATTGGGGCGGCGATTGCGGCCAGATCAAACATGGTCAAGCCAGACAGGCCACGTGCTCTGGAATAGATGATCAGCACAACAATCATGCCCAGCAGACCACCGTGGAAGGCCATGCCTCCCTCCCAGACAGCCAGAATGTCTGCTGGATTGGCGAGGTAGTAGGGCAGATTGTAGAACAGGACGTAGCCGAGGCGACCACCCAGAACAATGCCGAGCGTTGCCCACATAACGAAGTCGTCGATGTCTGTTGCTGTTGGATGAGCTGTCTTGTTCCAGAGAGGCGAGTTGCGGACGGTTACGATCATGTAGCGCCATGCAAGAAGAATTCCGGCGATATATGCCAGTGCATACCAACGGATGGCCAGTGGTCCGAATTCAATCAGAACCGGATCAATCATCGGGAAAGGTATTGCTAAGAGCGGCATATGAAACCCTTCTGTTATTAAAGTGCCCTGCGCTCAGAGACCCTCACGCATTCTACTCTAATTCGGTTTGTTTGAGCGCATTGCAAGTGTTTGATCGGAGGCAATCAAACCGAACGCGCTTCAGTTCAGCGAGCATTCCGACAAGTGAAGGATTTGGTCAAGTGGTTTGTGGCAGGTGTTCAACACAAGCTTTCGACATCTTACTGACAGGTTCTTTAGGGTTCTGGGTGCAAATCAGCTCTCAGCGCTTGAAACTGACGGGCCGGACCAATACTTGTTTGTGAGAGAGAAATTTAAAGAGGACGCCATGAGCCAGTCTCCAAATCGTATGTTTGACGAGTTTGCAAAGCTGATGACCGATGCCGCTGGTGTTGCGCAAGGTGCCAAGCGGGAAGTAGAAACCGCATTCCGAGCGCAGGCCGAGCGTTTCATGTCGGATATGGATCTGGTTTCGCGTGATGAGTTTGACACAGTCAAAGACATGGCGATCAAAGCGCTTGATGAAGTTGAAAAGCTTGAAGAGCGCCTTGCAGCAGTAGAAAAGCGCCTTGCCGATCTAGATGAAAAAGCTGCGCCAGAAGACAAAGCGTAGGTTTGGCTGAAAATTACATGTGAATATGCTGTGGGCGGCTTTGAGTCGTCCACAATTTTCGCAATGATCTGTCTATTCCCCCTATAGGGGAAAGACCAAATCTATCGGTATATTGGCAAAAAAGGGATTCGATGTCCTGCATCAACAGTTCCGGTCTGGAACTTCCTTTGTAGTACATGCTTCTATCCAAGAGCACGTAAGTGTCTGGTCCATGATCACTCGACCCGCGTCCGTCCGGAGTGGGTAGACAAACCATTCCTCAAACGGAAAGAGGACCGGAAATGAGCCTTATTGAGTTCGGCACGGAACGCCCCCTGAATCCGGTTGATACCATTGAAAACCTTGCAACCGGTAACGACTGGTCCTTTGAACGCCTTGGTGATGACGAGATTTCCATTTCGGTTACAGGGACTTGGTGTGATTACCACGTAACCTTTTCATGGATGGAAGAGTTGGAAGCACTGCATATGGCAAGTGCGTTCGACCTCAAGGTTCCTGCTCCCAGAAAAGATGAGATTGTTCGTCTGCTTGCGCTCATTAACGAGCAGCAGTGGATGGGGCATTTTGATATCTGGGGTCGTGAAGGTGTTGTTATCTTCCGTCAGTCGCTTTTGCTGGCTGGTGGTGCAGAAGCCAATTCATCTCAGATAGAAGTCCTTTTCTCTAATTCTCTTGATTCATGTGAGCGGTATTATCAATCGTTCCAGTTTGTCGTGTGGGCTGGCAAGACAGCACAGGAAGCGATGGAAACTGTGATGTTTGAAACTGCCGGTGATGCATGAAACTAACGAATGAACGCCCGCTTGTTTTGATTGGAGCAGGCAAAATGGGTGGTGCCATGCTTGCTGGCTGGATGAAGCAGAGTATGGCACCTGAACATGTTGTGGTTGTTGACCCCAACCCACCATCTGACACACTTGAAACCATCACTGCACACAGCATCACCTGGCACAAGGGCGTGCCAGAAGGTGTTGTGGCCGGTGTGTTGCTGATGGCTATCAAACCGCAAATGATGGAAGCTGTGCTGCCAACACTCACCAATGTGGCAGATGAGAGCAGCATCATCCTTTCTGTGGCAGCTGGTACAACGATCAAGCGTTTTAAAGATACGTTTGGAGCTGCGCAGCCTGTTGTGCGCGTGATACCGAATACGCCTTCTCAGGTAGGGCGAGGTGTGACTGCAGGTTATGCTTCGGTTGAAGTTCAGGATGAGCAGAAGGCTCTGATGAGCTCCCTGCTTGAAACAATCGGCGTGTTTTACTGGGTGGATGCTGAGGAGCAGATTGATCTGGCAACAGCTGTCAGCGGTTCCGGTCCTGCCTATGTGTTCCATCTGGTTGAGGCTATGAGCGAGGCTGGTCAGCGATTGGGGCTGAATGCCGAGCTTGCAGAGGCTTTAGCCCGCGGAACAGTTGCAGGCTCTGGTGAGCTGCTTCATCAATCTCCCGAGAATGCCGATGTTTTGCGTAAGAATGTGACCTCTCCGGGTGGTACGACAGCAGCTGCACTTTCCGTGCTGATGGGGGATGACGCTTTGACAAACCTGATGAGTGAGGCTGTTGCAAAGGCAGCTCATCGCGCCACAGAACTTGCTGACTAAAGCTGCGCCTGTTTGTGCAGGTTCTGCCGCGCTGCTTTAGATTTTGTTGTCGCGTCTCTTTAGCGTAAAACCGGTTTCCACTTCTCGGAGATATGCTTTCAGCAGGTTCCAAAATTGCTCGATATTGAAGTAAAGCCTCGGTTACTAGACTGAGGCTTTTTCTTTGTATCTGTGCTGCTCCTGTGTGTATGATTAGGTGTTGATGCGTAGTTAGAGCAGGTCGCGTTCATTTACATTCACGCTCCGTACTCTAACTTCTTTAGTGGAGCGAGTTCTAAGTGTTTGATTGGCGCCAATCAAACGGAACGCGCTCTGGAGTGTTGGCCATACAGGAGCGTGCCATGCCCACCGAAAAGACCCATCAGAAAGTCATCGCAAGTTTTATTGAGTTGCTGGAAACACACAGGATTGAAGAGATCACTTACACAGCGATCGCAGATAATGCTGGTGTGAAGATTGAGGTGGTGCGGGCGTGTTGCAATGGAAAGCTGGATCTGCTGGCAGCCTTTATGCAGGACATTGACCAGAAAGTTCTGAAAGAGCGTGATCCTGACCTTATGGATGAAACACGGCGTGATCGGCTGTTTGACGTCCTCATGTGTCGGCTTGATATCATGGAACCGCATAGAGAGGCGATCCGTAACCTCCGTAAGACAGTGGTGAAGGACCCGGCTTTGGCCATGCATATGCACAAGCTCGTGACACGCTCGATGAAGTGGATGCTGGTGGCAGCAGGCATTGAGGAATTTGGTTTGCGCAGTGTCGGTATGTCCAATGCTTTGGCTTTGGGTTTTGAGCGGTTGGTTCGGGTTTGGCTTGAGGATGACGCGCCGGGACACCCGAAGGTTATGGTTGCCGTTGACGACATGCTGGCGAACGGTGAAAAATGGATGGGCCGCGCTTGCCGCGTTGAGAAAGTGGCAGCTCCCTTTATTGAAGGGCTGGGACGTTTGTGCCAGAGACCTTCACGCCCAACAGGTAAAAGCACACCTCCACCTGAAGCTGCGAATGGTGGGGCTGAAGCCAGCCCCTAAACCAGTTTGCATTCAAGTTGAAACACAAGAACTGCTTTAGCCTTTGTTTTTGCGTATCTTTATCCGAAGACCGGTTTCCACTTTTCGGAGATACGCTGTAATTTGAGTTATTGAGAAGAATATGGACCAAAAAGAAGATACAAAAACCATCGGTATTGATGATTTTTTGAATGTGGATGTGCGTGTTGGCACTGTTGTTGAAGCTGTTGATTTTCCCGAGGCGCGTAAACCTGCCTACAAACTGAAGATTGATTTTGGTGATGATATTGGCGTGAAGAGAACGTCTGCTCAGATCACTGCTCACTATACGCCTGAGGCACTTGTTGGCCGTCAGGTGATTGCTGTCGTGAACTTCCCACCGCGCCAGATCGGACCATTTATGTCTGAGGTTTTGACACTTGGGCTAGCGGATGAGAATGGAGATATCGTTTTGCTCCATCCCGACAGCAAGGTGCCTAACGGTGGACGGATGCATTAGAGTTCGCTCCAAGTTTGCCGGACCTTTATGACGTGAGGGGAAAAACTTATTCCCCTCCTGAATTCCTCCCATACTCTGAACCTATGCCTACGTAACGGGCTGCTGGCGGAGCGACCGTCAGTTTGTCGTAGGTTGGGCGGGGCTTCTGGAAGACGTAACGCACCTTTCAGTGGTCCGGTGAACCGAACTTCAAACGTGACCGCATGGTTTGAGGGGAAGGGCCCAGGACTATAGGGTATCACGCGGCGACGGATACAAGAGCACCGGCAGGTAGACTTGCTTTTGCGAAGGTGTCAGTCAAAGACGGAGGAACTGTTTGGGCATGGAAACGTGTCTGGATAAGCCACTTTCTTTCCGGGAAACCGGCTATCGTGCCTTATAGGCAAAAGAGGCGACGTTGTTCATTATAAAAAGCCCGGGCAAGGCGTGTAGCTGATGCCGAAGACTCATTACTAACAAATAGCGCAGGTATTGCCTGCCGCCTTGCTCATCCCGACTTTCGGGAACTCTGGTTCAACACTGCATGGAAGGCCATGCGGTGCTGTTGGTGTTTGTGCACACTGTGAGCTAGATCGGAATGCGAATGCGAACGCGCAGGCCGCCCAGTGGAGACTGGCGCAAGAAGATTTCCCCCCCATGACTTCTCACAATATCCCTTGCAATTGCCAGGCCGAGGCCTGAGCCACCGCTGTCCTGATTGCGGGCCGTATCAAGTCTGTGGAAGGGACGGAAGACGTTCTCCCGCTCTTCACGAGGGATACCCGGACCGTCATCATCAACTGTGATAATCAGCCAGTCAGGTGTTCGATTGCCCTTGATGCGCAACGTCTTGCCATAGCGTGCCGCATTGGAAATCACGTTCAAAAGGCAGCGCCGGAAGGCCCGGCCTTTGACAATGACGAGTGGATCTCCATCGAAGGAGGATGCAACATCAGCGCCAACAACCTCTGCCTCGACCTCCAGATCCTCCAGCATGAGCGAGATATCGACTGGGGCAGGCGGCTCGTCACCATAGCCTTTGGAGAAGGAAAGGTAGTCCTCCAGCATGCGGTTCATTTCGTCGACGTCTTTACGCAGAGCATCTGCCTCAGGAGATTGAGGAAGAAGAGCAAGCTCAAGACGGAACCGCGTGAGGATGGTTCGCAGGTCATGGCTGACGCCTGCAAGCATGGTCGTGCGCTGATCAACATGGCGCTCAATTCTGCGGCGCATGTCAACGAAGGCGAGAGCGGCACGGCGGACTTCACGAGCCCCATGTGGGCGGAAGTTGGAGACTTGTCGGCCCTTGCCGAATTCCTCAGCAGCGTCTGCCAGTTGCTCGATTGGCCGGATTTGGTTTCTGAGGAACAAGACCGCGATAATGATCAAAACCAGCGAGGTGGCGACCATCCAGACGATGAAGATATGGGAGTTCGACGCATATGTCTGACTGCGACGGGCAATGATGCGGAGCGTCTTGTCCTCAAGCTGGATGCGGATTTCGACGAACCGGGCTGCACCCACTGTATCAATCCAGAATGGCCTTCCAATACGAGCCGCGATCTCTCTGGTCATATATCGGTCGACTAAATCGAAGAGTGGTTTAGGCTTTGCTGCTGGAAGTGGCTCTTTGGGAAGGACTGACACGGACAGACCTAATGCACCTGCACTGATCCTTTTAAGCGTGGCGTAGTTATCGTCATGAGCATAGGTTTCAGTCATATCGACGACAGCAGCGATTTCCCGCACCACTGCCTCAGACAGGCGGCGTGTTACCAGATCGTAGTGGCGTTCCATGAAAACGAAAGCGAGGACTGATTGCAGGATCAGGAAGGGGATAACGATGATCAGCAGAGCACGGACATAAAGGCCCTTCGGAAGCCGATAATGCAGCCAGCTGGTCACCGCGAAGTAGGGCTTTAAAAGCGTTCTGATCCATTGTGGAAGTGTGAACCGGTCTGATAAGCCCATTGTCCTCTCGCTGCTCGCCTGTGCGCTGGCTGCTATAATGGCAGCTAGTTGGTAATAAGCCGATAACCTATCCCACGCACGGTCTGCAGGTATAGGGGATTGCCGGGGTCTTCCTCAATCTTTCTTCTCAAGCGGTTCACCTGAACGTCGATTGTGCGCTCGCCAAGTGCAGCATCTGCTCCCACCAGATCAGTTCGTGCTACAGTTTGACCAGGCTTTTCCGCGAAGATGTTGAGGATTTGTTTTTCGCGATCAGTCAGGCGGACATGTTCGTCATTGCGTTTTAGTTCACCGCGTTCTGCATTGTATTGAAACGGGCCGAACGCCAACACTTCGAGTTTCATTTTTGGCTTTGGGCCACCTCTGCGGAGGATGGCGGAAATTCTAAGGAGTAATTCGCGTGGTTCAAACGGTTTTGAGACATAATCGTCGACGCCAGCTTCCAGTCCTTCAATCCGATCTTCAATATCGGAGCGGGCTGTAAGCATGAGGATGGGGACAGCTTTGGAACGGCGCAGGTCTTTTGCGAGCTCAATTCCGCTTTCGCCCGGCATCATGACGTCCAGAATGAGTAGGTCGAACTCCAGGCCGGATAATCTGCGGCGGGCTTCTACTGCGTCTCTTGCGACGGTTACCCGAAAGCCGCTTTCTCCGAGAAACCTTTGGAGCAGGTCGCGGATACGGCTGTCATCATCAATCAGGAGAATGTGAGGTGCATCATCTTCCAGAAGAGCAGAGCGGGCCACGGTAATTCCTCAATCTGTTTGTTTGGTGATGAGACGGGCAACTTCGCTGCGATCATTCTCATCAATCATAAGATATAAAAACTGGCGGACAATCTCATCACTGCCATCTGGCATCATGGAGATCGCCTTATTAATACGTTGGGACTGGAGTTTGGATAGTCGGGCACAAAATTCTGTACCTTTTTCAGTGGTATATAGCAGGCGCTGACGGCGGTCCAACGCTCCTGGTTCCTGACAAATGAAGTCATCATCCACCAACTGTTTCAAAACACGTCCTAAACTTTGCTTCGTGATTTTTAAAATGTCGAGCAGGTCAGAGACTCTGATTCCGGGGTTTCTGTGCACAAAATGAAGAACACGGTGATGGGCACGACCAAAACCCAGCTCATCGAGAAGCACATCCGGATCACCCGTAAAATCGCGATAAGCGAAGAAAAACAGTTCAATAAGGTCAAACCGTGGTGAATCGCTGTCTTTTTTATTCATTTCCTGTCCCGGATAACTGCCTATTTTTTAATCTCATAAAAAATACGTCAGTCATGTTGACTTATTTCAGAATGATAGTTACAAGTTACTCATCGCTGAAGAAAGGAAAGAACTCAACATGTCGCATGTGCGCAATAGTTGAAAAATTAGTTTCTTCATCGGTTTTACGTCGTGGGTAGGTATTGATCATCTGTAGTTGTAATACGGCTGCTCTGTATACCTGTCCTTTATAAACTCATTGATTTAGCTAGAACACACCTTGACTGGCAAGTCCTTGCCTTGCCTGCACCGTGAATTGTTCGCCATATGGAGAAGAGAAATGGCGGGTATACCCTTTGATCAACTAGAAGGCTCAATCTGGTTGGATGGAAAAATTGTTCCGTGGTCAGAGGCCAAGGTGCACGTGCTCACGCACGGTTTGCACTACGGAAGCAGTGTGTTCGAAGGTCAACGCGCCTATGGCGGCGAGATCTTCAAGCTGGAAGAACACACCCAGCGTTTGCATGCTTCTGCAGAGGTTCTGGGCTTCACTATTCCGTGGAGTGAAGAGCAGATTAACGGTGCGTGTAAACAGATGCTGATTGAGAACAACCTGACAGACGCTTACCTGCGTCCGGTTGCCTGGCGCGGCAGTGAGATGATGGGCATTTCCGCTCAGTCCAACACCATCCATCTGGCGATTGCTGCCTGGGAGTGGCCAAGCTACTTCTCTCCAGAAGAGCGTTTGAAGGGTATTCGTCTGGATCTGGCGGAATACCGTCGCCCTGATCCAAAGACTGCACCGTTCAAGTCGAAGGCAGCTGGTCTGTACATGATCTGCACAATCTCCAAGCATGCTGCTGAAGCAAAAGGTTATTCCGATGCTTTGATGCTGGACTGGCAGGGCCGTGTTGCTGAAGCAACTGGTGCCAACGTCTTCTTCATCAAAGACGGGGCAATCCACACTCCGATTGCAGACTGTTTCCTTGATGGCATTACGCGTCGCACTGTGATTGATCTGGCACGCGCTCGTGGTATCGAAGTGATTGAGCGTCGTATCATGCCTGAAGAGATGGAAGGCTTTGAACAGTGCTTCCTGACTGGATCTGCTGCTGAAGTGACACCGGTTTCTGAAATCGGGCCGCACAGTTTTGTTCCGGGCGATATTACGAAGCTGATGATCGAGGATTACATGGATGCTGTACAGCCTGCGAAAGAAGAGTTGCTTGTTGCAAGCTGATCTCTTCGTTGCATGAAAATTCAAAGCCCGCTGCTCTGACTGAGTGGCGGGCTTTCTCGTTTTATTCGGTTGCGAGCTGTTGTTCGTGCTGCGGCTTGAAAAGCTTACCGTTCTCTGTGATCAGCACGCAGATCAAGCCAAGGATAGAGAACAAGGCGACACCGTAGACGAGGGGCAGTTCGGTCCCATTGTACAGCTTGCCAATGCCAGCACCAAGCAGGGCTCCGATCAATGTGGTGATGAAGCCTATCATTGCCGAGCCAGCGCCTGCAACGCGCCCCAATGGTTCCATTGCCATGGTGTTGAAGTTCGGGCCGATGAAGCCGAAGAAGAACATTGCCAGTGATTGAATTGCTATGAATGACACGATGGTCAGATTACCACTGTAGGCAATTGCTGCTGTCAAAACAGAAGTTGCGGTAAAGCCAAGCAATGCCATATGCGACATTCTTCTGAGGCCATATTTCTCCACCATTTGAGAGTTCAGGTAGGAGGAAAGGGCCATCGCGATTGAGATTGCTGCAAACACGATTGGGAACAGGTCAGCGAGCGCAAAGCGTTCCATGAAGACTTGCTGCGCAGAATTGATGAATGCGAACAGGCAGGCAAAGATGAATGTCATGGCCATCATGTAGCCAACAGTCACACGAGTGGTGAGGGCTAACCGATATGCACTGAGGACAGAACGTAATTCCAGTGGGCGCTGGTTTATAGGGTCGAGGCTTTCAGGAAGGCGCATCGAACACCAGACAAATAAGAGCACTCCAAACAGAGTTAGGGCAGCGAACACGCCTTGCCATGGAGCGACCCACAGGACGATCTGTCCGAGAAATGGAGCAATCACGGGGGCAATCTGGAAAGCCACCATGACCAAGGACATCACCTTGCCCATTTGACGACCGCTGTACCAGTCTCGGATCATTGAAATGGATGCGACGCGCGGCGCTGCAGCTCCGATACCCTGGAGGGCTCGAGCTGCGAGCATGTGCTCATAGCTTACAGCGAATGTCGAATACACTCCGCCAATGATGTACAGGCTGAGGCCGATCAGCAACGTGGTTCGACGACCAATCGTATCCGAAAGCGGACCGAAAAAGAGAGAAGCAAAAGCGAGACCAAGCATGTAGGCTGTGATCACCAATTGGCGATCATTGTCGGCGACAGATAATGCAGCGCTCATAGCTGGAAGAGCCGGGAGCATCATTGACGTCGCAACCGCGTTCAGCGCCATAAGCGCTGCAACAAGGCTGACAATTTCCCATAAGGAAAGCCCAGGATGAGGTGCTCGCTCATGCTGCAGATCAGAAACTGCAGACATCAGAGACCTGTTTGTTGGGTGCAAAAAAGGTAAGAGGTCGCGATTGCGACCTAATAAACTCAAATTAGCTTCTATTTGAACTGGCAAACATGGCTATGTCAAGGCAAGTGCCAGTTCATTGTTGCGTGCTGCATGTTTATGGAATGCTGGAGCTATTTGGTTTTCTGCTCGTCCCAGCGTGCTGCATCGGCATCATCAATTGCTTTAGCCTCGACCCAAGTTCCCTCGGATGCCTCTTTGAGATGCTCTTTCT
The DNA here is from genome assembly GCF_001623225.1 of Pseudovibrio sp. Ad13. Lineage (NCBI taxonomy): Bacteria > Pseudomonadati > Pseudomonadota > Alphaproteobacteria > Hyphomicrobiales > Stappiaceae > Pseudovibrio > Pseudovibrio sp. Ad13. Next base: position 232,060 of record NZ_LMCC01000018.1, on the reverse strand, counting down.
TCCAAAATGGCGCCTGCGTTTTTAGGAAGTCCATTAGAAAGTCAGAAGCTTCGAAGGCGGCTCGACGATGAGAGCTGGTTGCTATGACCAAAACAATGTTGTCGCCTGGAGGAATTTTGCCAAAACGATGAATGATCGTGAGGCCTGTCAGAGGCCAACGTTCAACGGCTTGCTGCGCAAACTTTGAGATCTGAGCTTCGGCCATGCCTGGGTAATGTTCTAGCTCTAGAGCTTCAAGCGTACCGCCTTCATCGCGGCAAAGACCGGTGAAGGTAACGATAGCTCCGACATCCTTGCGGCCTTTGGTGAGGATTTCGGTTTCCGCTAAAACGTCGAAATCTTCAGCCTGAACGCGAACTGTAAATTCTGTGGTGGTGCTGTTTGACATGGTACTCGCAGACTTTGAGATATGCTGGAGGGAAGGTGTTCCTCAACCGCCTGTCATAGGCGGGAAGAACGCAACTTCTTCAGTTCCAGACAAAACGTGATCTTCTTCCACGTGTTCCTGATTGACTGCAATGCGAATGGTTTCTGGTTGTTCGAAGGCAAATGCATAACCTTCATCACGAGCTGCGAGCCAACTCATCAATTCGCCTGCGGTTTTAACAGTTTCTGGAAGCTTAATGGTTTCCTCAGAGGTTCCAGTGCGCTCACGCAGCCAAGCGAAGTAACGAATTTTCATGAGATTGAGCCCCGGTATTGTATGGCTTCCTTTTTGTGGAAGCCTTGTCTTTTACAGGAATTAGTCTTCAATCAGATGGCCAATTCCGGCGCGGAAGTAGTCATACCCCGTATATAGGGTTAAAATCGCTGCGACCCAAAGTAGCACTATACCAGTTGATGTGGTGTAGGGGAAAACAACATCTCCAGCATCACCTGCGAGCAAAAAGCCCAAGGCAACGAGCTGGACAGTGGTTTTCCATTTAGCCAGTTTGGTAACAGGGACTGAAACTCGAAGCTCAGCAAGGAACTCACGCAGGCCAGAAACAAGAATTTCTCGGCAAAGAATGATGATGGCAGCAAAGATGGACCAGTTTCCGATTGTCTGATCCCATGCCAATATTAGGAGACAAACAGAAACAAGAAGTTTGTCGGCAATTGGGTCCAGCATGCGACCAAGAGCGGACTGTTGCTGCCAAATTCTGGCGAGGTAGCCGTCAAAGAAATCTGTGATTGCAGCTATGAAGAAGATACTCAATGCAATCCAACGGGCGGTGTGGGTTGGGAAATAGAAACACACAGCCAGAGCTGGCACAGCAGCAATACGGCCGTAAGTAAGAATATTTGGAAGCGAAAATATAAGCTTACGGGACATATGAACCTTCAAGTTTACGCGGCTAACAAGCGCTCATACGCAGGGTGTGCACATCCAAGTGCGTCCTGTCAATTGTAGCACGCTTATTTGTGCAGGACTTCGGGGGAGTATACGGGATTATGTAAACATCCCGTCACCCATTTCCTTAATGATCTGCTTTGCCTTGCGTGAAGAGAACTCTTTTGCTTCATCCTCAGAGCCATGTGTGTCTGCGCGGATAAAGGTGTGTTCCTTGGTCTCTTCACCAAATTGCTTGGTGATGCGACCCGCAGTTTGCCACTGTCCTCCACGGCGAGAAGGTTCAGAGTAAATCAGGTAGCCTTCAAATTCTTCTGCCTTTGCAGCTGGCGTTGATTTTTCGTCTTTGTTGCCGCCAAACAGATTTGAGAAAAAGCCCATGTTTATTCTCCCAGACTAAACGTAGTTTTATTGGTCTACAGGTTCGCACATCATGTCGGCGAGTGCATCTTTGTTTTCACCGTTAGGTTCTCCAAGTTTGCGCATGGACCAGTGTTTTCTGCAAAGTGAGATGTAGGATTCCTCACCGCCGATGACAACCTGATCACCTTCTTCGACAATGTTTCCGCTTTCGTCCACGCGGGCCACCATTGTTGCTTTGGATCCGCACCAGCAGATGGTTCTCACTTCGCGGAGGATATCTGCAATGGCGAGGAGTGCGGCGCTGCCTGGAAACATCTTGCCCTGAAAGTCAGTTCTCAAACCGTAAGCCATTACAGGAATACGAAGATGGTCCGCAACATGGGCCAGCTGCCAGACCTGTTCTTCTGTCAGGAATTGTGCTTCATCGATGAAGACGGCGTTGAACTGGTGCTCTTTGAGTTGTTCCTCAATACAAGCGAACAGATCAAGCTTTGTGTCGTAGATGAGGGCGTCTGATTTCAAACCTATACGCGATGAAATTTCTCCGACCTTGGTGCGATTGTCGAGGGCTGCTGTGAACAGCAAACTGCGCATACCGCGCTCCTGATAGTTATAGGAGGCCTGCAGCAGCAGAGTGGATTTACCAGCATTCATTGCGGAGAAATTGAAATATAGTTTTGCCATTGGCCCTTCGCGGCGCGGCGCGCCTCATCGCGTTCAATCTGATTAGGTCTTCATACATGGATTCGTGAGAGAGGCCAGAACCCTGGGAGGTTACTCACAAGGTTCCACGGCAAACTTTTAGCGTGAGGCGTATCCAGCGACCAAACTTGGTAATTCACGCATGCAGGCTATGGAATGATCCGGCAGAACAGGGGATCGATTGGCATGCTGCAGAGGGTTAAACCAGACAGAAGTGGCGCCGATATTGTTTGCGCCTGCGATGTCATGCTCCAAAGAGTCGCCGACATGGATGAGTTTGTCGGGGCTCATACCAGCCATTGAAAGCATGGCATCAAAGAGACGGGGATCCGGTTTTTTGTAGGGGTACTCTTCTGCCATCACCACGAAATCGAAGAGGTGGGCGATGCCTGCGCTTTTGGGGCAGGAGTTGCCGTTGGTGATGAGCGCTGTCTTGTAGTTTCGCTTCAGCGTCGCGAGCGTTTCTTTGACATGAGGGTAAAAGTAAGGGTCTCCGAAGCGGACTTTTTTGAAAATCTCCAGCGCCTGCTCAGACAACTCCTTAGCATTACTCAGTGGATTAAGAGCTTGTTCAAATGAAGCTCTTCGAATTTCCAGATAGCGAATGTTGTTGGGGTCTGCGTCTTCAACGAGGGATTTATGTATTTTTTTGAGGCGTTTGGGCGTGATGGGTTTGTCGGAGTAATGGCTTAAAAAACTTGCGGTGGTGATGAGGGCTTCGTCCAGAATTCGTTGAAAATCAAAGAGGGTTTGGTCTGCATCGAAGGATATAAGCAATTCTCGTGGCATTCCAAATTTCCCTCCGGACAGATCCCTATAAAGTTATTATATGCTTACTTTAGGGTAATATGTGAAGTGTCGCGAAGATTGGAAAATGGTCTGAGCCGACATCTTCGTCAATTATGAGGTCTTTGATTATAATTTCTTCAGAAGAGGTGATGTGATCGACTTTTGATCCCAACACTTTTCCAAGAAATGGATTGATAAAATATCGAGTTGTCTGCGGAATGAGGCTGGTGAACGTTGTTTTCAGCTTCAAATCTGAAAGCAGTTTCTGAAAGGTATCTGACCAGACAGGGGTGTTCCAGTCCCCTAAAACCATAATGGGTGAATCTGTCCGCTGTTTCCGGATGTAATTTGACACGTAATTCATGTAGGTGGTCCGTCCGTCCAAGCGACGTTGACTGCGTGGACTTGCCGGGTGGATTGCATAGAGCTGGATCAGGGTGCCGTTGATGTCGACATCTGCGCTCAGGAATTCGCGCGGGATGTAGCCGTTTTGCCCAAGGCCAGGTATATGAACCCGTTTTGAGTTCTTTAGCGGAAATTTGCTGAAGACTGTGAGATCAGTGTCGCGCTTTGCAGGTGGCAGGATAGCGTATTGATAATTCTCTGTAAGGAATGTTTTCAGACGGGGAGTTGCGCTTGCGGTTTCCTGAAACACGATCAGGTCTGGTTGACGTTTTTCAATCAGCTCTTGCAAGGCCTCCTTCTCGAACTGCATATGCAGGAGATTGAGGCTCATGACGTTGAACGTCTTGCTCTTGGGGTGGTTATCCAGAATTGCGACAGGTTGAGTGACGAGCCGGATGCTGGTGACCATCCAGAAGCTGGAGATGATCAATCCTAAGAGGCAGAGTAAATGGAGCCAGTGCAGCTTTCTGGCCAGTACGAGCCAGAGTAGGAGACCGACAAAACCCACTGCGATAAGCTGAGGGATGAAGAAAGCTACCGCTTCGCTCAACAGGTTTCCGGGAGCGAATAAAGAGGCGAGGAGCAAGAAGGTGACCGCAAGTGTTCCTGCGCGCACCAGATGAAGCAAGATCGGGGTATTTGGTTTTTTCTTTGATAATACCCTGTCTGAACGCACTGCTCTCACCTTTGGTTGTTAAGTTTTGATGAGAATAGCGTATAGTCGTTTTCTATTTGTGAAAACAATGCGTTATCCCGTGATTATTCGTGGAAGTGATTGTAGATCAGTTTTGCAATGCTTTCGGAGATTCCCGAAACAGCCCGCAAGTCTTCGATGCCTGCTTTTGAAACTGCTTTTGCAGTGCCGAAGTGACGAAGCAGAACGCGCTTTCTTGTCGGACCAATACCTGCAATTTCATCCAGCGGATTTGCGACGATTGCCTTCTTGCGGCGGGCTCTGTGGGAGCCGATCGCGAACCGGTGTGCCTCATCTCGCATGCGTTGCACAAAGTACAGGACCGGATCACGTTCAGGTAACATGAAACTTTGTTTGCCCGTGACGAAGAACTTCTCGCGTCCTGCATCGCGGTCTGGGCCTTTTGCAATGCCGACCAATGGGATGTCCGTGATGCCCATCTCTTCGAGTGTTTCGCGGACGGCGCTGAGCTGGCCTTTACCGCCATCGATCAGCACCAAATCAGGCCATGGAGGGATGTCAGCATTGGATGGCGCAACATCCTGCTCTTCTTCACCGGTTTTTTGCTCAGTTTTTGATTGTGCGGTGAAACGGGCAGCTTGCTCGTAACCTTCCGGGTTCTCCTTCATCAGGCGGGCGAAACGGCGTGAGAGCACTTCTCGCATCATTCCGTAGTCGTCGCCCGGGATCAGGTCTTCCGACTTGATGTTGAACTTTCTGTACTGGCCTTTTGCAAAACCATCTGAGCCCGCAACAATCATTCCGCCAACAGCATTGGTGCCTGAGATGTGGGAGTTATCGAAAACATCGATGCGACGTGGCATACGGTCCAGATCGAAGGCTTCAGCGACGCCTTTCAAAAGCTTCAGCTGGCTGGATGTCTCAGCAAGCCTACGGCCAAGAGCGCCCTTGGCATTCGTGAGCGCATGCTCCACCAATTCGCGTTTTTCGCCGCGCTTTGGTATTGCAACTTCGACCTTGCGATTGGCCCTTGCAGAGAGGGCTTCTGCCAGTAGTTCTTGCTCTTCCAGTTCATGTGAGAGCAAGACCATACGTGGTGGCGGTTTATCCTCGTAGAACTGGGAGAGGAAGCTCTCCAGAATTTCCGAGGGTTCGTAGCTTTTGTCTGCTTTAGGAAAGTATGCGCGGTTGCCCCAGTTTTGTCCTGTGCGAAAGAAGAAGACTTGTACGCATGTCTGACCGCCTTCCTGATAGGTGGCGAAAACATCTGCTTCTTCAATGCTCTGCGGATTGATGCCCTGATGGCTCTGGACATGGGACAGTGCAGAAATACGGTCGCGATAGACAGCCGCCTGTTCAAAGTCGAGGTTCTCTGAGGCTTTCTCCATAGCGACTGCCAGGTCTTGCTTGATGAGCTGGCTTTTGCCTGAGAGGAAGGATTTTGCTTCAGCGACAAGTCCTTTGTAGTCCTCAATGGAGATCTCGCCAGTGCAGGGGGCTGCACAACGCTTGATTTGATAAAGCAGGCAAGGGCGTGAGCGATTGGAATAGTAGCTGTCGGAGCAGTTGCGGATGAGAAACGCTTTTTGCATGGCATTGATGGTGTCATTAACAGCGCCAGCGGATGCAAATGGTCCGAAGTAATCGCCTTTGCGGGCCCGAGCACCGCGGTGTTTGATCAGGGCAGGGGCTTCATGGTCGGCACTGATCAGGATGTATGGAAAGGACTTGTCGTCACGCAGGAGAACATTGAAGCGAGGGCGCAAACGCTTGATGAGGTTTGCTTCCAGCAGCAAGGCTTCTGGTTCTGTGCGGGTTTCAACGAACTCCATCGCAGCCGTTGCCATGATCATCCGCATGATGCGGTTGGACTGGCCCTGAAGCCGAGTGTAACTTGTGACGCGCTTCTTCAGAGACCGGGCTTTGCCCACATAGAGGACTTCGCCGTCTTCATCAAACATGCGGTAGACGCCGGGGCCAAGGGGCAAGCGTTTTACGAAGTCTGCAATGACTTCAACACCCTTTACGCCAGGTTTGCGCGGCGCTGCATTGCTTTCAAACTGGATGTCTGGATTGCTTTGGGGCACATCGACATTGTCTTCTGCTTGAGCAGGCATGTCAGATGTGTCTTTAGCCATGATCCAATTACTCTCGGTGTATGCTGAAATAAAATATGGAAACGCACCTTATCCGATTCAACGGCAGGTGCGGTCTCTCAGAAGTGTTTTAGTTGTGTGTCCTAGATGAAATCCAGAGCAAATACGCCGTAGATGTAAGCGACATAGGCAACGCTAAGGAATATGCCCCATGCTTTGCCGAGGCACAGACGCTTGGCGGCAAAGATATACAGCAGTACGGCACAGGCTAGCATGACCCAGATGTCGAAGACGAGGATCTGTTCTGGGATCGGGATTGGAATGATTGTGACCGTGATGCCCATGATCGCCAGCAGGTTAAAGACATTGGAGCCAATGACATTGCCGAGCGCGACTGCAGAGTGCTGACGGATGGTTGCCATAACGGTTGTTGCAAGCTCTGGCAGTGATGTGCCAAGTGCAACGACAGTCAGGCCGATGACAGCATCGGACACCCCCCACGATGATGCTACATCAGTTGCGCCAGAGATAGTCAGTTGTGCCCCAAGTGGCAGGCCGATCAGGCCGAGAACGAGGAAAAGTGCAGCAATTGCTTTGTTTTCTGGAACGGAATCGACGTCGAGATCGTCTTCTTCGTCTCCATCAGAAGCTGCTACACAGCAGGAGCCGTTCTCTTTCTTATGCTTCTTGGTTGCGCGTACTGAATCTCCAAGAAAGATTGCGAGCAGAACAAGAAGCCCGATACCTGCATAATGGGTTAGCGTGCCCATGAAGCAGAGGGCTGCGAAGATGACGGAGACCACCAGCATGAATAGAGCGTTTCTGTGAGCTCCATTCTCATCGCATGGTGTTGTTGCGATCAGGGCAGGCACGCCAAGAACAAGCAGCACGTTTGCGATGTTGGAGCCGACAACGTTACCGATTGCAACGCCGCTGACACCGTCGAGCGCAGCTTTCAGAGAGATAAAGAGTTCTGGTGCTGAGGTACCAAAGGCGACGATGGTCAAACCAATGATGAGAGTTGGAATTCCCAGAGCCTGAGCAATTGACACCGCGCCGCGTACAAGCAGGTCACCGGCAAAAATCAATAGTGCGAGACCTCCGAGGAGGGCAGCATATGAGAAAAGCATAGGCTGAAATTCCAATTATGTAAGGTTATTTGCTACACCAAAGGGGGCATACAGGAGTCTGACCGGGTATATAGACAGGTTTGGCGCGTTCTTGAAGTGTCTCAGATCACTTTTGACACCAGATCTCTGCAAAAATTTCAGTCGGTAGAATTGATCACAGCTTGTGTATAGTAAAAAGGCCACTCAGATAGTATGCATTACCTAGCGTAAACAATAGGTTGTCAAAGGTGCCATATTCTTTCTGTAGTTTGCCTTGAATTAACCAGAATTCGTGTCAGATCCAGCCACAAAGTCAAATCATACCTTTCTCCATCCCGGGGCGGTCTCATTTGATCGCCTTCCCCCAGCGGATGCGTTTCATGCGCTCCGTTTATAATTTGTTGGAGAATGATACATGCTGCGTATTGCGTCTTGTACCGCTATTGCTTTCGGTCTGATGGCCGGCACTTCCCTTGCTGCTGACCTCCCTCAGCCAGTACAGCCAAGTCAGCCAGAAATTTCTTATGAAACACCAGCGACCTTTTCTGCGTATGACTGGTCCGGTGCTTACATTGGTGCCAACGCTGGTTGGGGATTCCTCGGCGCTGATGGCAAAAGCGGTGCATCCGGTGCATTGGATGACGACCAGAATGGTGTAACTGCGGGCGTTCATGCCGGTTACAACTTCATGGTTGCTCCAAGTGTTGTCCTGGGTGCTGAAGCTGACATTCAGTACAACGACCTTGAAGAGAAAAGCGCTGGCGTAGAGCTGCAGTCCGACTGGAATGCAACCGTTCGTGCACGTGCAGGTTACGCTCTCGACCGTACGCTTGTATACGGTACAGGTGGTGCTGCATTCAAAGACCTGACTGCAAAATCCGCTTCTGGCAAAGATGAGAAAACCGCTATTGGTTACGTTGTAGGTGCTGGTGTTGAACACGCAGTAACCGACACTCTGACTGCTCGCCTTGAATACCTGTATCAGGATTTCGGCGATCAGAAGTTTGACTTCGGTGGCAACACTGAGAAAACTAAGATTGATGAAAATCTGGTACGCGCAGGCGTTTCCATGAAGTTCTAATTGAACTGATTTTCTGCTTTAAAGGCGCATGCTTCCGGCATGCGCCTTTTTCGTTTTTAGCTTCTCTCAAGCATTTCTGGTGCCTGCGTTTCGTTGTAGGCGGGAACCTGAGCAACAAAAACATCATGCCAGTGAACCAGTTTCGGGTTGTTCTGCCGCCAATCGCCATTTGCGCGTAAATCGAGATAACCTAATGAGCAAGCAAGTGCGATCTGGGCACAGTCCGGAATGCCATTGGTATCCGTTGGAGTTGGCAAAGGATGGTCATTGAAGGCTTTCAATGTGCGATCAACTTTTCCTTGCTGACGGTCGATCCAGGTCCGGTTCCAATGCTCTTCCGGGTGGTTCCTTGTTTCAATCTGAGCTTGAATGGCGGCATCAGTGATGCCATCTGCCATTGCTTGTTTTGTCAGGACTGAGATGCGGGTGTCGTCTGCCGGGATGATTTTGCCCCCGCCAGCCAGAGTGTCGAGCAGTTCCAATGCGACGCGGCTGTCGTAGACGATATCGCCGTTTTCCAGCAGAAGTGTTGGGACTTTTGCAAGCGGGTTTTGCTCGTACAAAGAGCCTTCGGATGCTCTTGTGTCAGCCCAATCGACTTTCACCTGTTCCTGAAGCCCCAGAACAGCAGCGGCGATACACGCTTTGCGTCCATAGGGGGAGGTTGGTGACGTGCGGAGTATGACCATTCTGCCTAAGCTCCCGGCTCAGCTTTGGTTTTGTCGAATGAAGGTACGCTAGAAGCGAAGTCATCCAGCCATGCAACGAGTGTTGGATAGGATTTACGCCATTCACCTGCGAAACGAAGATCAAGGTATCCAAGAGCACAGGCCAGGGCTATCTGAGCTGCATCCGGAGAATTATGCTGGACCTTTGGCAGAGGGTTGTTTTCGAAGGTTGTCAGTGCGCGATCAACCTTGGCCTGCTGGTAATCCACCCAGTCCTGATGTTTCTTTTCTTCCGGGCGCATACGGCTTTCATAAACGATCTGGATTGCCGCATCGCAGATACCATCTGCAAGGGCTTGTTTGGTCAGAATTTCAAAACGTTCAGCCCCTGCTGGAAACAGCTTTTCGCCACCAGCCGTATAGTCCAGATATTCAGTGATGACGCGGCTGTCGTAGAGTACGTTGCCGTCTTCAAGGACAAGACACGGGATTTTGCCGAGTGGGTTTTGCTGGCGGAGAGTGTCACTGGGATCGAGTGTCTGTGCGACTTCAACATTTACTTTGTCTGCGAAGCCTAGCACGTACAGTGCGAGCTTGATTTTGCGACCAAATGGAGAAGCGCTGGAGGAACGGAGAGTTTGCATGGCAGCCACCTGTAAAACACTAGATCATGTTGCAACGCGCATCATTATCCGAAACCCGAAGGTGCATTCGGTGATACGCTCTAGGAGAATTGAGTGGTCTGCACGATATCCGTGTTTCTTCCAATAATGCAAGGGACTTCGATTTGATTGTGTTAGAGCTTGCGGTTACTGGGTGAGCTCCTTCGCAAAATGCTCGACAGCAATCCAATCTGTAAATTCGACAGTGAGTTTAGGGTCTGTCGGGCCATTGGTCATCTTCATGATGAGCTGGATCATCAATCGATCCCACGGCTTGTAGTCTGGGTAGTTGAGAGCACCTGCGAAGACGGCGGCCTTCTTTGGCTCAAACTTCGATTTCTCTAAGTATTTCCTGAGGTATGCGTTGGTTTGCGGGGTGCTTTTCTCCGGCTTTCTGGCCGTAAGATTGACTGAAAAGAAAGCTGCATGCGCCTGATTTAACTCTGCCAAATTGCGGCTGATAAACTGGCGAACCGGGCGTAAGTGGAAGCCATAGCGGATAGGGGCTCCAATGAGAATTCGATTGTTCTTCAGATCAGGTGGGAGCTGCTCCATCCCTGTTACAAGAGGGAGGAAGACGATCTTTTCTCCATTCTTTTCAAGAAACTCTGAGATCTTGCCAATTATCTTTTTAGTCTGGCCATCATGACTGGCGTAGGCGAGATAGTATTTCATCAGTTGTGAACCCGTAGGACTGTGCTGAGATCTAATATAAGTCTCAAGTGCCATCAGTCCTACGAGGCATGATGTAGCAAGGTGCTGTGTTAGCGAGGGATGATTTCCTGCTCTGGTCGAACCGTCCGGCATTCACCGTCATAGACCCTGAATTTGTCGAGACCATCAAGGCAAGCCCTGACCCCCCATGAAAGGCCGAGGAAGCCATCATACTGCACCAGTGCGTAATAGATGCGGTGGCGGGTGTCGTCGGTTAGCGTTGCGACGCCATTGCAATAGCGGCGACCCACTGGGCTTGGGCGCCTGATTGTGAAATCTGACTCGCGAATTTCTTCGATCAGCTTGATCTCTAATCCGTCATAATAACTTGGAACAGCACGTGCGATTTGCCGTGCGACGGCTCTTTGCGCCTTGCCTGAGTCACAGGCTGGCAGATAGTCGCCGGACCAACCGAAATAGACTTTCTCATTAGGATCGATGAAATCCTCTTCGTCTATCTGCGGGATGGTTGTGTCATAGCTCCCCGGAGGAACCAGATCAGCAGCAAATGTCGTTCCGGTGGCAACACTCAGTACAGTTGCAGTCAATAGGGTTAGGATTGATCTCGCGCGCATTAACACTCTCCACGGAAAGGCTGGCTGGTCTGAAGCAGCGGACAGCTGCTTGCAGGAAGCGTTTATGCACCAGCCTCTTTGTGAGGCGCGACGAGATACTAAAAGCGCATGAGCTTTGGCCCTGCGCTTCTAGCAATCAGTGATTTGCTGTTTTGGGTCAATCAAAGGTTCTGAGGGGTTACTCAGGAATAACCTGCTCTACGTTCCATGACGGGTTGATGCCTTGCGTCAGCGTTTTGCAGAGCCATGGCAGAGCGGTGTTCATGTCTTTTGTGAGTGTCCAAGGAGGATTGATGACCATCATCCCGCTGGCCTTCATTGGTGCGTCCTTGCTGACTTTACCTGCCGACAATTCGATCTTCACAGTGTTGCGGACGCCAGCTTCGTCAAGCGTAGCAATGAGTTGTCGAACTGCACTGAAGTTTTTGACCGGATACCAAATGGCAAATGTTCCAGTCGGCCATCTCTTCCAACCACGGATAACACCATCTGCAACGCGTGCGAATTCATCTTCCACTTCGAACGCCGGATCGATCAGGACGACACCGCGTCTTTCTTTTGGGGGGAGGAAGCTACCCAATGCGAGCCAGGCATCCAGTGCAATCACCTTGACCTTTTTGTCCCCGCCGTAATTGTTCTTCAGCTCTTCAAAATCTTCTGGATGAAGTTCTGTGAGCGTTAGACGGTCCTGTTTTCTGGCGAGCATACAGGCAATTTCAGGGGAGCCAGGGTAAAATTTTACGCCGCCACCCGGGTTGAGAGTCTCGACTGTCTCCAGCCAGGGAGCGAGAACTTCCTTCACAGGACCTGGCGCATCGCCAAGATTTTCCAGCACTTTGCCGATGCCTTGCTGCCACTCTCCGGTTTTCTGGGCCTCTTCAGAGGTCAGATCATACAGGCCAACTCCGGCATGCGTGTCCAGTACTCTGTAGGCTCCATCTTTTTTCTGGAGGTACTTCAAGATGTTGGCGAGGACGATATGTTTGAGTACATCGCCAATGTTGCCTGCGTGGTAAATGTGCCGATAGTTCATGGTGGGCGCCTGTTGGCCTTTATCGCGCGCTGCTGCCAGGGTGGAGTTCTCTAGAGGCGCTCTTGTTAATAGGTTTGTTGTCGGCCTTATAGTCTGATGGTGGGCAGGGACACAAGGCGCAAAGCATTCTCGTGAGCGCAAAACTAAAGGCAGCAAAGTGCTGCCTTTAGTAAATCAACAGTGCAAGTCCAGAATGGTTAGTCCTGGCCCATGCTGTCAAAGTCGTCGCGCATCTCTGGCTGAGCTTCAGCTGTTTCAGATGAAGCTGCAGTCCCGTCTTCCAGTCGCAGTTCAACTGCCTTTGGACCTTTGCCCCGGCGATCAGGTTCAGTCTCAAAGGAAATCCGCTGCCCGCTATCAAGCGTCGTCAGACCGGAGCGCTCAACAGCTGAGATATGGACGAATACATCGCTTTCGCCATCATCTGGTGTGATGAAGCCGAAGCCCTTATCCAGCTTGAAGAACTTGACAGTGCCAGACTGGCGAGGTCCCCGTTCAACTGGTGGGTAGCTGCGTCTTCCGCCTCCACCACCGTTTGGTCCGTCCCGGAAGCCACCGCCTCCGGCGCCGCCACCACGGTTGCCATACCCGCCGCCACGGTCATTGTCGCCATGCCCGCTCGCGCGATAGTCGTTGTTCCGGTCTCCGCCGTATCCTCCCGGACTGCGGTTACCGTAGGGACCTCTGCGTTCATTTTCCACCACAGGAGGCGCGTAGGCGCCGCGCTCGGAATCTCCTGGAAAATATGCTGGTGCCCCAAACTCCGGGCCGAAATTCTGCGAATCCCCAAATTCGCGCTTGCCGCCTCGCTTGCTGCGTGGACGACGACCCGAATTCCCATTATGCATTACAATATCGCCTTTCCTGCGGATTTAAACCTGCCAGTATCCGCATGTACTCGCTTTCTCAAAGCCAATTGCCCGTCCGAAAACACACAAAGTAATAATCAAATGTCTTAGTGGGGCTTTGGTTAAGAGCTCCTACCTGCCTTGCATCGCAAACACTTCCTAATTGCTTGGCCGGGTAATAATAGTGGCCAGTTCAACATAGGCAGTCTTTACGTATGCGCGGCATATAATAGGGTTCAGTTTGGTAATAGGGCAAGCTTTTCCTAGGGAAGGCGGAGGTAAAACCATATGAAATTGGGGGTGTATCCAGAAATGAGAGGATAAAACCCTATTGTTTACATCTAAAAGATCGAATATTTTTGCGAAGACAAATGATATTTGCATGTTTGACTGTGACTGCAATTTTAAATGGTATTCGTTTGGACTTAATTTTTAGTTTGTATTTGAAAACCATAATATTAGCTGGTTTCAAAAGAGGCTGAGAGTAGCCCGGCATATCTGATTACTGTATGGTGCGAAGAATTCGGAATTTGGAGATGAAGCACTTATGAGTGATGCCAGCAATAAAGCAGATCTGACGGGAATTCAGATAACTGTTGTTCCGGTCACTGCCTTCCAGCAGAACTGTAGCATCGTGTGGAACAAGAATACGCGCAAAGCTGTTGTTGTTGATCCGGGTGGGGATGTGGATCACATTCTTGCTGCGCTTAAAGAGCTGGATGTGACTGTAGAGCATATCCTCATCACTCATGGGCATATCGACCATATCGGCGGTGCTGCTGAACTGGCAGAGATGCTGGATGTTAAAGTGATTGGCCCTCATGAAGATGATCGCCCACTGATTGATCGTGTTGAAGATCAGGCCAAGCAATTTGGTTTGGACACGGTCAGAAAAGTAGAGCCAGATCAATGGCTTGTTGAAGGTGATGTGGTCACTGCTGCGGGTGCTGAATTTCAGGTTCTACACTGCCCGGGCCATGCGCCGGGGCATGTTGTGTTTTATAACAAGGACCTGAAACTGGCGATTTCGGGTGATGTGTTGTTTGCAGGGTCGATTGGACGAACTGATCTTCCTGGCGGTGATCATGATACGCTTATCGCCTCAATCAAAGAAAAGCTTTTGCCGCTGGGAGATGACATTACGTTCCTGCCGGGGCATGGGCCAGCTTCTTCGCTCGGCCACGAAAGGCTCAACAATCCATATCTGAAATAGCCGATGGCAATTTGATAGTGTGAAGGGGAGTTTGAGCTCCCCTTTTTTATCGAAGGATTGCCTGGAGTTCGTCGATGCGCTCGTTGATGAGCCAGCCGTAGTAATTTTCTCGCGGTAAATGCGCTGGTGTTATTCTGCGCTTGTTCCGATAGGAAATGGCGCGTTCCCAAGGGTTTCCGAGATTATACAGGGTCGACGTGATGCCTGGATTTTCAGAGATATCGACGTTAGCGACCTTCTTGTAGGCGTTGATGGCGTCTCTTAGCACTGCTGCGGTGTAGTGAATTGATTTGTTTGGGTCCATCACCGTTTTATAAAGGCCAGAGGCATCTTTTGAGCTGAGTTTTGGCAGGCCGCTGATGCTGCTGACCATGTCATTCATCTTTAGGGCTGTGAGCGGCGTTATCTGACCTAGACCGAAGCTTTGACCTGCGAACATTGGTCTGAAAAAGGCCCTGTGAAAAGGTTCTCGCGGGTAGCGGACCGCGCCGATTGTTTTGCCCATAAACCTTGTGTTCCAAATGAGTTCATAACATCTCCAGCGGCTGTTGCTGGTTTCCTGGCGGCGGCATGTGTTGAATTGCGGGCGCTTTACAAAGCTCCAGACCTTCTCGCCATCATGTTGGAAAGAAATGGGAATTCGCGCGTATTGCAGAGCCTTCATGTAATAGCCCTGAGCGCTGTCGAGGCTATCGTAATTATAGGTGTGCTCTCCAACGATCGCTCCCAGAATGTGGACCGGGTCTATGTTGTACAGGCTGGCGACCTTCTTGATGTTCTTGATCAGGCGGCCTTCTCGTTTAAGCACTTTGAGAATGCGTTGGAACTTTTTTTCATAGGTTCGATTAAAGGCTTTGGTGCGTGTTGCGGATGCGCTGGGGATGGTTGGCTGGCTTTGAAGGCGATTGCCAGCGGGAACCTTAAGCGGAACATTCGCCTGTGCTGAACTTAGCAATAAGTCAGGTGAAGATAATATTATGGCTGTTGCTAGAATGAATGCACTTACTTTTTTGTGTAATGTCATAGCAATCGAACTCTGCACTATTAATTGCTGTTGGTTTTGATTGCTTTATGTCTAGGTGAATTGTCCTAAAAATCTATTCAGATATGAATTTTTGCTTTCTACAATAAGTATGGTGCTATTTTTTACAATTATGCCCATTCAGGTATTTCTTAAATTCATTGGCAACTGAAATGCGTACGTGTGTGACGCCGCTTTGAATAAAGCCCAGTTCCGAGGCTGCTGCTTTGGAAAGATCAATCAAGCGGTTTTGAGCATATGGGCCGCGATCATTTATCCGTACTGTCAGAGATTTACCGTTTGATAAGTTGGTTACAAGAACTCTTGTGCCCATTGGCAGCGTTAGGTGAGCTGCGGTGAGCTTGGCCGGATCCATCAATTCCCCGCTCGCCGTTTGGGACGTTAGGGCATACCAGGAGGCTTCTCCGCATTGAGATGTTCTTTTAATTTCCACCTGATGAGGGCGCAGGATGAAGGCGACAGACACAATCAAAATGGCGATGATGAACAGGAGGAGATCGTAAATGCGACCATTGCGATGAGCCAAGCTTTTGTTGTTACAAGACATTCTGGAGCCTATTGGCTATTTTACTCCGCTAATTATACAGGGTTTCCCTCGTTTTAGGGACCAGAGAGATTTTCTGTGTTGGTGAGTTGGTTTATGTAGATTGAAAAAATTGATCGCGTTTGTAGCGGTGTGAACCGTGCGAACATGTTCCGGATAGGGGAATAAAGTGCAGCAAAACCCATTGACTGGAAGACTTATCCTCGCGGATGTCGCCCGCGGCCTCGCACTGCTGACAATGGCAATCTACCATTTCTCCTGGGATCTTTCATGGTTTGGAGTTGTTGACTGGGATGTGTCCGGCTCTGCGGGTTGGCGGTTGTTTGCGCAATTGATTGCGGGCAGTTTTCTGTTTCTGGTTGGGTTCAGTCTGGTGCTGGCGCATAAAAGCGGTATCCGCTGGGAGAGTTTCTGGCGCCGGGAGGTCAAGGTCGCAATTGCTGCAATTGCGGTTTCTGTTGCGACTTATTTTATCTTTCAGGATCAATGGGTTCGGTTTGGAATTTTACATTCCATCGTGGTGTCGAGCCTTCTTGCCCTGCCGTTTTTGCGTGTTCATTACGTGTTTGCGTTGTTATGTGGGGCAGGGGTGATCCTTCTCTACCATTGGCTCGGGGATTATGTGCTGCCATACCGGCAGTTTTTCTGGCTTGGGCTCAACTCCTTGCCTGAAGTTTCCGTTGATTATGTGCCACTTATTCCTTGGTTTGGGCCAGTGCTTTTGGGTGTCGGGTGCGGGGATATCCTGTATCGCTATAATCTTTTGCAGTTTTTGCGCGGTTCTGCGTTTCCGAGCGTTATTTCGCGTTGTTTTGCGTGGTTTGGTCGACACTCCCTTGCGACCTACCTTCTGCACCAGCCAGTCCTGTTCGGGATCGTTTGGGCTGGCGTGACTGCTGGGGTGATTGGTACCAGTGGCGATGTTCAGGTCAGAAGCTTTCAGCAATCTTGCGTGATGGCGTGCAGTCAGACCGTGGATGCCAGGCAGTGTGAGCAGGCGTGTCGGTGTACCTCCTCTGAAATAAAAGAGCGAGGCATGTGGGAGGACTTGCTGACAAGACCGAATGATGCGGATGTGCGTGAAATCGCGCAGCAGGTCTTTCAGGTGTGTCTGCGCCGGTAGGTTCGATATCCCCTTTTCGACATGATTTTATCCTCCTGCTCCAAGGAAGATACGCCCGCGTTTAGCTGATTTAGCCGATCTGTTTGTGAATCAGTCAGGCAGAGCTCTCTGAAATTTCGGAGAGTTGGGCATCAACTATTCTGGTGCGCAGCTATTCCTCTAAAAAAATATACATTTTCTGGTCGCTGAAATCTCAAGGGGGCATTCATGAGCTCTTCCTTTCCTAAAAGGTCGCGCTTTTGTTCTATTACCTATACGTAAGCTTTGGAATTGAATGAGATTTTTACAATCTGACCCGAGATGTCATTTCCATAAGTAAGTCATATTTTGCTCAATTATGCAGGTGACATAAAGTTACCTCCAGAAGAAAAATACTCAAAACTACAGATAGATGGTATTGACCACTCTAAATGTACGGATAATATATCACTTGGTAAATATACGCAGTTATTATGAAGTGATGTTGGGATTTTCGTGCTTGTGGGGGAAGTATAGTCGTAATCTATGCTCAAATAATGTTTTAAACATAGCGTCACCTCCATGAGGTGAGCTCTTCTTTCACGACATATCTTCGCATCCCTTCAGGAGTGAGCCCGGTTTTGGGGAATTACCGGAAGCTCACGAGTATGGGGGAAGAGAATGCGGGTTTTGAAGAATGCAGGCCGAGGCCTTGCAGCAGGCTGCTTTGTGCTGGCCGGATCAAGTGCCACCTTTGCAGGTGCGTGGGATACGCTTGGCATAGGCTCATCAGAGTTGCTTTTTGCTCCAGAGGAGTTTGTGGTTGAAGGTTCTGTGACCTATGTTGACCGTAATGTTGATTACGTGAGTACGAACGCGACTGCTACGGATGGTCCGCTCAAAACACGTGCGACGCCGAATATCTGGAATTATCAAGGTGCAATGAAGTTTGCCATTACCGATAGTGCTGACTGTTTAGCGCGCTTTAATAATCCACTTTCGATTGAGGAGGATATGGATCCTAATTGGAGGGGGCGTTTGTCTGGTTATGAAACGCAGGCAAAGGCGTTCGCCTTTGATGCCACATGTTCCTACAAGTTCCAAGTCGGTGAGGGGCGTTTCATTCGTGCAATCGCAGGGGCGAAAGCTCAGCATCTGAGCTACTATTCTAAGGGGGCTCATCCATCCGGTGCGGCTGCTGAAGTGGATCTGAGTGCTGATGGGTTGGATTATGGCTGGCGTGTTGGTGTTGCCTACGAGGTTCCTGCTTATGCGATGCGGGCCAGCTTGATCTACGATTCGCAGATTGAGTCGAAGCTTGATGGGGATACTTCTGTTGGTAGTACGAAGCTTTACGATAGTACGGCTTCGTTGACTTTGCCTCAGTCTGTTGAGTTGAATGTGCAATCTGGTATCGCGCCGGGTTGGCTAATCAGTGCAGGTGTGAAGTGGGTTGACTGGTCTGTCATTGACGTACTTTCTGTAGATAGCAAGGCTGCGGTCCCTATTGTCTCAGATAGGGAAACAGTTCATCGTAAACTCAACTTTAAAGATGGTTGGACTGTGAAAGCTGGCATTGGACATGCTTTGAACGAGCAGCTGAGCGTTGGTAGTTCCTTGCAATGGGACCGTGGTGTCGGAGGCAGCTATTCTGATACCTATACGCTTGGTCTGGGCGGGTCATATGCGGCCAACAAGAATGTGAAGTTTACTCTGGGTACGGCAGCAATCTATAAGACGAGTGGATCTGGAGATGCGAACAACATAGCGTCTGGTACTGTTAGTGAATACGATTATGACAGTTCTTGGGCCTTTGCTGTAAATACTAAGGTACGTTTGTCGTTCTGACGTACTTGCGAAGAACTCAAATACAAAGCCGGAGGCATTGTCTCCGGCTTTTTTGTTTTAGGTGCTCATACTGCGATTTGAGGGGAATCCCTCATTGTGCGTGATTTGTGCAAGATGCAGCTCAATTTGTGCTGTTTGTGCAACAGTTTTGTGGAGAAATGAGCATGTTGGATTGTTGGAAAACCTATCCCAAAACTCTTAAGTAATTTACGTATAGGTAAGTTTGACTATCGTCTAATGCTTGGTCTCTCTTTACGATTAACTGGCCTGTGTTTGAGACTAGTAAATATAACATCCTAATTTACCTTAGGTTATATTAAAGTCTAGAAAAGATTACCCAAGCGAAATGGCGTAGTATTTATACTATGGGAGGGGTGATTATTTCTCCCGATGCGTTATGCATGCAGTCAGAACTATATCAGTTTGCTCTGCAAATTGGTGGGATTGCACTGGCGCGAGGCACGTTGATGCTCGTTAAGTGCGGATAGCATGTGTGTCGCATTGGGGTGAAACGCGTTGCAATTTCCGTATCTTAAGCAAGTGCTCCTAACTGAATGAACCTAAAATCAGTGTTTTAAACACTGTGTACGGGGAAACATAAGGGGGAGAGGGCATGCGTGTTCTCAAGACATTGGCTCAGACAACCGTTCTGGGCTGCGCGGTATCCATGATTCCTGCTGCTGCATTTGCAGGCGGCTGGTCGACCGAAGGCATCGCTGACTACGATTTGCTGTTTGCTGATGGCAAGTTCGTTTTTGAAACTCAGGCGACTTACGCAGACCGTAACGTTGATTTCAAGAATGCAAAGACGACTTCTGTTCCTATTTTAGGTCCAACTACAGTTGACGATGACAAGTCGTCTGCGAAAGATATCGCGCCAAACATTGCAGTGTTTTCAGGTGCAGTAAAAATCGGTTTACTCGAAAATCTAGATCTGTTTGCACGCATTAATAGTCCCTATCTCATTCGCGAGCAGCCAGGTTTTGACTGGAACGGTCGTTTTGCTATTGGTGAAACAAATGCAGATGCGTTGGGCGTAGATGCAATGTTGAGCTACAAACACGAGCTTAGCAAAGGTAACTTTGTTAGAGTCTTTGGTGGCGTTCGTTCTGTGACCGTCGACTATGAACAGTTGTCCAAAACAGATGCTACTCTACTTACCTTGGGTATTCTGGATACTGATATCAACGTGGAATCTGAGCGGGAGTATGGTTTCCGCATTGGTGCAGCATTTGAGAAACCTGAAATTGCGTTGCGTGCATTGGTTGCTTATGAATCTGCTATTGACCTTGAGTTGGACGGGGCTCTAAACATTCAGCAGTTGGGTTCCTACGATGCGAGAGCGAAAGCGCGGCTTCCGCAGTCTATTGAAGCTAAAATCCAAACTGGTATTGCGCCAAAATGGCTGGCTACTTTGGGGGTGAAGTGGACAGACTGGAGTGTTCTGAACGAACTTGCAGTTGATGTTGACGCTCCTGTGGCTGGTCTTCCTTTAGCGGCAGTTCCTGGTAAGGTTGTTCGTGATCTGGGTTATTCGGATGGTTGGATTGTCGAAGCAGGTGTTGGTCACCAGCTCACTGACAAGTTGAGCGTTGGTAGTAGCGTAACTTGGGATAAAGGCATTGGCGGTCCTTACTCGGATACCTATTCCCTTAGCCTCGGGGGCAGTTACGACTTCGCGAAGAACGTGAAATTTACGCTTGGCGGTCGCGCAATTTACAAGACTTCCGGTGAAGGCGTTTATGAGATCGATAAGAGTGCTCTGGCTGGCGATTCTTCCGTCCGGACAGAATACGAATACGACTCCTCCTGGAACTTCGCGGTTTCTTCCAAGATCCGTGTAGCGTTCTAAGCTTTTGTGTCTTTGAGAATTATGGGGCCGGGGATGGTGATCTCTGGCCCTTTTTTATTTTGGGGCTGAGGCGATGAGGTGGCATTCGTAACGGTTGTTGTTGCTGAAGCGGATTTCGACGGATGGTTGTTTGAACTTGTTGTTGATCCGAAAGATCACGGCTTGAGCCCCGAGGCTTGAGAGATGGTCGGGTAGTTTGTTGCTGAAGAATTTGTAGTGCGCTTTGATCGGGTGGGCTGTCATTTTGATGACTTCCCCTGCAACTGCTATTTCAGCAAAGGCGTAGGTTGAGCTGGTGTCGATTTCATAATCGACGAACACTGCCGTTCCACGAAACTCATCATAAATTTCCTGACAATGGTCGGTCATGTCTGAGGAAGCCGAACCGGCACTCACTGCTGTTCCAAAGTGGGCGATGGGCAGCATGAGTTCTTCTGTGACCAGTCGTGCATTTACCATGCCAGCTGAGCCTAAGTGGACTGCAGCAGTAATGCACAGCACTGCCGCTTTTTCGCGAAATGGTCTGTTCTGAAGGACGATTGCTGGGAAAGGCATTTGCCTTACTGTCTCAGCTTGAAGGCTTCAGTGCTCAAAAAGCATTTGTCTGTTGGTTGGTCTCCTGCCGCGATGATGTGCACCACTTCATCGTCGAAGTCGTCTTCCATCGTATAGATGACCCTCAGAAAGCCTTTGCTTTTGAGTACATCAGGCATCTTGTCTGAAGTGAAGGAGTAAGTCTCCGGTATACCAAGAGGTGTGAGGCGGACTTCGGTGTCTTCCACCAGAGCGATTGCGCGGTTTTGGGTTGGGCTGATCTGGTATTCAACGAAGATCTCCTTGCCCATGCCGAATTCGTACTTTTTCTCGCAGGCCTCTGTCACAGCCGGATCTGATGAACCGTCTTCCTTTAAGCCAATGATGTAGTTGAGTGGAACGAGCACTTCGCCCTTTACGTTTTTTGGGGGAGCGGCCTGGGAAGCTGTGGTCAGGAAAAGAGCTGTGGCAATGAAGGTGACTGTACCAAGTCCGAAATGTACGTTTTTCATTCTTGTTATTCCTGCTCGGTATGAGAGATGAGCGTCAAGATGATGTCAGAGTGATTTCCTCACTAGTTTTATTGAGTGGAACACGCTCTGGCTGTTGTGGCGCAGTCTGCGGCAACCTCAGGCATCACTCAATTCAATGCGGTCAGTCTGGTTAAGAGAAGGCAACGGGTTCTTTTAAAACTAAAGCTGTTTGTTTGTCGCGTGTCGTAGGGAGCGGGTTCCCGCTTTTCGATGGAACGCTTTGCTGAGAAATTAAGAGGATGAATAGGCGAGAGTGATGGAACGAACTAAGAACATACTTTCTTTTCCAAATGACTCACGGCATAGTGCATCCATGACTAAGCGCCCTACAAAATCTTCCAGTTCTTCTTCATTGCCTGAAGCTGAGGGGTCCTCCTCTGGCTTTGGGGAAGCTCCGCAGCCCGCACTTTCCGGCAGTCCATTGTCAGGTTCCGTTTCTGACTGGGCGGACCAGATTGCTGATGAAGATCTCTCCGGTCTGAAGGCTCGCAAGGAAGCAGAGCAGCCGAGTGAAGAAAAGGTTGCCCCGAAGAAGAAAGCTGCAGCGAAACCAGCTGCGAAAAAGCCTGCTGCCAAGGCGAAGAAGGCACCTGCCAAGTCTGCGCGGGGCACGTCCATGGGGGCCACGAGTGATCCGCGTGAGCGGGCCAAGGGTGGTTTGAACCCGGTCGCCGGGCTGGATATTTCGCTGGAAGATGCTGAGAAGCTTCTTGATAGTCACGTCAAAGAGACGAAGAAAAAGAAGAAGAAGGCCAAGGAAGATACGATCACCGGAGCGACAGCGACTGTTCAGGCGCTGGCACGGCTGATTGAGCAGGGACGTTCGGATGAATCTGGAGAGGATGCCTGGGTTCCGCACCGACCGGAGCGTCCGTCAAAGTCTGAGGGTGGGGTTCCGATTGTTCTGGAATCCGAGTTTGAGCCCAAAGGGGACCAACCGACAGCGATTGCGGATTTGAAAGCCGGTCTTGAGGATGGCGATAATACGCAGGTTCTGCTGGGTGTTACGGGTTCTGGTAAGACCTTCACCATGGCGCAACTGATTGCGCAGACACAGCGTCCGGCGTTGATCCTTGCACCGAATAAGACGTTGGCGGCGCAGCTGTACGGGGAGTTCAAGAGCTTCTTCCCGAACAATGCGGTTGAGTATTTCGTTTCCTACTATGACTACTATCAGCCCGAAGCCTATGTGGCGCGGACGGATACGTTCATTGAGAAAGAAAGCTCCGTCAACGAGCAGATTGACCGGATGCGCCACTCTGCAACCCGCTCTCTGCTGGAACGTGATGATGTGATCATCGTGGCGTCGGTCTCCTGTATCTACGGTATTGGATCGGTTGAGACTTATACGGCCATGACCTTCCAGCTGGAGGTTGGTGAGAAGGTTGAGCAACGCCAGCTGCTCGCCGATCTGGTGGCGCTGCAATATAAGCGCAATGATGCAGCTTTCCAGCGTGGGACGTTCCGCGTGCGGGGGGATACGATTGAAGTGTTCCCGGCGCACTATGAAGACCGGGCCTGGCGTATTTCCCTTTGGGGCGATGAGATTGAAAGCATCACCGAGTTTGATCCGCTGACGGGAAAGAAGTCTGGCGAGCTTCAACTGGTGAAGATCTACGCGAACTCGCACTATGTGACGCCAAAGCCGACGCTGAACCAAGCCACCAAGTCTATCAAGGCAGAACTCAAGCAACGCCTTCAGGAGCTGAATGACCATGGCCGTTTGCTGGAAGCGCAGCGGCTGGATCAGCGCTGTACGTTTGATCTGGAGATGATGGAGGCGACCGGTGCCTGTGCGGGCATTGAGAACTACTCCCGATATCTGACTGGTCGTGCACCGGGTGAACCGCCGCCAACGCTGTTTGAATACCTGCCTGACAATGCGCTTGTGTTTATTGATGAGAGCCATGTGACTGTGCCGCAGATTGGCGCGATGTACCGAGGTGACTTTAGGCGTAAGGCGACGCTGGCGGAGTATGGCTTCCGCTTGCCGTCCTGTATGGACAACCGGCCTTTGCGGTTTGAAGAGTGGGACGCTATGCGTCCGCAGACGGTTGCTGTGTCAGCTACGCCGGGCAACTGGGAGATGGATGAGAGCGGGGGGGTGTTTGCCGAGCAGGTTATCCGTCCGACCGGTCTTACTGATCCTGATATCGAGATCCGGCCAGCGAAGACGCAGGTGGATGATCTGCTGGGTGAAGTGCGCGAGAAGGCGGCGCAAGGTTTCCGAACGCTGGTGACAACCCTGACCAAGCGCATGGCGGAGGATCTGACAGAGTATCTGCATGAGAATGGTGTGCGGGTGCGTTACATGCACTCTGACATTGATACGCTGGAGCGGATTGAGATTCTACGTGATTTGCGCCTTGGAGCGTTTGATGTGCTGATCGGGATCAACCTGCTGCGAGAGGGCCTTGATATTCCCGAATGTGCGCTGGTGGCTATTCTGGATGCTGATAAGGAAGGGTTCCTGCGTTCTGAAACCTCGTTGATCCAGACCATCGGTCGTGCTGCGCGTAACGTGGATGGTAAGGTTATTCTTTATGCTGACAGAATGACTGGCTCTATGGAGCGGGCTATTGCGGAGACCAACCGTCGCCGGGCGAAGCAGGAAGAATACAACGAAGAGCATGGCATTACGCCTGAGAGTGTGAAGCGCTCTATCGGCGATATCATGGAGAGCGTTTACGAGCAGGATCATGTTTCTGTCGATGCTGGCTTTGCCGAGGAAGGGGCCACCATTGGTCACAACCTCAAAGGCCATATTGAGGACCTTGAGAAGAAAATGCGCGAAGCTGCAGCTGATCTTGATTTTGAGATCGCGGCGCGGTTGCGCGATGAGATCAAGCGCCTGCAAGAGACCGAGCTTGCAATTGCCGATGACCCCATGGCGCGACAAACTTCTGTTGCGCAGCAAACCGGTGGGTTTGGCGGGAAGAAGAAATATGGTGCCGCAGGCAACCTGCCCAAGGCAGAGGCGGATAAAGCTGATGCTGGCAGTAAGGTGCATAAGCCACGGCTGGGTGAGATGGGGCCGGGAACGGACCTGCCGACGCCAGCTGGTGCAACCGGCGAGAAGAAACCGCGCCGGACCACGTCAGGGCGCAGTTCAGGCGGGCGACCAGGCACGCGGACCCATCGAAAGAAGAACTAGGGCAGACTTAATTGATGCTCGTTGAACTTTGGTTCGGCGAGCATTCGTTTTATGCTGCCAGTGTTGCTCTAATCTACGCAAGATTTTAGCGTTAGAGCTAAACGTTACCTAAAGGCCTTCGCTTACCTTACACTCGCCTTTCAAAAAGGCCGATGTAATTGTGAGGAAAAAACACATGGCCCCAACGTCAATTGGACTTTCAAAACAAGCACGGGAACAGACTGCGAAGCATTTGAACAATCTGCTCGCGGATGAGTTTGTGTTGCTGATGAAAACGTGGAGCTGTCACTGGAATCTCAAAGGCCCCAACTTCATTAGTCTCCATGAACTGCTCGATGAGCAATATCATGCGCTTGTTGATTTTGTTGATGATATTGCTGAGCGTGTCCGGGCGCTGGATTGCATTGCTTTGAGATCTCTGCATGATTGTCATGAGCATACACGGCTTAAAGAGATGCCTTCCGAAGGGGCTCTTCCAGACCAAATGGGTATGATTGCTGGTTTGTTGGCTGATCATGAGTCCATTATTCGGGAGCTGCGAACCAGTCACGATAATGTTGAAGAATTCGAGCATGATGTGGGGAGTGTTAGTTTAATGGAAGACCTCATCATTAAACACGAGAAAATGGCTTGGTTCCTTAGAGCTCACCTTGAAAAATAGTGCGCCAGGTTTTTTGGGAAACGCGTAATGGTGACACCTACAGATTGACCGGTTATGAGCCGTGTTCTTTCGCACTGGCCTGCTTTGGATAAATCGTATAATCCTCTGCAACAGTCTGAGTGTGTGCTGATAGCAGTCGCATTTGATCCGCTATAGTGGAATTTGAAGTAGGTGATTGGCGTTTCATGATAAAACACATTGTTTGGGACTGGAATGGTACCCTGCTGGATGACTTTGAAATCACGGCGCAATTTGGCATTGATTGTTTTGCCAAGGCTGGGCTGAGTGGTGTGACCTTTGATGATGTTCGTGAACACCATACCCGCCCTTTCGCAGACTACCTCAAATCACTGTTAGGGCGTGATGCCACTGAAAATGAGCTTACCAGCTTTTACAGTGATTTCAGTAAGGTCTATGAGCCAGCGATGTATGATTTGCCACTGGCACCTGATGCGTTTCATGCTCTGGAGACCATAAGCGGGGCTGGTAAGAGCCAGTCAATCTTGTCCATGGCTCCCCATGAGGAGTTGGTCTCACTTGTTCGGCACAATGGTATCTACGAGCATTTTACCCGCGTTGATGGCGCGCGGGATTTGAAGAAGCATTTCAAAATCGATGCACTCAAAGCGCATTTCGATGAGCTGGGTGTGGAACCTGCCAGCGTCTGCGTGATTGGTGACAGCATTGATGATTTTGATGCGGCCAACGGTCTTGGAGCTTCTGCCGTTTTGGTTTCAACCGGCATGTACTCCCACGACCGCCTCGTCACCACAGGCGCCCCAGTCGCCACCAGTCTTACCGGTGCTGTCGCTGAGGCGCTGAAGTAGCGGATTATGAGCGGTGGTTACAGGCCGTCGATGAGATCACGACCTGCGAGGATCTGGAGGGATGAGCCTTCCAGGTCGGTTCCGACTGCCTCCTGCTGGCCGCCCAGATGTTTGGCGAGAAACAGTTCTACCATGGCATGATAGGCCCGACGGTTGTGCATTTTCTGAATGCCGTGGCCTTCGTCCGGGAAAAGGCCGTAGGTGACTGGGATGCCGTGGTCTTGCATGGCGGAGACAATTTGCTCTGACTCTGGTGGCTTGACGCGTACGTCTTTGCCACCCTGAACGATCAGCAACGGTTTTTCGATCTTCCCGACATGGGTGAGGGGTGAGCGCTCCTTTAGGAAAGCGCGGCCTTCTTCAGTTGTGAAATCTCCTAGCCTCGTCTTGAGGATGGATTTCCCTGACTTCGTATATTCGGGGAGCGCATCGAGAAAGCTGATCAGGTTGGAAATCCCGACCAGATCAATCCCACATGCGAACTTCTTCGGGGTTTGGGTCACGCCAGTGAGCGCTGCGAAGCCGCCATAGCTGCCGCCCATGATAGCGATGCGGTCCGGGTCGGCGATGCCTTCCTCAATGGCCCAATCCACAGCGTCCAGAAGATCGGTTTGCATCTTGCCGCCCCATTCTTTGTTTGAGGCGTTTACGAATGCTTTGCCAAAGCCGGTGGAGCCTCTGAAATTGACGGATAGAACGACATAGCCTCGGTTTGCCAACCATTGGTGTGTCGGGCTCAACCCCCAAAAATCTCTCCACCATGGCCCACCATGCACGAGTAGCACCATAGGGCAGGGCTTTTCTGCATTAGGTGGCTGTGACAGATAGCAGACCAGATTGAGGCCATCCCTTGCTTTTATCTCTATGGGAGACATGCTGGTCAATGGTCGTTTTGCGAGCTCCGGTTGGCAGGAAAACAGGAAGGTGCTTTTTTCAGCTGATCTGTCGTAGCAGTAGAACTCTAAAGGCACGCTGTCCTGCACATGCGTAAGAATGAGCTTCTCAACATCTTCTGAGAGGCTGTTGACCTCTATATCCCCCGAGAACTGCTTCTTGAATGATGCGAGAACTGACTCAAATTGTGGATCTATGGCAGTCCAATTGCTGCGAGCAAATGTTGCTGTGGCTGCTATGGGATGATGGGTGTGCGGGTGGAGTAACAGGTCGCTGATGTCTGCCTGTGGGTCCTCTGCGAGCACCGTGGAGGTTCGTGTCTGGAAATCTTCTGCTACGGCGGCGGCCTTGTCTCGTTCACGACTATCGATCCAGAACAAAGTTTGCCCATCCTCACTGAATTCAATGGGTTTGGTGGTCAAACTGTCTTCAAAAGGGATGAGGGTGTAACGCTGCCATTCTTTGCCGTCAGGTCGATAGAGAAATTCAACCTCGCCGTCGTCGGTGTAGCGGCGGACAAGGCGGACATTAAAATCGCTGTCGGTCACGAAACCTGAGAACTGGTCATTTTGCTCAATGAGCTGGCTGTGCCCGGTAGTGAGGGAAACTTTGTACAGGTCGAAGTATTTTGCTGACCTTTCATTGTGAGCAATCAGGATTTCGTCCGGGTGTTTTCTCGATACCTCTTGCAGGTAGGCTCTTACACCGTGTGTTGGTGTTAGATATTTGGGATCTGTGCCATCAATGGGGACGCTCAGGATACAGAAGGTTTCGTCACCAACTTTGTCTCGCGAAATCAGGATGTGACGGCTGTCGTAAGTCCAGTGGATTGTGAAACCGATGTGGCGGTCTTCAAAGTTTGTGAGGGGGCGGGCAGATTGTGGGTCTTCAGTACTGGCGAGCCACAGGTTGTATACGCCGTTGACTGGTGCCAGGAAGGCGATCCAATGACCACAGGGACTGATTGCGACCAGCGCTCGTTCAACAGGATCGAAGAATGTCTTGCGGGGGATGAGGCGAGTTCGTTCCTTAAGCTGCACGGTCAGAAGCCTTAAATTTATTACAGAAAAAAGCAGATCAGGCCTTGGAATAGGTGGCCTCGAAAAACGGTAGAAGAGAGCTAAGCGAAAGTATTGCAGGTGCTTCTGACCCTGTCCAATCTCTGAATGGTGCACAAACCACAAACGGATGTCGATTGCTGAAGGCTGCTTAAGGAAAGAGCATAAGCCATAGATAGTTTTTGCTTAGGAGGCTGCGTTAGATCAATGCAGACTGCCAGTTACGGACGCATTGTTGATAATAATTCCGAATTGCAGGTGGACGTTTCTCGATGAAAAGAATTCTCTCAACCCTTCTTGTGAGTGTATTGATGGCGGGTGGTGCTCTTGCTGGGGAGGGCAAGACGCATTCCGTTAATCAGGTGACTGATGCCAGTGCGAACACGCCTTCTCATATGTTCCGCTTTGAGCCAGATCTGCTTGAGGTGCCGCTGGGCGCTACTGTGAAGTTTGATAATTTTGATGGGAACCATACGGTTATTTCGATCAAGAAGATGACACCGGATGGCGGGCCGAAATTCAAGTTCAGCAAGATGTCTCCTGATCGGAATGTTACCTTTGATACACCGGGAATTTATGGTGTGACCTGCGGTATTCATGGCCGTTTTGGTATGGCGATGATCATCAAGGTTGGTGAAGACAGTGCCGAGGATTTGGAAGGCGCTCGTTCTGTGGTACCGGGTGGTCGGATGGGTACCAAGATCTCCCAGATTTTGGATCGGCTTGAAGGCAAGTGAGCGGTTAGAGCTTGTGCGGAAGTTAGATAGAATAAAGGCAGCCGGTTGGCTGCCTTTTGTGTTTTGTGCTGATGCTTTTTTAAGCTCTATTCGGCCTGCGCCATGCTTCGTCGGGATTTGAGGTAGTGAGGTCCGACTTCAACAAGCAGGATACCGCTGAAGATGAGGGCGCAGCCGACCAGTCCGATTGGTGCGATGCGTTCGCCCAGAATGACGGCTGCAGCCAGAGCGGCGAAGAGGGCTTCTGATGACAGCATGATGGCTGCATCGGACGGTGTGGTCCACTGCTGACCAAATGCCTGGAAGGTGAAGGCCACGCCTCCGGACAATGCGCCTGCGAAGAAGATCTCGAACCACGCATCCTGAAGGGCTTGCACGGAGTAGGTCTCGAAGAAGAGTGAGGCTACCACACACACCACACCGAGGAAGGCGAACTGGATGACGGCAACCGTGATTGGGCGGCCAGAGGAGGTTGCAAGGCGTCCAACAAAGATCACTTGCAAAGCCCAGAAAACTGCGCACAAGAGCATGAGCAAGTCGCCGCCGTTCAAAGCTGTCAAACCACCGCCGAGCAGGTAAATGCCGAGCAGGGTGAACAAGCTTGCAGGCCACACGAGGAAGTTTGGCCTTCCTTTAAAGAACAGTGTGACAAGGATTGGCGTCAGCACAACGTAGATCGCAGTTAGAAAACCGGCGTTGGTGACGGATGTTATCACGATGCCATACTGTTGCAGGACAGTGCCCAGAGTGAAGGCAACACAAACCATCAACAGCGCAGGAAGGTGGGCCTTGCCAAGTTTTTTGGTGCTGTGAATGCGGCGTTCGCGTAGCGCGAACGGCAAGATCACCAAGGTGGCGAGGAGAAATCGCAGGCCAGAAAACTGCAGGGGTCCAAGACTTTCCATTGCAGTTGATTGCGCGACAAAGGCCATGCCCCAGATGAGGCCGGCCACGAGAAGAAGTATGTTTGCAGATGCCCTAGTCATCCCGCAGCTGTACTGCAAGCGAATAGGTGCTGCAAGCGGTCTGTCAGCGCTTCCGTTGAATTTCTCTCAAGGCGATTTTGAGCTTCTTGACGGTGTCAGAAACGTAGCGTTTGTTTTCACTCGTGCTGCGTGTGCTGGCATTTGTCTTTTGGGATTACGCTCTAAAAGACAAACAAGACCATGATCATTATGCCAACGAAAGCGGCGATGACTGTTGCCGCAACAGGCCATGGTGATTGGGCGTGGCTGACGTGCTCTTTACGATGGTAGTCAACTGGCGAGGTTCTCATTGTGCTCCCCTGCGGCCCTGGTCAGTTGTTTTCCTGAGTAGGGGCCAATAGACGCGGATTACATCGAATACAGAAAGTATATATTACTGGATTTTGGTGTGTTCGAGATACCACAGGTTGAGCTTAAGCAGATCGCTCAATTGCAAAACTGCTATTGCCCATATTTTCTTATAGATTCAGAGCTTCGAGACCAGCCTCGAGATAATCAGGCAAGAGGGGGAGGCCCAAAAGGTATGTTGAGACCGGAGACGTGGATCGTTCGCGCGCTTCAGAGAAGGCAATGTCCAGGTCGTTCTGGTCATAATCACCGCGACCAATCCATGCGATGGCGACCAGTTCTGTCGCTTCGTCGATGTTGAGGTCGTCGATAATCTCTCTCAGTTCAGACTCAGAAAAGTCGTCATGCTCTTCTTCTGCAAGTCCGTCGTGATGGTGAACGTTTTCCAACTTTTCCGTATCGAAGGAGAGGTCACCTTCGTGCCCGTCCTCGTAAGTGTCTGGCAGGCTTTCGGAAACAGCGCGCGCTTTTTGTACGATCAAGCGAACAGTTTCTGCAGATAGTGCTAGTTCTACGGCCATCGTTCGTCCCCGCTTATTGCTGTAACAGAACGTTACTCCTGTTCGGAATTATTCTGCAAGTGGAACTTATGGAACAGCTGCCTGCAGTCCAATCGCGCTGAGTGACAGTATGGCGCCGCTGAGAGTAATAGGCGATTTAAGCGGTAGAAAAGAAAAGGGAATTGGTTAAATGGAGGTTAGTGCGCGCCCGCAACTTATCCTATGTAGTTCTACTGAGCGGAATACTTGATATCGTTATGGTTAAAAAAAACAGTACATACCGCAGGGGGAGGGGTTGTTTGTGCGCTGCACCTACGAGTAGCATTTGATGTAGGGACGAAAATACAATCAAATCTCCCAGAATTTCTAGGTGCTGGCGGACCTGAGTGCTTTGTGCTGGCAGGGGTGTTTCTTACCCTGTCGGCACATCCAAAAAGAGCCGATTTTTCATGAAATACCTGCGCTTAGTTTTTGAATGCGTAGATTTTTGAAAGCACGAAGTTGAAAGTCATGGACACCAGTGTGGCGAGGATGACGGCCAGATAGGTGGAGAAGCCGTCGATCAGGGTGATCAGTGCGCCATAGGTGCTGTAGTTGATGACGGCCCCCACGCTGTTGACCAAAACGAATCTCACATACTCCCCAAAAGGACTGCCTTCAGAGCGGAAGGTGAAGATGCGATTCCAGAACCAGTTGTTGGTCATGGCAATCCAGATGGAAAGGATTCGCGCAATGAGGGGATCAAGACCGACCACTTGCCAGAAAAAGGCAAGGGCGACCAGATCGACCACAAGACCGGAGCCGCCAACCATTCCGAAGCGAATGAACTGATTTTCGAGTAGTTTTCGCAGCAGGCTTTTCACGGAATTCGGGCTCTCATTTCTGATGGGACCAGCTAAATCTTCAGGTCTTTAGCTTCAGAGGCTGCTTAGCTTTGTTCCTCTGGAAATACAAGAGACGCAGCGTTACAGAACCTCTGATTAAATCTGGGGAGTAATATTTGAAAAAATCTGCAGTCTTTGGCGAAATTTGAGCGGAAAAACTGGCGTGTTTGCGCTTGCCAAGCTTTGGTCTGCGCCTTAGGGTCTGCCCGCACTTATTTTGCGAAGAACGTACCCGCTTCTATTGGAGGGCATTATGGGCTTTATCGCTGACTCGCTGTCTCGTGTGAAACCGTCTGCAACGATTGCAGTGACCACGAAGGCACGCGAACTGAAAGCCGCAGGCCGCGACGTTATCGGCCTTGGTGCTGGTGAACCAGATTTTGATACGCCAGACAACATTAAAGCTGCTGCAGTTGCAGCTATTAATGAAGGCAAAACAAAATACACAGCGGTTGATGGCACTCCTGAGCTGAAACAGGCAATCAGCGCTAAGTTCCTGCGTGACAATGGCCTGAAGTATGAGCCAAACCAGATTACTGTCGGAACCGGCGGCAAGCAGGTGCTCTACAATGCACTGATCGCAACTATCAATCCAGGCGATGAAGTTCTCATCCCAACACCATACTGGGTGTCTTACCCTGACATGGTGCTGCTGGCTGGTGGTGAGCCTGTGGTTGTTGAGGCGGATCAGAAGACCTTCAAGATCACGCCTGAAGCGCTGGAAGCGGCGATTACGCCTAAAACCAAATGGTTGATCTTCAACTCTCCATCCAATCCGTCCGGTGCTGGCTACACCCGCGATGAGCTGAAAGCTCTGACCGACGTTCTGCTGAAGCACCCGCATGTCTGGATCATGTCTGACGACATGTATGAGCACCTTGTCTATGATGACTTTGAGTTCACCACACCTGCGCAGATCGAGCCTCAGCTTTATGATCGCACTTTGACCGTGAATGGCGTTTCCAAAGCGTATTCCATGACCGGCTGGCGTATTGGTTATGCGGGTGGCCCTGCTGATCTGATCAAGGCGATGGCGAAGGTTCAGTCCCAGTCCACTTCCAACCCATGCTCCATTTCTCAGGCAGCTGCGGTTGAAGCGCTGAATGGGACACAGGATTTCATTCCAGTCAACAACAAGGTCTTCCAGGATCGTCGTGATCTGGTTGTGTCTATGTTGAACCAGTCTTCCGGTCTTGAGTGTCCGGTTCCAGAGGGTGCGTTTTACGTATTCCCATCTTGCGCAGGCACCATTGGCAAGACTGCGCCATCTGGCAAGGTGATCGAGACTGATCTGGACTTTGCAGGTGAGCTTCTGGAAACTGAAGGTGTTGCTGTTGTTCCGGGTTCCGCGTTCGGTCTGGGTCCAAACTTCCGCGTTTCCTATGCGACTTCCACTGAAGCTCTGACTGAGGCTTGTACTCGTATTCAGCGTTTCTGCGGAAACCTGAAGTAAGCGATTTTCTGAAACGAATGCCTGGGAGATCTCAGGCATCCAGTTTTAAGCGACAGATACAAAAAGGCGCTGCATCACGCAGCGCCTTTTTTGTTTTAGGTGTTTCGCAGCACCAAAGAAAACTTTGGTGCTTTGTTTGTGCGTATCCTTATCCGAAAACCGGAATCCACTTTTCGGGGATACGCTTTTGGATGCTTAGTCCGGGAGGAGAGCATCCAGAATGTAGCTGTTGTTGACGAATGTGCCGCGGCTTTCCTCAACCAATGTCTGTGCATCGGCGAAGGAGAAGCGGACGCCTGCCATGATAGAAGCGTTTTCGAGCTTCTCAGAGCGCAGGTCTGCGAACATCGTCATGCCGTTGGCGGTTTCAGTCCCTGGCTTGAACTCCATACCCATTGCGTAGATATGGCTGTCGCGCAGATAGCGGTAACCCGCGTAAAAGCGTGCGTTTTCGCTGGCATAGTAAGATGCGGTTGCACCACCCATGACAGAGCCTGTATCGTCGATCATCTGAACGCCGATCAGTCCGTCAACAGACAGGTTTTCAAAGTGAACCTGTGCTTCTGCACCTACGTAGCCGAAGGAACCGGCTCCACCGTTGATTTGCGCTGCAGAGCCAACAACACCGAAGTAGTTGTAGTCCTGCGTGCGGAAGCCCATGCGGCCTGTGCCAGCATAAAAGCCATAATCCTTGGTCCCGCCTGCGGTCGCATCAAATTGTGATGCAAAGCCTGGCCCCTGCCCGAAAGCAGCTGTTCCTGACAACAGGCCCAACATCTTGCCTTCGAGTGCCCCGAAAGCAGTTGTAATGCGGGCATTGATGGGATTTGCCTGCGCGATCGCTGGAAGAGTTGCAATGGCTATTGCACCGGTTATGCCAAACAAAAGTGTCTTCAAATTTGAGCGCATTGCTGATTCTCCGTACTCAATTTCTGAGTGGAGACTCTCGTGTTTTATTTAAAACATTGTTCTAAAGTGTCCCAGAATGGGTCAAATCGTTAGGCTTAATATCTATGGTTAATAATTGGTATACAGCTTTATGAAACCTTCTGAGGATGTAGGGTTTATCGATAATTTTTCCGTAAGTCCTTCTGCATGCAGGGCTTCTCGTAGGTGACTTTGAGCGGCTTAAGGGATGCTTAGGGTTAACCCGGTGAGGTGACGGACAGGGCAGGTCGGTCTGTTATGCGTTTATGGTGAAAATCCTAATCACAATTTCTAACGCATATCACTAGGTAAAAATAACGCTGGAACTAAGCGGAGCATTCACTGTGATCGTAGCAAGGCTTTGACAGTCCGTACGCTTTGGTTTCCCATTGTGAAAAGGTCGTAGAGCCTGAGCACTGGAGAACAATAATGAAGAAATGCCTTGCTTTTGCTGCTGTTGCCGCTCTTGGTCTCAGCACTTCCGCCTATTCTGCAGACACGCCTGCACCTCCTCCTGCAGAACCCCAAAAGGATCGCCCTGGTGTTGAAGTTGGATCTTTGACCTGTGATCTGGTTGCCGGGACCAACTTCATTGTTGGCTCCTCTCATGAACTGTCCTGTGTTTTCAAATCGCCGAGCGGAAAGCGTATCGAAGGATATACCGGCACCATCAACAGCTATGGTATCGACATCGGACCCGTCACATCCGGAACGTTGGTTTGGGGGGTTGTTGCGCCGAAGGCTAACCTGAAGCCGGGTTCTCTTGCCGGGAATTACGGCGGTGTGTCTGCCGGTGTCACGTTGGGTGCTGGCGTGCAGGCGAATGTCCTGCTGGGTGGCCTGAATCGCTCTATCGCTTTGCAGCCTTTAAGCCTGCAAGGCCAGACTGGAGCGAACATTACAGCTGGTGTCACAGGGCTGCGGCTGACCAAGCAGTGATCCTTTAATTCTTAGGGGGATTGTGAATCCTAACCCTTTGATCTTTATAAATAGCGCCGGTTCATATTGTGCGGCGGACTGTCACGCTTCAGTCCGCTGTTGTTTTGGCGCTTGCATATCACGGTGTTTCCGAGTGACGATACTTATCCAGAGTCTTATAATACTCTGGAAGGCGCGTGTGATTTTGCGCCGCCATGGCGCAAACGCCCGTGTCTGCTTCCCAAACCCAAACAGGGAGTATGGATCATGGGAGACAAGCATGTCGGAGTTGCCGGAGGCAGGGTTCGCAGCCCTCGTTCGGTTGCCATAATTGGACCTTTCGCAAGTGGCAAGACCACACTGCTGGAAGCTCTTCTCGCACGAACGGGGGCTATTGGGCGACAGGGAAGTGTTGACGCGAAAAGCTCACTGGGTGACAGCAGTGACGAAGCGCGTGATCACAGCATGAGCGTTGAGGCGAACATTGCCACCTGCACCTATAAGGGCGATCACTTCACATTTATCGACTGCCCCGGATCCGTAGAATTTCTTCACGAAGGCAACAGTGTCTTAAACGGAGTAGATATTGCCGTTGTGGTTGCTGAGCCAGATGAAAAGAAGACAGCAGCTCTTCAACTCATTCTCAAATCACTCGAACAGCGGAACATCCCGCATGTTCTCTTCCTGAACAAAATAGACAAGGCAACAGGTAGTGTGCGCGCGATGCTTCAGGCGTTGCAGCCAGCTTCGAGCCTTCCAATGGTGTTGCGCCAGATCCCGATCTGGGAGGACGGCACTGCGACAGGCTTTATTGATCTGGCGCTGGAGCGGGCCTTTGTCTACCAGGAAGGCAAGCCAAGTAAGATCATCGAGATTCCAGATGATGAGCGTGCCCGTGAGGTGGAAGCGCGCTATGCCATGATGGAAATGCTGGCAGATCACGATGATGTTCTCATGGAGCAACTTTTAGAAGACGAAGCTCCTGAGAGTGAGGTCATTTTTGATGATCTTGTGCAGGAAATGCAGCGCGGCGAAATCTGCCCTGTGTTTATTGGCAGCGCGATCAAAGGCAATGGCATCCGCCGCTTGCTGAAGGCTTTGCGCCATGATGCTCCAGGTATTGTTGAAACCCGCAAGCGTCTGGGGCTCAAGGAAGATGATGCCATTCTTCAGGTGCTGAAAACCTACCACACTTCACATGGCGGCAAGCTCTCTGTTGCTCGTCTGTTTGGTGGGTCTGTGAAGGAAGGTGCGCTTCTTTACGACAGACATGGGGAAGAGTATCGCCCATCTGGTCTGTTCCAGATGCAGGGTTTGCAGCCGAAGAAGATTACAGAGGCTGTTGCTGGTGATCTGG
The DNA here is from genome assembly GCF_001623225.1 of Pseudovibrio sp. Ad13. Lineage (NCBI taxonomy): Bacteria > Pseudomonadati > Pseudomonadota > Alphaproteobacteria > Hyphomicrobiales > Stappiaceae > Pseudovibrio > Pseudovibrio sp. Ad13. The sequence goes on along the minus strand of NZ_LMCC01000018.1, from coordinate 195,676 downwards.
TGGCTCTTGGCAAGCTGGATAATATTGAAACCGGCATGACCCTTGGTGTTGGTGCCAAGCCTTCGCAAAGTCTGTTTGTCGTTGATACTCCGGATGCAGTTCTTTCCAAGGGGATTACGGCGACAGAACGGAAGGATGAAGTCAGACTCTCTACTGCGCTGTCCAAGTTGGTGGATGAAGACCCATCCCTGAGCATTACCCAAGTCCAGAGCACGGGTGAGACCGTACTGGAGGGGCAGGGCGAAATGCATCTGCGTGTTGCTCTTGAAAAACTGACCGGACGCTATGGGTTGTCTGTGAAGAGCTTTGAACCTCGTATTCCATATAAGGAAACCATTCGCGGCACGACTGAGCTGCGCGGACGCCATAAGAAGCAAAGTGGTGGCCACGGTCAGTTTGGCGATGTGGTGCTGGCTATTCAGCCTATGCCACGTGGTGAAGGGCACAGCTTCAACGACACGATTACTGGTGGCGTGGTGCCTAAGCAGTACATTCCGTCCGTCGGGGATGGTGTGAAAGAAGCTCTTGAGAAAGGGCCTTTGGGCTTCCCGGTCGTGGATGTGGCTGTGACGCTGAAGGATGGCTCCTATCACTCCGTTGACAGCTCCGATCAGGCTTTCCGCATGGCAGGTATTCTGGCCATGAAAGATGGCTTGAAGGAATGTAAGCCGGTTCTTCTTGAGCCCGTTGATAAGGTTGTTGTGGCCTGTCCGTCAGATACAACAGCTCGTATCAACGCGATTGTTTCCGGTCGCCGTGGACAAATCCTTGGGTTTGATGCCCGCGATAACTGGGATGGCTGGGATGAAGTGGAAGCCATGATCCCTGAGAGCGAACTCAGCGACCTTATTGTAGAGCTTCGCTCTGCAACAGCTGGTGTGGCGACGTTCTCTCGTAACTTTGACCACCTTGCCGAGCTTTCCGGCAAGGCTGCGGACAAAGTGATTGAGGGTGCAACAGCACCAGCCTGATACTCCAAAGCTTGCGCGCGTATTCTTATCCGAAAACCGGAACCACTTTTCGGGAATACGCTCTAAAGTGAGACAGAAAAAGAACCCGGGGCAATGCTCCGGGTTTTTCTTTGCTCCTGCGATATTGTCATCAAGGCTTAATAGGTGGCAGGGATGCTGTTTGGGCCATGAGGCGGGCGAGGATGGACCAGTCTTCGTCTGCATATCCAGCTGCGATTGCGGTGCGGAGTTGGTTGGCGACGACGTCTGCTGTGGGGAGCGGTACTTTGAGATCCTGAGCTGTTTGTTGCGCCAGGTTGACGTCCTTCAGGCCCAACGAGGTTTTGAAGCCGGGAGAGGGGTTTTGCTCGCGGGCGATGAGTGGAGCGTACGCTTGATAGACGGGAGCGCTGAACAGTGTTTCTGTTATTAGTGTGAGGAAGGTTTCCGGATCTATGCCCGCCTTTCTTGTCAGGGTGAAGCTTTCGGCCAAAGCTTCCACCGCCGCCGCTATCATGAAGTTCATGCCCAGTTTGGTGACTGCAGCTTGGCGCGGTGTTGGCCCCATCCAGAATTGCCGCGTGGATATGGCTTCCAGAACAGAGCGGGCTTCATCCATTGTGCTGCGTTCGCCTGCTGCGACGGCGACCAGTTGCCCTTCCGCGGCTTTGTCTGGCCGGCCAAGGACTGGCACGCATAAGAATCTGACATTAGCGCGCTCGTGGGCGGCTGTGAGGCGGTCTACCATTGGTGGGCTGATGGTACTGTGAGAGATGGAGATGCTGTTTTCTTTGAGTGGCAGTGCCAGAGTGTCTCCGGCAAGATAGACGGCCTCAACCGCTGCATCGTCTGATAGCATTGAGCAAACGATATGGCAGTCTGCAAAGTCTTGCAGAGATGTGGCTTGTTGTGCTCCCTCCGCGACTAGATCAGCGGCTTTTTCCGGAGAGCGGTTGTAAACTTTCAGAGCATGATTTTTGTTAATGCGCTGGGCCATTCCAAGGCCCATGGCGCCCAGGCCGATAAATCCGATTGTCATGGTGCCGTTCCTTTGCCCTGTCTGACATACGCTAGGCGTTTCAGAATAAGCTGGAGGCGTGTTTGAAAGGGTGTCTTGAACCCGCTGAATTTAAAGAAATCTAATCTGATTGGATGTTGATGGCAGCTTTGAACCGAGTGGTCTGACAGTTCGTCCTGTGCTCGCCTTCTGTGATCACGAAAAGGATCACGGGGGGTTTACTTGAAGTTTAAGGGGTTTCGCCGCTAAGTCATAGACCAATATTGGTAGACATTACCGTAACCCTTACCTGCTTGGAGATGGCAGCATGAACATTATTCATAGGCCTGAATGGATTATTCCGGAAAGAGAAGCGACACCTGAGGATGTGTTCTTCAACCGGCGCAGGTTTATGAAGGGCTTGGGCGCTGTTGGCCTTGGTCTGGCTGCTGGTGGTACCGGTTTGGTGAGCAGTGTGTTTGCGCAGGATGGCAAAGACCCAACCCTTGATCTCTACCCAGCTGAGCGGAACCCTGATTTCACCCTGAAACGGGCAATTACGCCTGAGAGCGTGACATCCGTTTACAACAACTTCTATGAGTTTGGCTCACACAAGCGCATTTCCGGTGCTGCGCAGGCGTTGAAGACACGTCCGTGGGCGATCACCATTGACGGTATGGTTGATAATCCGCAGACCATCGATTTTGATGATCTGGTGCGCAAGATGCCTTTGCAGGAGCGCCTTTATCGTCACCGCTGTGTTGAAGCATGGGCGATGGCTGTGCCGTGGACTGGCTTCCAGCTATCCGAGCTGGTGAAGTACGCTGGTCCGCAGAATGGTGCTAAGTATATCCGTTTTGAGACCTTTGAAGATTCCGACGTGGCCAGCGGCCAGCGTCAGTTCTGGTATCCGTGGCCTTACGTTGAAGGCTTGACCATGGATGAGGCCATGAACGACCTGGCATTCGTAGCGACGGGCATCTATGGCAAGCCGTTGCAGAAGCAGTATGGTGCGCCGATCCGTTTGGTGATGCCATGGAAGTACGGCTTCAAATCCATCAAATCTATCGTGAAGATTACCTTTACTGATCAACGTCCGGTCAGCTTCTGGGAAAAGATTGGCCCGAGCGAGTACGGTTTCTGGGCGAATGTGAACCCTGAAGTGCCGCATGCTCGCTGGTCGCAGGCTTCTGAGCGTTTGCTGGGTACGGATGAGCGCGTGCCAACACAGCTTTACAATGGCTATGCGGAGCAGGTGGCGCACCTTTATAAGGATCTGGAAGGGCAGAACCTCTACCGGTAAACGCTTGCTGATAAGCTTTTAAAAGGCCTGAGTGGTTTGATTGCGAATGAGCGACAAAGCCACTCGGGCTTTTTTGTGCACGTTGTGATGTGGTGTTGGGTTTGGCGAATTAGCCTATTCACTCAATGGGTTTTTAGAGCTGTAGGATTAGGCAGGATTGAACTGGAAGGATAACCTGCCGGTTGTTGTGGATAACTGAAAAGCGGCTTGTCCTCGTTAAAAGAGGAATCAAAGTGTGCCGCTGTTATTCTGCTGGAATGTGCAAAGTGATTTGACTGCCGAGCCGTTCCGCTCTGTCAGCTTCGCTTATGGCGTGGGAGATTTCGCCATAGATTGCGAAAAGTGCGCAGGCAACCAGAGTGTAAAATGCTTTTCTCAGGTCATTCACATCCATTACCTCGGATATTTGCCAATAGGTATGATTCGATAAGTAAAGGATGCAAGCTGATTTGTAATTTCGCTGATTAGAGGTGGTGAAATTTCACTGTTTGAAGATTTACCTAGGAAAAATATAGTTAATTTGAGTAAGGATTGCAGAAACTACTAGTTTATGTGAGTTGGGAATACCTTGAATCTGATGGGTTTTCCCAAGGTGGTGCTGCGCAATAGCCTGATGAATCCGCATGTCTCTGCGTGTATCCGGGATTGTTGATTTTTTAGTGTGCCCAAGAAGTAAGCGACCTTAGGTCTGTTTTTAGGCAGGGCGATTTTGAGCATGTCATGCGTGTTTGTCAGCGGCTGTAACTGCTCAGCAAAAGGCCTTTCAAAACAGCTTTATAGCGCGTCAGGTGCGCTGTTAGCTTTGTGTGCTGCGAGGTGCTTGGAGAGGTTTGCTGACTAAAAGACTTAGGGAGACCCTTGGTCATCTTTGGCATTTGGCAAAAAAAAACCGGACCATGCGGTCCGGTTTCGAAGTGATGAATGATAAAGCACCTAATGGGTGCAATCACCTTCCAGAGGGGAACAGTTGATCGGATGTTGATGTCACTGGGAGGAGAGGTGTGACAACAACTGATCAACAGCAGGTGTATATATGCAGTGCAGCGCCGAAACAGCAATCCTTAATTTTTGCATTGCAGCTATGCATTTTTAAGGGGGCTCAAAACCCTCGGAACTTCATTGCAGGATTTGACAACTATCAGAAAGCTAACTCTGCGTAAGATATTGTCATTTCGGGATGAGATGGCGTGAAAAGGGCCTCACAGACGGTCTGAGAGGCCTCAAAAGAGATCTGGAATATTATTTATTTTGCAGTGCAAAACTTAGGGTTGAAACTCCTGAGCTGGCTCATCAAGCCAAATCAGTTCTTTTGCAGAGTTCTAGCCTAGTGTGTCCAACGTTCTGCATAGGAGACGAGGAAGTCTCTGAATGCGGTCACGCGAGCAGTGTTTTTCAGCTCTGATGGATATACGAAGTAGGTATCAAAGCTTGGCAGCTCTTCCTGTGTCACAGACATAACGCGTTTGATGCCTGCGCCTGGCTCAACCATGTAGTCCGGCAGAATAGCGATGCCGACGCCGGTCTGTACGGCTTTCTTGATGCCAGACAGGTTGTTCACGCGTAGGGAGACATCGCGGCGCTCACCGTTTGGCAATCCGGCTGTTGCAAGCCAGTTCATCGCGCGCAGGTAGGAGGCCATGTTGTCACCGATGGTGATCAGGCGGTGGTGGTCCAGATCATCGATGGTGCTTGGGCTGCCAAAGCGCTCAATATAGGTCGGTGAGGCGTAGACGTGGAAGTGCACCGTAAACAGCTTGCGCTGGATGAGGTCTGGCTGTGTTGGCTGGCGTAGGCGGATGGCGACATCTGCCTCACGCATGCCCAGATCCAGCTCATCATCCATGCAGATGAGTTCCAAACGCATATCCGGGTAAAGATCCACGAACTCGTTGACACGGGCGGTGAGCCAAGTGGAGCCGAGCCCCACTGTGGTGGTGACACGGAGCGTGCCGCTTGGCTTTTCCTTGGTGTCGGTCAGGCGGGACTGAACGGTTTCCAGTTTCAGCAGAACTTCGCGGGCGATTCTGTAAAGAAGCTCGCCTTGTTCTGTTGGAATCAGCCCGCGTGCATGACGGTGGAAGAGGGGGACACCCAGCTCTGCCTCAAGTGCACTGACCTGACGGCTGACAGCCGACTGGCTCATGTTGAGAGCTTCGCCGGCGTGGGTAAAGCTTCCTGCCTGTGCTGCTGCGTGGAAAATTCGCAGCTTGTCCCAATCCAAAGAACGGCCTGGCATTTGCTTTCCCCCCATCTTCCCGGTTTCTTATTCTGCTGCTTCAGTTTCAGATTCCAAAGCTGCCAGGTAGCGTTCTGCTTCCAGTGCAGCCATGCAGCCCATTCCTGCAGCGGTCACGGCCTGACGGTACTGCTCATCAGTCACGTCACCAGCTGCGTACACACCCGGAATGGATGTCTGAGTTGAATCAGCTTCGGTCCAAATGTAACCGGATTCCTTCATCTTTACCTGATCTTTGACAAGGTCAACCGCAGGAGCGTGTCCGATGGCGATGAATACGCCGTGTGTGGACATTTCTGTGGTTTCACCGGTCTTACGGTTTTTCAGGCGGATGCCAGTCACAACAGCTGGGTTTTCGGTGCCGAGGATCTCATCCACTTCACTGTCCCAGACCACGTTGATCTTTTCGTTTTTGAAGAGACGTTCCTGAAGGATCTTTTCGGAGCGCAGGGCATCACGACGGTGAACCAGCGTGACTTTTTCTGCCAGGTTCGCGAGGTAGAGCGCTTCTTCAACGGCGGTGTTGCCGCCACCAACCACAACAACTTCCTTGCCACGGTAGAAGAAACCGTCACAGGTTGCACATGCGGAGACGCCACCAGCCTGATATTTTTCCTCAGAAGGCAGACCGAGCCATTTTGCCTGTGCACCGGTTGCAATGACGAGGGCATCTGCGGTGTAGAGGGTGCCGCTGTCGCCTTTCAGCTCAAACGGGCGCTTGGAGAGGTCTGCTTCCAGAATTGTGTCGTAATCGATCTTGGTGCCGACGTTTTCTGCCTGCTTGCGCATTTCTTCAACCAGCCAAGGACCCTGAATTGGATCGGCAAAGCCCGGGTAGTTTTCAACGTCGGTGGTGATGGTCAGCTGACCGCCAGTCTGCACACCTGTGACCAGAAGCGGTTCCAGCATAGCGCGTGCGCCGTAGATTGCGGCGGTGTAGCCAGCAGGGCCGGAGCCTACGATCAGGAGTTTGGTGTGCTTAACAGTCATTTCCTCAGAACCTCAAATTTCGTGCGCGCTTGGATAGTACCAGTGCCGTGTTAGGGAGGGGTTCTATCCGCTTGTTTGCTTTTGTTCAATCGCTTTGGATATGGCATCCGCAATATCCGGTGTTGCGTCTATCGGTTCATAAGTAGGTGCTAATATGTCTCCGGGGAAGGGATGAAGTACTCCCAAATCCTCCATTCTTGATAAAAACCTATCAAACTTTCTGTGACTACCTGTTGGGCGGAAGCCGTAGATAGGCTTTCCAGTGGCTGCAGCTTCCCCCACCATATTGGTGGAATCTGTTGTAACCACTGTGATTTCTGCGTTGGCCAGGTACTGGACGATGGGGTTTTCACCTTCCCCATTCCAGAAGAGATGACCCTCTGATCTGCCCAGATCATGCAACTGCATTGCCAGCTCTCTTGGGGTGCGGCGGGAGCAGGTGATCATGAGCGAATGGGTGTGCGACAGGTTTTTAAGTGCGGCGAGAAGCGTGTTGATATTGTCGGGCGTAAAGGTGTGATGCTGGGAATTGCCGCCAATCAGGACAGCTGCTTTGGGCTTTGGCAGTGCTGCGATGGCTTCAAGCGGGTTGTCACGCGCGTCCTGCAGCTTTTGAGCTGAAAAACGGTGAGGTGATGTAAGTGTTGTTACTATGTTTTTCCCAGAAATTCCGTCATGTTCTGGCGCCCAGACAAAATCAGCAAATTTGCTGTTGATCTTTGGGTCCTTGAGGAAAACAGTAAAGGTCTGGCCCTTGGAAAGCCGCTTTAGTGCGCGTAAGTAGGGCACCGCTCTGCGCCCGGATGCAATCGCGACCGCGGGATATGGGGGTGCAAGCGGGCTTTCTGGCTTGTGTGGTGCGTCTTTGGGATCGATTGGTCCCCAAGGCATTGCGTAGGTAAAAAGCTTGCGGGGGGCAACTAATCGAATTTCGTAGGGAAGTCCCAACGCGTCGGCTACACCGATGCATTGCGCTACGTCTCCGATCTTGCCATCTGTTAAAACCCACAGGTTTTGCGACATTTTGTTCCCCCAGCTTTCGGGAAGTGTCTGCAAAATGCTATTTGTTGATATAGTCTGTCGCAAATAAGCAATAAACTAGCATTTCGCCTAACTTCGTGTTTTAGGCAGTGTTGTAAAACAGGTTAACTGTTAATCCAATAGGACAAGCAAAGGAGACGAGCTTGAAAGCGCGTCTGGATTCGATCGACTGGCAAATTTTGAAGGAGCTGCAGGGAGACGGCCGCATTACCAATGTGGAGCTGGCTCGTCGTGTAGGAATTTCTGCGCCCCCATGTTTGCGCAGGGTTCGAGCCCTGGAAGAAGCAGGACTCATTCGCGGCTACCGTACGCTACTTGATGAGAAACAACTGGGATATGAAGTCACCGCCTTTGTCATGGTTGGATTGCATAACCAAACAGAGAATGACCTCGTCTCATTTGAAGCGCAAGTCAAGGAATGGCCGTTGGTTCGGGAGAGCTACATGGTGTCCGGTGAAGTTGACTTCATCATGCGCTGTACGGCTAAAGATCTGGAAACCTTCCAGAACTTCATTATTCGCGATGTGACTTCCACAAAGAATGTGGATCACGTTCGCACTGCACTGACCATCCGCCGTATCAAGGATGAGCCGAACGTGCCGATTGATAAGCCTGAGTATTTCTAGGCTTTCGATCCGGGAGAAACTTTTTAAACGGCCTTCGCGTAGGAAGGCCGTTTTTTTATGCGTGGTCACATCCACTTACCGACTGTGATTGTAACTGTGCCTGACTTTATGTTTTCGTTCGTTTTCGAGGGAACTTCAGGGCCGTCATAGGGGCCGACCGGGTTTTCATCCATGCTGAAGCCATAGGCTGCCTGATTGAGCATGAGGGATGGTTTGCCGGAAAGGCGTGAGTCGTTTCCATCACTGTCGCTGTAGTGCAAGAACTTTGAGTAATAGTGACATGTCTTGCCTGCCTCGTACCACTTGCTCCAATCGTTCCATTTTGAGGTGCTAAAGGCTGCCTGTGCGCTTTCTGTCGTTTCGGCGGTCAATACGCCGTCTAGTGCTACACCGCGGCACAGCGCTTCCCAAATACTATCCTGGAGCAGGCCTGCATCTCCTGCAGCCCCCGCCGGAGTTAAACCAACGCCAAAGGATTGCTGGAAGACGTATTGGCTGCTCGTCAGGCCGCTTTCCGGCTTGTAGAAGTGGAAAGTGCCAGCTGGGCCTGTCAGTGTATAGACTTGGGGTTGCTCGGTTGATCCTGAGCGCGCCTGTGTGGTGCAGCTTCCTTCATACAAACGAGGAACCGCTTTGGAGCCAATATTGATGCTCAATACGTTTCCCGGTGAGAAGAAATGGTCGAGGGTCTCATCCCAATAGGTTGCCAGGGGATCATCTGTTGTTTTCTGATAGTTGCCGGATTTTGAGGCGAGCCAATCGTTGGGATCACAGATGGCAAAGAACTGATTGTCTACGAGGGGCGGCTGGAACCCGCCTTTTGTGAGCGGTGTGGAGTAGAGCAGGGGGAGGAAGTGAGCGGCGGCTGGGTCAGCCTTAGCTTCGTTTTTCATGAATTTTGTGAAGGCCTCGGCAATTTGAGCCCGTGTCACATCTTTGCGCATGCCATATTGCGGGCCGTCCGCGCCTTCAACATCAAAACGGAGGTTGAGACCAAAACCGCTCACCGCGGACAGGTTTAGCTGAGCATCCAGACCAAACTCGAAAACGTCAAACGGGCCGGGAGCCTCCACGCCGGGTGTGTTGGCATAAGGGTACTGGGTGTATTGAATCGGGTTGTTGTTTGTGACTGTGAGGTCCTGCGGCTTGTCTTTGGAGACAACGAACAGGAAGCGGTCATCACCGTTGGTTTTGTCCTCTAGCACTACATCGCCGATATCCGAGAGCTTTTGAAACGGAACGCTGGTTGGCGCTTTTGTTGTGCTCGGTCTTGTGAAATTGCTTCCTTCCAAGACCTTGAAGTGTTCCTGTGACCCTCCGTTGATCCAGCCTGCGACCCAGACATGTGCTGTGGTGTCGGGCAGACCACTTTCATCAACCAGTTTGAATTTGATGGACATTGCGTTCCCTTTTTTGTTTTTCTTCTCGGTGTTAGAGGGACGTGTCTTGGTTGACTTTGTGAGCTGCTGCTCTGGACTGCAAATACAAAAACGGCCCTCACGTGGAAGGCCGTTCTGGTGTTCTTGAATTGTCGCCGTGACGATTAAAGGCAGCGGATGCTTGAGAAGAAATGAGAGATTTCTTCTGAAATCGCTTCGCTCTGCTGGCTGAGTTCTGTCGCAGCGGATGTTGCCGTGGCAACAGCGCGTTTGGATTCGTCTGCTGTTGTCAGGATATTGCTCAACTCGCTTGTCACGCCCTTCGCATTTTGAGAAGCGGACTGAATGCTTGAAGAGATTTCGTTGGTTGCGATGGCCTGTTGGTCCACTGCATCAGCAATTGCCGTCGCTGTCGAACTCACCTCCTCAATCTTCTGAGAGATTGCAGAGATTTCTTCTACGCAGCGGCGTGTTTCGCTCTGGATCGCGCTGATCTTGGAAGCGATCTCGTCGGTTGCCTGACCTGTCTGGCTTGCAAGGTCCTTTACTTCGCTTGCCACAACAGCAAAGCCGCGGCCTGCATCACCTGCACGGGCTGCCTCTATGGTTGCGTTGAGGGCCAGAAGGTTGGTCTGCTCTGCGATTGCACTGATGAGCTCAGTCACAGCGCCGATCTCGTTGGTTGCTGTCTGCAAACCGAGGACAGTATCGTTGGTGCGTTCTGCATCTTTGGAAACAGTCTGTGCTGTTTCTGCAGAGCGGGTCACTTGCGAACCGATTTCGGCGACGTTTGCGGACATCTCTTCAACAGCTGCCGCACCGGAGTGAACATCAGAGGCTGTGTAGTCAGCAGACTGGCTCGCAGCTTCAGCAGCCATTTTGCTTTGTTCGGATGTTTCGCGAAGAGTGAGTGCAGAGTTTTCGACGCGATTGCCGGCTTCTGCTGTCTGTTCTATCCGCTTGGTGATTGTCCGCTCAAATGCATTGATGGCATCTTCAAGCTGGTGGGTGCGCTCATCGCGCTCCTCTGTGTAGTGACGATGGTAGGCGGAGACCGCTTGTCCCATGTCGAACATCACTGCTTTTTGAAGAGCGATCAGGCTGCGCGACAAGCGGCCTGGTGAAAAGCGCATCTTGCTGGAGAGCACTTTAGTCAGCTCTTCGAGAATAAACGTATAACCACCAATATACCAATCCGGCTCAAGGTCGGTGTACACGTGGGCGCGGCCAATCTTGTCAACGCGCTCCATATAGGTGGAATCAAAACCGCCAGTGAACAGGATCTTCCAATGGCTTGCTTGAGCTGATTTCAAGCCATCAACCTTGCCGGATACTTTTTTCTTCAGTTCCGGATCACGCTGAACGTGGTTGTAAAAATCGCTCAAAATCTGTGTTAAGTGGCCCTCAACACTGGGCCAAAGATCTGAAAGTGTTTGTATGGTCTGACTATCGATTTTGAAAAAACCGAGCTGGCTTTTCAGACCTGAAAATGAATTGGTGGTCATGGCAGCAAATTTCCCGTCAATTTGTCGAGATCATTTGCATTTACAAGGGTTAACAGTAGGTAGATTTATCCATGCAAAATGTCGAATATATACCTATAATTGTGTTGGCAAGCGCAGATTGTGATGGGATATGAGCTTTTTAGGCAGGGATACGTGCCAGATTGTCGCAGGGTATTGTTGCTTTTTCAGATTTTTGAAGTAAATCCGTTAACTTATCGAAGAACCGATTATTTGCTCTGTAATTAGTGGATAACTCGTGTGGGTTGCATAAAAAATGCCGCTCAGAGCGGCACTTTCATTTCCTGAAATCATAGGATTCTGAAAATTCAGCAAGGATTATCTCAGTTCATGAGAGGTCCTGAAATGCTGAATTCAGCTCTACAATTTACTTAACCGAATTGGACTTCAGTAATCTCGTAACCGCGTGCGCCACCTGGAGCAGTCACTTCGACGCTGTCACCAACAGACTTGCCGATGAGTGCGCGTGCAATAGGAGAGGAGATAGAAATACGTCCACGTTTTACGTCAGCTTCAACATCACCAACGATCATGTACTTCTTTTCTTCCTCGGTATCTTCGTCAATGAGAGATACGGTTGCACCGAATTTGACAGTATCGCCGCTGAGTTTGGTCAGATCGATGATTTCTGCAAGACCCAGAAGGGCTTCCAGTTCGTTGATCCGGCCTTCGTTCAGGCTCTGCTGTTCCTTCGCTGCGTGGTATTCCGCATTCTCTGAAAGATCACCGTGAGCACGTGCTTCGGAAATGGCTGCGATAATGCGCGGGCGTTCTCCGGTCGTGCGATGCTTAAGCTCTTCTGTGAGCATCACATAACCTTCCGGCGTCATAGGTACCTTTTCCATGGCTCGTACACCTTTCTTACGTTGTGGTGGTGTGGCCCATCACACTAAAAAACTGACCGGGCTGAGAAGCCTCAACCCGGACCTGTTAAACTATACTAGCAGAAGTAAGATTGTAGGGACCTTACTTCAAGCGTTTTCGCTCGGAAAGCTTCGATGCCTTGAGCTGCTGCTACGGCTCCTGCCACAGTTGTGTAGTAAGGAACCTTGTTCATCAGCGCAGCTTGACGAAGTGACCGACTGTCGGAAAGTGCTTGTGCGCCTTCGGTTGTATTGAAGACGAGCTGAACTTCTCCGTTCTTGATAGCATCAACGATATGAGGACGCCCTTCAAGCACCTTATTGACCTTTGCGCACGGGATGCCTTGGTTTTCCAAGTATCTTTGCGTGCCTTCGGTGGATATAATGGAAAACCCTGATGCTACAAGTTTTTTAGCTGCTTCAAGAATTTTCGGCTTATCTGCATCCTTCAATGAGATGAAGACTGTTCCACCTGCTGGAATAACGGTGCCTCCGCCGAGCTGTGACTTGGCGAATGCGAAGGAGAAGTCTGTGTCCAGACCCATGACTTCACCGGTAGAGCGCATCTCAGGACCGAGAACCGTATCAACACCCGGGAAACGAGCAAACGGGAAGACCGCTTCCTTCACTGCGACATGATCCAGCTTTTTCGGCTTGAGGTCGAAGTTTGACAGTTTCTCGCCTGCCATGACGCGGGCTGCGATTTTTGCAATCGGCACGCCAATGGTTTTTGCCACGAACGGTACTGTTCTTGATGCACGCGGGTTCACTTCCAGAACGTAGATCTCTCCGTCCTTGATTGCGAACTGAACGTTCATGAGGCCAACAACGTTGAGTTCCAGAGCGAGTTTGCGGCCTTGCTCTTCCAGTCTCGCAAGTGTTTCGTCATCCAGCGTGTAGGCTGGCAGGGAACATGCGCTGTCGCCGGAATGGATACCAGCTTCTTCGATGTGTTCCATGATGCCACAGATGAAGACGTCTTCGCCATCACACAGGGCGTCCACGTCCACTTCGATTGCGCCGTCGAGATAACGGTCAAACAGAAGCGGGTTGGTGCCGAGCAGGGTGTTGATCTGGCCGGTTTTATCGTTCGGGTACTTGGCGCGCACATCATGTGGAACCAGCTCTGGCAGTGTGCCGAGCAGGTAGTTGTTGAGCGCTTCCTCGTCGCGAATGATCTGCATTGCGCGGCCACCCAGCACGTAGGATGGGCGAACAACAAGCGGCAGGCCAAGCTGGTTGGCAATGAGGCGGCCCTGTTCAACAGAATAGGCGATGCCGTTTTCTGGCTGCTTCAGATCAATTCTGTGCAGCAGACGCTGGAACCGGTCACGATCTTCTGCAAGGTCAATCATGTCTGGTGACGTGCCGAGGATTGGAATGCCAGCTTCTACGAGCGCTTGTGCCAGTTTCAAAGGTGTCTGGCCGCCGAACTGAACGATAACACCCTTGAGTGTGCCCTTGGAGTTTTCAAGGCGGAGGATTTCCAGCACGTCTTCAGAGGTGAGAGATTCGAAGTAGAGGCGATCGGAGGTGTCGTAGTCTGTTGAGACTGTTTCCGGGTTACAGTTGATCATGATGGCCTCGAAGCCAGCATCTTTCAACGCAAACGCAGCATGACAGCAGCAGTAATCGAACTCGATGCCCTGACCAATCCGGTTTGGACCACCACCCAGAATGACAACCTTTTGCTTCTCACTTGGGTTTGCTTCGCAGGACGGCAGACCCGGTGTTGGTGTCTCGTAGGTGGAGTACATGTAAGGCGTTGGAGACGCGAATTCTGCGGCGCAGGTATCAATGCGCTTATAAACTGGCTTCACGTCGAGCTCAGCCCGCAGAGCTGCTACTTTGTCAGCAGTCGTCTGGGTGAGAACCGCAAGACGGCTGTCTGAGAAGCCCATAGCTTTGACCATGCGCATGGCGGCTGCGTTGTCTGGCAGGCCGTGCTCGATGATCTTTGCTTCCATGTCCACGATTTCCTGCATCTGCTCCAGGAACCACGGATCAATCTTGCAGATGTCGTGGATCTCTTTTGCAGAGGTGCCAAAGCGCATTGCCTGAGCGACATTGAGCAGGCGATCTGGTGTTGGGACAGCCAGCGCTTTGCGGATCGCGGTGTAGTCTTCGCCGTGGCCGAGGCCGTCGACTTCGATTGGGTCGAGGCCCGTCAGACCTGTTTCCAGACCGCGCAGGGCTTGTTGCAGGCTTTCCTTGAAGGTCCGGCCAATGGCCATCACTTCACCAACAGACTTCATTGCTGTTGTCAGGGTTGGTTCGGAGCCTGGGAACTTTTCAAACGCGAAACGTGGGATCTTGGTGACGACGTAGTCGATTGTTGGCTCAAAAGAGGCTGGTGTTGCTCCGCCGGTGATGTCGTTTTCCAACCCATCAAGGGTGTAGCCAACAGCGAGCTTTGCCGCGATCTTTGCAATCGGGAAGCCCGTTGCTTTAGATGCCAGTGCGGAAGAGCGGGAGACGCGTGGGTTCATCTCGATCACAACGAGACGGCCATCTGCCGGGTTGACCGCGAACTGAACGTTCGACCCGCCTGTTTCAACGCCAATCTCACGCAGAACCGCAATCGAGGCGTTCCGCATGATCTGGTATTCTTTGTCGGTGAGGGTCAGGGCAGGGGCAACCGTGATGGAATCGCCTGTGTGGACGCCCATCGGGTCGATGTTTTCAATGGAGCAGATGATGATGCAGTTGTCCGCTGTGTCACGAACCACTTCCATCTCGTATTCTTTCCAGCCGAGCAAGCTTTCGTCGATGAGCACCTGACCGTTTGGAGACGCATCGATACCGGAGCGAACAATCTGTTCGTACTCTTCACGGTTATACGCTACGCCGCCGCCTGTGCCGCCGAGCGTAAACGCAGGGCGAATGATAGCTGGCAGGCCGATGGTGTCGATCTGGCGCATGGCTTCAGCGTAACCGGCACCGCGATCATATCCGGTGATGGTGCCTTCATCATCAAGGATTGGCGGAGAGGATGCGATTGCGGCGCGTGGATTTTCCAGCCCGATCTTGTCCATGGCAGCGCGGAATTTTTCACGGTCTTCAGCCTTGTCGATGACGTCGGCTTTTGCACCGATCATCTCGACACCGTATTTTTTCAGCACGCCTTTGCGGTCCAGTTCCAGCGCACAGTTGAGTGCGGTCTGGCCGCCCATGGTTGGCAGGAGCGCGTCCGGCTTTTCCTTGGCGATGATCTTTTCAACGGCGTCCGTGGTGATTGGCTCGATGTAGGTTGCATCAGCCAGATCCGGATCTGTCATGATGGTCGCCGGATTTGAGTTCACCAAGATAATTCGGTAGCCCTCATCTCGCAGTGCCTTACAAGCCTGAGTTCCAGAATAATCGAACTCACAGGCTTGACCAATCACGATGGGGCCAGCCCCGATGATCATGATAGATTGGATGTCATTGCGTTTAGGCATGGTGACTCACATATGCTCGCGTTTAAGCACCAGTGCACCCGATCGGTGCTCTGGTGGTGCCCTCTTTAGGAGTATGTCGGCTGAGCGCGCGTTATAAGAAATATTCGAGTAATGATAAACCCCGACGAACGCCTATTTCCGAAATAATCCGGTTTTTTTTCTCAAGACTTAAGGGGAGTTTATTCAGCTAATGTCGTGTTCTCTGTGGTTTTCTCACCATCAAAGTCAGCAATACCAGTGCTTAAGGCATAACAGGCCAGCCTGACAGACTTCGGAATTTCTACCGGTTTACCGTCACGATTGCCGTTTTCATAATACTGAATCATTCGTTTTTTTAAGCCGAGGCGTTCCGCTGCCTCTTTTTGCTTATAGCCCATCGACTTGCGCCAAGCCCGAAACTGAGATGGTTTCATGATACTAACCTAATGATTCCCAGACTGAAAATTCATTGTACAGACTCATGCATAATAATCTGCATTCGTACTATTGCATATAACAGAATGTAAAAAGCGCAAAAATTGCGCCATTTACCTTGATTAGGCGCAATTAGTGCGCTTATAGTTGTGGCGTTTCAGGAAAACTCCCGTAAGCCTGTGTGATTTCTTTGCATAGAACTGAGGTGGCTTTCCATTCACGCGGCTCATCAAGGAGATAATCATGTTAAACGAACTCATCCTGTATCGGGCTAATCTGAAGGGCAAAAAGATGGATGTGCACCGTCATGCGACTTTCAGATTTCAAATCAGACGGATCGTCAATGGCCTGTTGAGGGGCTAAGCGCAAGTACGTGTTTGATGGTAAATTGAGTTTACCTGCTGAAGAGGGTGTCTTTCTTCTGGCTTGCACATGCTGAAGATGATTCAATTAATGAAATTGGGTGGCCAAAATTGTGCAATGCGCACAATCTGGCATTTTTGACCTAGTGAATCTTTGGGTGATCTTGCCTTTTAATGTGTCAGATTTCACATTATCCCCTCTGTACGCGACGGCAGTTCAAAGTTTTGCAGCGCGAAAAATGAACATCCTGTTTAAAAAATGTGCAGAGTGATCATTTGGTCAGCCAATTTTCGTTTTACTGAGAAAGAATAAAGTCAGAGCAGATCTAAAGAAGGAGAGTAGTTAGAAGTTATATTGCTCACTCTGGCTATCTCTTCGTCATGTTCACATATTATAGACAATATGTAATTGACGTTTCTATAGTATATTAGCTCGGATAACGCAGGAACATCTTTGGGTATTTGCCGGAAAATGTAGAATAAATCAGCGGAACTGCAAAAGTATGTGCCCCTATTTTTTTATAATACTTATCTAGTATAACTACTTATGATGTTAATTCTCGGATGTCCTAGTGTATACGTTGCATTTACGAAGTAAAAAATGCGATGTCGGGCTATATTTTATCAGTTTCCTTGTGTAGATTATCAATTGTCCAATATGAATTATCATAGATTTCATTGAGGACTTTGAAAGTGGGGGTACTCATTCCTCACTGGGGATGCATTGAAGATTGTTCAAATGAACATCGAAAAGCTTCCGCAGTGTGAGTGGGTATCAAATGCTACTGCATAAGCTAGTACAGAAGTGGGGGAGTACAAAAGTTATTAGGGGAATTCATGGAGGCACCGGGTGGGGAGCTGAAATGATGAGCTTTTGTAACTCTTCTAAGGTTTAACATACAAACCACCGGGCAAATGGAAATGAACAGTATTCCTAGTAA
The DNA here is from genome assembly GCF_001623225.1 of Pseudovibrio sp. Ad13. Taxonomy (NCBI): domain Bacteria; kingdom Pseudomonadati; phylum Pseudomonadota; class Alphaproteobacteria; order Hyphomicrobiales; family Stappiaceae; genus Pseudovibrio; species Pseudovibrio sp. Ad13. The sequence goes on along the minus strand of NZ_LMCC01000018.1, from coordinate 178,611 downwards.
GCTAGATGTCGCTGCGGATATCGCTGGACCTATTCGTGAGGACGATGGGGACGGTCAACTGCTCGCAATCTCTGAAATGTCAGAATTGTTTAGCGTCACTCTGCGTACACTACGATTTTATGAGGAGAAGGGGCTTCTTAACCCAGTACGTCGTGGAGCACGCCGCTTCTACAGAGGTCGTGATGTGAGCCGCATGCGGGTCATTTTGCAGGCCAAGAAGATCGGTCTGACGCTGGCAGAAGTTCGTCGTATTATCAAACTCGTTGAGGGTTCCAGCCCTCGTCCTGAGCAACTTAAAGAACTTCAGGAAATTTGTGGTGCGCAGGAGCAGCTGCTTCATGAGCAGGAGCAAGCGCTTCAAGAGCAAATTGCAGAAGTTCGCGGTGTGTCTCATGCACTGAGCAGCATGCTGGAAACAGAAGCAGCTTAATCGCTTCTGATAAGAGTTACGGAACCCGGCTCCCTTGGTGCCGGGTTTTTTGTTGCCCTGATGTTGCTGAGGCGGTGTTTCCTGTCACGATCTGCTTGCGATCGGGCAAAAGAAAAGCGGGGCACTGGACCCCGCTTTTATTCATTCTGCTGTGCCGTTTTGATGAGCGAACGCGCTCTAAGCGGCTGCAGGTGTCTTGTGGTTCTCAATCAGCTCAATGAAGCGAGAGAACAGGTAGTGGCTGTCTTGTGGGCCAGGAGACGCTTCCGGATGGTGCTGTACTGAGAAGACAGGTGCATCTTTTACACGCAGACCACAGTTGGTGCCGTCAAACAGGGAAACGTGTGTTTCTTCCACGTTGTCCGGCAGGCTGCCAGCACTCACAGCAAAGCCATGGTTCATGCTGGTGATTTCAACCTTGTTGGTGGTGTAATCGTGAACCGGATGGTTTGCGCCGTGATGGCCCTGATGCATCTTTGTGGTGGTGCCACCAAGTGCAAGCGCGAGCATCTGGTGACCCAGACAGATACCGAAGACCGGCAGGCCAGACTTCACGAGACTACGGATGGTTGGAACTGCGTATTCACCTGTTGCAGCTGGATCGCCAGGGCCGTTTGACAGGAATACTCCATCCGGCTTGAGGGCGAGGACGTCCTCAGCAGAAGTGGTTGCAGGCACCACAGTCACGCGGCATCCGGCATCTGCCAGAAGGCGGAGGATGTTACGCTTTACACCAAAGTCCAGAGCAACCACGTGATGGCTTGGTTTGTTCTGGGCGCCAAACCCGTCCTCCCAATCCCAGGTGGTTTCGTTCCAGTCGTAGGTTTTTTGAGTGCTCACGGTTTTTGCAAGGTCCATGCCTTCCAGATCCGGGAGGCCGGCTGCTTCTGCTTTCAGCGCTTCCACATCAAACTCACCATCAGCGTTATGAGCGATCACAGCGTTCTGCATGCCTTTTTCGCGGATGAGAGCTGTTAATGCGCGGGTGTCTACGCCGGTCAGTCCAACAATGTCTCGTGCCTTGAGCCATGCGTCGAAGTGGTTGCCAGAGCGATAGTTGGAAGGGGTGGTGATGTCGGTGCGCAGAATCGCGCCTCGTACGCCAGACGTGCCTTCCATATCTACAGTTTCAACATCGTCTTCGTTCGCGCCCACATTGCCAACATGGGGGAACGTGAAGGTGATGATCTGTCCTGCATAGGAAGGATCTGTGAGAATCTCTTCATACCCGGTCATTGCCGTATTGAAGCAGACTTCGCCGGACGCTGTTCCAAGAGCTCCAACGCCTCGGCCTTCAATGACTGTACCGTCTGCGAGAACGAGGAGGGCGGTAGGTTTAGGTGCTGACCACGCGTCTTGAGCTTTCATCACTTGCTTTCTTGATACGGTTGATGACAGTATGCGTCCATCTGAAACGCACCGAAGGGACTTGACTTTGGCGCGTCACAGTCGCATCAAGGCCGGGACCATAGGAGAAGGGGTTCCTCTGGTCAATATCACTCGTGTAGAAATAATAGCGCTCGAGTTACAGGAAATCAGCCCAAATCAGATGGATGAGACGTATTATCCGGGATTTGGAGAGCCTCTTTTAAAGTTTCCGCGTCAGGGTTCCTTTAGTATGTTGCGAGACAAAATAGCGAATGCGCTGAAAGCCGCGCAAGAAGACACTAACAAAAGACGTGCCGCCACGTTGCGCCTCATCACCGCTGCCATTATGGACCGGGATATGGCTGCTCGTGAGCAAGGCCGTGATGGCTTAAGCGACGAAGAGCTGATGGACCTCCTGCACACCATGCTAGTCCAGCGTGAGCAGGAAGCGGCGCATTGTGAAGCGAGCGGTAAAGTAGAGCTTGCTGTGCAAGAGCGTGAAGAAGCGGAAATGATCCGTGAATTTTTGCCTTCGCAGCTCAGCGAGTACGAAATGAAGCTTGTTTGTCAAACAGTTGTCGAGTGCGTTGAAGCGCGTGGACTGCGTGATATGGGCCGCTGCATGGCCGAGCTGAAAGAGCGTTATCCGGGCCAGATGGACTTTGCGAAAGCCAGTTGTATGGTGAAGCAGATGCTGCGAGCTCCGCAGTAAGCCAACGTTTTTGGAGCACTTACAGGCCGCCGCGTCATCATGATGCGGCTTTTCTTTTTTCCTGAAGCAATAAATTGAGTTAAGCCTGCGCAAATGGGGGTTTTGCTGGCTTCTTGGGGCCTTCGCGGCTATATAATACCCAGCTCAGCTGCTTTCAGGCCACTACGACAAATTGGACCATTATGCGTTTCGATCAGCTCTTTCTTGATGACATTCGCAACCGCGTCTCGCTTACAGATGTGGTGGGGCGACGTGTAACCTGGGATCGGCGTAAATCGCAGCCCGGAAAGGGTGATTATTGGGCCTGTTGTCCCTTCCATTCAGAGAAGTCTCCCAGCTTTCATGTTGATGAGCGACGCAACCGCTACAAGTGCTTTGGCTGTGGTGAAAGTGGAGATCATTTCAAGTTTCTGATGGAGACTGAGGGCCTCAGTTTCCCCGAAGCTGTGGAAGAACTGGCCGGTGTAGCCGGAATCGCCATGCCTGCGCCTGATCCTCAGGCGGCAAAACGAGCTGCAAAGCGCAATTCTCTGACCGATGTCTGTGAGATGGCGGCCCGCTATTTCCGACATGTGTTCCAGTCTGCTGATGGGCGCGCTGCGCAAGAGTATGTGCAGCGGCGCGGTTTGAGTGCCGAGACGCTGAATGAGTTTCAGTTTGGTTTTGCGCCTCCTGGACGTGACAATCTGAAGAAGGCATTGATGGCGAAAGACGTCACTGAAGCTGAGTTGATTGAAGTGGGGTTGCTCATTAAACCCGAGGACGGGCGTCCGTCCTATGACCGGTTTCGCAATCGTCTGATGATCCCGATCCATGATGATCGGGGCAGGGCAGTTGCTTTTGGTGGCCGGACCATGGACCCGGATGGCCAGCCGAAATATCTGAACTCACCGGAAACTCCTGTCTTTCACAAAGGGACGATGCTGTTTAATGCGCATCGCGCGCGGCAGCCTGCTTATGAGAGCGGGCAGGCGATTGTGGTGGAAGGGTATATGGACGCCATTGCCCTCTGGCAGGTTGGCATCAAAGCGACGGTCGCGAGTTTGGGTACTGCGTTTACCGAAGACCAGATTATGAGGCTTTGGAAGTTTGCTGATGAGCCCGTGGTTTGCTTTGACGGTGACGTCGCCGGTATCTCTGCTGCCCACCGAGCGGTTGATCGTATTCTTCCAGTTCTGACCAGCGGTAAGTCTTTCCAGTTTGCGTTTTTGCCTGACGGGCAGGATCCGGATGATGTGATTAATGCTGGTGGCACTGCTGCCATGTATGGAGAGATTGAGAAAGCTCTGCCACTTTCAGAAGTGGTTTGGCGCCGTGAGAGCGAGCAAGCACGGATTGATACACCTGAGCGCAAGGCTGCGTTGGAAAAGGCCGTTGAAGATCTGGTTGGGACCATCAAGGATGAGCGCGTTCAGAAGCGTTACCGGATGGACTTGCGCCTCAAACTCTCCAACTTGTTTTACGAGGAGAGCCGCCGGAACCGTGGCAAAGGCGGTGGCGGTGGGCGTGATGAGGGTTGGCGCGGCGGCAACAAGAAACAAGGTGCAGATGATGAGTGGGCGTCCCGTGCACGAGTTGAAGCGCCTGATACACCTTCTTATGGGGTGGAGCGCAGTTTCTGCACCATGTGCCTGATGTATCCGGAGTTGTTTGACCGCCACTTTGAACGGATTTCCCAGCTAACGTATTCCAACGAACTGCATTCCATGTTCATGACGGCGCTGGTTCGGATTGCGACGGACCTTGCTGAAGGTGCTGTAACGCAGATCTATAACAAGCTGGATGAACGGTTCTATCAAATCCTGCAGGAAGCTATTGTGAGCGCAAGATCTGAAAGCGACAGCAGCAAGGTAAGTACCTTGCGCCGCTGGGATGCGCTGACCAATCGTCTGCAGGTTTTGAAGGAAGACCCGCCCGAGGACTTTGTGGAGATGCTGTTCCTGAATTATGCTGATATGCTTGAGTTGCGCATGTTGGAGCAGGAGCTTGAGCATGAAACGCGGGCCATGGAGCAGGATCTGACCGAAGAAAGCTGGAGCCGGTTTCAGGCGCTTACGCAGGATTTGGCTCGTCGCCGAGAGGATTGCCTGCGTGATGAGCAGGAGCTGGCGGAGCGAGCAGCCAAAATGCGCTCCTCAAAAGGGTCTGTTCTGGCTTGATCTGAGAGGAGGGATTGCGGGTCTGTTTATCTGCTTCCCCCATAGGATCTGGTGATCGCAACTTGAGGTAGAATTGTGATGGAAGAACTCTTGTTTTTCAAAGTTATCCAGAAAAACAGGCAATGAACTGTCCAAAATCCCCCAGAATCAGATTGACCATGCCGAATCGCCCTTGCGAATCACAAAAGGCGGGCTACATACACTAAGTCAGACAGCCGATACGAGCGCCCGTAGACCTTAGATGTCTTTAAAGCGGCGATATCATAATCGGATAATCAGCGCTGTCGATGCCTGGAATGTGCCGGATACGGCCTAAAACGGTAGGGATGCCGGTGAGCAGTCCTGCCCGAATGAGTTTTGGGTTTTCAATTCCGTGAAAACATTTTGATACCAGGGTTAAGTCAGGTTTAAGGGACTTTGCGTTAAACCCCAAAGTCAAATGTGATTCAAATGCTGCCTGTGTGGTCCAAACACGGGGGTGATTGATTGCGTAACGCGATAGTTCGCTGGAGCACGACCAGCGACTTTGGAGCAGAATATGGCGACGAAGGCGACACAAGCTGAAGATACGCAGGAACCGGCAGGCGCAGAGGGACAAGATGGTCCGCTCTTGGATTTGTCGGTCGCCGCCGTCAAGAAAATGATCAAGTCCGCGAAAAAACGCGGATACATCACTTATGACGAACTGAATGAAGTTCTTCCACCTGATCAGGTGAGCTCTGAGCAGATTGAAGACACCATGTCGCTTCTTTCTGAAATGGGCATCAACGTTGTTGAGGCGGAAGATGCAGAAGAAGGTAAAGAGGAAGAGGAAGCTCCACCCGCTGTAGACGGCGGTGAGTTGGTTGTTGCTTCTTCTACTGCTGTTACCAAAACCACGACTGCCAAAGAACCTACAGACCGTACCGATGACCCGGTGCGTATGTACCTGCGCGAGATGGGCTCTGTTGAGCTGTTGTCCCGCGAAGGCGAAATTGCCATTGCAAAGCGTATTGAGGCTGGCCGCGAGGCTATGATCTCAGGTCTTTGCGAAAGCCCACTGACCTTCCAGGCGATTATCATCTGGGGTGAGGAGCTGGCTGAAGGCAAGGTTCTGCTGCGTGACATTATTGATCTGGATGCAACATATTCCGGACCTGATGACAAGAACGGTCCATCTGATGATGACCTTTCTGAGCAGGAACAAGCTGGTGAGGGTGAAGTTCCTGAGGCCGTGCGCCTTAAGGAAAAAGAAGAAGCCCGCAAGCGCAAGGAAGAAGAAGCCCGTAAACCTAACGGTGCTGCTGCTCCTGCCGCTGCTGCGCCTGCTGATGCTACTTCGGGCGCGCCGGGTGAAGCACCTGCAGAAGGTGGTGAAACCACTGAAGACGATGACGACGAGTACGAGGCAAACGTTTCTCTTTCCGTAATGGAAGCAGAGCTGAAGCCTATGGTCGTTGAGATCTTTGACAGGATCACAGAGGATTACAAGAAGCTGCGCAAGCTTCAGGACCAGCTGGTTGAAAACAAGCTGGCCAACAAAACTCTGTCTCCGTCTCAGGAGCGTCGTTACAAGAAGCTCAAAGAAGACATTATTGTTGAAGTGAAGAGCCTGCACCTCAATAACAACCGTATTGAGACACTGGTTCAGCAGCTTTACTCCATCAACAAAATGCTGATGGGTTATGAAGGCCGCTTGCTGCGTCTTGCAGACAGCAACGGCGTGAACCGCGCTGACTTCATCAAACACTATCAGGGTTCTGAGCTGGATCCGAACTGGATCCGCAAAGTTGCAAACCTTTCTGGCCGTGGCTGGAAGAAATTTGTGACCAATGATGGCGACATGATCCGCGAACTGCGCGGCGAGATTCAGACGCTTGCGACTGAGACTGGCCTCGAGATCACCGAATTCCGTACTCTGGTTTCCATGGTGCAGAAGGGTGAACGCGAAGCACGTATCGCGAAAAAGGAAATGGTGGAAGCGAACCTTCGTCTCGTTATCTCCATTGCCAAGAAATACACCAACCGTGGCCTTCAGTTCCTGGATCTTATTCAGGAAGGTAACATTGGCCTCATGAAGGCGGTCGACAAGTTCGAATACCGCCGTGGTTACAAGTTCTCCACCTATGCGACCTGGTGGATTCGTCAGGCGATCACCCGATCCATCGCGGATCAGGCACGCACTATCCGTATTCCGGTGCACATGATCGAGACGATCAACAAGATCGTTCGTACCTCTCGTCAGATGCTTCACGAGATTGGCCGTGAGCCAACCCCGGAAGAGCTCTCTGAAAAGCTGCAGATGCCGCTTGAGAAGGTCCGTAAGGTGCTGAAGATCGCTAAGGAGCCTATCTCCCTTGAAACACCGATTGGTGACGAGGAAGACAGCCATCTTGGTGACTTCATTGAGGATAAAAACGCCATCCTGCCGATTGATGCGGCTATTCAGGCGAACCTTCGTGAGACCACGACCCGCGTTCTGGCATCGCTGACACCTCGTGAAGAGCGTGTCCTGCGTATGCGTTTCGGCATCGGCATGAACACCGACCACACTCTGGAAGAGGTTGGTCAGCAGTTCTCCGTTACCCGTGAGCGTATTCGTCAGATTGAAGCGAAAGCGCTGCGTAAGCTGAAGCACCCAAGCCGCTCCCGCAAACTGCGGAGCTTCCTGGACAGCTAAGCTGCTGCTCTGGTTGAGAATTAAGAAAGCCGGTCTCTGTGAGGAGACCGGCTTTTTTTGTTGGGTTGAGACTTTCTGGCTGGAGAGTGGACGGGCTTTCCTGCGTTAATTGAGAGTTATGCTGCTACCGTTTTCTCTTTCTTATTTTCTGTCACCATCTTCTGGATCGACAGAATATGCGCTGTCAGGAAGAGGGGGACGAAGAAGGCGGGGACGAGGACGAGGGGGTAGTGGTCTATGATGTTGGGAGCATCTGTTGAGAGCAGGTGGAAGTAGCCGTTTGAGGTGAGGACACCGGTGCCGATTGCGGCCACGAAATCCAACAGGCCGAGAATGTGAACGCGGATCATGAGAGCGCGGGCGTTGGCGGCGTTGCTGCGGACTGCTTTGTAAGCAAACACGGCCAGAATGCCTGTTGCGATATCTCCAAGGCCCGCTGGCATGGCAAATTCCCATGGCACTGGCCCCATTGCCCACCCCACTAGAAACACAAAGCCGATCACACGCAGGATTTGAATTCCCATAAAGACGCTTTGGCCTGTGGCTTCCAGAATCTTGCGTCCTGCTGCCGTGAAGTTTGCCAGTGCCCATACGGTGAGGGAGCCGCCCAGAAGCAGAAGGATCAATCGTGGAACCTGTGGGGCTTCGGTGGGCAGCGTGAACAGATCTGCCTTGGCAAGCAAGACGGCAGCTGCAAACCACACCCCAAGCAATGTGATGAAGACGCCGACGGCCCAACTTTGAGCGGGTGGTGATAACTGGGCGTGGTTGGCTCTGTTTGCGACGATAGCAACCAGTGTAGTCGGGAATATAACAGCGAAGGCTAAAACAATGAATTCCAGAATGATTGAAGTCATGGGAGTTCTCCTGAATAACTTCAATATTGGTAGTGACTTCAAATATAGGAGTCAATTCCATTTTTGAATTTACTATGCTACCTCTGCTTATATGACTGAGTTTGACCCTTCTCTTCTGCCGCCTGAACTTGCTGGAATTGACCGCGATAACTGCCCCATCATGCGCTCGCTTGGCGTGCTGGGCGATCCGTGGAGTCTCTTGATATTACGAGAGTTTTTTCTGGATGGGCCGCGTAAGTTCAAAGACCTTGAAACGAGTTTGAAGGTCAGTCCTAACACGCTCTCAACTCGCCTGAAAAAGCTGGAGGAACACGGTGTCCTCAAAAAGCGCTTCTACTCTTCCCACCCTCCACGTGCCGACTACGTCCTGACCGAAAAAGGCCAAGCCGTCGGCTCCATTCTGCTGGAACTGCTGAAATGGGGTGAGACGTTTGCGTGAGGTGAGAGGCTTTCGGGAGTGCATCAATTGTGAGCGATTGATGTAAGTTGGTGTTCCGGTGTTTCTGAGAGGATTGTTCTATCGTTTTTGATGGAGCAGGATATGGAACCGGAAGATATGCGGCGTGAGCTGGATGGGTTGAGGGCTTCGATTGGGCGGAAGCCGAGCAGGGGATGGGTGATTGCTACTTCGATCATCACAACACTGCTGGTTCTTGTGGTGATTGCTGTGATTATGATGTTTGCGATGATGAACCGCATGCATGGTGTTGGTTGGCGTGGGCATGGACCTGACAGGTATTTTGATCAGCCGTTGCGACGAGCACCTCCGCCGCCACCGGGTCAACCGCTTCCACGCTGATTTACTTTCCTGCGTGTCCTGATCCGAAAATCAGCACTCACTTTGGTAAGGTGCGCTTTAAGCACCGGCCGGTGCCTGAAGCTTTGGCGGATCGCGTCCCGGGTTGTCTCCACATTTGCGGCACATGTTTGTCATCCCTTCAATGTGACTAGGCCATTCTTGGCATCTTGAACGCCAATAGAGCTGCAATGCTTGCGATGCCCGCCATGATGAGGAACAGGACCGGGCCGGACTGCGCTGCATTTTCCAGTGTAATCAAGTCTTCTGCACCTGGAACGGAGAAGCCGGAGAGGCCAGCCAGAAGGCCTGCCAGCGCTGCGCCAATGGCCATGCCTGCGGATTGCAGAGGCCCGATGAAACCGGAGGCTCTGTCGCGCTCGTCGTCCGTTTCTGCGTAAATGATTGCCTTCTTCAGGAACTGGCTGCTCATGCCAAAGCCTGCTCCGTTAAAGACGGAGGAAAGCAGGAATATCCATAGGGACATCGTGTAGAGTGAAACAACGGTGAGCAGTGTGCCAGCAATGATGTTTAAGGTTCCCAAACGGATCAGAGAGGTTTGGGCGTGTGGTGTTTGCACGCGGGCGACAATCCATGCGGCGGCTGTCCATGTGAAGGCTGTGATGGCCATGGCATAGGATGCCTGGGTGACGGAAAGTCCCCACAGCACCTGCCCCATAGCAGCGCCATAAACAACACGGGCAGCGCTGGCGATGGACAGCAGCAGCGTGACCCACATGCCAAGACCCAAAATGCCGGTGAACTTGAACGCACTGCGCGGAATGAACGGACTGGTGCTTTTCTTATCCCATTTCACGGCGAGGAACAGCAGGAGCAGGCCAACACCTAGAGCTCCAGTGATGTGGGGAAGGCTGCGCAGTTCGCCCACATACGCAATGAGCAATACCGCCACAGCCAGAAGCCCGAGGCGGGGGAACATGCTCATCTTATCCGAGGATTGCGTCGTTGTGGCTTTGTCTCTGGTGGTGGACGGGATGACGGTGATTGCCAGCAGGAGCAGCATCAAAGACAGAGGCAGGTTGGCGTAAAACACTGCACGCCAGGACCAGCTTTCTGTCAGGACACCTGCGGTGAGGGGGCCTATGCCTGCGGAGACAGCCCAAACTCCTGAGAGCAAAGCAAAGACTGAGGAGACGGCGTTTTCCGGATAAAGGTCTGAAATCAACGTATAGCAGAGGGAGACAATCATGCCTTCGCCCAAGCCTTGCAGCATTCTGCCAAGCAGCAGGTGTTCCAGGGAATTTGCAGCGCCGCCAACGAATGAGCCTGCCAGAAACGACAGGGCCGCCGCGATAAAAAGGGGGCGTGCGCCAATGCGTGCTTTCAACGAGCCTGTGACCGTGCCTGCCAGAATGGAGCCGATCTGAAACAGGCTGAGGACCCAGAAGGCGCGTTGCTGGCCGCCAAGATCGCGGATGATATCTGGCATGATGGCGGAGGAGAGGAAGTTGTTCATGCTTGCCGACCCAACACCCAAAATCATGATGAGAGACGCAAGCCAACGACCATCCATGGTGAGCTTTTTGAAAGGCGATAATGGGACTGTTTGTGCCGGGCTGGATATGGTCATGAGTATTGCCTATTTAAAAATATATCACTTATTTAATTTGAGATATTTAATAAGTAAAGTCTTTTCTTATTAAATCGTGGCGCACCTGCTATTTCAATAAATCGATTTTGCAAAAATTGGCCCAACATAAATTGGCGGATTGTTCCATTTGTTTCGCAGGCTTAGCTTTCTTACAGCACGGGGAGGTCCTTTTTTCGGCAGATGTGAAGGCAACTTGAATAGCTAGGTTTATGCGGGCACTTGGCGGTCGCCTACGTGAAGCCTGGCGCGGTTTTGAGTTGTTGAAACGATGAAATATGCTGCGTGCTTTGTGAGGTGTTCTGAATCGAGGCGGCTTCAGAATATGCATAAATAATGAATGTCTGGGGGAGCCTATCAGACCCCAATATAGGAGCACTCGTGGGAATGTGCATGTTGCCGGACTATGATGGTTGTCGGCATTAAAAAAGAAAACCCCGCTTGGGGCGGGGTTTTGAGAGGTTGCATTGGAGGCTTGTGTTACTGCACAAGTTCGTAGGTTATTGTAACTGATGATGAGAGGGTCTCCTGACCTGCTGCAATTGGCGGGGCACTGTCCATTTTTGCAGCTCTCATGCCCATCATTTCCGGGTAAGGGCGCGGGTTGTACCCGGCTTCGGAAATGCTGAGAATTTTGCCGAGGCTAACACCGGCAGCTTTCGCGTAGGTTTCCGCCTTGGTGCGGGCGTCTTTCACGGCGCTTTCGCGGGCTTCATCAATATATTTTTCAGGATTGGATACGCCGAACTGGATCTGGCCAACATCGTTGGAGCCATTTTGCACCAGCATGTCTAGCGTGGTGCCCAGTTTGGTGATGTCCTGCAGACTGATGCGGATGCCGTTCTGCACACGGTAGCCAACAATCTCAGGAGCTTTTGGCTCATTGTTCTTGAGGCGGCGGTTGTCGTAGATCGGTGAAATGTCAAAACCGGTGGTCTGGATATTCTTTTTTTCGATACCTGCGTCTTCAACATCCTGCAGGATGGCGCGCATGGTGACGGAGTTTTGCTGAAGGGCGGACTTTGCATCATCGCCCTGTGTGATTACGCGAGAGACCAGCGTCGCCATATCAGGCGCCACGTTGACCGATCCCTGGCCAGAGATTGTGATCTTACCAGTTTGTTCAGCAGCCTTGGCATTGACACCGCTGGATACAACAAGGGCGGCGGCAACAAGACCAGCAACTGCCAGCGCGCTTATACTTGGAAGACGCAATTTCTTCTGTTCGCTCTGCATTAAATTCTCCAGTTTCAAATTTGTTGAGGCTGATGCCTGATCCGTGCTGCGGACTGTCATTCTTGATCAGCCGAATATCGAGAAATGCAATTAGAAGTTACAATTGCGGCGGCTCTCAGGCGTGATCATGTCAATTCACGGGTTTGATTTTGATGATCCAGGTTTATCGGATCGCCGACATTGCCATCCCCCGACAACAGGATTGCAATGGGGCGCGAAGAAGGGAATTGGGCGCAAATGATGATGGCAAGCACGACAAGCGGCACGCACAACACCATTCCAATGACGCCCCATAATGCCCCCCAAAAGCTCAAGGAGATCATAATGACGAGGGGTGAAATGTTAAGTTGTGTGCCCATCAGACGTGGTTCCACCAGATTGCCGAGAATGAACTGAACTGCTCCCAGCCCAAGAGTAATCGCGATGAATGGTGTGAGGGTGTCGAAATAGACCAGTGACAGCAGGCTTGGGAAGATGACCGCAATCAGAGAGCCGATGGTCGGGATGTAGTTGAGCAGGAAGGCGATGAACCCGAAAAGGGCCGCGTAGGGCAGGCCTGCCCATGACGTGATGCCGTAGGTGAGGAAACCGGTGATGATGCTGACACCGGTTTTGATGCCCATGTAGTGGCGCATGCGGCGACCAATCTCTCCGCGGATGGCGAACGCAAGCTGTACGCGGTCAGAATCTTCAAAGAGGGCAGCGAGCTTTTTGTCAAAGGTTGCCGCCTCGAAAATCATGAAGAGCACGTAGATGAAGACCAGTGAGCTGGATCCGGCCAGACTGGTGAGAACGGATGCCCCGGTGCTGAGGGCTGCACTTAGCGAGAAGTTGGGCAAGATGTCTGAAAGCTGGAGCGGCTTTTCCATATTCAGTTGATTGGCAAGCTTGAGCAGCAGCTCATCCAGCCGTCCTTGATAGGTCGGTGCATCGAACGCCAGCTGTTGCAGGTTGACTGAGACGATGTTGAACAGGATGCCGACGACATAAAAGATCGCGAACAGGGCCAGCAAAATGGTGAGCGGGCGCGGCAGATACGGTCCAACCACAGGCAAATGTCGCAGGGCAGAGGACATGGAGTTGATAATGTACCAAAGCACCAGTGCGATAATCAGGGGTATAATGAGGGAGCGCCCTATGAAGAGTAGCCAGCCAATAATGACAAGAAGGAACAAAGAGGCGGTGAACTTAATGAGAGGCTGGCGCATCATGCACTCCAAGGGGTCAGGCTGCCGGAAGCTGTTAGTTTTCACATAGTCTCTTAAAATCAGGTATTTATAAAGCTTTGTGATGAATGCTCTGTTGATCTGCCGGGGAAAAGGCGCATCCCCAAGTTTCAACAGGATCTGCCTTGTTCACTGCTATAAACAATTTACTCACCCGTGGTTGTTGGTGTAGAACCTGTCTTCGGTAAGGGCCTGTAGCTCAACTGGTTAGAGCCGTCCGCTCATAACGGACTGGTTGGGGGTTCAAGTCCCTCCGGGCCTACCACCTTTCCTATCTTGTTCATTTCCCTTTTAGAACAGCTGCCTTGATGTAACTTGCATTCAAGTCATGCATTTATGCTATCTGCATGATGTAATCGTGTGGGCTCTATTAGAATTGATATTTATACCACTATGAATTTATAGGTGATATATTCTATCAGGCATCTACTGGGTGAAATTGGTTTAAAGTAATCACTTGGTTCTTACCTTGTTAAAAGAAACTAATAACTCGATATGTCGAGAGATGACACAATAGTATTCCCCCAATATACCAAAGCTACATCGATACAACTGACACTTTCTTTCTCAGAAATTTATCGTGAAGTCCTCGTTAGATTAGGGGTTGCTATGAGACTAAATTCTGCTCTCGGGCTTATGCTGGGGTGTGTCCTCAGTGTTGGCTCCTCTCACGCACAACAACTTGTTTATCAGCCGACTAATCCGAGCTTTGGCGGATATGCGGCTAATACTACCCACCTTTTTGCAACGGCCAATGCCCAGAAAACTGCGACTGTCGGAGGAAGCAACAAGTATGGTTCCGGGTCTGGTAGCGGTGCTGATGGTTCTGGCAGTAGCCTGGCTGATTTGTTTGTACGCCAGCTGCAGAACCGATTGATTTATGCTCTGGCGGATCAGGTATCCCAGGCGATTTTTGGTGATGATCCGAAAGACAGCGGCACTGTGAGCTTTGGCGACCAGAAGGTTTCGTTTGTTCGCGGCACAGATTCCATTCAGCTGCAGATTATTGATGAAAGCACGGGTGCCATTACCGATATCACGGTTCCTGTCCTGCAGGACGGTACTCCCATAAATTAATGCCAGGTTATTGATATGATGAAGAAATCCATTGTTGTTGCCATGGCGTTGTCGTTGTCTGCCTGCGGGCCGGTAACACGCATGGCATTTAGTCCCGGACCTCAACTTGCAACGATTTCGGTGCAAGCCAGCAAGCTGAAAAAGCTGCCCGCTCCGAAGGAACCGATTTACGCTGCTGTCTACAGTTATCAGGATCTGACAGGCCAGTATAAGCCGTCTGACAAAGTTCAGACACTGTCACGATCTGTGACACAGGGTGCTGACACTATGCTGGTTCGTGCGCTTCAGGATGCCGGGGATCGCAAATGGTTCCGTGTGGTTGAAAGGGGCAATCTTGATGCTTTGCTGAAAGAACGCCAGATCGTTACGCAGATCCGCAAAATCTATCTGGGTGAAGACAAAGTTGATCCGAAGGTCCTGCCACCACTGCTTTATGCGGGAGTTCTTTTTGAGGGTGGCGTTGTCGGGTATGATAGCAACACCCGAACAGGCGGATTAGGGGCTCGTTATCTGGGCATTGGCGGAAATGCGGATTACCGGCAGGATGACGTGACGGTTTCGCTGCGTGCTGTCAGCACACGAACCGGTGAAGTCATGGCCAACGTGATGGTTCAGAAATCCGTTGTCTCTGTCGGGTTGAAAGGTGGCGCGTTCCGCTACATCGCTTTAGATGAAATTTTAGAAGCCGAAGCTGGCATCACCAAGAATGAGCCTGTCACCCTTGCTGTGCAGCAGGCCATTGAGAAGGCGGTTTATTCCATTGTCATGGAAGGGGCGCGTGTTGGAGCCTGGAGTTTTGAGAACCCGGCTCAAGCCAATGCTTTGTATCAGGAATACACATCTGAGAAGGCACAGGTCACCCAGCGTGTAAAGGTTAAAAAGGCTCGCCCCCCATCGAATATGGGTTCATATCGGGGCAGTGTTCCACTGGCACGGTCAAACCTGTGGGCGAATAAGAAATCTTAGGATGTTGCAAAATGTTCAGCAGTTCTAGAACAACATCCATCTTTTTCCTCTTGATCCAAAGTTTCTCTAAGCCATTGAAAATAAGTGACTATGAGAAATGGTGGCAAGAGATCTCGGTTACCGTAAAAACGGTAATAGAGGGTGTGCGACCTCGCAAAAACTCACACACCCTCATGTCGCAACGGAGCAAATGTGATTGGTTACAATCTCCTTTGCTCACCCGAACTATTATAGGTGAAGGTTCGTAATTATGAAGCAAATTCTTATTTTGTCATGTTCAGCTTTGGCATTTTCAGTTGCTGCTGCACATGCGGGAGATGGTAATGCATCTTCCCTGAGCCAGGTAAATCTTGCTGGTGCAGGCAACACGGGTACAATCACCCAGATTGGCGACAGCAACGATGCGATTGTAGTGCAGACCAACACTGCAGGTGGTGGTAATAACGCAACTGTGCTGCAAACTGGCAGCAACAACATTGCTGGTAGCAATCGTAGCCCAAGCGGTAAGTACGACGGGCAGATGGTGCAGGATGGCGCTAGCAATACTCTTTCCATCAACCAAGATAACAATCAGATGGTAAGAAATGTTAGTCAGTCTGGTGACCAGAACACTGCAAGTATCTTGCAGCGTGCAAATGGCTCTCCTTCTGATCGTACTCCTGATCATCGTGTCTGGCGTGTAAATCAGACCGGTCAGGCCGGTGCTGTTGCCTTACAGAACAGCCTGACAATTGACCAGCGTGGTGACACCAACGTTGTTGCTAAGGTTAGGCAGGAAAATACCTCTGTAACTGGTGGTGTAAACACTGCTTCAATTCGTCAGCGTGGGGACTTTAACGGCGCTAATATTGATGATGTTCCACCAGATCCAACAGGAACAGGTACTCCTGTTGTTGAAGGTCCATCCCATGGTGCGAAGCTGATTCAGGTTGGTTCTGCCAACGACACATCAGCTCTTCAGAATGGTTCACGCAACAATTTCTGGCTTGAGTCCAGAGGTGTCGGCAATATGGTCGATCTGGTTCAGGATGCTGGTTCGAACCAGTCCTACACCAAATCTGTCATTGAAGGTGACATGAATGATGCTGGATACCGCCAGACTGGTGACATGCAGGATATTGATGTCAGTCTAAACGGCAGTAACTTTATGATCCGTGCGCGTCAGTCTGGAACCTCCAATAAAGTTGATTACGTGGGTGCTGGTACCAACGGCAAAGTTTCCATTCAACAGTCTGGTGCCGGCAATGCCTTCTCCGGTCACTCATGGGGCGATCGGCAGTATATTGCTGTGAAGCAGTCTGGTGATAACAACGGCGTTTACATTGATGGCTTGAATGGTCCTAATCTCAACAAGTTCTATGTGTTGCAGACGACAAGCGACAACGGCGTAACGGTTGGGGTTGTTGATGGTAGCTATAACCGCCTGCAGTTCATTCAAAAAGGTGGTGATGGCAACAACATCGACTTTGAAGACGTTAATGGTGATCAGAACAAGATCTTCCTCACCCAGAACGGTACAGGCAATATGATCACCGGTAATGTTGGTAATCGGACTGATGCCTCTACCAGCAATGATAACCACATTCAGGTCGGGCAGATCGGTGATTACAACGAAGCCGGCGTCTCTGTGATGGGAAGCCACAACAGAGCAATGGTTGGCCAGAAGGGTGACTTCAACATTGCTAGTGTTAGCCAGACCGGTGACAGCAACTCTGCAACTATTAACCAGGGTGCTGCCAGTGTGGGAGTTCCAGCTATCGTGACTGACAGTTCTGTTCCGTTCAATACTTTGATGGGCTCGAACTGGTAAGTCTTCTTTCCCCGGCCTACGGGCCGGGGTCTTTTCAGTTTTAGTGACTGAATGCAGAAAAAAAAGAAAATGCTGTGATGTGATGGGAGTGGAGTATTCCACTCCCGGAGCATTGCAATGTTGTTTAAGCGTGTCGGTTTTTTCGTTTTTGGCAGTGTTGTTTGTGGTGCGCTTTCTGGCGTCTCTGCCCAGGAAATGGCGGTTATTCCGCAAGTTGATGCCTCTGGGTATCAGCAGGATGCTTCAACCGCTCAATTACTGGAAAATAAGAGCGCTAAGGTGTTTACGGGCAACATTCCTCAAGTGACTGAAGTTGGTGGGAACACCATCAGCCTTCGGGGGCTGGAAGAGAGTTACGCCACTTTGATCGTTCCTGTGATGCCAGAAACAGTCAGCGGCGTTCCGAACTCTCCGGTTGCCGGGCAGGGGCTCATTATCGGGACCGGTAATACGGTGCTTTATGAGGCTGAGGGAACAGGGAATGGCTTTGGATTTATCCAGTATGGATATGGCAATGCGCTCTCAGGCAGAGCTTATGGGCACGACAACAATGCGCTGGTTGGGCAGTTCGGGAACAATAACCGGGCGCTCTTCAATCAATTTGGAGATGGAAACTCTCTGAGTATCATGCAGGGGCAATAGCCTTCAGTGGGCTCCTCGCTCCGAATTTTCGGGTGATGGATATGTTTAGGAAATTAGCGGGTTTAATTCTGGCATCTGTTTTGATGCCATCTGCGGCTTTTGCAGGTGATGGGAATACAGCTCTCATCCGGCAGGTGGGGGACAATCACGAAGTTCAGGTTTCTCAAAGTGCGAGTGGCAGTGATGTGACTGTCTTGCAAGGGGGGGACACCTTAACCGCAGGCTTGGGTCAACAAGCTTTGCGCGGGACATGGTTTGTCGGCAAGCTGTTGGGTGCCTCAAAAAATACACTGGATACAGCAGATAATGTTGCTGCGCTTGCCGTGCGCAACAGCTTTCTTGCTCCTTCTGCCGCTGGTGTTGGGAATGAAGCAACCGTTGTGATTTCAGGTGATAATTCAACGGGCAATCTGTTCCAGACGGGTGACGGTAATCAGGGCTCGGTAGAAGTATCCGGCAGCAGTTCCAAGGGCACGTTATGGCAACATGGCAATAACAACGAAGCCGGGCTTGCTGTGACGAGCAATGAGACCAATGTGCTTTACACGCAGCGTGGGAACGGGCTTAAAACTTCAGATGTTGCTGCTGGCAACACGCTTACCGTCTATGCGCCAGGTAATACTGTGATGGTGCATCAGCAGTAGGCTGGGCCATGCTTTAGCAGAGGCGAGCTTCAGGTGTTCAGGGCGTTCTCACGCTCTGCCATTGCCAGGGCACCGCGCAGGGCGTCGTTCTTGGCGGGTACGATGAACTGTTTCAGGTCTGGAGGCAGAAATGAGTCGTAGGCGTGGCTCAAACCGCCGAGCAAAGCGATGGGGAGTTTGCCATCATCGCTTAAAAGCCGGAGGGCGGAGGCCACATAGGTGGTGCCTTCCTCGACAATGTCGAGGGCAAGGCGGCTTTGCTGTTTGGCATAGACGAGGATGATGGGCATGAACTCGCCAAAGTCTTTTGGCTTTGCGGTGCGGGCAAACTCGGAAAGCTTACGCGGGTCGTCGTTAAACTGGCGCAAAATGTGTTCCGTTAACGGGCATAGGCTGCGCAGGCCGTCGTGGGCGAGCAAGGCTTCTTCCAGTGCGCGTTCGCCCATTTTAGCGCCGCTGCCCTGATCCCCGCAATGGAAGCCCCAGCCGCCAAGGTAATAGTGCTTTTCGCCTTTGCGGGCCATGAAGTTGGACCCTGTGCCGAGGATGCCGATGACACCGTCGTCAGAATCATGAGCGCCTTCCAATGCGATTAAGCTGTCGGAGACGACCTGAACGGCGGCGAACGGCAGGTTTTCGGCAAGGCCAATGGGGTCGTTGTGGGCGTTGGCGCCTGCCAGCCCCAGCACTGCGAATGTCTGTTGTAAGGCTTCTTCGGTTAGTCCTGCATCCTTGCAGGCCTCTTTGGCGGCATGGAGAATGGAGCTGAGGCTCTGGGTCGGGTCGCTGTAGATGTTGGCTGATCCGGCTTTGCCGCGTCCCAGCAAACGTCCATCTGCCGTTGCGATTGCAGCACGACAACTGGAGCCACCGCCATCAACACCCAGAATGTAATCCATGAAGCTTGCCTCTGTTTGTTCCAATCCCACTGCTGTGTATGGCAGCAGGTGTTTAATGCATGGTTGAGACTTGTCAGTTTTAGCGGGCGGTGGTTTGAGGGGGAGTGTTTGATGGTGGTTGGAATAGGATGTGTCGGCTGACCAGTTTATTGACGAGCAAGCGGTTTACCCGGTGTTGTTCCTCGAAGACCATAAGCGCGCTGAGTTTTTTGGGTTGTAGCGCGCTTATGGTGTGATGGCTTGCTGGCTGAGAGCTGAGCCCCTTGCCGTGAGGTGTGCCTGTCTTACTTCGTGTTCACCCTTGCAGAGAGTTCGGCGGCGGTTTCTTTGCGTTCGGAGTAGCGGTCGGTCAGGTAGTCGGAGTGGCCGCGGGTGAGGTGGGTGAATTTCATGAGTTCTTCCATCACGTCCACCACGCGGTCGTAGAGAGAGGACGGCTTCATGCGGTCGGTCTCGTCGAACTCCAGAAACGCTTTGGGGATGGAGGACTGGTTTGGAATGGTGACCATGCGCATCCAGCGGCCTAGCACGCGCATCTGGTTGACGGCGTTGAAGCTTTGGGAGCCGCCGCTGACCTGCATCAGAGCGAGTGTTTTGCCCTGAGTTGGGCGGACTGCACCGACGGAGAGGGGCACCCAGTCAATCATGGTTTTCATGATACCGGTCATGGAGCCGTGGCGCTCTGGTGAGCACCAGACCTGACCTTCGGACCACATCATCAACTCACGCAGTTCCTGCACCTTGGGGTGATCCGGCTCTGCATCATCAGCCAGTGGCAGGCCGCTTGGGTTGAAGATGCGGGTTTGCGCGCCGAGCTGCTCCAGAATGCGCTGGGCTTCCAGCACTGCGAGGCGGGAGAAGGAGCGTTTGCGCAGGGAGCCGTAGAGCAGCAGGATGCGTGGGGCGTGGTCTGGCGCATCGTCTTTGCGCAGAGCACCAGTGTTGATGGGGTGGAAGCTGTCGGCCTCCACCTTTGGCAGATCAGAAGACATCTCAGACACGGCTTAACCCTTTGCCGGAATGACGACTTCGCCGTCTTCCTTGGTGAATGCGCCTATCTGTTCTTCATCCAGAATTTCCAGCAGGACCTCGGAGGGGCGACAGAGGCGGGTGCCTTTGGCGGTGGTGACGAATGGGCGGTTCATGAGGATCGGGTGTTGCTCGATGAAGTCGATGAGCTGCGCGTCGGTCCACTTTTCATCATCAAGGCCGAGTTCTTCGTAGGGCGTGCCTTTTTTGCGCAGGATTTCGCGTACGGTGAGGCCGCTGTCTTTGATCAGCTTTTCCAGCGTTGCGCGGGAGGGCGGAGTTTTAAGGTATTCGATGACCTCTGGTTCCATTCCTGCCTGCTTGAGCATGGCGAGGGTGTTGCGGGAGGTGCCGCATTTTGGGTTGTGGTAGATGATCGGGTTCATTTGGTCTCTCCGATGGGGTCGGTCAAGGACAAGGAAACGGGTTGAAATCCAGACACAGGGTGGGATCGCCGCTGCAGCAATCCTGCGTCAGGAAACGAAGCAGGCCGCGCATGGTGTGCGGGGCAATGGCATAGCGCACCACACGCCCTTCGCGCTGGGCGGTGAGAAGCCCGGCGCGTTCAAGCGTTGCAAGGTGGAAGGACATGCGTGTGGGGGCGATGGAGAGATCTTTGGCGATCTGTCCGGAGGGCAGGCCCTTGGGCATTGATGTCAGGATGAGACGGAAGGCAGCGAGCCTGTCTTTATGAGCCAGAGCGCTCAGCGCTGCGACGGCTTCGTCTTCCTGTAAATTTGCGGAGGTGTTGCACTCAGAACTCTCTGTCATGCAATAATACTACAAATATCCTTGTAGTATTGCAAGGTGAGTCTTCTGAAGGAAAAAAGAGAGGGAGGCTTTTGTTGTTATTGAGGAGTGCCTCCCTCCAATGTGCCAATGCCAACCTGTCAGGCATTGGGTGGTCCAGATGGGGTGTGTGTTGTGTTTAGCCGCGCGGTGCAAGGTGGAAGAGAATGACCTCAGCCCCATTGCCGTTGCTCAGTTCCAGCGTGCCGCGGCCTTCAGCTTCAATGGCATCGCCATCACTCAGCGTTTGGCCACCGATCTGCACTTCGCCGCGGGCCACGTGCACGTAGACTGCGCGCTCGTCTGCCAGCTCAAAGTTGATGGTGTCAGCGCCATCCAGCTTGCCGGAATAGATATCGGCGGCGGCTTCTGTGCGGATGGATCCGTCACGGCCATCTTGAGAGAGGAACAGTTGTAGTTTGCCGCTGCGGGCTTCGTCGCTCAGGTCCAGCATCTCATAGCGCGGCGTGGTGTTCTTGCGGTCCGGGATCAGCCAGATCTGGAGCAGGTGCGTTTCGTCCGTGCTGGAGGGGTTGAACTCGGAGTGCTGCACACCGGTGCCGGTGCTCATGAACTGGATGCCACCTTTGTGCACGGTGCTGCCGTTGCCCATGGTGTCTTTGTGTTCCAGCGCGCCTTCCAGCATGTAGGAGAAGATTTCGAAGTTCTCATGGGGGTGCATGGGGAAGCCGCCATCCGGGCCGACCCAGTCATCGTTGATGACCCGCAGATTGTGGAAGTTCATGTTATTGCGGTCAAAATAGCTGGCGAAGCTGAAGGAGTGGGCGGATTTCAACCAACCTGCATCGGCATGGCCGCGCTGGTGGGAAGGGCGAACTCTCAGTTTCAAATCAGATGCTGTAACAGACATGGGGCTCTCCTGATTTCTTAATATTTACAGTGGTGTCGTCATGCCCTTAAAGATATTCCAGTGCTTGGAATGAACAAGGTAAGCTTTGGTGATCTGATTGTTCGCCATTAGTGAACGAACAGATTCGGGGCGTGTTTTCGGAAACTGCAAAATCCGGCTCTGAATTTCTCAAAAATTTCGCAGGGGGAGGTGCTGGCACAGATTCCTGTGCGCTACTTGTGCCAAAGCCCCTAAATCTGTGGGTTAGCGCCGCGCTTTAAAGACTTCTGGTAGGTCCTCCGCCTAATTTGCGGATTGGTTAATGAAAGATTTCTGAGTCATGATGCAGCTGTCCTTCAAAACGGCTGCCCTTAAGGCTTGGAGCGTGGAACAGGTAGTATGGCGTTGAAAATCCTGCACACAGCAGACTGGCATATTGGCCAGAGTCTGAATGGCTGGTCGCGCACCTATGAGCATCAACAATTCTTCATGGAGCTTGAAGAATTGATTGAACGCCATGAGGTGGATGCGCTGGTTGTGGCAGGAGACGTGTTTGACAACCAGAACCCATCCGCAGACGCCACGCAGATGTTGTATGAGGCACTCGCGCGGTTCCGCGAGAAGCGCCCGCATCTGGTGACGGTGCTGACTGCTGGCAATCATGACCCTGCCGGACGTGTGGAAGCGCCGGGTGTGCTGTTTCAAAAGATTGGCGTGCAGGCGGTTGGCATGGTGCGCCGAAACGACGGTTTGCTGGACCTTTCCCATCATCTTGTACCGCTTCATGACAGTGATGGTGCCGTGAAAGCCTATGTGCTGGCGCTGCCGTTTCCTCGGGCGACGGATTTGCCGGGACTGAGCTTCTCCTCTTCAGAGGAAGGGTCTCCTGTGGTGCGGGCTGTGGCAGAGCTTTATGAAGCGGCAGCCTCGCAAGCTCGTGAGCAGATTGGTGAGATGCCGCTTATTGCGACTGGTCACTTGCATGTGGCGGGTGGTCTGGAGTCAGAAGGGGCGGAGCGCCGTATTCTGATTGGCGGTGAGCATGCCATGCCGTGGGAGCAGTTTCCTGATGATCTGACTTATGTGGCGCTTGGGCATTTGCACAAACCGCAGAAGGTGGGCAAGGAAACCATCCGCTATTCCGGGTCCCCGTTTCCTCTTTCCGTCACCGAGCAACATTACAAGCACGGCGTTAATCTGCTGAGCTTTTCTGATGCCGGTGTGCTTTCCATTGAGCGCTTGCCTCTTAGCCGACCTGTGCCATTCCATCGCCTGAAAGGGGATGGTGGCTTGCTGCTGGAGGAGCTGGTGCCAGCTCTTGTGGCGCTGGAGCTGGATGCAGACCTGCCAGTAGAGCAGCAGCCGTTTGTGCATGTGGATTTGCGACCGCAGGTTTCTGCCGGTGGGCTAAAAGCTGAGGTGGATCAGATCCTTGCGCAATATCCAGTGCGCAGTGCCGGTGTTTCAGTGTTGCGGCCAAAACAGCAAGAGGTGGTGAGTGTTGAGGCCGAGAGCCTCATTCGCCTTTCTGAAATTCAGCCGGATGAGCTTTTCAAATCCGCTTTTGAGCGGGTGCACGGCATTGAGCCGGAAGCCAAACATCTGGACTATTTTTATCGCGCAATCGCAGAAGCGGAGGTTGAGTAATGCGTATTCTAGCGGTGCGTGGCGAAAACCTTGCCAGTCTGGCGGCTCCGTTTGAGATTGACCTTGAACAGGAGCCATTGAACGGGGCAGGTTTGTTCGCGATTACCGGAGAAACGGGCGCGGGCAAATCCACATTGCTGGACGCCTTGTGTCTTGCCTTGTTTGGGCAATGCCCTCGTTTGAGCGCTGCGGGAAGCAGCGACAGCGTGCCAGATGTTGCTGGTGCTGAGCTGCGAGAAACAAACCCGCGCACAGTGCTCACACGTGGGGCTGCTTCTGGCTTTGCTGAGGCGGACTTTGTTGGCGCGGATGGAACTGGATATCGTGCGCGCTGGACTGTGCGCCGGGCTCGCAACAAAGCATCTGGACGCCTGCAGAATGTGGAGCGCTCGCTGGTTCGCATTGAAGACAATGCTGCGGTTGAGAGCGGCATCAAACAGGTGGATGCGGCTGTTGAAGAGCGGCTGGGCCTGACCTATGACCAGTTCAAGCGTACTGTGCTGTTGGCGCAGGGGGATTTTGATGCCTTCCTGAAAGCCAATGACAATGAGCGCGCTGCCTTGCTTGAAAAAGTGACGGGCACGCAGCGCTACAGAGATATTTCCAAACAGATTTTCCAGCGCTTTACTGATGCGAAGGATGCAACCTCAAAACTGGAAGAAAAGTCTGATGTGGCTGGTCTTTTAGAAGAGGAAGAACGCACTGCTCTTGTTGGGCAGTCAGAAGAGTTGGAGAAGCAATCCAAGTCTATGCAGTCAGATATGGATGCGATTGCCAAGTCTCTGGGGCATTTGCAGAAACTGGATGAAGCGAAGACAAAGCTGGCGTCTGCGCAGGATGAGTTTGTGGCGTTGAAGGCCCGCCATGAAAATGCGAAGGCCAAGCGGGATCTGAAGGCGCAATTTGAGCGCATCAAATCTCTTGAGCCTGTGAACCACCGTGTGGTTGAGGCCGAGAAGGATGTTGCTGGCACCCGTGCTGCTGCTGAAAAAAGCCGGGTGATGCTGGAAGGTGCCCGCAAAGACCTTGCTGGCAAGGAAGAGCAGGCCAAACAAGCTGATGCGGTTTTCAATGAGCTGGAAGCTGAACTTGCCAAGTTGACACCGGAATGGAGTGCAGCTGAGCAACTGGACACCAAGCTGGGTGAGCTTGAGGTTGAAGGCAAACAATTGCGGGACCGCTCTGACACTGCTGTGGCGGATGCCGAGCAGGCGGATGCAGCGCTGGCAGAGCACACCAAATCTCTGGATGAACAGAAAGCCTTGCAAGCCACTGTGAAAGAGCAGATGGCGCGGTTGAGTGCGACCAAGATTTTGAAAGACCGTCAGGATAGCCTGATTGCAGATCTGGATGAGTTTGAACGGGTTCAGGTTGCGCTGACGAAAGATGCGACGCACCTTGCCCAGATGCGCAAGCGCGAGAGTGAGTTGAGCGATATCCAGAGCACTCTTTCTGCCCAGCTGGAGCAGTTTGTCTCTGATCTGGAAGGGTGTGAAGGCGCGTTTGCTGCCAAGAAGGGCGAGATTTCCGCTCTTGGTGCTGAGAGTGCCCGTAAAAGCATGGAGCAGCTTTCTACGTTCCGTCAGCGGGCTGAAAAACTGCAGGAGACGTCTCGCCACTTTTTGAAAGCCAAGCGTAACAAGCAGGCTGAGAGTGAGACTTGGAAGAAGCTGGTGGACCAGATGACCGGGTTGCAGCAGGCGAAAGGCAAAGCGTCCAGTGAGCTGACTTTTCGAGGGGAAGCCCTTGAGAAAGCACGCGGCCTTTCCACTCTTGCTGAAGCGGCGCAAGGCGATCAGGTGAAGCTGTTGCGCGCCGAGCTGGTGGATGATGCACCATGTCCGGTCTGTGGTTCTGACCATCACCCCGTAGATACACAGGAGGGCCGGGCTGCGTTGGACACGCTGTTCGGCGACGTGTTTCTACAGCGCAAGGAAGCGGAAGAAGCTCGCGCAGCTGCGCAGCGAAACCTAGACGAGGTCAACGGCCAGATTGCAGCCTGTGAGGCATCGCAGAAAAATGCGTCCGCCTTGATGGAACGCTATGCCAGTGAGGCTGATGCGCTTCGGGTTGAGGCGGAAGAACAGTGGGCTGCTTTGGCGCCGCCGGTTGAGGTGGCGTTTGCTCTTGATGGCTTGCTTGATGCGCCGGACCTGCTGGACGCTGTGCTTGCGCAAGTGGCGACACAGGTTGAGGCTCTACGTGCCGTTCTTGTTCAGGAAGACGTGCTGCGTCAAGAGCTGGAGCAGCTGGATGTCATGCTGCGTGGTTTGCGGGATGCACACCAGAAAGCAGTTGGTGATCAGGCTCGTAAGGCTGAAGAGGTTTCATCTATCAAGGTGGAGCTTTCTGGCGTGGAAGGTCGCCACACCGAGAACTTTGAGGCACAGTCACGATTGGAACAGCGGCTTGGTGAAACGCTGCTGGCTGGTGGCATGGTGTTCGGGTCCCTTGGTGCCGAGTTACCAGCACTGAAGGCGAGTTTGCAGGAGTGTATCTCCACCTGGGAGCAACTGGAGCAGCAGGAGGGAACAACTTCTGCCGCGCTGCAATCTCTTGAACAGAAAACGAGTGGTTTGAGTGAACGGCGGGATGGACTGGCCAAATCCTCCGGCGAGTTGCTGAGGCAGTTGGAGCAGCTGCGCGTGCTGCATCAGGAGCGCTCTGCAGAGCGGAAACTGTTGTTGGGTGGGATGGCGACCGGGGCGCATCGGGCGGCATTTTCTGAAAAACACAGCAACGCAAAAGAACGCAAAAATAACGCTAGCAACGCACAAAACAACGCAAGAGAAGAATTCGGGCGCATTGAGGCTGGATTGGCAGCGGCAAAAGCTGCGGAGGCAAAAGCGGCCTCTGTGCTAAGCGACTGTGCTGACAGGTTAAATGCGGAACTTGCGAGCTTGGGGCTGACGAAAGAAGCCTATGACGGATTGCAGGAGCGGAGCTCTCAGGAGCTGGACGCACTGGCCTCAGAGCTGAAGATGCTGGATGACGCTTACTTAGCAACGCAAACGGCTGTTTCCACTTGGGAGAAGGAGCTTGCTGCGGTTGAGGCCCTGCCTTTGCCGGAGAAGCCGCAGGAGGAGTTATCCTCGTTGTTGGAGGCCTCAAAGCAAACGCTTGCTGAGTTGCAGGTAAACAAGGGCGTTCTTTCTGAAAAGCTGCGGGTTGATGCGGACGCGCGGGAAAAGGCCCAGCAAATCATGGGTTTGTTGTTGGAAGCGAAAGAGACCGCCAAGACGTGGGGGGCGATTTCGGAAGCGATTGGCTCTGCAGATGGTTCCAAGTTCCAGAAGGTGGCGCAGGGCGTTACTCTCGATTTGCTGGTGGAGCTGGCCAACAAACAGCTGCATCAGCTTAAGCCACGGTACCAGCTGAAACGGGCTGACTTCGGCCTTGGCCTGTTTGTCATCGATCGCGATATGGGCGACACACCACGCTCCACACGCTCGCTAAGTGGCGGAGAACGCTTCCTTATTTCGCTCAGCCTCGCACTTGCTCTCTCCGGTTTGGAAGGCCGCCAATCGTTCGTTGATACGCTCTTTATCGACGAAGGTTTCGGTTCTCTGGATGCTGAAAGCCTCGACCTTGCCATTGATGCGCTGGAAATGCTGCAGGGGCAGGGGAGAAAAGTTGGCGTCATTAGCCACGTGGAAGCGCTGAAGGACAGAATTCCGGTTCAGGTTCAGGTGGTTAGGCAGGGTGCCGGACGCAGCCGTGTGGCGGTGAATGCACCAGCAGGATGGTGATAAGTCCTGCTGGGTGCTTGTTGTTTCAGCACTAGAGTGCGGGTTTAGTCGCCTGCGTCAATCATCTCATGATCTTGCTTAGCTGCTTGATTTTCAATCTCTTTTAGCTTCAGAGAAGTTTCCTGCAGTGCTGCGATGTATTGGTCTAAAGCCTGAATTTCCAGATTGGCATTGCTGACATGTTTTGCCATCTCGCCATCCATCACTTGCGGACGGCCAATCAAAAAGCCTTGCACTTCATCGCAGGATTCATTGCGCAGCAGCTCTAATTCTGGTTCAGTTTCAACACCTTCAGCGATGACTTCCATTCCCAGAGCCTGCCCAAGATCGATGACAGCGCGGATGATTGCTGCCAGTTCCGGTGTCTGAGTTACACCGCTGACAAAGCTGCGGTCGATCTTCAGACGATCAAACGGGAAGCGGCGCAGATAGCTGAGGGAAGAGTAACCGGTACCGAAGTCATCAAGAGCGATGGTGATGCCTAACTCTTTGAGTTGCCTCAAGGTATTGAGCGCACGGCGGTCGTCGTGGATCAACACACTCTCAGTGATTTCCAGCTCCAGACGCTCCGGAGATAGCCCACTTCGCGCCAATGCACCTTCAACTTCTTGTATGAGGTACTCATCACAGAACTGCACCGGACTGAGGTTCACCCCCACACGATAGCGCTCCGGCCATTGAGAAGCTTGCGCGCAGGCTTCATTCAGAACCCAGCGGCCAATCGGAATGATCAGACCACTTTCCTCCGCAACCGGGATGAAGTTGTTCGGTCCAATCTGGCCCTTCTCCGGATGGTTCCAACGCAGAAGAGCCTCGAAGCCGACAATGGAACGGGTGTCAGAGCGTGCCTGCGGTTGGAAGTGGAGCTGAAGTTCCTCATTTTCCAATGCGTTACGCAGGTCGCCTTCCATTGTTCTTCTCAGCAGGATGGCCTCTTCCATCTTGTCTTCGAAGAATGCGAAGGTGTTTCGGCCAGCTTCTTTAGCTTCATAAAGCGCTATATCCGCCTTGGACATCAGCTCATCCGGGTCCGTCCCATGGTCTGGAATCAGCGCGATGCCAATGCTGGCGCTCGTTCTGACCGTGATGTTGTTGCCAACATGAATCGGCTTTGACAGGACCTCTAGTATTTTGTTGGTCAGCAGACCGACTTCAGCCGTTGTCTTGAGATTGACCTGAATGATCGCAAACTCATCCCCGCCGAGACGGGCGACTGTGTCGTGATGGGTGACGCATGCATTGAGGCGACGGGCCACTGTCTGAATGAGCTTGTCACCGATTGGATGGCCATATAAATCATTGATATCTTTGAAGCGATCCAGATCCAGCAGCATGACTGCGGAGATCGTTTGTTCTGCGTTTGCCTGGTTTTCGATTGCTTTTTGGAAGCGTTCGCGGAAGTAAGTGCGGTTCGGCAGGCCGGTCAACATGTCATGCTGAGCGAGGTGGAGAATGCGCGCTTCGTCTTCTTTCTGCTTACGCATATCACGTACAGCTGAGACACGAAGGTTCTCGTCCGCCACTTCCATCAAGCGACCACGAACTTCAATCGGGATGCGCTCGCCAGACTTGCTCAAAAGCATGACTTCGTTCGGGGTCGGCTCATTGGCAAGAATGCTCTCACGCGCTTTTTCGCGAAAATCTGGCGCGACATGAGACAGCAAACTGGTTCCACGCATCTCTCCTGCCTGATAGTCCAGCAGCTCGTAGAGTACGTGGTTACATTCTACGATGATACCATCTGTCGAGATGGCGAGGCCTTCAAACGCGCCTTCTGCAAATGTGGCGAGTTTGCTGAGTTCTTCCTGCTGCTTACTATTTGATGTTTCACTGATTTTACGTCGTTTCTCATCGCTCTGCAGTTTGTCGAGGAACGTGTTGAAGATTGAAGCAAGGCGCTCTTGCGGGTCATTATCCCGTACCGGTAAGCGCTCATCCAGCTTGGCGTCATGCCAAACCAACTTGCCGATCAGGTTCTCCATCTGGCTGATGGTGCTGACAATCGGTGTTTCATTCAGGTCGATTTCGTCGGCTTTGCGGAACTGCTTCGTAAATTTGAAGGACGTAAACAGGAGCAGGCCTGACAGGAAAGCCCAAAAGATGGTCAGTAAAGCTCCAACGGCCTGAAGTATAAAGTTATCAAGACTGAACCCAGCCAGTGCATGGTCTGCTGGTAGTGCGGTTGTGAAGCCGAAGAGGCCAATCAGAGAGCCAATGCCAAGACTGGTGTAGTAAATGATGACTTTGTGGGTCTTAGACCTTGCATAGATGATGCGTGCAACTGCAATAGAAGCAACTGAAGCTGTCAGAGCAATAAGAGCGACGCCCGCTACGGTCAGATGCTGGGCATTTCCGAGAACGGAGGACAAGCCGCCAATCATGCTCAACAGAATGGTTGGGTACATGACCTTGCGAGGTGCGAAGAAGCCGAGGGCAACGCCCAATGTTACCGAGACACCAGTTGCGACAAGAACGTTGAAGATCGCACTGCCCAACTCACCTGAATAAATACTTGTATTACCAACTGAAAAGCCGATGCCGCCAACGGCCATCAGCGCCGCGCCTGCTTTGATCTGCAGCACATTGTAGTTTTGTGTGTTGCGCAGAATGTACTCAGGTAACGCTGGTGAGTTTCTTAGTCCGGTCACTAACATGCCGGAAAAGGCGACGAATGTTGCGAGCAATGTGACTACGGTACCGCCGCCAATCTGCTCGAAACCAACTGACAGCACGGTGTTTTGGCTAATCGGATGAAGCAGTAACCCTTGGACACCTTTCAGGTAGGCAGGGTAGATGACCCCGCCGATTGAGAGTGCGAGAATGATCGTCGCACGCAGTGTCAGCTGATGCGATAGAGGCAGATAAGCCAGAACTGCGATCATCGCTGCCATTGCTGCGTGGATTGCAGCGGCGTGGATGTCCCCCTGTGGTTTGAACTCCACTTGAGACTGCCAGAGGATCAATTGTGCCGTTACATCAGGCAAGTTCAGCGTTGTGTCGATGAGCAGGCATGCTGCTGAACTGATGGCGATGAGGAGAAGGGCACGGTTGAAAAAACGGGTCGCCCGCATACGCTCCTGAATAAACAGGCTGGAATAGACAATAAGTAATCCAAGAACACCAAGCGCGAACAATCCAACAGACAATATGGTCCATAGGTTCTGCTGCTGAGTGAGCAGTTCAGCTTGATTGAGCTGATTGTGCAGGCCACCTGTCGCAGGATCGAAAATCGACGCATACGATGACGCTGACATGAAGTGTATCGATAAACCAATTAAAACGAAAAGGAGCAATACAGGAAGTAAGAGGGCTCGAAAATGCATTTGGGTACCCCAGGAAATTCCTCGGCATAATTGTTTGAAATTATTGCGCATTTATTAAGAATTCTAGGGATGAACCGGGTTTAATTCTAAAAAGTATCGAAAAGTGCGGTGCATATGACGTTTATCTGACACTCCCAAAGCAAATTTATGAAAATTGTAAGTAAATGTTTCGTTGAGTGAAATTCTTTATATACGTGAATACTCGTATTTATCTTCAAGTTGAGAGGAAAGAGGGACGGGCTGTCAATTATGATTCTCTTCTCTTTTCACGACAGCATTTAGTTCATTTTTTATGGGCAATTGATGTGCATTGTAGTTCACCATCTTGCTGAAACAACTTTCAGGTGGTCTTGAACGATGCAGTGGTCCAGCTTGTTTTTATACTCAGCGGTTTCGGTTTTGCAGCCAACTGGCGGTGAGCGAGATAACATCTTGCCGAGTTGGAGCTCAACCACAGCGCGCCATGGTATCGTGGAAAGCATTGAGCGTATGGCTCGGGCCGGGAGCCCTGAATATGTGAAACTCGATGACCGTGTTGCTGTTTTGGTTGGCGATGGGGCTTTATGGAGTGACGCGCTGGCTGGCGCAGACAATGAAGTGAGACCACCTGAAGCTGGCGACAGTTTTGGTAGCTTTGCTGATTACTCTGAGAGTGTACGTGCTCATCTATCATTACGCGGGCCAAAGGCTGTTGGCGCAACGTATAGAGAGTTCGCTTTTCAGCCTCTGAAAGAGTTGGTGGGGTTCTTGAAAGAACATCACTTTCAGATTTGGGTTTTAAGCTTTGGAGACCATGAAGTAGATCGCACTATGGCAGAGTTGAACTACGGGCTTCCGAGATTTCGGGTTATCGAGGTTGCTCCCCACGCAGCGCCGGTGTCTTCAACAGATCTTGCCCGAATTATCTGGGAGAGGATAGGAACAGCACCCCAGATTTTTCTTGGACGATCTCACAGTGATCTTGGCTTGCTGAAGCTTGCTGGAAAAGGTGAGGGGGTGCTTAAAATCCAAATTTCTGCCAGCCAAAATGCTTCCACTCAGACACCGGATTCAACTCCTGATGATTCTGGAGAGCAGCAGAACTCCTGGAGCTTTGTGGTTTCTCCTGAGGAGCATTGGCTAAGGAAATATTCGTGGCAGGCACCTTCGGAGAGAACTTATAGCAAGAACTAATAGAAAATACTGAGACTTTCGTTGCAAGCTGCCCGAGATATATTTGATCTATTCTAGTTTTAATCGATTGAAAATCTGAGTGCTTTTGTAATGTTGAATAATATCCGATGTTTCTGAGGTAATTTTATTTATTTTGATGAAGATCAATGAAGAGATGGGGCACTCTGATATTTCTAAATACAGCTTCGGCTGGCACTCGGATGGGGGAGTGTCAACTTTCTTAAAGGCGTGTACCAACGGGTACACGCCTCTTTTTTTGCCTGCAGCTCTGGCGGGTTACGAAGGCTGTTGCATACCTCTGATTGTTGCTTATCCCAACTGCCTCTTATTTCTAGTTGTGTCTTCTCTTGTAATTTAGGATATTCCCGCTGTTGGGTTCTGTAGAAGCCAAGCTTCTTGGATGAAAAGGGAATGCGGTAGGGATGACCAAAGATGGGCCCGAACCGCAGCTGCCCCCGCAACTGTTACGTGGTGCGTTCTTCATAAAAGCCACTGGAGATGATCTCTGGGAAGGCGGAGGACGCAAAAGCCATAAGCCAGGAAACCTGCCCGACACGACATAAACTCATGACCGCACGGAGGGTGCGAAGAGGAGCATATTAAATGCATATTGAACCGGGTTACGTTTCCGCCGCCAAGGTTATTGCTGCCAATGCGGGTGCCGTTGGCGTTATTGTCTGGGGCTGCAAAGAGCAGATTTCAGAATTCCAGAAAGAGCCATTCACACCACTGAAAACGCTATTGGCTGCGGTTTTCTTCTCCATTTTCATGCAGAGCTTCCATATGTCTGTTGGAGCATCAGAACTTCACTTTGTTGGTGCAATGGCGATGTATCTAACGCTCGGGTTTACCCCTGTTCTGCTTGGGTTTGCCATTGGCTTGCTGTTTCAGGCGCTCGCTTTTGATCCGCAGGACATGTACCACCTTGGCGTCAACAGCTTGTCTTTGATGTTGCCGCTGATTGCTGTTCATTACCTGAGTGGCCGTGAGCTGTTTTCCAAAGAACTGACCAAGCGTGTGAACTTTGCGCAGATTCTGAAGTTGGATGCGATGTATTATGCTGGTGTGACTGGCATGGTTGGCTTCTGGTTGATGATTGGGGACGTTGCTACGCCGTTTACGGCATGGGCGCAGTTTGCTCTGTCTTATCTGGTAATTGTTGCTTGTGAGCCATTGGTCACCTTTATTGCAGTGAAGGGGCTCAAGGCCGTTGAAGACAATGCGATTGTTCGGAACCTGACAGTGGTTCCGCAGCTGAAGCTGGCGTAAATTTTTACGAGCCTGTTTGTTATTGGGGCAGCAGAGTAAACCTGCTGCCCTTTTTCTTGCGTGGAAGTGACCAGGTGTTGTCGTGAAATTCTCCGTTTGAAGAGAAAAAGCGACGGATTTGATCATCGCTGAAGTGTTATGGATTGCCCCTTGGCGCTGCTTCCACTATGAGTGCTCTCCAGAGATTTCATTGTTTACACAGATCAGGAGATGCAGGCAGTCCATGGCGCGCCAGTTCATCTATCACATGCACGGGGTCTCCAAGGCCTACGGTGCAAAAAAAGTACTCGACAATATTCACCTGTCTTTCTACCCGGATGCGAAAATCGGTATCCTTGGTCCAAACGGTGCAGGTAAGTCTACTCTTTTGAAGATCATGGCTGGTCTTGATAAAGAGTACACCGGTGAAGCATGGGCTGCAGAAGGTGCCAAAGTTGGCTACCTGCCGCAGGAACCAAAGCTGAATGAGGACAAGACTGTCCTTGAAAACGTGATGGAAGGCGTTGCGCACAAGCAGGCTCTTCTGGATCGTTATAACGAACTGATGATGAACTACTCAGATGAGACAGCCGATGAAGGCGCTCAGCTGCAGGACATCATTGATGCGCAGGATCTGTGGAATCTGGAAAGCCAGGTTGAGATGGCAATGGAAGCGCTTCGCTGCCCTCCATCCGACTCTCCTGTAAATAACCTTTCTGGTGGTGAGCGTCGCCGTATCGCGTTGTGTCAGCTGCTCTTGTCCGAGCCTGACCTGATGCTGCTTGACGAACCAACCAACCACCTTGACGCTGAGACCGTGCACTGGTTGGAACGCCATCTGCGTGAGTTCAAGGGTTCCGTTCTGATCATTACCCACGATCGCTACTTCCTTGACAACGTGACTGGCTGGATTCTGGAGCTCGACCGCGGTCAGGGCATTCCTTATGAAGGCAACTACTCCACTTACCTTGGTCAGAAAACCAAGCGTATGGAGCAGGAAGGCCGTGAGAACATGGCTCGTTCCCGCGCTATCAAGCGTGAACAGGAATGGATGGGCATGACGCCGAAGGGCCGTCAGACCAAGTCAAAAGCCCGTATCAATGCTTATGATGCGCTGTTGACTGCTCAAGAAGAGCGTATGCCTTCTATTGAGCAAATTCTGATCCCTGTTGGTGAGCGTCTGGGTAACAATGTTATCGACGTTCAAGGCGTTTCCAAAGGCTTTGGCGATCGTTTGTTGATTGATGATCTGACCTTCAAACTGCCACGTGGCGGTATTGTTGGTATCATCGGTCCAAACGGTGCTGGTAAGTCAACACTCTTCAAGATGTTGTCCGGTCAGGAAAAACCAGACAGCGGTGAAGTGGTTGTGAGTGACCGCGTTCACCTTGGTTATGTGGATCAGTCCCGTGATAAGCTGGATGACAGCAAGACCGTTTGGGAAGAAATTTCCGAAGGTGCTGAAGTGATCTACCTTGATAAGAAAGAGATCAACTCACGCGCTTACTGCTCCTCCTTCAACTTCAAGGGTGCTGGACAGCAGGCGAAAGTTGGTGACCTTTCCGGTGGTCAGCGTAACCGCGTGCATCTTGCTAAGGTTTTGAAGTCAGGCGCAAACGTTCTTCTGCTCGATGAGCCGACCAACGATCTTGACACCGAAACACTTGCAGCTCTGGAAGATGCACTTGAGAACTATGCTGGTTGTGCCGTGGTTATCTCGCACGATCGTATGTTCCTTGACCGTCTTGCAACGCACATGCTGGCCTTTGAAGGTGATAGCCACGTTGAGTGGTTTGAAGGTAACTTTGAAGACTACGAAAAAGACAAGGTTCGCCGCCTGGGTGCACACGCTGCAGACCCAAGCCGCATCAAGTACAAGCCACTTACTCGCTAAGTCTAGTTTGCTTGAAAGAATTAAGGCCCGCACTTTGCGGGCCTTTTTTGTTGTTTTACTAGATGGTTAGCAGCTCGAAGACAGGTTCACGCCGCAAAGCTTCTGTCTGCGCAGCACCTCCATCGCGGTCGCTTCGAATTTCGTTGCGATAGCTGGCAAAGTCCCAATGGTGTGGAGCAACGTCTGACGCTGGTCGTTCACCAGGTTGGATACCTGCATGAGAGAGTTTCTGCTCGATGGTTTCGACAAAGGATTTATCATTCTTCAAATCTTGCGCCGTGTACTGGGAATCTTCAGCACTTGGGCGCAGGTAAAGAGTAAATTGAGCACCGACTTGTACGCGTGAGCCTTCTGTCACGCGTGTCATGTCGGTTACTTTCCATTTATCGACCGGAGAGTCTTCCGAAAAGAGAAGTGTGTTAATGGCATCAAAGGCTTGTGGTACCTGACTAGGCTCGATGCTTAAATGAATTTTGTCACCCGCAAACTCACCTTTTGCGTTCGGATCAATGCGCTTGGTGTGGATGAAGCTGTCCTGGCTCTCAATATTGAGCGTTCGCCAACCACTGTTCTCTGACCCCCAGCCACTGTTCTTTGCTGCTTCGAAGTTTGGTGGGTTTGCTGCAGGGCGGAATACTGGTGCCGGCAGGTCTTTCACTTGTTGCGCAATCGCGTCCTGCTTACCAGCCAAACCTCCTGGTTTGTTGGCTTGGTGGTTGGTAGCAGCCTGTTGCTGAGGTTGGTTGAGCTGCAATGGTGGGACTTGCAGTTTAAGAGACAGTCCGAACTTTGGCATGAGATCCTCTCCTCGCTTGAAAACTTGAAGGCCGCGTCATCAGACAGGGCTGTCTGGTCCCTGTATTGCTGCAACCTTTGAGGGAGAAAATAGGGAATGTGCAGCGTGCATTACGTGCTGCTCGGCACTGATCACGAAATTGTTTTGGATCGGCGTTTGGGAAACCACTATTTGGTTTTAGGTGGGGTTTTGCTTCTGAGTGGCGGAGCAGGGCCTGCCCCGCCGTTCGCTGATAGCTTAGGATCAGTTACCAAGCGCCTTTGCCATGGTTGCTGCCCATTCATCAGTGCCTGTATCTGAACCGTATTGAGTGGGATATTGCCACCCCATCACGCCGGCAAAGTCAGGTTCTTTTGCGAGTAGAGGTGTGATGAGGTTGTCTACGATCTCATCAGCGGGCAGGTAGCCGTTTACTGCGGCTGAGCCGACGACATTTTGCAGCGTGGTCGGTTTGCCGAGAATAAGCTTGGAGATTGGAACACCGGTTGATGCGATTCCGATAATGCTGGAAGGAAACGTACTTCCGCCAACCGGCTCAGTACCCGCGACTTTTCCTGTCTCCTCTTCAGCTGTTTCACCGACATACCACTGATTGTTGTAGTACTGGATGTTGTAAAGATCGACTGTGTCTCCAGCATTCTTGGCTACATCAACGTACACTTGTAAGTACCCGGCTCCGCCATAAAAGTATGGTGCTTGCGGTGCATGTGTTACGAAGTTCTGGTCTTCAGGAAGTTTTGATTTTAACGCCTTCGATAGATCAGCCAGAAAAGTTGGGGCGTCATATCCAGAGTAGTTGGTATCCTCCCAATCGATATCAACACCATCAAGGCCATGGTCGATTACCATCTTAGTTAGCTGTTGTGCTGTGTTGTCGAGGTTGTTTGAAAGGGCGGCCCAGGCAGCAGTTGTAAAGACTTCGCCACCGATTGAAATCAAGACACGTTTGCCAGCTTTTTTCAGATTACTGATCAAATCCGGTGCATTGAACATGGCTTGAAGTTCTGTGCTTGGGGAGAGATTTCCGGCTTCATCGCTCACGACAAAGCAAAGAATGACTGTTGTATAATCGCTTTGCGCCATCTCAGCGATGAGCTGCGTATTCGTGCTGAGAGCGTAGCCGACAATTTCTTTATTTGGCATCTGATTTCCTTTTTTCTCTTGTGCTCAATGAGCTCGCGTTTAGCTGACGAAAATCAGGAGAGGTCGTGATCTGATAAGTGTGTTTTAGTTAATGCTTTTAGAGTTATACGTGAGACTTGGGCCTGGTGATGGGAAATGAACCATCATCTATATTCATGCTTCATACGTAGATGTGCTGATGTGACGCATGCGCGTGAATGTTAAATTGATGTAAGTCAACTCTGTGTTCTTCCCCCCATCAATCAATAACGGGCACTGTAATGAGCGATACAACTCTGTCTTCTGCTGAAGATCAGCAGGATAATGATCCACTCTTCTTCAAGCTTCTTTTCCTTGTTCCAATCATCGGCTGGTTGTTCAAAGATGCTGTGCATGGCAACAGTGAAGCAAAATACTATTTCTGCGCGAACTTCTTTGTTGGCTGGGGTTTGGCAATTGCATTCTTCGGGTATGCTGCGATCATCATCCCTGCACTGTGCCTTGTAGCGCTTGCGTTTACTTGGATTATTGGTGTTTGCCGATAATTTGTAGCTACTGATCTTGCTCGCCGCTTTCATTGGGAGCGGCAAGCAGTTCCCCGGCGGTGATGCTTCCGCCCCATGATGTGATGGTGGCTTCCATCTCATCTGCGACGCAGTAACGAGCAGCGTCCCGGTCCAGACCTTCTTCCAGTAAATCATCGTAGTCAGTATATTGATGGCGCACATAGCTGGTTGTTGCCAGCAGAACCGCAATGTGAGCTGGGAGGTGACGCAGGTGCTGTTGGTTGGCTTTGCTGCGTATTTCCGAAGCATCCAGAAATGGAACATGCGGAATAAGCGTGCTTAGGGCGTCGCTGATCGCTCGTTGTCTTTTGGTTTTGCTCACACATGATCTCTTTGCGCTGGTGTTGCGCGCTAATTTATCATGGATGATGGCAGGCGCGATATTCTTCTACGTGCCATGTTTGTTTTTACTCTCTGGATGGGATCTGGCGAGATGCCGAGCACGTGTTTCTTGTAAATTTCAGAAAAGCGTTGTTCTGGACCATAGAATGCACCTTGAACGTATTCTGCTCCTAATTTTCTCAGTTTCTCTTCGGTGTTTGCATTTTTGATTTCCGAAAGGATGATCTCGATGTTCAAGGCATGTGCGAACTCAGTTGCAGCGGAGAGTAATCGTGTTGTTTTATCATCTTCAAACAGCCGTTCTACAGAGCCCGCGTGTAGTTTGATGTAGGAGATCTTCAGTTTCTGGAAATGCTCAATCTTCAGTCCGCCGGAGTCAAAGTGGTTGATGCACAACTTGACGCCTGTGTTTGTTAGCTCATTCAGCTGACCAATGAGGATATGAGCGTTGGCTCTTAAGAGAACACGCGAGGGGATCTCCAATGTGAACTTGTCTGGCGATACATTGTTTTCCTGTAGAAGGTAGCTGAGATCATCGCAGAACCCTTCCTTTAACACAGAGGGAACGGGGACGCGGAACAGGAACTCCCAATGTTGCATTGGAGTGTTCTGACAGGCGCGCATGGTGTGAATGATGGCTGCAATTGTTGTCTCGCCAAGAACATTACTGAAGCTTGCGCTGTCGAAGATGTTTGAAAGGTCACATCCACGAGCAATTTCTAAAATCTGAGACGGCCATTCTGGCCGTGCCTCCAACATTCGTATTTGGCTTGTTTGGCCGAACCTTATGGGCTGGAAGATTGTTCCGACCTGGTTTTGCAAGAGTGCCTGTTTTGCGGTTTGCTGAAGGGTGACCTGCCGTTCCAACCGGGTACGCATGACCTGATTGAACAGGCTGGCCCGATTTCGGCCCCTCTTTTTTGCATGATACAGAGCTGTGTCGGCACTATCCTGCAGTTCCTTCACAGTGTTTGCGTGGCGTGGGAATACTGCAGCGCCAATGCTGACCTTGGGTCGTATTTCGCTGTGCTCATGATAGATCGGGTGACTGAGAGATACTGGCAATTCTTCAAGCAATACTCTGATCTGATGACATGTGGTGTCTTCTAAGAGCAGTGCAAACTCATCGCCGCCTAATCTGAGAGCGGTGACGTTTTCACATTCCATCTGCTTCAAACGGTCAGAAATAGCCACCAAAGCTGCGTCGCCTGCAGCGTGCCCGTGAGCGTCGTTGATGACTTTCAAATGATCCAGATCGACATAGAACAAGGCCACGCGTTGATCTGGGTTTGTCACGCTTTCTATGGCGTCGGAGATAAGTTGCTCAAAGCTCTCTCTGGTTCGCAGGCCTGTCAACGGGTCAATATTGCAGACTGTGAAGATTTCTCGCGGATTGGCTTGCTCTGGTGGTAGCAAGTATTTTGTTGCCACCTTGGCATTGACTGAGAGTGTGCTGCACAAATCGTTTGTTGAGAGGATGCGGAGCAGACCGGGAACGAGAATTCTTGCCAGGTTTCTGAAGCTTTTGAGCTTTTTGGTCAGGTCTGCATTTATGAGTTGATCTGAAGGTGTGGTTGGCTGGAAATGTGTTCTGGGAAAATGGGCAGTGTTGTTTGCATCGGACTTGCAGAGAATACCCACGACGGCGATCACTCGCTCGTGGAGGGAGAGAGGCATGAGTGCGATGAACTGCGTTGCGAGATGCGATGACCTAGCAGTTGAGGGTGCGTCTTCGCCATTAAACCTATGTGGGAAAATCTGCACATCATCTCCGCAGATTGGAAGTTCCGTAATCTTGGAGAGAAGATTGTTGAGCTGGTTCTTATAGGGATGAATGCTATCTGAAACGAAAAGCTCTGAACCACTCCCTGTTTCTGATTGATTGACCATGATGAAGGTCGGGAGCTCGAACAGTTTCTCGTAGACGCGCAGGACAGACTGAGCGAATGGCTGCGGGGGCATCTCTACTGGATGCAGGTTCGTTTTATATGCCGGGTACTCGATATTGTATTTTGCGTTGCCTGCTTCAGACATCATTCCCACCACTATCAACCAATTATTTACCACGCCCTTATTGATAGGGATTATGTGCTTTTACGCAAAAGGAAAGCGGGGGGCTCTGTGAGAATTAAGGGGCAAGCTTTATGTGAATACTATAAAAATACTAGGTAAATTTTAGGAAAATGGGGATAAGCACCGTCTACTTTTCTGATTTATGTGAAAAGTGAAATTTCTTATTTGTGCATTACATATGTAGAAGAGTAATTATGATGCATAATCTCTTATGGTTCAAAGACAATACTATTTTATGGGTAAGTTATCAGTGATTCCTTCGCGTTGTTTTCTGATGTTGGTGCACTACAGCTTTTACTTTATTAGGAAAGCTAAAACTTTTCATATAATTTCGATTGTGCTATGAGATGCCTATGAGTGACCGTACGAAAGATCGTTTGATGTACGCGCTGAAATCGCGCGGACCGAACACAGCTGCAACCATGGCCAAACATTTGGGCGTGACGGCTGTGGCCGTGCGTCAACATCTTGATGCGTTGCTGGAAGCTGATCTTGTTGAGTTTGAAGACCTGAAAGGGACTGTGGGGCGTCCTCGCAGAACCTGGCGTCTTTCTGAGACAGGCAACAGGAAGTTTCCTGATAACCATAGTGGTGTGCTGGTTGATCTGCTTGGAAACATCAAAGACCTTTACGGGGAAGAAGGACTCCAGCGCCTCATAGATGCGCGGGCTGATCAATCCCGGAAGTCCTATCTAACTGCGATGAAGTCTGCAAAGACCCTGTCTGACAAGCTACAATGCCTTGCTGAACAGCGCAGTGAAGAAGGGTATATGGCTGAGGTTCTGAAGGATGGCGAGAATGGCTATCTGTTTGCAGAGAACCATTGCTCTATTTGTGCTGCAGCCCGGTCTTGCCAACACTTTTGTCGATCAGAGCTTGATTTGTTTCAGGAGGTTTTGGGAGATGATGTACGCATCGAGCGTGTTGAGCATATCCTGAAAGGTGACCGGCGTTGTCTCTATAAGGTCTCACCCAACTAAGCTGCTCGCGACCTCACGTTCTTTTTAAACCAGAATTGACAGAAGCATTGCCAGTTCCACGCGACTGCTCACGTTAAGCTTTGCGTAGATGTTTTTACGGTGTGTGCGCAGCGTGTTCTTCGTAATATCCAGATCAGCAGCAATCTGAGGTTCTGTTTGCGTGCCAGACAGCTGCTCCAGGACAATCGCTTCCTTATCCGTCAGGCGGAAGAGGGCCGTTGCCTTCTGGATGTTGATTTGCTGCTGGATTTCCAGATCCGTGACGAACAGAAAGAAGAGATCGTCGAACTCAGTATCGACCAGGCGTATGTCGATATGGATCGGGCGCAGAAATGCTTCATCTCTTCTGAGGACGAGCTCTTGCTGTACATCCAGATCAATTGTTGCTGTGGCCAGACTTTGTGCGTTCTGGAACTCGCGCTGGTGGCTCGGGTCGGTGAACTCTAGCCGTCCGGTGCTGACCTTGATCTGAGGTGTTTGCTCAAACAAGCGTTTTGCAAACCCATTACATTGCAGGATGGTTCCATTACCCTGAATAATGGCCACGCCCTTTTGTAGCCGGTCAAGGCTGTCTGCAAGAAACTTGCAGAATGCTTGGTCTACAATATGGGCGGTCTCTTGGTTCAAGCTAGTGGATTCCTGTTTTACACCGAGCAACTAAAACCGGCTGATGGCGTAATAGTGTGCATTTGAGTGGAAGGAAGTTCATCTTAAAAAGAGTCGTTCTTCTAATCCATATTCTATAGCTTAGTGAGAAATCGATAATACGTATGCAGTTGCACGGTATATTTTTCGGTTATTCACAGCAACGGGTTAAATTAACTCGTTTCATTAGTTGGTGACGTTACGCAAACACCTTGCAAGTGCCATGTAATCCTCGCTTTTAGGTGAAGTTTTTCGCCAAATTAAACCTATCCTACGGGAAGGTTGAGGCTCTGCAAACCGCAAAAGTGTTATGCGATCGTCTGCGATTTCTGTATCTGCGCAAATTTCAGGCAGGACAGTGACGCCATATCCGGCAGCGACCATGTGCAGGACAGTTGCTATACTTGTTGCGCCTACGTTAGCTGATTGATTTTGACCAATTGCTCCACAAAAGCTCAGTGTTTGATCTCTGAGGCAGTGCCCTTCTTCAAGCAGCAGCAGGTTCTCACCATGCAGGTCATCTGGTCCCATCCTCTTACGCTCATCTATTTTGCGTGAGCTGGACACAGCTAAAAGGAAATGATCTTCAAAGATAGGTACTTCTTCAAGCTCCGGTTCTTCGATGGGCAGGGCTGCGAGAACAACATCTAGGGTGCCGTGCTTTAGCTCGCTCACCAGAGATGCTGTCAAAGTCTCGCGGAGATTGAGCTGAAGATCAGGATATTGCTTGATAAGAGCAGGTAGCAGCTTGGGCAGAATGTATGGTGCAAGTGAAGGGATGACACCGAGGCGTATGATACCACTCAGTGGGGATGCTGCGTGTTTTGCATAATCCTTAAGGTCCTGCATTTCTCGCAGGATCTGGTTGGCTCTTCTGGCAATTTCTTCGCCCTCCGGTGTGATCCGGATTGAACGTGCGTTTCTCTCGACAAGGCAAAGGCCTAGCTCTTTCTCGAGATCCCGGATCTGCATGGAGAGTGCAGGTTGGGAAACACAGACTTCTTCTGCGGCATTGCCAAAGTGGTGATGCTGTTGCACGGCGAGGAAATAGCGGAGTTGTTTGAACGTAAGCATAAGGATCAGGATATCTTATCAATATAAGAAATTGAATTCACATGTTCTGATCTAATTATTACTGGATTACTGACTTGAAATCATGAAGGGGTGTTGCACTCCATGGTTGCTAGCATGGTGCGACTCAAAACGGTTGGTTTTACGAAATTGACCTTTTGGTAAGGAATTGGGTGAGTGACAGGCCTTAAAACGTTGATGCTGTTACTCATAATTTGGGGACGCTTTGATAAAAAGAACGCATGTCGCAAACAAGTCATTAACGAGTGCGGGTCTGCTCGCAACATAGATGAAGCTTGTTAAGTCTCCGTGATATTTTTGTAACTCGTTGTTGTCACTTACCTTTTTAATTAAATTTCTGAAATCTGTTCTAACGGGAGAAAACTTATTGGTTTTTCCGCTTTTTGAAGCATGCAAATCGCATGTTATTTTTTCTAAATTAACTAAAAATAGAATAGATTGAGTTAGGTTTTGTTTAATCCTGTTCCATAAGTTTTTATCAGCTTGCGTATCCCATCGGTGTTTTAAATGTCATCTGACTTGGCTTCTCATATCGTTGATTTCAAATCTCTCGCGCTTGAGAACAATATTGAGCGACGTTCGGAGCTTGCGCGTCATGTTGCGCTTTTGTTTGCGCGGACATGGGAACGGTGTTCTGACGATCAGATCGATATTTACGATGGTGTGATGCTGCGGCTCTCGGAAATGGTTGAGCGGCATGCGCTGAGTTATATGGCGGAACAGCTTTCTGAAGTGCGACGTGCGCCTGAGCAAACTGTTCGCAAACTTGCTTTCGATGAAATTGAAATTGCAGAGCCGCTTTTACGGAACTCTAACGTGCTGCGTGAAAGTGACCTGGTGAGCATTGCGCGCAGCAAGAGTGATGATCATCGTCTGGCGATTGCGAAGCGGGATGTCATTTCCGAGAATATCAGTGATGTGCTGGTGAATCTTGGAAATACTGAGGTGAAACAGACTGTTGCTGCAAATGATGGTGCAGTGCTTGGTCAGCGCAGTGTGAACTCGCTGATGACTGACGCGAAGGGGGACGAAGTCCTTCAGCTGGCCCTTGGTCAGCGCGCAGATCTGGCAGATGCTCATATTGAAGCGCTTATCAACTTCGCTAGTGAGCAGGTTCGCAAGCTTCTGATCAAAGAAGGCGCGACCGAAGCTGCCGGGAAACTGCCGAAAGCTGCTCGGATTGCGGCTGGCAAGCTTTCTAATGAATTCTGGCTGGGCCGGTATGATTTTGAGACTGGTCGTGGCCGTGTCATGGAGCTGGTCCGTGAAGGCAAACTGACTGAGAATGCTCTGCGTGCTTATGCTGAGGAA
This sequence comes from Pseudovibrio sp. Ad13, assembly GCF_001623225.1. Taxonomy (NCBI): domain Bacteria; kingdom Pseudomonadati; phylum Pseudomonadota; class Alphaproteobacteria; order Hyphomicrobiales; family Stappiaceae; genus Pseudovibrio; species Pseudovibrio sp. Ad13. Next base: position 134,892 of record NZ_LMCC01000018.1, on the reverse strand, counting down.
GACCGGTTTGCTGAAGCGGTTGCTGCGTTTGCGATGCTGGCTGGTATTGGTCATGCAGAAGCGCAGCATTGGACTGTGCGAAATGACACTGAGCCTTTCCTCGTGGTGTGTCGTGCCTCTGGTTTTGGGATGATGACTGTTCAGGCTCTCCTGAAGATTGGGCCATGGCGTTACCGCCTTTCAAACTCTCAGCGTCAGACTGCGTTAAAGAGTTATCAGGCGCTTGACCAACAAGAAGCCTATAAGCAATTTATTACCTGGAAAGAGCAATGGATGGCCTGATCCATTCAAAAATTTAAGTGGTTTTGTGAGGGTCGCGTGTGCGGCCCTTTTCTTTGGTCAATTTAGTCCAAAAGTCGAATGTTTCTGCCAAAGCAACTTTAGGTGCTGTTCGTGTTTACTCCTGCTGATTGGGTTGTGTAGCCAAAGCAGGATTGATGCAAATAAGAAAAAGCAAAAAAGTTTCTTCTGACAGTTCTAAGGCGGATCGCTTTCTTAATTTCCTTATCTCCTTTCTGACACTCGCTGTTTTGGTTGGTATGGGGCTTTTGCTGCACATCAGTTTTGTTGTTGCGCAAACGCCAGAAACCCAGAACTCAGTTGTTGCAGACCCTATGGTTGATGCTCAGGAAATGGTGGTGCAAAGCGAGTCTATTCCTATGGAAGGGGCACCGCTTGTTTTTGGGCTATCTAATGGACTGGAGCTGTTCTCGCTGGAGAACATTGATCGCTCCAGCCAGTCTCTGAATGCTGTTTTGAAGGATCTTGGGAACTTTCCCAGGCACGTCCACAATGCACTGGAGCGGGCGCGGCCCGATACGAGTGTTTCGTGGGTGTGGCAGATATTTGCGCTGACGCTGTTTGCTGTCACGCTTGGTTTTGTGGTTGAGCTGTTTGCAGACAAGTTGTTTGCCAAAAGGCTTTTACGATTTTATCGCGGGATGCCGGAGAGCAGGGCTGAGAAGATTGGATTTCTGTTCTCAAGATCACTGGTGCAGGTTGCTGCGATCTTTCTGCATGTGATTGTGACGTTCGGACTCATTCTTGTTATTTCCGGTAATACAGAGAGTGTTCGACATGCTGCGCTGATCTTTGCGAGTTTTTACTTCTTCTTTCGGCTTTTGATGGTTTTCACGCGGAACTTTCTGGCCGTTGGGAATGAACATCACCGTGTTGTGCCATTGGATGATGACGTTGCCCGGTCATTTCTGAATGCCATTATTCTGTGCGGCGGGGTTGCCTTCTTCCTGCTGGCATTTGGCAGGTGGATGAGCCATTTGTCTCTCAATGCCAATGCTCAACGTATTCTTGATCTTCAAAGTGGGTTGTTTCTGGCCGTCTCTGCTGCGTTGATTTGCTATATTTTTCGCAGGCCTATTGGAGGCTGGTTTTCCGGGGAGTATGCGAGCACTGAGAGGCGGCGGGTTTGGCGGAGGTTGTTCAGCCAAAACTGGCATTTGGGTGCTTTGGCGTATTTTCTGGTGGCGTGGCTGGTGTTTGCCCACCGCCTGCTCTTAGGACTGAGCTATGACAGTCTCCTGTTACTGGCGCCGATTATGGCTATTTTTGCCAGCGTCTTGCTCTACGGTATCTTACTTCTTGTCATTGATAAGTGGCTTTTGCCGCCGATTAACATCGACAAACTGCAGGATGCCTTTGTTGAGGAGATTGTGCAGGTCGAAGAGCAGGCCGGCCATTCCTATAATCCTGAGGAGGTCAATGCTGAAGCCCGAGCGTTGGCGGCAGAAAAAGAGGCTGCCCGACGGCCCTACCGGCAATTGCTTGATCATGGTGCCCGCCTTGTGACGCTGATGTTTGGTCTTGCGGTGATCGTTGAAGCGTGGGGGATCAATCTTTTCAAGCAGGATGGTTTGTTTGGCAATCTGGTGGAAGTCGCGTTGATCGTGTTCTTTGGCTACATGGCTTACCAGGCCGTTCACATTACTATCCAGCGTCAGATTGAAATCTCTGAAAGCGATAAAAGTGGGCAAGCCAAGATGGGGCGGTTGGCGACGCTGTTGCCGATCCTGCGGAATTTTCTGCTGGTCTCTATTGTTGTGCTCTCCGGCATGGTTGCTCTTTCGGAGATCGGGGTGAACATTGGTCCTCTGTTTGCTGGTGCAGGTGTTGTTGGGCTTGCTGTCGGGTTTGGCGCGCAAACGCTCATCAAAGATATCTTCTCAGGTGCGTTTTTCTTGCTCGATGATGCCTTTCGAACGGGTGAGTACATTTATGTCACCAATAATGTTGAAGGGACGGTTGAACGGATCTCCATTAGATCCATGCAGCTGCGGCAGTCGGACGGTCTCCTGAATACGGTTCCGTTTGGCAATTTGTCGTTTGTGAAAAACTCGTCGCGTGACTGGACCATGATGAAGTTGGCGTTTCGGGTCACATATGACACGGATGTCGACCGGATGCGGGAGTTGATCTCATTGCTGGGAGACAAGTTGCTCGAGGATCCTGAGCTTGGCCCGAAGTTTCTGGAGCCACTTCAATCTCAAGGCATCACGGCTCTGGAAGATTCCGCGATGATTGTGCGGGTCAAATTTACGACGCGACCTGGGGATCAGTATGTTTTGCGGAAAGCAGTGTTTGCAGGCATTCGGGAGATTTTCAACCGCGAGGGCATCACTTTTGCCCATCGTGAGGTGAAGGTGAGGATCGATGAAGGGGCTGCTGGTGGGCAAACTTTCTCTGACTCACAGAAAAAGGCAGTGGGTGGTGCTGTTTTGCCTGTGGTTGAAGAGGATGACCAGAACGGCTCTCCAAAAGCCTAGCTGTTGTAATTCCTGGCTTTTTTGCTCTGTTTGCCCCTCCGTAATGTCAGAGTTGATTTTTGATCAGCCAATTTTCAAGGAAAACTCAGAAAAACTATTCCTCTTTTGGTGCGAGAAGGGAATGTTCCTCCTTGTCATCGAGTTATTATACGTATAAAGATATCTTTATATCAGATTATTCGATCAGTTGGTGGCGGTAGTAGGCTTGATAACGACAGTGAACAATGAACCGGAAGGCAAACTCCCTGTAGAGGACCTGGTGGGCTGCTTGCGTGCCTGTGGAGAGACGACGCGTATTCGTCTGCTTGCTTTGCTTGTGCTTGGTGAGCTGACCGTGAAGGATCTTACAGTCATTCTTGGGCAGAGCCAGCCTCGGATTTCGCGGCATCTCAAGCTTCTTTGTGAGGCAGGGGTGATCAAGCGGTATCCGGAAGGAGCCTGGGTTTATTATCGTCTTGGTGAAGGTGGTCCGGCTGAGCTGGCGCGGCGCATTGTTGCGCAGAGCGAGCAGGATGATCCGGTACTTGCTGCCGACCATGAGCGATTGGTTTCGTTGCGCCGTGCAAAGGCTGAGGAAGCGGCGGCTTTCTTTGCAGCACGTGCCAACAACTGGGACAAGGAGCGTAGTCTTCATGTGCCGGAAGTTGCCGTTGAAGCTGCGATGCGTGCACTCGTGGGGTCCAAGTCTTTTGATACCCTCCTGGACCTGGGGACTGGAACCGGCCGTTTGCTGGAGTTGTTCAGTGAACAGTACGAGCGTGGCATTGGCATTGATGCCAGCCAGAACATGCTTTCTGTTGCGCGGGCCAATCTGGACCGTGCTGGTTTGCAGAAAGCGCAGGTGCGGCAGGGCGACATTTACGCGTTGCCGGTTGCACCAGACACAGCTGATCTGACTGTGGTTCATCAGGTTCTTCATTATCTGGAAGAGCCTGGGCGAGCGATTTTGGAAGCTGCCCGTGCTTTGCGGCCGGGTGGGCGTCTGTTGCTTGTAGATTTTGCTCCTCACGAATTGGAGTTTTTGCGAGAGAAGCATGCGCATCGTCGTCTTGGCTTTTCTCAGGGACAAGTGGGCAATTGGCTTTCCGAGGCTGATCTGGAGCTTGTTTCAACGAATGATCTTACCCCGGGCGCGGGGGAGAAAGACAAATTAACCGTTACCCTTTGGCTCGCTCAGGATCGTCGGGTTGTGACCGACCTGCCTGTAGCGGATCAGACCAAGGAGCTTGCTTAGTTATGAGCGAACATAGTATCGATCGCCGTTTTAGGCTCAATGGAGCCTCTGACATCTCCGTTTCTTTCGAGTTTTTCCCTCCTAAGAGCGAGAAGATGGAGCAACAGCTTTGGTCATCAATCAAACGGCTTGAGCCATTGGCCCCGAACTTTGTCTCTGTCACTTATGGCGCTGGCGGGTCGACCCGTGAGCGTACTCACTCTACGGTTTCCCGTATTGTGAATGAGACTGCTTTGAAGCCTGCTGCACACCTGACCTGTGTGGATGCCACCAAGGAAGAAGTGAATGAAGTCATTCGCGCTTACTGGGATGCGGGTGTTCGCCACATTGTGGCGCTGCGTGGTGACCCGGCTGCTGGACTTGGTGAGCAGTATCATCCGCATGAAGGTGGATATCAGTCTACCGCTGATCTGGTAGCTTCCATTCGTTCCATCGGTGATTTTGAGGTTTCTGTTTCTGCCTATCCTGAGAAACACCCGGAATCTCCAAGCTGGGAGACGGAACTGGATGTTTTGAAGGCGAAAGTGGATGCGGGCGCGACCCGTGCGATCACGCAGTTCTTCTTCGATAATGATCATTACTTCCGCTATGTGGACCGTGTTCGGGCTGCTGGCATCACGATCCCGATTATTCCGGGTATCGTGCCAGTGACCAGCTTCAAGGGCATTTCCGGCTTTGCAAAGAAGACTGGAGCATCTGTTCCAGGTTGGCTGGCGCACCGGTTTGATGGTCTTGATGACGACCCTCGCACCCGTGAACTGGTTGCGGCGGCTGTTGCTGCTGAGCAGGTGATGAGCCTTGCGGATGATGGTGTTGAGGACTTCCACTTCTACACAATGAACAAAGCAGACCTCGTTTACGCGATCTGCCACATGCTTGGTCTTCGGGCAAAACAGGATGTGAAAGCATCTGTCGCTGCCTAAACCCAATCCACGTACATAAAAAGATATTTGTCGGATTACGGTCCCCAATCGTGACCCGCAAAAAATAAAGACTAGAAAAGATCGGATCCCATGAGTTTGCAGGTGAAAAAGACCGGTTCGGACATTTTTGCAGCCCTAGAAGCAGCCGCCAAGGAACGTATCCTTGTTTTGGATGGCGCCATGGGAACTATGATCCAGAATCTTCAGTTCAATGAAGCGCAGTTCCGAGGTGAGCGCTTCAAGAGCTGGAACCAGGATCTGAAAGGGAACAACGATCTTCTGATCCTGACCCAGCCAGATGCCATTCGTGATATCCACCTGCAGTATCTGAAAGCGGGCGCAGATATCATTGAGACCAACACGTTCTCGTCGACTTCTATCGCACAGGCTGACTATGCGATGGAGAGCATTGTTTATGAGCTGAACAAGGAAGGTGCCCGCCTTTGCTGTGAAGCTGTTGAGCAGATGAAGGCAATTGATCCGTCCCGCCGCCGGTTTGTGGCTGGTGGGCTTGGTCCAACAAACCGGACGGCCTCGATCTCTCCAGACGTGAACAATCCAGGTTTCCGTGCAGTTTCCTTTGATGATCTGAAGGACTCTTACGCTGAAGCGACCCGTGGTCTGGTTGATGGTGGCTGTGATCTCATTCTTGTTGAGACCATCTTTGACACCTTGAATGCAAAAGCGGCTTTGTTCGCGATTGATCAGGTGTTTGAGGAAAAAGGCATCAAGCTGCCGGTCATGATCTCCGGCACGATTACTGATCTGTCTGGCCGTACATTGTCGGGTCAGACACCAGAAGCGTTCTGGAACTCTGTCAGTCATGCGGAGCCGTTTACGGTTGGCTTAAACTGTGCGCTGGGTGCCAAGGAAATGCGTGCGCACGTGGATGAGATTTCCCGTGTTGCAGATACTCTTGTTTGTGCTTATCCGAATGCGGGTTTGCCGAATGAGTTTGGTGAATACGATGAGAGCCCAGAATACATGGCTGGCCTCATGAAAGAGTTTGCCGAGTCTGGGCTGGTCAACGTGGTTGGCGGGTGTTGTGGTACGACGCCGGATCACATTAAGGCCCTTGCGGATGCTATGGAAGGCTTGAAGCCGCGTGCTTTGCCAGAAGTGCCGCGCCTGATGCGTCTGTCCGGTCTGGAGCCGTTCACGTTCACCAAGGAAGTGAACTTCGTCAACGTGGGTGAGCGTACCAACGTGACGGGCTCTGCGCGGTTCCGCAAACTGATCAAGAACGATGACTACAATGCAGCGCTGGATGTTGCCCGCTCTCAGGTTGAGAATGGTGCGCAGATCATCGACATCAACATGGATGAGGGGCTTCTTGATAGTGAAGAAGCTATGGTTACCTTCCTCAACCTGATTGCGGCTGAACCGGATATTGCCAAGGTTCCAGTGATGATCGACAGCTCCAAGTGGACTGTCATTGAAGCTGGCCTGAAGTGTGTGCAGGGTAAGGCTGTGGTGAACTCGATCTCCCTGAAAGAAGGGGAAGAGAACTTCATCGCGCAGGCTAAGCTGATCCGCCGTTATGGTGCTGCTGTTGTTGTGATGGCGTTTGATGAAACGGGTCAGGCTGACACGTTTGAGCGCAAGATCAACATCTGCAAACGCTCCTATGATGTGCTGGTAGATAAGGTTGGTTTCCCGCCTCAGGATATCATTTTTGATCCGAATATCTTTGCGGTTGCGACTGGTATTGAAGAGCATGACAACTATGGTCTGGACTTCATTGAAGCGACCAAGTGGATCTCTGAGAACTTGCCACACGCTCATATTTCTGGTGGTGTTTCCAACCTGTCGTTCTCCTTCCGCGGGAATGAGCCGGTTCGTGAAGCGATGCACTCTGTGTTCCTGTACCATGCCATTCAGGTTGGTATGGATATGGGCATTGTGAATGCTGGTCAGCTGGCTGTTTATGATGACCTTCCTGCTGAGTTGCGTGAGCTTTGTGAAGATGTGGTTATGAACCGCCGTTCAGATTCCACGGATCGTCTGCTCGAAGCTGCTGAGAAGTTTAAAGGTCCGGGTGGAAAGAAACGTGAGGTTGATCTGCGCTGGCGTGAGGCAACTGTTGCCAAGCGTCTTGAGCACTCATTGGTTCACGGTATCACTGACTTTATCGTGGAAGACACGGAAGAAGCTCGCCAGAACTTTGATCGTCCGCTGCATGTGATTGAAGGTCCATTGATGGATGGCATGAACGTGGTTGGTGATCTGTTTGGCGCTGGTAAAATGTTCCTGCCGCAGGTGGTGAAATCCGCCCGCGTGATGAAGGCTGCTGTTTCCTATCTGATGCCATTCCTTGAAGAGGAAAAGCGTCGCAGTGGCTTGGATGAGAGCTCATCCAACGGCAAGATCCTGATGGCTACGGTGAAAGGCGATGTGCACGACATTGGCAAGAACATCGTTGGCGTTGTTCTGCAGTGTAACAACTTTGAGGTTATCGACCTTGGGGTGATGGTGCCAACAGCCAAGATCATTGATGAAGCGCGCAAGCATGATGTTGATATCATTGGTTTGTCCGGCCTGATCACACCGTCGCTTGATGAGATGTGTCACGTAGCTTCTGAGATGGAGCGTGAGGGGCTGGATATTCCGCTGCTGATTGGCGGTGCGACGACTTCTCGTGTCCATACAGCGGTGAAGATCCATCCGAACTACTCCAAGGGTCAGGCGATCTACGTCACTGATGCTGGGCGTGCGGTGGGTGTTGCGTCCCGTCTGGTGAGTGAAGGTGGGCGTGAGGCACTCTATGATGCAACCCGCGCGGAATATGTGGATGTTGCTGAAAAGCATGCGCGGTCGCGGAACAAGAAGGTTCGGGCATCTATCGAGAAGGCTCGTGCAAATCGCTTCAAGCCAAACTTTGATGGATATGCTCCAACCAAGCCTAAGTTTATCGGCACCAAGACATTTACCAATGTCTCCTTGAAGGAATTGGTGAGGTACATTGACTGGACACCTTTCTTCTCCACCTGGGAGATTAAGGGAGCCTATCCTGCAGTGCTGACAGATGACCGTTATGGTCCAGCAGCTCAGGCGCTTTATAATGATGCGCAGGAGATGTTGAAGGAGATCGTGGACGGCAATCTGTTGCAAGCGAATGCTGTGGTTGGTTTCTGGCCGTGTGCGCAGGATGGTGATGATCTTGTGCTTTACACCGACGAGAGCCGTACGACTGAGCTGAACCGTCTCTATACCCTTCGTCAGCAGATGGACCGGAGTTCCTCTGATCGTGGGAACGTGGCTCTTGCGGACTTTGTTGCGCCAATCGACAGCGGCATCCCGGACTATGTTGGCGGGTTTGCTGTGACTGCGGGTATTGGTGAGGATGAAATTGCCAAGCGCTACGGCGAAGCTGGTGATGACTACAACAAGATCCTCTCTCAGGCGATTGCTGACCGTTTGGCAGAAGCACTTGCAGAGCGGATGCACGAACTGGTTCGTACTGAGCTTTGGGCCTATGCGCCGAATGAAGGTCTGTCTAATGTTGATCTGATTGCAGAGGACTACGATGGTATTCGTCCGGCACCGGGTTATCCAGCGCAGCCAGATCATACTGAGAAGGGTACTCTTTGGGAGTTGCTTGATGCGGAAGCGCAGACAGGTATCTCATTGACTGAGAGCTACGCGATGTGGCCGGGATCTGCTGTGTCTGGTCTCTACTTCTCCCACCCTGACAGCCACTACTTCGGCATTGGCAAGATTGAGCGGGATCAGGTGGAAGATTATGCAAAGCGTAAGGGTTGGGAACTGGCAAAGGCGGAGCGCTGGCTGGCTCCGATCCTGAACTACAACCCGATGGCTCGCGAAGCTGCGGAGTAGCGCTTTGAAGCATTGAAATTTAGAGGGGCTGCGGATGTTTTCGCAGCCCTTTTTCTTTGTCGGATTGTCGCTGAGACGTGCAAAGACTGTTTCCAAATAGTGATCTAATCATTCGCTGTGGTTCCATTATGTATGTTCAGGAGAAGACAATAAAGCAGTTCGCATTTAAGTGGAAACACATGAACTGCTTTAGCCTTTGTTTTGCGTATCTTTCTCCGAAAACCGGTTTCCACTTTTCGGAGATACGCTGTAGCTCCTGTTTGGGGCATAGGAGACGACCGATGAAAAAGACAATTTTGAAGATCCATAGCTCAGCGGCAACTGCAACATCCGTAACCCGCCAGCTTTCTGATGAACTTTCTTCCAAGATCTTCAATAATGGTGACACCGTTATCGAGCGTGATCTGAATTCCCCGATTTCGTTTATCAACGAAGCATGGATTGGTGCTGCTTACACCCCTGACGAGCAGCGCAGTGAAGAGCAGAAAGAAGGCCTTGCGCTTTCTGATGCACTCATTGCGGAGCTGAAAGCGGCAGATGTGCTGGTTATTGGTGCGCCGATCTACAACTTCTCTGTGCCTGCTGTTTTGAAGGCATGGGTTGACCAGATTGCACGTGTGGGTGTGACCTTCAATTACACCGAATACGGCCCACAGGGCTTGCTGACAGGCAAGAAGGCATACATTGTTGCGGCAGCTGGCGGTGTGCCTGTTGGCTCTCCAGCAGACTTTGCAGTGCCTTACCTCAAGCAGGTGCTTGGCTTTATTGGTGTGAGCGATGTGGAAGTTGTTGCAGCGGAAGGTGTTGCTGTTGACCGTGATGCAGCAATTGCACAAGCGCAGAACACAATGGTTGGCCTGACATCTGTGGCAGCGTAACTGATACGCAAAAGCAATTAATCAACTGGAGCCCACCTTGGTAACAAGGTGGGTTTCTTTGTGCGTCTGGATAAGTCTTGCCTTCGATTTTTGTTTTGTGAAGGACTTTGTCAGTGTGGGGGAGGGGGACTATAGCAAGCCGATAACGACAGCACCAACAAATGCAAATGCAAGTGTGATTGCGACGGCGTTAAAGCTTCGTGTGACAGTCATGGATTTATCTCCCGTTACTCACTAGCTGTTTAAAGCTTATGTGACGGAAGCCACGTTAGGAAGCAAAAAAATGCCATTTTTCATGGCACTGCTAGAAAAGCACCTAGGATCACTGAAAATTTCTGTAGCGAATAATATGTGTAAAGCCGGAGGATACTTTCTGGTTGTTTTGTGAAAGACCAAGGGAATTCTTGCGTTTCCTCTGTCAAATCAATATGCAGGTTTTCTGCAGCTTCGCGAATACTCGTCGGGCTATACTCATGCTTTTCCTGGGGTGAATTGGGCGTGGATAGTTTAAAACATTCATGACAATTCAGGCGGGAAAACGGAAATATTCAGCATTGAATCAGGAACAGCGCCGGGCAAACGTCTGTTCAAATCGGGGATTTCGAGGTGGGTTACAAGACAGGTGGGAACGCTGCCGGAAGACTTTTGTCTGCCGTTTTGGTTATCGGTATGTGCATCGGCGCTGCACACGTTAGTGCTGCCCCGATGCCAAAAGCTCGTCCTTATGTGGGCAATGTAACCTTATTGCCTCCGATGCCTCTTCCTCAGAGCAAGGTGAGTGTTCAGCCTTCACGTGTTCCTGCGGGCAAGCCGCTTTCTCTCGTTCCTGTGCCACTTGAAAACCAGCGTGTTTTTCCTCCTGCAAGCGATGCGAGGATGTGTGTGCTCCGTGGTTGGAGTGTTGAGATCTCAAACGCTGTTGACGGGCCGGGCGGATGTGGGATTGATCAGCCTGTTTCTTTGCGGTCTGTGGTTGGTGGTGGCCAAGAGATTGGCCTGACGATGCCAGTGCAAATTGAGTGCGAGCTGGCACAAAAGCTGGATGGCTGGTTGCAGGATGTGGCAGTGCCTGCTGCTCGGCGGGAACTTGGTGTATCCATCACGCGCATTCGCACGGCTGCAGGGTATGCTTGTCGTGGCCGGAATAACAAACGCGGCGCGAAGCTCTCAGAGCATGGCAAGGGCAACGCCATCGATATTGCAGCCTTCTATTTGTCTGATGGACGAGAAGTGACTGTTGAAGAGGGCTGGGACGGGTCTTCAGCTGAAGTGCGTTTCCTGAGCAGCTTACATAAAGGAGCCTGTGAGCGGTTCACGACCGTACTTGGCCCAGAGGCCGACAAGTATCACCGAGACCACTTACACTTCGATCAGGGCTGTCACGGCAAGGGCTGCAAATATCGCGTCTGCAAATAAAGGCGCGGGCTCACAGTCCTTTTTTCAAAAGCATGATGTGGGAACGCCCACCTGATTGAGACGGGGCTTTATCTCTTTCAAGCGGGCGTGTTCTGTGATGACAGGGCTTACTGGCAGAAACGGTTTTTGCCAGAGTACGTGCGATAGGTGCCGGTGTTCGGGTTAAAGCTTCTGTATTTGTTGGTGCAGTAGGCAAACCAAGCCGGGGACCACGGGGCTGGGGCTACAGCCTGAGCGTGATAAACCGGTGCTGGCTGATGCACCACTGGCGGACGGTAGGCTGGTGGGCGATACGCTGGCGCTGGTGGACGGTAGGCCGGGCGTGGTGGTGCAACGTACTGAGGTTGCGGTGTCACTGCATTGCCGATGATGAGACCTGCCGCCAGACCGATAACGCCGATTGCAGCTGCTTCACCTGCATTGATGCCGTGCTTCTTATGCTTTCTCTTCTTACGCTTATGGTAATAGTTGTTCTCAACGTAAGTGTTGTTTTCAATATAAGTATTGTTTCTGGGGCCTGCCTGAGCTGCAGAAACGACTGGCAACATCATTGCCCCTGCAAGCGCTACTGAAATTACTGCTGATGCTTTAGCCATTTTCGTCTCCGTAAACGGTATTTCGTGTTTGTTGAGACTAATTAACCAGAAGTGGCCTGAACCTTCTTTGAGAGCGCCATTCATCTTCTGTTCATGTAGATGAATGGGCCAGAAAATCTATATATATCAATTGATTATGTGTTTGAAAAAATGTTTAAGACGCTGGTTTCTTACCGAATTTTAAGTTGAGTACGTTATCCATCTTACTTAAATCAGTATGTTGTCCTCTCCAGATTATGGAGACCACTTTTCCGGAATACGCATAAGTGGAGATAGACAAGAGCCAAGAATCTGAGCAGGGTCAGATTGGGAAAAGTGAGGTTGGTATGGAAAAGAAGATAGATCCAATTCGTGAAACCACCGATGAAGCACGCGCTCTTGCCAAGAAGCTGATCAGGTCTGTCAGATTTGCTTCTCTTGCTGTTCTGGAGCCAGAGACCGGCTACCCTATTGTCAGCCGTGTTGGTGTCAGCTCGGATGCTGTTGGTGCGCCGTTTATGCTTGCTTCCAGCCTTTCCAACCATTCTCAATGCCTTGAGCAGGATCAGCGAGTGTCTTTGCTGATTGGCGAGCCGGGAAAAGGGGACCCACTGGCTCATCCGCGGCTGACCGTTATCGGGCGCTTTGAGCGACTGAGCAAAGGGGATCCGCTGTGCACTGAGCTGCGCAACCGCTATTTGATGCGGCACCCAAAGGCCAAGCTCTATGTCGATTTTGCTGATTTCGACTGGTACCGCCTGCATGTTGAGCAGGTGAACATGAACGGCGGCTTTGGTAAGGCGTTCCTTCTAGATACCGAGGATGTTCTGTCTTCTGATGAGGGACGCGAGCAACTCGCGGCTACCGCTCATGACCTTGTTATCCGCATGAATGAGCGCCGTGCTGATGATATTGGGGCGTTTGCCTCGAAAACCTTTAAGGTTGGTGCCTCAAAATGGGGGCTGGTGAGCGTTGATGGTGAGGGGGCTGATTTCTTTGATGGAGAGGCTGTTTACCGTCATTCCTGGGATCAGGAAGTGTCGGTTACGGAGCTAGAAAAGCTGCTGATGCAAACTCTTGGTTGTTCTGTGTAAAACCATGACGTAGGGTTTTGCTCATGTTGTTGTTCTAGTATGGCAACTATGCATGCGTGAAGCAAAACAGGATTGGTGCGGAAATGAACAAAGAGAATTTGGATAGCGCGGCAGGGGCAGAGGTCTACTCCGACAAAACTCTGCGTATTTATGACCTGCTGGTTCTGCGGTTCTCCAACACGTTTCTGTGGCGCTGTTCCGCTTCAAAAGCGCTGAGCTTCTTCAATCGCAATGTCAGTGCCAATCACCTCGATGTGGGTGTTGGCAGTGGTTACTTTTTGGAGCACGGGCGCTTTCCGGATAAGACACGTCTGGTGCTGATGGACCTCAACCAAACCTGTCTGGACTATGCCAAGGCGCGCTCTGTGGTGGCGAATGTCAGCGTGACACAGACTGATGTGCTTGAGCCGATTGAGTGGACTGATGCCAACTTTGACAGCATCAATCTGGGTTACCTTCTGCACTGCCTGCCGGGAACCATGAAGCAGAAGTATATGGTGTTTGAGAACCTCAGACCGCTGCTGAATGACGGTGGGATTTTGTTTGGCTCAACCATTTTGGGTGAAGGGCAGAAACCAAACTGGGCAGCGCGTAAGCTGATGGGCTTTTACAACAGCAAGGGCATCTTCTCGAATTCTGAAGACAACCTTGATGATTTGCGCTCCAATCTGGAAACGTACTTCAGGGATGTGACGATTGAAGTGGTTGGCGAAGTTGCGCTGTTTAAAGGGCGTGTGTAGTCACTTCTTGCGGGAAGAGCACAAGGTCATCCTCGGGTGACCATGGCTTCCATTTTATACCGAATACGGTTTTAAAATCCGGCTGGTCGATCCGTTCGAGTAGCCATTTTTTTACGCTTGCAGGGGCTTCTACTTCAAAGCGTTCTTTATCTGCATTGGCGAACTGGCGCACGAATGGGAAGAGTGCCTGATCTGCGAGAGCTGGGCGGTTTCCGAACAGATACGCTGAGCTTTCAAGGCACCTAGAGAGCTTGGAGAGTTCCTTGATGGCGAGGGCGTAATGCTCGTCCGGATCCGCGCCTTCGTAACGTGTTGAGTATTTGTACCTGTCCAGATTGCGTTTGAAGTCGCCGTCCATCTCTTCAATCAGCTGCAGCATTTCCTTCAGCGTGCCCGTCTCTGGAGAGAGCCAGCTTTGAGGATCATTCTTCTGCAAGGCCCAGAGCATGATCTCAAGGCTTTCCTCGATGACGGTTCCATCCGTCAGTTGCAGGATAGGAACCGTTCCTTTTGGAGAGATTTCCAGCATGTGGGCTGGCTTGTTGCGCAGCACGATTTCGCGGAGGGCAACGGTTGTCTGGCTTGCGACCAATCCCAGTCTTGCGCGCATTGCGTAGGGACACCGACGAAATGAATACAAGATCGGGAAGGAGGTCTGCTCAGCCATGCTTTCTGTTGTCTGCCTTTGATTGATCGTTTTCAGCAGCTGGTATTTCTAATGAATCTACCGGAGCAATGCCAGCGGATTTGCGTTCATAGGCCTGAATTGCTTTCTCTTCTTTCAAAAAAGCTTCGATATGCGGCTGTAATGGGAGTTTGGTGGCTTGCGTTTCGGTCTCTTCCAGCACCGCTGAGGTTGGGACAAAAGCCTTCTGCGCACGGTCGTACATGCTGACGCGCACCAGGCCGGTTGCGGCAACAATGTCTTTCTTCGGGCCTTTGGTGAAGATGAAGCGTTGTTCCATCACACAGGCCTCATCCGTCCAGTACACAATCTCGCTTTCCAGCTTGAACGGCTCGCCAAACGGGAGCTCGCGCCGAAAGCGGACGGTGGCGTGGTTGGCCAGTGGAGTCCATTTGTTGCGGAAAATCGCTTTGCCGAGCTTGGTGCGGCTCATGTGATCCACACGGCCAAAATCCATCATGGCCAGATAGCGGCTGTTGGTGAGGTGGATGTTCATGTCAATGTCAGAGGGGAGAACGCGCAATCGGACGACAGACTTGCTGAACATGTCTGCTAGTTTTTCCTGAAAAGGGAATTTAATGAAATAAAGTATAAGTCTAAACCAGAGTTGCATTTCTTCTCCACGTGATAGCTCACGGGCTTTCACAAAAATCTAATGGATTTTCCAATAGGGAATTAGCTTTCCTATTAGGTCAGGTGTGTTGTGCCAGATGTTTGAAGATATTTCTAGTTATCTCTTTGTGTGGGAGATTGCGTATAGCTCAACGGAACTTGCTGCTGTTGCGGGCGCTTTTTTCTTTGCAGCTTTCGTTAAAGGCGCGACAGGCCTCGGGTTTTCAACGACTTGTCTGCCGTTTCTGGTTTACGCGGTGGGGTTGAAAAGAGGAATTCCGCTCATCTTACTGCCCAGTATTACCAGCAATATTCTGGTGATGGTCGATGCCGGGTCTTTCAGGGAGATGGTGGATCGCTTTCGCTGGATGTTGCTTGCCACGGTGCCGGGGATTCTGCTGGGCCTTTGGTTTTTGGATGTGGCGCCTGCTCAGGAAGCCGTTGTGGTGCTGGGTTTTGTGCTTATCAGCTATGCCTTGTTTGCTTATTTCACGCCGCACCTGAAACTCTCCTATGAGATGGAGCGCTTCCTTGGGCCTGTCAGCGGCTTTATTACGGGCGTGGTGAATGGCATTACCGGTTCGCAAATTATGCCTGTGATGCCCTATCTGTTGTCGCTCAATCTCAACAGTGAGCGTTTTGTGCAGGCGATCAATTGCTCCTTTACTTTGTCCTCCTTTGTGATGGCGGGCGGTCTTTACTATCTCGGACTGCTTGATCTGAGTGCGCTTGGTGTTTCTGCACTTGGGCTGGCTTTTGTCTATCTGGGCACCAAACTGGGCTCGGTGGTGCGCCAGCTGATGTCGCCGTCGGTTTTCAGGGCGTCTATTCTGCTGCTTTTGTTCGGGCTTGGATTGAGCTTGTTGGTCAAAGGATTTTAGCGGCCACGCTCTAAGCTAACTGGTGGTTGATGGATCCCTTCAGTTTGCAGATTGAGATGTTAGAGATTGTTGCAGGTTCACGCTTAGGCTCTGCTGCATGATGGATATGGAAGCAGACATGGCAATGGCGGCGGAGTATCTCGGTTATACGGCCTTTGAGATTGCCATCATCATGTTCACGTTCTTCTTTGCAGCTTTTGTGAAAGGCCTTGCAGGGCTTGGGTTTACAACAATCTGCCTTGCTGTTCTCGCTTACACGGTGGGTTTGAAGAAGGGCATTCCGCTTATTGTGATACCGGGGCTCATCAGTGATCTCATACTGGTTTATGAAGCCGGGCATTTTCGGGAATCTTTTTCTCGCTTCTGGCGGATTTATCTTTACTCGGTACCGGGCGTTGTCATTGGTCTTTGGTTTTTGGGGTGGGCGTCCACGCATTGGCTGACAATCCTGCTGGGATTTATCATCATGGCGTTTGTGGGATATGCGCTGCTTTCCAAGAACCTGAAGCTGAAAACGCATTGGGAGAAAGCTGGGAGTTCGCTGTCTGGATTCTCAACCGGATTGTTGACGGGGATGACAGGCTCACAGTTGATGCCGATCACACCGTTTTTGGTGTCTCTCGATCTGCCACGCAGCCATTTCATTCAAACGATCAATAGCTTCTTCACAGTCGTGACAGTCATGATGATCCTTGGTCTGACATACATGGGCCTGTTGCATCTTGGTGCTTTTGCGATTTCGATCACCGGGCTGGTTTTTGTCTATATCGGCACCAAGAGTGGTAACTATCTTGGCCGGCGCTTCAGCCCGATCCTGTTCCGCTATTGCGTGCTGGTGATGATGCTTTTTTCTGGTCTCGGCCTCATTATCAAAGAGGTTTGGCTGAATGTAATGTGATGACCAACCTTCTTGCAATCTGATTGAAGGATACCCAATTGCACATCAGTCTAAACCGCAAGCGCGAACTGCGCTTAAGGAAAGTTTTCAGAAAATGGTGATCCTTCAATTGGTTGGGGGGCTTGTGCTGCTGCTTGTTGGCGGTGAAGCACTGGTGCGCGGCAGTGTGGCTGTTGCGACGCGTCTGGGTGTTTCCAAACTGTTTATCGGGCTGACACTTGTTGGCTTTGGCACATCCATGCCGGAGCTTGTGGCCAGTTTGCAGGGCGCGCTTGCTGGTTACCCCGGTGTTGCCATTGGCAACATTGTGGGCAGCAACATCGCCAATGTGCTGCTCATTTTAGGTATTACGGCAGTGATCTTACCCATTGCGGTGAACCGGGAAGCGTTTCAGCGTGATGGTGCCGTGCTTGTGCTTTCAAGCCTGATCTTGATGGGCGTCATTCTGACGGGATATTTGTCCCGATGGGCTGGTTTCGTTCTGATTGGCCTGCTGCTGGCCTATACACTCTTCAGCTATTGGTCGGAACGCAAAGCGGGAAAGGCAGCGGCTCAGATTCATGAGGCTGAGGCTGATCAGGCGAGCTATCCGAACCTTTCCATCTGGGCGGGGCTTGCGATTTTTGCTGTCGGTGTGGTTGGCATCGTTATTGGAGCGAGTTTGCTGGTGTCATCCAGCGTTGAAATTGCGCATCATTTTGGGGTTTCCGATGCGGTGATTGGTTTGACGCTGGTTGCGATCGGCACTTCTTTGCCAGAGCTTGTCACCTCGGCCATAGCTGCGGTGCGAGGCCATGCCGAGGTTGCGTTTGGCAATATTGTTGGCAGCAACATCTTCAATATTTTCGGCATTGGCGGTGTAACAGCCCTTGTTGTGCCAATCCCGGTGCCCTCTGAGATCGCGCAAGTGGATATCTGGGTGATGGTGGGCACAGTCGTGCTGATGGCGATTGCCTGCATTACCGGCTGGCGAGTGAGCCGCAGGGAAGGCGTGTTCTTCCTGTGCTGTTACGCAGCTTATATGGTTTTTCAGCTTATGCCCGGCCTACGTGCTGCAGTTGGTATTGCGTGATGCTGCAAAGCGTTTTTGGAAAAACTTATTCCCCTCCTGAATTCCTCCCATACTGTGAACCTATGCCTACGTAACGGGCTGCTGGCGGAGCGACCGTCAGTTTGTCGTAGGCTGGGTTGGGCTGTTGGAAGACGTAACGCACCTTTCAGTGGTCCGGTGAACCGAACTTCAAACGTGACCGCATGGTTTGAGGGGAAGGGCCCAGGACTATAGGGTATCACGCGGTGACAGGTGCAGATGTACCGGTGGGAAATCCACTTTTGCTGACGTGTCTGTCAAAGACGGAGGAACTGTTTGGGCATGGAAACGTGTCTGGATAAGCCACCTTCTTTTCAGGAAACTGACTATCGTGCCTTATAGGCAAAAGAGGCGACGTTGTTCATTTAAAGAAAGTCCGGGCAAGGCGTGTAGCTGATGCCGAAGAAACATTATTTAATAAATAGCGCAGGCATTGCCTGCCGCCTTGCTCATCCCGACTATCGGGAACTCTGGTCCAACACTGCATGGGATGCCATGTGGTGGTGTTGGTGTTTGTGGTAGGATAGATTGGCGGACTTCTGCTCTTTGAGCTATGATTAGCCAAGTTTAGCTAAGGACGAGTGCTATGAAGATCAACATGCATGAAGCGGGGGCTAATCTATCCAAACTTGGCGAGAGAGTTTGGCACGGGGAGCGTGTTGTGATTACCAAAGCAGGGAAACCTTACCTTGACCTTGTACCGCATAAGAGAGAGCTGAAACCGCGCAGGCCCGGGCGCTTCGAGGGGCAGATCAAGCTGGCTGATGACTTTAATGAAGAGATTAAAGAGGTTACTTCTGGCTTTGAGGGTGATGAATGAGGCGCTGGCTGAGCTGCCAGTTGCTGTAAATCTGAAGTTGAGCCTTCTTGTTTTCTCTAAGCGCAGGAAGACGATTTTGCTAAGGTTGGCGAGTCATCTTAATTAGGAGCTAGCAGAAGGTTATTGACCTGTCTGTATAGCTTTTGTTTAACAGTTTCTATAATCACAGTTTTAGATCGGAAGAGCCACGACCTATGTATCCGATTAAGGAAATCAGATGTCAGAACATCATTCACGCCCACATGCTCTTGAAGACATCGATTTTATTCGACCTATTCTAAAGCAAATTAAAAGTGGTTGTGAACCTCATGAAATTAAGTCGACAATAGAGGGACAAGATGTCTCTTCGACAACTGAAAAGCTGGTTGAATTGGGCTTAGTTGATCATCTTACATTCGTCGCGATTAATCAAAAACAGTTTAGGTCAGGCAGCTATTTCCTGACAGATAAAGGACTTCGATGGCTACGCACCTACGATAGATGGGAACGCTTCAAGTATGGGATTTCAAAGTGGCAACTCTTTTGGGGAATTATTTTTGGAATATTCATCAATACGGTTTCGAGCTTTATCTGGCAAGCTTGGTTTGCTTAGCGGTGTGTGGTTGGTCTCGCTTAGTAAGGCCTGACTAAATATTAACGTTTCTCTTGAAATGAGTTTAGCGAGTACTATATCATTTTATGCAACTTTTACGAAAGAGAGGCTTAAAGTGACTAAGATTAAAGGTCGGGGTGATGGCCCTGGTGGTCGGAATGAGCATTATGACATCGGAAATCGCAAAAACGTACCGCGTCGTAATGTGGTGGCTGAAATTAAGCGCGGCGAACATCCCGGTGCTCATGTAGTGACGATTAATGACCGTGAATATGCACGTGATAATCCAGATGGTTCTGAAAGAGATAACGTAAATCGCGATAAATAGAGATGTTTGCGATTACTAATCACGAGAGCCAATTGTTAATCTAAAAACGCCCAGCTATTCAAGCCGGGCGTTTTGCTGTTTGATCCTTAAGTAGCCTATTCTGGGGTGCCCCAGCCGCCGCTGGTTGGGGGGACGACTGTGATGGCTTCGCCGGGTTCCAGAATTGTCTGGTCGCAGCCTTTCAGCTCTTCGGTTCTACCGGAATTGCGGCGCACGTAGGTGCGGCCTTTCTGGCCATCTTCGCCGCCCTGCATGCCTTTTGGAGCAATGGTTCTGTGGGAGGCCAGGATTGCGCAGTCCATCTTTTCCAGGAAGCGGATGGTGCGTTTGGTGCCGTCACCTGCATGCCACTTGCCTTTGCCGCCTGTTTCCTTGCGGATGTGGAAATCTTCCAGCAGCACAGGATAGCGGAACTCAAGCACTTCCGGGTCGGTGAGGCGAGAGTTGGTCATGTGGACGTGAACGCCATCAGTACCGTTGAAGCCCGGACCTGCCGGAGAGCCGGAGCACAGGGTCTCATAGTACTGGTAGGTGTCATTGCCGAAGGTCAGGTTGTTCATGGACCCTTGCGAGTTTGCCATTGCACCAAGAGCTGCGAACAGCGCGTTGGTGATGTGCTGCGAGGTTTCTACATTGCCTGCCACAACTGCTGCCGGATAATGCGGGCGCAGCATGGAGCCTTCTGGCACCACAATGTTGATTGGACGCAGGCAGCCTGCATTCATCGGAATGTGGCCTTCCACCATGACGCGGAAGCAGTAGAGCACAGCGGCGCGGGTGACAGGTTCCGGTGCGTTGAAGTTGTTCTCTTTCATCGGGCTGGTGCCGGTGAAATCAACAGTTGCTTCGCGCTTGTCCTTATCAACGGTGATCTTGACCTTGATGGTTGAGCCCTGATCCGTTGGGTATTCGTAGGAACTGTCGGAGAGTGCTTCGATCACACGGCGAACGCTTTCTTCAGCATTGTCCTGCACGTGGCCCATGTAGGCCTGCACGGTTTCCAGACCAAAGTGGTCTGTCATCTTGTGCAGTTCCTGAACGCCCTTCTCATTAGCGGCGATCTGGGCTTTCAGGTCGGCCACGTTCTGGTGAACGTTGCGGACCGGATATTTGTGGTTGGTGAGCAGTTCGACCAGAGCTTCTTCGCGGAAGTCGCCTTGGTCCACCAGCTTGAAGTTGTCGATCAAGACGCCTTCTTCATCCACCTTGGTGGCGAGCGGGGTCATGGAGCCCGGAGCGGAGCCGCCGACATCAGCGTGGTGACCACGGGAGGCTGCCCAGAACAGGATTTCCTTGCCGTCGTCATCAAACACCGGAGAGACAACGGTGATATCCGGCAGGTGGGTGCCGCCGTTGTAAGGAGCGTTGAGTGCGAACACGTCGCCCGGTTTGATCCTGCCTTTGTTGAGGGAGATGATCGCCTCAACGGAACGGTCCATGGACCCCAGATGCACTGGCATGTGCGGTGCGTTGGCGACCAGTGCGCCGTTTTGGTCAAAGACCGCGCAGGAGAAGTCCAGACGCTCTTTGATGTTCACGGAGTACGCGGTGTTCTGCAGGGTGACGCCCATCTGCTCGGCGATGGACATGAAGAGGTTGTTGAACACTTCCAGCATCACCGGATCTGCGGTGGTGCCGAGAGCGACTTTTCTCTCCAGCGGGATGGTTCGGGTTAGAATGATGTGGTTCTTGGCGTTGACTTGCGCATGCCAGCCCGGTTCCACAACGATGGTGGCGTGTGGTTCCATGATAAGGGCAGGGCCTTGCAGCTTCATACCCGGCTGGAACGCGTCGCGCTTGAGGATGGATGCATCCTGCCATTTGCCGTTTGCGAAGAATTGGGTCTGCTCTGCAATGGCAGGGGCATTTGCTGCCAGTGCTTCGTCTGGTTCCTGCAGACCAGCGCCGCCGCCGATTGCTTCCACCTCGAGTGCTTCGACCACGATGGTCTTGTTCTCGTAGGCAAAGCCGAACTGCTTGATGTGGTTCTGGGTGAAAGCAGTGATCATGGCATCGAGATCACCGGTGTTCAGATCCACCGCGATTGGGGTGTCGGTGCCGTCATAACGCAGGTGTGCACGCGGAAGGATGGAGAGCTCGTCTTCTGCAACGCCCTGATTTTCGACTTCGGTTTTTGCGTCTGTTGCAAGGCGCTGAGCGAGGTCTGCAAGAGCTGTCAGATTGTCGGTGTTCAGCTCTTTAACGACGGCTTGCTGACGGGTGGCGCGGATATCCGCAAGGCCCATGCCATAAGCAGAGAGGATGCCGGAGAGCGGGTGCACGATGACGGTTTTCATGCCGAGGCTGTCGGCAACCATGCAGGCGCTCTGGCCGCCAGCACCGCCAAAGCAGGTGAGGGCGTATTCGGTGACGTCATAGCCGCGCTGAACGGAGATCTTCTTGATGGCGTTGGCCATGTTCTCAACGGCGATCTTCTGGAAGCCTTCTGCGACTTCCTCGCCGGTGCGGCCATCACCGATCTCAGCTGCCAGCGCGTTGAAGGCTGCTTTGACTTCTTCGATTGCCAGCGGCTCGTCCTGATTTGGACCGAAGATCTTAGGGAAGTAGGAAGCGTTGAGCTTGGACGTCATGACATTGGCGTCGGTGACGGTGAGCGGACCACCGCGGCGGTAACATTTTGGTCCGGGGTTTGCACCAGCGGAATCTGGACCAACCTGGAAGCGGCCGTCTTTGTAATGGAGGATTGAGCCGCCACCGGCTGCAACGGTGTGGATCATCATCATCGGCGCGCGCATGCGAACGCCAGCTACTTCGGTCTCAAAGGCACGCTCGAACTCGCCGTCGAAGTGGGAAACGTCAGTAGAGGTGCCGCCCATGTCGAAGCCGATGAGTTTTTCAAAGCCGGCCATTTTGGAGGTCTCAACGGCGCCCACAACACCGCCAGCGGGGCCGGAGAGAATGGCGTCTTTTCCCTGGAAGAGGGAGGCGTCGGTCAAGCCACCGGAGGACTGCATGAACATGAGACGGCAGTCGGTGTTCTGGATGTCGAGTTCACCAGCAACCTGATCCACATAGCGGCGCAGGATTGGGGAGAGGTAAGCATCAACAACAGTCGTGTCACCACGGCCAACCAGCTTCATGAGCGGAGAGACTTCATGGCTGACGGAAATCTGCGGGAAGCCGACTTGCTTCGCGATCTCCGCCAGTTGCTTCTCGTGCTCCGGGAACGCGTAGGCATGCATCAAGACGATAGCGATGGAGCGTGTGCCGTCAGCATAGGCTGCTTCGAGCTGGGCCTTGATCTGGTCAAGGTCTGGAGCAGCTTCAACGGTGCCATCAGCGCGGACGCGCTCATCAGCTTCCAGAACCTGATCGTAGAGCAGCTCTGGTTTGATGATTTCCTTGGCGAAGATGTCCGGGCGGGCCTGATAACCGATTTCCAGAGCGTCGCGGAAGCCTTTGGTGATGAGCAGAAGGGTGCGGTCACCCTTACGTTCCAGCAGTGCGTTGGTGGCGACTGTGGTGCCCATCTTTACCGCCCGGATCTGGTCGGACGGGATGCGGGTGTCTTTGGCAACACCCATGAGGTCGCGAATGCCCTGGATGGCGGCGTCTTTGTAGGCCTCAGGGTTTTCGGAGAGGACTTTATGGGCGCGTATTTCTCCTTGAGGTGTGCGTGCAACGATATCCGTGAAGGTGCCGCCGCGGTCGATCCAGAAGTCCCACTTGTCCATTGTCATGTTTTGTCCCACCTCGATTTGAAATCTTATTCTGTGATACATCTACAAAATGTAGACATATTGTCAATGTGAATATGCGAGAGTCAGGAGAAACGCAGCGATTGGTATTGAAATTTACGTGGATCGGTCTTTTAAGAGAGGTTGTGTGATCTACGTAAACTCTCGACATTATGTTGCGCGAGATGGTGCGAATCTGCGCAATTCTAACTTGGTGGTTGTGAGGTCAAAAATGAGTGATGCTTTAGAGCAGAAAAATACTGGTGGGCTGGGCGTTGGACCGGTCGTGTCCTCATCGCACCTTGCATCGGGTGAATTGCCCGCACTGTCTGAGGTGGAATTTGCGGTGACGATGATGGTGAATGCCTATCATCGTTGGATGGTGCGCTGCATGGCCGCTGCTGGGCAGGAGGGTTTATCCCCTCTGGAAACGCTGGTGCTCCACTCCGTCAATCACCGTGAGCGTTCAA
Organism: Pseudovibrio sp. Ad13; assembly: GCF_001623225.1. NCBI lineage: Bacteria > Pseudomonadati > Pseudomonadota > Alphaproteobacteria > Hyphomicrobiales > Stappiaceae > Pseudovibrio > Pseudovibrio sp. Ad13. The sequence continues at coordinate 111,341 of NZ_LMCC01000018.1, read as the reverse complement.
AAACACTGGCTGATTTATGCCTTGTTCTGAATATCGAAGATACTCACACGGTGTCTTACGCTTTGAAAAAGCTGGAGAAGGCGGGCCTTGTGCAATCCGGTAAGCGGGGCAAAGAGAAAATTGCCGAGATTACTGAGGAGGGCCGTGCGCTTTGTGATGCTTACAAGCAGCTGCGTGATGCCTTGCTGGTGAAGCCTGTGAAAGAACTTGGGCTTGATGAAGCCGAGTTGTCCCGGCTTGCATCTGTTTTGCGCAGTGTGTCAGGTCATTACGATCAAGCCGCTCGTTCTGCCGCTGCGATGTAATGTGATCGCAGCGGTAACCTGTTATCGATTACTCAATCGACATGCTCATTGTGGGCGAGGCCTGTGTCTCCCATGAGCAGTTTGATCCATCCGGGCATCTTTCCGGTTCTGCGCAATGCGCCATCTATGGAGAATTCTCCCCCTCCTGTGGTGGTGAAGCTAAGATAAGACGCAAACAGGATCAGCGGCAGCTCCCATGAGACGGCTGTGGCGAAGGAGACGAAGCCGTGCTCCAATGCCCCGCTCAGCGTGGCTGCAAACAAGATATAGGCTGCAGCGAAGAAGCAGGAGAGACGGGTGAGCAGCCCGAGGCCGATGCCAATTGCAATGGCCAGTTCTGCCAGACCTGCTGCATCAATGATCATGGCAGGGTCGGGATAACCGAGTAGGGAGAAGAATTCCACGTGCTCCATGTAAGGGAGAGACCCGGCAAACAGCTTGTCGGTGAAGTGTGGCACCATCACAAAGCCAACCAGAATACGGAAGAAGGTGAGTTGCCATTGCCAAAGCGTGAGGCCACGGCCTGCTGTCTCAAATGAGTTGCGCTGGATAGTGCTGAGGAACCAGATGAGATTGACGAAGAAGGCAAAGGCAAGAGGCCAACTGAGCAGATAGGCATAATAGAGTGAGGCAATCCGCCAGGCGACAAGTTGGCAGAGCAACATGCACAAAAAGCCGAGTGTGAAATTTTTCGGCACGACGATCACGACGAAGAAGAATGCCAGTGCAAGCCAGATCAGCATGGGTCGTAATGCAGATTCTGGAATGGGTGACATGAGCACTTCCAGAGAGATGAGTGCTACGACGCCCAGCAATAGAGCTGTAATGAGGGATTGAAGCAGCTGGAAGAAAGACAAGTAGTGGAAGGGCCGTGCAATCTCCGCAAGATCCTCCTCTTCGCTCATGTCCTCAGTATTTGCATTGCTCTTGTCTGCCATAGCTACCTCACAGCGAATCCCAAGCGCGGGTCATTTGTGTCAAGGTAGCGTGCTGCACCTAGCGAGAGATATCCTGCTATTCTCGCTAGGCTTATTTGAGAGGTTATCCGACGTAGGCAGCTTCAATCTGCTTGGCCTCTTGGGTTCCAAGCGTGCAGCGGACATTTGCGTGCGGATTGGCCGGATCAACGTTAGATGGTTTGCCGAAGTAGTAACCTTGAACGATATCGCAGCCGCCGGCTCGCAGGATTTGGGCCTGCATTTCTTCTTCAACGCCTTCTGCTGTGATCAATACGTCAAGTGAACGACCAAGACCGATAATCGCAGCAACGATTGCGTCGGTGTGGGCATCCTTGCCGATGTTCATGATGAAGCTGCGGTCGATCTTAATTTTGTTGAACGGGAAGCGAGAAAGGTAGCTTAAGGAAGAATAACCAGTGCCGAAGTCATCCATGGCGATGGAAACGCCCATGTTGCCGATCTTCTTAAGTGACTTCACCACGCTGGTGGTGTCAGCAATCAGGAGGCTTTCAGTGATCTCGATCTCTAGGCGCTCCGGTGCCAGACCAGATTCTTCGAGGGCTTCTGAAATCTTTTGCTCGATCAATCCGGTCTTGAACTGTGCAGGCGAGAAGTTGACGGCGACTTTCAGGCTTGGGTCAGCCCAGCTTGCCGCGTCAGTGCAAGCCTTTTTGAGCACATATTCGCCGAGCGCTTCAATAAGGCCTGTGTCTTCGGCAATTGGGATAAAGACTTCTGGTGAGATACGGCCTTTTTCCGGATGGACCCAACGAAGCAGGGCTTCAAAAGCTTTGAGCTTGTTGTCTGCCAGACCAACCTGAGCCTGATACACGACTGAGAACCCATCGAGCTTTAGAGCACGGATCATCTCTGTTTCCAGCTCACGGCGACGTTCCAGCTCTTCATCCATGCTGGACTCGTACCAGGTGTAAGTGGAGCGGCCACCGTTCTTGGAGCGGTAGAGCGCCAGGTCAGCGCAATGAAGGAGGCGGGAAGACCGCCATGCAGCATCGGTTGCCTGAGCGATGCCCATAGATAAAGAGATCTGGATTTCTTTGCTGTCGATGACGCAGCTGGAATTGGTGGTTGCCATGGCGCGCTGGGCGAGCACGGTGATGTCGTGACTGGTGTATTCCCCTTCGATCATCACGGCGAATTCATCGCCAGAAAGACGCGAGACGAGGTGATCAGTGAAGACGAGCCGTAATCGGTCCGAGATGATTTGGAGGAATGTATCGCCAGCTGCATGGCCGTGGTTGTCGTTCACTTCCTTGAACTTATCAACGTCGATGGCAATGACGTAAATATTGGAAGCTGTAATGGATGCTTTGCGGAGTGCCTTGTTTAACTCGTCAGAAAAAACGGCGCGGTTCGGCAAGTGAGTCAGTGGATCATTGTGCGCGAGAAAGCGGATCGTTTTGGAGGTTTTCCAGCGATCATGCAGTCCTTTCCAGGCGAACATAATAGAGGCAATTGCCACGACGAGCACCAGCAGGAATGCAAAGGCCGATCCAAAGGCGATTGCGTCCATAAACACGACGGTGTTGAGCGTTGGTTTGGTGGTGAAGATAAAGCCGCCACGCGCTTTGTTTTCGTCGTTCACATAAGGAATGACGACGCCAAATTTTGGTATCCGCCATTCAAGCCAGTTGAAGTTGGAGTAAATCACCAATTGTCCAGAACGGAGCGCAGAATGCCAGGCATCATAAGCAGAGGGATCAGACAGAATTTCGTTGACGCGGTCATTGGTCATGTTCCGCGGATGGACAGCCAATGGACGACCGGGAGCGTTGACGACCAGCAGTTCGAACTCTTCAAACTGTTCTACCAGTGCCTGCTTGACTGCGATGGCTTTGGTTGCAGGCAGTTTCCAGCTTGAAGAGATGATTTCTGTGGTTGGGGCAGAGCTGGACCCGCGCAGGCCGTAGTTTAACGGGGAAGAGGAATCCTTTTGTCCCGTGTCTTCATTCGAAGGGGCCTCGAAAGGGTGGTGTGAATTGATGATGTTGTTCGCAGTATGGAATTCTTTTTGAGCTTCACTCTTGAATAAATAATATAAAGTCGCTTGATCAATGGCATAAAAGCTTGTGGCAATGGCACCAATCACAGCAAACACTATGCCGGCGTAAAGTAATTTACGATGTGGAGGTATCGTTTCCACTTGAAATCCCCATCCCGAAACGCACGAAATAATGTGCGCTGGCAGCAGGCAACTGAGAAGTTAGTTGGCGCTGTCGCCTGTATGTGTACTTAATTAATAGCGAATATATCTGTAAAACATTACCCATATGTTTCGCGGGGAGATATTTTGAGGTCAAGCTTGACTGAGGCTTGAACTGAAATCATGCAATGGGCACTTATAGATAGCAGTGGGCAAATAAAACCCAAGGGAAACAAACTATTCAGATTGATAAATAATTTGTTAGGTATAAACCTGATTTGCGGTGACTAATTATTTTGCTGTCTTTTCCGGCGAAATTGTCAGGCAGATTGAACAGAGAGCAGGATGCCAATGAATTTTTGGGGCAGCTTTGACAAGATTGTGGGCGCACTGCAAACCGGTGGTGCCCAGTTGGTTGACCGGCTGCAGCAGCTTGTTCAGTCAGTTGGTGAAGCGCGCCGGAATGTTGCCTTTACGGTCGCTATGATTGCCTTGTCTGCGAAAATGGCAAAAGCCGATGGTGTTGTGACCCATGACGAAGTGATCGCATTTTACGATCTGTTTGAGATGCCAGCGGGTGAGGAGCGCAACGTTTCGCGGCTCTTCCAACTGGCTCAACAGGACGTGGCGGGCTTTGAGACCTATGCTTCCAAACTCTCTGTGTTGTTTGCTGAAGATGAGACGACGCGTACGGATGTGCTGGATGGCTTGTTTTATATAGCCAAGGCAGACGGCGTTATTCATGAAAGAGAAGTTGCCTACCTGAGCCGGATTGCTGAAATCTTTGGAATTGATGCTGTTGGCTTCTCGCAGATTAAAGCCCGTCATATAAGAGGTGACGGAGATCCATATCTGGTTCTTGGCATTGATATGGCGGCGAGTGATGAAGAGGTACGCTCCTGCTATCGCAAGCAAGTCCGGGAAACACATCCTGATCGGTTGATTGGTCGAGGTGTCCCTGAAGAGTTCGTCAAGATCGCCAGTGATAAGCTGGTTGCATTGAATAAAGCGTATGAGCAGATCTGCGCGGAACGAGGAATATGAGCGTTAAAACTGAATGCGCAGTGCCTGCGCGTCTTCGTCCATCTCCCAATCATAATGAGCGCCGCGCTCCAACTGTTGATATGCTGATCTTGCATTACACAGCGATGGAAAGTGCTGAGAAGGCTGTTTCCTGGCTGTGCGATCCGCGCTCTGAAGTTTCCTGCCACTATCTGGTTGATGAGCTGGGTATGGTTACGCAGATGGTACCGGAAAGTCGACGTGCCTGGCATGCCGGTGTTTCCAGTTGGAAGGGCGAGGATGACCTTAATTCTCGCAGTATCGGAATCGAGATTTCCAATCTGGGAGATCAGGAAGAGGGAACGCAGGGCTATCCTGATGTGCAGATCGAGGCCGTGATCGCTCTTGCCAGGGATATCTGCGAGCGCAACAGTATTTCACCAGAGCGGGTGCTCGGGCATTCTGATGTGGCTCCGTCCCGCAAACAGGATCCGGGACGCCATTTCCCATGGGCGCGATTGGCTGAGGCTGGTGTCGGGCATTATATTGAGCCAGTGGAGCTTGAGGCTTCGAGCTTCTTTCAGGAGGGGGACGAAGGACAGCCGATTGAAGCTCTACAGTCGCTTCTGGGGCTCTATGGGTATGATGTGTTGGTCAGTGGCGTGTTTGATGAGAAGACCAAATATGCTGTTGAGGCGTTTCAGCGCCACTTCCGTCCTGCAAAAGTTGATGGAATTGCTGATGCGCAGACCATTGCGACACTGCATAGCCTGCTGAAAAAGCTAAAATCCTTCTGATTGTGATAGATGTCATTGAAATATCAGTAAAATAGGGTCTACTACGTAATAGGAATACGATTTGATTACGTAGGGGAACGTCTCTGTTTTGCTGAAAAGTTTCCTTAAGTAAGGCTGATGTGCCCTGCATCAGCCCTTTTTGTGCCATAAACTAAGGTTTATGCCAGTTTTTAAACATTAAAATTGTAACTTTTCGTGATCAGACCTGTCTGATTTTCGTCTCATCTTCTGAAGATAAACACTCCTGCTCAAAACATGATTGCCAGGAAATGAAGATGAACCTTACAAAAATAAAAAATAACGTAGTAATCCCCGTTCTTGCTGCAAGTGTTATGCTCGGCGGTGTTGTGAATACCAATGTCTTCTCTGATGAAGCTGCAGCGGCTACTAAAAAGGGTAGCTACGTCAAGCTGATCGAACAGAAAGCCAAGAAGCACGGCGTTCCGCACCACATTGCGAAGGCTGTTGTTGAAGTGGAAAGTAACTTCAACGCAAGAGCGCGTGGCCGTGCCGGTGAAGTTGGTCTCATGCAGATTAAGCCATCGACCGCACGTGGTATGGGTTATCGTGGTTCGACCAAAGCTCTTTATAAACCAGAGAACAACATCGAATGGGGCATGCGATATCTGGCTGGTGCTTATAAGCGCGCTGGCGGAGATCTGTGCGGAACCATTTTGCGATACAACGCTGGCCACTATGCCAAGCGTATGAACCGGATTAGTGCCAAGTACTGCAAGCGCGTTAAGGATATTATGGCACGCAGCTAAATGCATCTTGCATATTCGGGCGGGGGACTGTAAGTTTCCATTCAAAGTTTCTTAGAATTTTACGAATGTCTGACCGACGGTCAGTCTGTCTGCAAGGACATATCGGGGTGGTTGACCGGGCAAAGTCAACCACCCTAACTCTTAAAATTTTAGGCGAATTCCCCGAAAATTAGGCGAACTTTCGAGCTGCATTTGTTGGCGAAGCGGGCACCTTCACGCCATCCAGTAGTTTCCCATCATCAATCGGTTGACCGAGTGACGTTGTGACCGGAACAACGCCAGCCCAATAGGGTAGCGTGTAATCCTCCGCATCGTCGACCGGAGCGCCCTGACGGATTTTTGCTGACGCATGTTCGATCTCGATTGCGATGACCCCAGTTGAGATCTGTTCCTTCTCCGTCATCGGGCGGACCTCATCCCATCTGCCAGGCAGAAGGTGTTCGGTGATTGCCTTGAGGGAGTCCCATGCTTCCTGATGGTCGGTGACAAGGCGGGCTGTGCCGTGAATGACGGCGGTTCGGTAGTTGACGGAATGGTGGAAAGCTGACCGCGCAGCAACAATGCCGTCAATGAGTGTGAATGTGAGACAGACTTGGGAGTCTTTGCTCATTTTCTTCACGATCCGCGCTGCTTTCGCGCCGTGAATGTAGATAGTGCGGTCCATAACTGCAAAAGCCATGGGAATGACCATTGGGCGATCTTCGTCCATGAAGCCGACATGGACGACGAGGGAGCTCTCCAGAATTGGGAGGATTGTGTTCCAATCATAATCCGCGCGCAGACTTGTTCTGACACGAGCAAATTTAGGTGGCTTGGTTTCACGAGTGTTGGTGCTTGGCGCTGCTTCAAGTGTCATTTCTGCTGTCATTGTCTTAACCGTTTCTGGTCCCCGGTTTTGAGCGAAGTCGGCAATATGGGACCAGTTGGCCCGGCAAGTGGTTTGAGTTTGTGCTCTGACTGCTTGCCGGGTTTTCTGTTTCATTTGTGCACGTTACCCCCGCTGCGGGGCGAAGAAGTATTGTGCTGATCAGTATTCTCTGCAAAACTGGTTCCTCATATAGATCCGCTTAATCTAATTGTGGGGTGCCAGTTGTTTGAGTATGTTGTGATGATCAATCGTGAGGTCAGCACTCCGCTGTCGAGCCAGATTTATCAGCAGTACCGGGATGCAATTCTGAAGCGGCGTGTTCCTGAAGGAGAGCGGTTGCCCAGCTCACGTCAGTTGGCGACCAGCCTTTCCGTTTCTCGCAACACAGTGAACACGGCCTATGATTTGCTGCGCTCCGAAGGGCTGGTGGACGTGCGGTCCGGTGCACGGCCTGAAGTGGTGGCCTTGCCTGAGGTTGAAGGGGCTGTTGTTGCAGGTCCTGTTCGTGAAACGACACCTCCGCTTTCATCGCGTGGCAAGCGATTTTCTTGTAATCACCGTTACACGAGCCCGTCGGGAAGGGGTGTTTCCATGCAGCCGGGTGAACCTTCACGGGAGTTGTTTCCCAAAGAACTGTGGGCTCGGAGTTTGCGGCGCGCAGCGCGGCTCCTCCATGGCAATGCGCTGGGATACGAGCATACTTCTGGTTTGCCTGAGTTGCAGCGGGTACTGGCACAGTATCTGGCACAGGAGCGCGGCGTGGTCTGCTCTCCTGAGCAGGTTCTCGCCTTTCCGACCACACAATCAGCGCTCTCGCTCATGTCCCAGTGTTTTTCTGAGGAAGGGGACGTGGCACTGCTTGAGGAGCCGGGATATCTGGGCGCGCGATCAGCCTTTTTTGCTGCTGGGTTGAAGGTGCAGGCTTTAACTGAGATTGATCAGGTTTCACGTGCCTCTTTGATCTATGTGACGCCTTCGCACCAATATCCAACTGGCCGGCGCATGGAGATGAGTGAGCGGCTTATGTTGCTTAAACAGGCTCATGACAAAGGTGCGGTGATTTTAGAAGATGATTACGACAGTGAGTTCTTGTTTGAAGGGCGGCCGATTGCAGCGCTTCAGGGGCTGAGTGATCGTCACTCTGTGATCTATATCGGTACCTCTGCAAAGTCGCTCATGCCGGGTATTCGGCTTGCTTATGCGGTTGTTCCTAAAGAGCATGTGGTGGGATTGGAATTGGCGCAGCGGGCATCGGGTGCACTGGCTAATGTGCATGTACAGATGGCCTTTGCTGATTTCATCGAGAGCGGGCACTTTCGGGCGCATCTGAACAAGATCCGCAGTGCTTACCATGAAAACGGTGTTGCGCTGTGCCAGTTGATCGGGGAGCGTTTTGGCAATCAGGTTGGTGTTTCCATGCCAACCGGAGGCCTACAGACTTGTCTCTATCTACCGGAGACCTGCGATGATGTGGCTGTTGCGGATTTGATGAACCAGAGAGGTTTTGGGGTTAATCCGCTTTCCGTATTTTATCTTGGTGCACCGCAGAAGGGGCTTGTTGTTGGGTTTGCTGAGGCGAATGAGAAGTTGCGGAGTGGCTTTGTTCAAGCTCTTGAGCAAGCAATGGAACTGAGCGGAGATCGTGTGCAAGCGTAATTCTTTACTTGACCTTTTTCCTTAGGCTCCGTAGTTCAGGTGCACCAGTCGGCCGGACGGTTGCTGCTGCAAGTGCCGAAAGGCCGCAGTGGAGGAAAGTCCGGGCTCCATGGAGACACGGTGCCGGATAACGTCCGGCGAGGGTGACCTTAGGGAAAGTGCCGCAGAAAGCAAACCGCCAGTGCATGCATTGGTAAGGGTGAAAGGGTGGGGTAAGAGCCCACCGCGTTTTTGGCAACAAAAACGGCATGGTAAACCCCACCGGGAGCAAGACCGAATAGGGGCGGCGCGGAAGTTTACTTCCAGTCATGTTTCCAGACCTGACCGCCCGGGTGGGTCGCTAGAGGTGTTCAGTAATGGGCATCCCAGATGAATTGCCGTCGCGTACAAGGGTAACACCTTGTGCCTTACAAAACCCGGCTTACAGGCCGACTGGTATTTTTCTTTATACATCGCTTGTCAGCAGCTTGTAGCCTGCAAAGGTGAAGAAGCTGCCGAGCAGTCCTTCGATCCATCTCCGAGCCTTTCGGTGTGCTGCGCTTTTGAAGGCGCGGCAAATTTGGAGCGGATTGTAGGCCGTTAGCGGTGCTGTCGTATGATCAGCCAGATTGTCTCGTTGCTGTGATGACCAGTTCGCGAATGTTTACGGTTTGGGGCTGGTTGTAGGCAAATAGGGTGGCGTCGGCCACGTTTTGTGGGGCAAGTGCACCACCGATTTGCCGCTTCTGTTCTTCGTAGTCTTCGCGGATTTTTGCATCGCGTGTGCTGGAAGGGAGGGGTGTTTCAACCAGACCTGGTACGATTGTGATGACACGGACGTTTTGGCCTGCCACTTCTTGTCGTAATGCTTCGCTGAGGCCGTGGATTGCGACCTTCGTGGCGCCATAAGCCGCACGCATTGGGAAGGGCTTCTTCGCAGTCATGGACCCTATGTTGATGATGGTGCCAGAGCCGCGTTGGTACATTGCTGGCAGCACTGCGTGGATGCCGTTGAAGACACCGCGCAGGTTCACGTCGATCATTGTCTCCCAATCTTCTGGATTTTGATCTTTTAGCTCGCTCAGGAACATGCAGCCTGCGTTGTTGATGATGGCATCTGCCGAACCTAAAGCTTGCTCGGCATGGCGGATGGCCTTGATCATGTGCTCGCGGTTCGTGACGTCGACTTTGCTGCAGATCGTATTGGGAAGGTCCATCGCCATCATGGGTTCCGTGCGTCTTGCCAAGAGCAACAGAGGGTGCCCGTCTTTGCTGAAGGTTTTTGCAAGGGCTGCGCCGATGCCTGAGCTGGCACCTGTGATCACAACAAGAGGCTTCGTCATGGGTCTGCTTATGTTCCGATCATTGTGAGCGGGATGATCTTTCAATTCATTAGCCAAAATAGTTTTCTGAAGCTTGTTGGGAGCGCGTAAAGTTTGCTTCTATTCGTTGGTGTGCCACACTCGGCGCGTTGGGGCTTATTGGTTTGTTGGAGATGCTGGAATGCTGTTGGGGGAGTTGAGTTCCACTTTGATACCGGAAATGGTGACGATCCCTGCCGGTGTCCTTCTTCAGAAAGATGATCGTAAAAGGGAGCGATGGACAGCTCAGGTTCAGTCGTTTGATACTTCGAAATATCTGGTTACACAGGCGCTGTATGCGTCTGTTCTGGATGAGCGGCCCTCTCAGTTTACTGGTGATGATTTGCCCGTTGACTCTGTCAGCTGGTTTGATGCGGTCAGGTTTTGTAATGGCCTTTCTGAGCGGTATGGCCTGAAGCCTTACTACCTTGAGCATGGGGACGGGCTGGTTGATCGGTGCGCCATAAGCGATGGGTATCGTCTGCTGACAGATGCTGAGTGGGAGTATGCGTGTCGTGCTGGTTCTCAAGGACCGCGCTATGGTGCGCTTGAAGATATCGGGTGGTTTGCCGAAAACTCAGCTGGAACTCCGCAGGCAGTAGGGTGCAAAGAGCCGAATGAGTTTGGGCTCTACGATATGCTGGGCAATGTTTGGGAGTGGTGTTGGGATCTTTATGATCCAGCTGTTTATGGAGAGTACCGCGTGTTCAAAGGTGGTGGTTGGGCAGATGATGAACGGGGTTGCCTTGTCACCAACAGACGGCGCAGTCACCCAACCTTTCGTGTTGAGGACCTGGGTTTTCGTGTTGCGCGGTCAATAAAGTAGGTTGCTTGCTAGCAAGGAAGCCTCTGTCCAAGAAAAACACCGGTATTGTCTTGCAAGCTTGACTGATCCAACGCAATCAATTACCCAAGATCTGATCTATGTATACAGTGGAATACAAAATGGATTTCTGGGTTTGGGTTTCTTTTGTGCTGATTTCTGCGGCGAATATTGTGACGCCGGGGCCAGCGATCCTTAATACCGTGCGACGGGCTGCGCAGCTGGGGATGGGGCGGGTTCTTCCGACTATTCTCGGCAATACACTTGGACTTGCGATTGCGGGTGCATTTTGCGCGGGTGGTGTGGTGAGTTTTGTTCTCACCTCTGAGATTTTGTGGAGCGTATTCCGATGGATGGGTGTTGGGTATCTGGTCTGGCTTGGGCTTAAGTTTGTCTTCAAGCGTGAGGAGATTGATTTATCAGGCGATGTCAGCGTTTCTGTATCTGGATTGACACTGTTCTGGGAAGCGTTTTTGCTGGCGGTGACCAACCCAAAAGCGATCCTGTTTTTTGTTGCTCTGTTCCCGCAAGTTATGAGCTCTGAGTTGGGCCTGCTGCCACAGGCCAGTATTCTTGTTGCAACGTTTTGCGGGATCTCTGTCCTATCTTTAAGCGGGTATTCTGCGTTGGCCTCGTTGTTGCGGGCGCGCTTTATCACTCAGGCGCGGTATCGCCGGTTCCGTGTGTTGTCGGGCTTTGTTCTTTTTGGGTTTGCAGGGAAAATTGCGAGTGAGGTGCGGTAAAAGCGGTTTGCTTTTGCTCCTATGGCAGTGTTCCAACTTGAAAGTTGATGGGGCTTCGCGCAGATAGAAGGTAACTGCAAGGAGATCTTCTATGAGAACAGAATTTGATCAGGAACTGGAAGAGCGCCTCGTTCGCTATGCCGCTATTGATAGCCAGAGCGATGAGACGTGCCCGGAGTCCCCAAGCTCTCAGATCCAGCTTGATGTACAAAAGGTGCTGCGTGCTGAGCTGATGGAGATTGGTGCCAGTGACGTTGAGCTGACTGAATACGGCGTTGTTCTTGCCACTATTCCTGCAACTGTCGAGACTGATGCGCCCGTGATTGGCCTGCTGGCGCACGTGGACACCGCCCCAGCCTACCATGCTGAGGGTGTGAAGCCACGCGTTCATCGTGCTTATGATGGTTCTGCAATTTCCTTCCCGGATGCCTCTGAGTTGTCCCTGTCTCCTGAAAACTCGCGTTATCTTGGTGAGAAAATCGGTGATGACATTATCACCGCCAGTGGAAGCACGTTGCTGGGTGCGGATGACAAGGCCGGTGTTGCGATCATCATGTGCCTTGCGCGTCATTTGCTGGCGAACCCTCAGATCCCTCATGGCAAGCTGCGCATTGCGTTTACGCCGGATGAAGAAATCGGGCGCGGTGTGCATGACAAGTTGCCAGGTGCTCTGGGTGCGGATTTTGCTTACACGCTGGATGGCGGCAAAGTGGGCGAGCTGAACTATGAGAACTTCTGTGCTGATGGTGCGACGGTAAAGATCACTGGTGTTTCTGTGCATCCTGGTTATGCGAAGGATAAGCTGGTCAATGCGTTGCATCTGGCAGGCAAGATCATCACCATGCTACCGCATGCGACGATGACACCTGAGACCACTGATGGTCGTGATGGCTTTATCTTTATTGCCGACATGGTGGGGAATGCAGCTGAAGCAGAGCTGCATTTTGTGCTGCGTGATTTTGAGCTGGAAGGTCTGGAAGCGAAAGCTGATCTGCTGGAGCAGGTATGTGCTGCAGTTCAGGCTACTGAGCCGCGTGCTTCCATCTCTTGTGAGGTCAAAGAACAGTATCGCAACATGCACCATTGGCTGCGTGATGATATGACCCCAGTTGAGCTTGCTAAGGCAGCTTATGAGGACATGGGCTTGAGTGTATCTGCCAAGCCGATCCGTGGCGGAACCGATGGGTCTGTGCTGACGGAGAAGGGGACATCCTGTCCGAACATCTTCACCGGCATGCAGGAAATCCATGGGCCGCTGGAATGGATCAGCGTGCAGGACATGGCATGTGCGACGCAGGTGTGCCTTAAGCTTGTTGAGCGCGCTGCGAAGTAAGAGGCTCCTAAAAACCGCTTCATGAGAATATGAAACTGCCGGCTACTTGGTCGGCGGTTTTTTCTTTGCTGGTTTCCTTCTGTCTGATGCCTTGAGCATGCGTTGAAAGGAGGGGCATTCCATATGGCTTGGAGCAGGGCAGTCGGCCACGTGGTGCAGGACATCGCGCAGAGCTGTGAGTTCCTTGATTTGCTCATCAATCAGATCGGCACGTTCACGGATCTGCTCTCGCGGGATCTGGAGCTGTCCTTTTTCAGAAAACATGCCTGCAATCTCTGTCAGTGAAAATCCACCTGCCTTGGCGAGTGTGATCAGAGAGAGTTTCGTCAAGATTTGCGGCTCGTACTGACGTCGGAGACCGTGCCGCGTTATGGACTGAATGAGCCCGACTTCCTCATAATATCGCAGTGTGGAGGGCTTTACGCCTGAGCGTTCGGTGATCTCTCCAATATCCAGCAGTTTCATACTTGACCTCAAGTTGACTTGAAGTCGTATCCTGATCTCAACAGGGTAATTTTGCAAGAGGATAAGCAAATGAAACAAGTGCACGTGGAGCCCGAACAACAGGTCTGGAAAGACCCCAGAGCGATTGCTCTTTTAATGGCGGCTACTTTAACGGTCATGGCGAACGCAACGATCAGTCCTGCTCTTGCTGGATTGGAGGAGATGTTCCGGGATGATCCAAATGTTCTTTGGTTGTCCCGGCTTCTGGTCTCAACGCCTTCGCTGACTGTTGTTATCTGTGCCCCGCTGGCTGGAGTGATCGCAGATCGCTATGGTCGGCGGGCACTGTTGCTTACAGGTGTCCTGCTGTTTGCTGTGATGGGAAGTGCTGGCATGATCCTGCCGGACCTGACGAGTATATTGATGAGCCGATTGGGTCTTGGCATTGCAGTTGCCATGGTGATGACGGCGCAAACAGCTTTGATCGGTGACTACTTTGTCGGTAACCAGCGCAGCTCTCTGATGGGGCTACAGACGTCGGCTCGTAACTTTGGCGGTTTTCTCTTTATCTCAATGGCTGGCTTGCTGGCTGTTACTTCTCCGCGTTTGCCGTTTGCGATTTATGGGCTTGCGTTGCTCATGGTGCCGTTCTTGTGGCGTTATATCAGCGAACCGGTGAAGCACTCTGCTGCTGCAAAGAAGGCTGCAAGTGCAGAAGACGACGGATCTCCGGCTTGGGTCTGGCTGCTGGCGGCATTGGCTTTACTGCAAATGCTGACTAATATGATCTTCTTCCTCATGCCGACACAGCTGCCGTTCTTTCTGGATGCTCATGGTTATGACAGTGCGACTATGACAGGTGCTGCGCTGGGTGCATTGATGTTGACTGGTGGCACGGCAGCTCTGCTTTACGGGCGGATTAAAGCGCGTGTTGGTTACAGTGGGGCATTTACGCTGGCCTACGGATTTATGGCGATAGGGCTGATGTTGCTGACCCTTCAGCAAACCTGGAGCGTGTTCCTGGGGACCGCTGCGATGGGTGCCGGGTACGCGCTTGCGATGCCGAACTTTCCAGCGATTGCGCTTCAGGTGGCTCCGAGCTCACGGCGTGGTATGGCAGGTGGGGTTCTGACTTCCTCTGTTTTCCTTGGCCAGTTCCTCTCTGTTTTTGTCAGCATTCCTTTGATTGCTGCGGTTGGATTTGCCGGGACGTTTCGGATTGTGGCTACTGCGCTGACCTGCATGGCGCTTATCGGCTTACTCGTCTTTATCTGGCGCTCGGTTCGTAAGGCGGCAACGGCGTTTGTGCGGATGGAAAACTGAGTGTAACGGGCTTACGAGAGCGTCAGTTTTTAGACGTGTTATGCGCATTTTTTGTTGATGCTCTCGATCGCTCTGGAATAGTACGTAGACCGTGCAAAACGAAACTGTCATGGTGCTCTGATTGCCGCAAAATATATGCGGCGGGATGAGCGCTTAAAGCAGTGAGAGCGAGCCGGAATAAGGTAAGCAGCTTTAGGCGATGTAATGCCTTTGACATGCAAGACATGTAAGAGCAAAGGCATAACTGAAAGCAGTGCCTTTTGAGGCCTTATCTTGGAATAGCCGCATGAGTGATTTGCCGGTTTTAGGCGCAGCAATGTGCGTCAAACATCTTCCCCAACATCGTGAATGGTTGCTGGAGCTGCCTCGGGATCTTGAGCTGCAGGATTTCTATAATTGGAACTTGCTGGACAATGGGTGTGATGACCTGGTCGCAGACGCAAAGAAGCTTCTGGATGGACATGAGGGGCGCCTCGGTCTGCATGGTCCATTCTGGAACCTGGACCTTTCTGCGGCTGATCCGTTGTTTCAGCAGGCTGTTCGTAAGCGTCTGGATCAAGGTATTGAGTTGTGCGATAAAATGGGTGCAGACCAGATGGTGCTGCACAGTCCTTACACGATCTGGGATCACAACAACCTCGATCTTTATGACAATGGTCGTCAGATGAAGCTGGAAATGATCCATGCGAACCTGAAGGATGTTGTTGCCAAGGCGGAGGACATGGGCTGTGTCATCGTGTTGGAGAACATCGAAGATCTGGACCCGTCCTACCGGTTGGAGATCCTGAAGAGTTTTGAGAGTGAAGCTCTGGCGCTTTCGATTGATACTGGGCACGCTCACTACATGCACTCCTGTTATGGCGCACCGCCGGTTGATTACTTCATCAAGTCAGCTGGTGATGCTTTGCAGCATGTGCACATTCAGGACATTGATGGCCATGCTGACCGCCACTGGAATCCGGGTGAGGGTTCTATTCCGTGGGAGCCACTGTTTGCAGAACTGGCAAAACTGAAGAGCAACCCACGCCTGATCCTTGAGATCATGGATGAGACCACTTTGCGCAAGGGCGCAGATTATCTGGTTAGGCTTGGTCTCGCCAGATAACGGCTCTGTTTGCTTCTTCTTATGAGATTTGAGGTCGGCAGGGCTGCCGGCCTCCTTTGTTTGAGCGATCAAAATAACCAACAAAACCAATTGTGATCGTGGTGCGTGACGTGTCTTTCTGGCAGAAGTTATCGACTCAGGACAGTCGTGGGTAGGTATGGGAAACTGCCCCACCGTCCTCAGAATGGGTATGGAATTTCATGGTCCAGCATGGGAAAAACGGGGCTTAGCCAAGGCTAATAGGTTAAAATCACTAGAGCCAATCGGCGAAATTCTTTCTTCGACCTCTGTAAAAACTGTGAGTACTTCTGGTTGTAATCGTATTTTGGATGCGTGTAACTCACAGAAATCCCTGCGTAAACTCCTATCAATACTTCGTTTACCATAATTGGTGATAACTAGCAGATGTTAAGGGGCATTCTTTTCGGTTTGGGCTGGTGGGTTCATTGACGTCCCATGCTATCCCATGGTATCCCATAGGCTCCCGGGATATTCCGGTTTGTACTTCAGTAATCTTGTTGTTTTTGCCTGATTTGAGCGCTGGCTCTCCAAGGAGTGGAGAGTTGTTTGATGTGCCGCTGACAGATCAAGAAGATCTGGCTCATTAAAGAGGGGACCAATGGCTGGTTTTGTTTCGCACTTCACCAATCGGGTGGATGCAAAGGGTCGTGTATCGATCCCTGCACCCTTTCGTGCGGCGTTGGCGAAAGACGGCTTTGAGGGACTCTACTGTTTCCCATCTCCTTTTCAGGAGGCGGTTGATGCGGGCGGTAACGGACTTACAGCGGAAATCCAGAAACGACTTGATGCGTTTTCAACGCTCTCAATGGAGTACGACGCTCTGTCCACGGCGCTTTACGGCGCAAGTGAAACCCTGAAAATTGATCGGGATGGCCGGATTGTTCTTTCTGAGATGATCCGCAACCACACCGGCATTGATGGCGAAGTCACGTTTGTTGGGCAGGGGTTTAAGTTTCAGATTTGGGAACCGACAAGGTTCTCCAAGCACCGCGACGAGGCTATGAAGCGGGCGCTTGCAGTATTGTCTTCCGGCGGTGCGCCGGGGACAGCAGCCGGAGGGGCACTATGATGACGGGCGGCGACGGAGACAAATCCGGTATCGCTGGCGGACCAGCGCGTCACATTCCAGTCCTTCTGGAACGGGTGCGGGAGGCAATGGCCCCCGCGCCGGGTGATGTGATTATTGACGGCACGTTCGGTGCCGGTGGTTACTCAAGGGCTTTTCTTGAGGCTGGAGCCAGTGTGATTGGCGTTGATCGGGATCCAGATGCGATCCGTGATGGTCGCGTTCTGGAACAAGAGTCCGATGGACGCTTGCAGCTGGTGCACGGTCAGTTTGTTGATCTTGAAGACCATGCACGCACGCTTGGCTATGATGCTGTTGACGGCGTGGTGATGGATCTTGGCGTGTCTTCCATGCAGTTGGATCAGGCGGAGCGCGGTTTCTCGTTCCGGTTCGATGGACCGCTGGATATGCGCATGGAGCAGGATGGTCCAAGTGCGGCGGATGTGGTGAATACCATGGAGCGTCAGCACTTGACGCGCATCATTGGGATGCTTGGCGAAGAAAAGCGTGCTTCCAGTGTTTCCCATGCCATTTGTCAGGCGCGTGAAGAGAAGCCTTTTGAGACGACGCTTGAGCTTGCTCGCGTTATCGAGAAGGTGGTGAAGCGTAATCCGAAAAAGGCCAGCATTCATCCGGCAACGCGGACCTTTCAGGCGCTGCGAATCTATGTGAATGGCGAGTTGCATCAAGCGGCTGGGGCTCTTGCTGCTGCTGAGCGGATTTTGCGTCCGGGTGGGCGTCTGGTTGTTGTGACGTTCCATAGTCTGGAAGATCGTATTGTAAAGCGGTTCCTTGCGGATCGCTGCAAGACCCGCGGTGGCGGATCCCGCCATATGCCGGAGATGGATATTCCTCCTCCGACTTTTGAATTTATCGTGAAGGGCAATCAGGATGCAAGCGTTGAGGAGATTACTGATAATCCTCGCGCACGTTCTGCTCGTTTGAGAGCTGGACGGCGGTTGGATACGCCTTCACGGGAGTTAGATATTCATGCGGCAGGCGTTCCGCGCCTTGCTTCATTCTACGGTCTAGGAGGCTAAGCTATGCTGCGCTTCGTAAATCTGTTCTTTATTGTTGCGGTGGTTATTGGTGCTGCGCTCGTTTACGACATCAAGATGTCTAACGAAAACCTTGCCGATCAGGTGCGTCAGCTTTCTGCTGAGATTGCCAAGGAAAAAGACGATATCCGTTACTACAAAGCCCAGTGGAGTGTGCTTAATCAGCCGGGGCGTTTGCAGGGTATCGTTGATCGTTACAACGATATTTTGAAGCTTGAGCCACTGCGTGCGGAACAGATCACGACACTGAAGGCGTTGCCGGTTAGACCTGTTCTGATGGAGCCAGTCTCTGCTGATGCGATGAGCGGTTACGCCAGTCGCGTTACATCCGTACAGTAAGGGAGGGGCTCGTGGCCAGGAAAGCTGACAGCTCCTTTTTGCGGCGGTCTAATGTGAACCAAAAGCATGGCACAAGTGCGATCCGGCTTCGTGGTCCGGGACGCTCGCGCATTTTCTTTGCGATGACTATTTTTGTGTTTGTGTACGGGGCTATTGCCGGTCGTCTGATCCTGCTTGGTTTGCAGGATGGGGACCCTGCTGAGCGGTTCCTTGCTGCGCAGAGTTCTGTTGCTCAGGCGCGCCCTGATATTGTTGACCGCAATGGTGAAATCCTCGCGACCGATATCAAGAGTGCTGCGCTTTATGCTGAGCCGCGCAAGATCCCTGATACAGATGAAGTCTTTGACGGGCTGATCTCAGTTCTGCCGGAGCTGGATACGCCATCCATCAAGAAGCGTCTTGAGAGCAATGCGCTGTTTACGTGGCTCAAGCGCGAGATCTCCGTTGAGCAGCGACAGGCCATTCATGCGCTGGGTCTGCCGGGTGTTGGCTTCCGTGAGAGCAATAAGCGGTTTTATCCGGGTGGTCAGACGGTCAGTCACATTCTTGGAACTGTGAATGTCGACAATCAAGGCCTCTCTGGCATGGAGAAGTATGTCGATCAGGCATGGCTGAAGGATCTGCAGGATCTTGGCTTTACGCAGGATCGGACCATGGAGCCTGTCAAGCTTTCGGTTGATCTGCGGGTTCAGCATGCGGTGCGTGATGAGCTACGCCGTTCCATGGAATACTACAAGGCCAAAGCGGCCATGGGTGTGGTGCTGAAAGCGGACACCGGTGAAGTGATCGCCATGACGTCGCTGCCGGACTTTGATCCAAACAATCGTCAGCAGGCGCTTGAAAAAGCACGCATGAACCGGGTGACTGGTGGTGTGTTCGAGATGGGCTCCATCTTTAAAGGCATTACCATTGCGATGGCGCTGGATAGCGGCAAGGTGAAGCTGGAAGACGGCTTTGACGCTACCAAGCCTATCCGTGTTGCAGGTCAGAAGATCGATGACTTCCATGGGAAGCGCCGTGTTCTGTCCGTGCCTGAAGTTTTCATTTACTCCTCCAATATCGGCACCATCAAAGTCATGCAGAAAGCTGGCATTGAGGAGCAAAAGGCATTCCTGAAGAAGGTTGGTCTGACCCAGAAAATGACGACCGAGATTCCTGGCGTTGCGCGGCCTTTGCTTCCACCGAAGTGGAATGACCTTGCTGCAATGACGATCTCTTTTGGTCATGGTTTGGGTGTAACGCCGCTGCAGATGGCTGTTGCGGGTGCAACTCTGGTCAATGGCGGCAAGTATCTTGAACCAACGTTCCTACCTCGCAGTGAGGAAGACGCTGACAAGCTTGCTCAACAGGTTCTGAAACCAGAAACCAGCGAGATCCTTCGGTATCTCAACCGTGAAAATGTCCTGCGTGGATCCGGGCGGCGTGCCGCTGTGCCGGGTTATGATGTTGGCGGTAAGACTGGAACAGCGCAGAAGGTTGTGAATGGCCGTTATGCTGAAGGTGTTTATCTGAACTCCTTTATGTCGGCGTTCCCGATGTCCAATCCTGAGTATCTCGTTTTGATTGTTTTGGATGAGCCGCAAAAAGTGGAGGGGCAACGTTATTCCACCGCAGGGTGGAATGCTGTGCCAACCACTGCATCTGTTATCCGCAGAATTGCACCAATGCTCGGCGTAGTGCCTGATTTCGCAGATGACGCAGAAACAATTCCGGTTTCCTATCAGAACCGGAACTAAACAGGAGAATTGAATGAGGCAATACACGGAGATTTTGGGGAAATATGAAGACAACTGTTCTCCAAATCTGGTTTGCCACATTCATGTCTCATAGGCCGGACATATCGACGCTATGTTGCTTAAAGACCTTACAAAACAAGAGATAATCTCCGCCGAGGGCGATGGGCCAGACGGGGTTGATACTCTTAATATTTCGGGGCTTACTGCTGATAGTCGAGCAGTGGAGCCCGGTTTTGTTTTTGCTGCTCTCAAGGGCGCGAAAGTTGATGGTGCGAAGTTTATTGAGCAGGCCGTAGACGCTGGTGCTGCTGCCATTTTGATTGATGCGGACAGAATTTCTGATGATATCCGCAAGCAAGCCAAACAGGTTCCGCTGGTCGCTGCACAAGATGCGCGCCGGGAGCTTGCTTTGATGGCGGCTGCTTTCTCTGGCAAACAGCCTGAGAAGATGGTTGCTGTGACAGGCACTGCGGGCAAAACGTCTGTTGCTGTTTTCGTGCGTCAGATCTTTGAATATGCCGGGCTGGTTTCTGCTAGTCTTGGAACCATTGGTACTGTCACATCGACAGGGCAGAGCTATGGTGGCTTGACCACACCTGACCCTGCGTCTTTGCATGAAGACCTTAAACGTCTGGCAGAGGATGGGATCACCCATGCGGCCTTGGAAGCGTCCAGTCACGGGTTGGACCAGCATCGTCTTGATGGCGTGCACATTGTTGCAGCTGGCTTTACCAACCTTGGCCGAGACCACATGGACTACCACCCAACGGTGGAAGACTACCTTCAGGCAAAATTGCGTTTGTTCCGCGATCTTTTGCCGGATGATGGTGT
The DNA here is from genome assembly GCF_001623225.1 of Pseudovibrio sp. Ad13. Lineage (NCBI taxonomy): Bacteria > Pseudomonadati > Pseudomonadota > Alphaproteobacteria > Hyphomicrobiales > Stappiaceae > Pseudovibrio > Pseudovibrio sp. Ad13. Next base: position 90,664 of record NZ_LMCC01000018.1, on the reverse strand, counting down.
GGTTGTTGTTGATCCGGAAACGCAATTTGCTGACCGAGTTCTGGCGATTGCGGAAGAGCGCGGCCTCAAGACGTTTACGACTGGTGTTTTTGGCGATGATCTGAAAGTGCTTAGCGTTCAGCCAGAGGGCTTCAGTCAGGTTCTTGAGCTGGAAACGGCTGAGGGTGTGTTCTCTGTCGCCTTGCCGTTGGCAGGTGATTTTCAGGTGAGCAATGCCCTGATTGCTGCGGGGCTGGCTATTTCTGCTGGTGTGGAGCTTCAAACTGTTCTTGAAGCGCTGACTGTGCTGCGTGGTGCACCGGGCCGGATTGAGCATGTAGGTACACGTGAAAACGGCGCTCTGGTGTTTGTTGATTATGCTCATAAGCCGGAAGCGCTGGAGAATGTGCTTGCAGCCTTGCGCCCATTTGCGGCTGGTCGCCTGATCAGTGTGCTGGGGTGTGGCGGTGATCGGGATGCGGGTAAACGTCCGTTGATGGGCGAGATTTCTGCTCGTCTTGCTGATGTTTCCATTGTGACTGATGATAATCCGCGCACGGAAGATCCTGATAAAATTCGCGAAGAGATTGTTGCTGCTTGTCCTGCGGCCCTTGAGATTGGGGATCGTGCACTTGCCATCCGCCAGGCGGTGAAGATGCTGCAAGAAGGCGATGTGCTTTGTGTGGCCGGTAAGGGGCATGAAACAGGGCAGATTGTTGGAACGGAAGTTCTGCCTTTCTCCGACCATGAAGAAATCCAGAAAGCGCTTGCAGAAGCTTCTGCTGAAAATGGTGGGCCTCCTGTTGCTGAGAGTGATCTGCCTGAGATCTCTCTTGATCTGGATGAGATGGACCTGCTGGCTGACGAAGGTGATGAGCTGGCAGCTGCAGAAGCGCTGGATGATGATGATCTGTTGGCTGCGGTGCAGGCTGGTGTTGAGGAGCTGGAAGATACTCTGCCGGAAAATCGTGATGATGCACGTGATCAAGAGGAAGAAGACTGGCTAGCGCTGGAAGAAGATGTTCTGGGCGCTGATGATCTTGCAGATGCGGAACTGGCTGATGTTGAAAGCCATGATCCTGATTTTGGCAAGGATGGCTTCCCCAATGTTGCGGAAGATACACCAGATGCACTTGAAGACGAGCTGCTGGGTGATCTAGCGGCTATCGAAGCCGAAGCCGAAGCCGAAGCCGAAGCCGAAGCCGAAGAGAAACCTGAAGTCGCTGCAGAGAGTGCTGTTGAGCCGGATGATGTGCCAAACGCAGATGCGGATGCATTTCTTGCGGATGAAGGTCTCGAAGAGGTTGCTCCGGAGGTCACGGAAGATGTATCGCAGTCCACTCAACCCGATGAGCAGGACGGTACAGAAGCAATAGGTGGGTTACCTGCTTCTGAGGAACCTGCTGAGACGGCTGAGACCGCTGCTTTTGAGCGTAAAACCGAAGAAAAACCAAAGCTCAAGTCAGCGATAGACAAGCCTGAGTGGACTATCGTCCCCCATATCAACCTATTGGACCCGGACATTAAGCCGGAATATGAGCGGCAAATGATTGAACTGCCTGAATTAGACCGTGGGCCGCTGTGGCTGCTTAACGATTTTCTGGAGGCAGTAGATGGGGATGTTTACGGTGATCTGAGTGATGACATAACCGGAATCTCCATTGATAGCCGGGTGATCCAACCCGGTGAAGCCTTCTTCGCGATCAAGGGCGAGAACTTTGACGGTCATGCGTTCGCAGGAACAGCTGTTGAGGCCGGTGCTGCTGTGGCTGTTGTTGCGCGTGACAAGCTTGCTGAGCTGCCGGAAGGTGGCCGCTATGTGGCTGTTGATGATGTGCTTCAAGCGTTGGAGCGCCTTGGTGTGGCTGCGCGCGCGCGCTCGAAAGCGCGGATCATCGCGGTTACTGGTTCTGTTGGAAAGACAGGCACGAAAGAAGCTTTGCGTCTCTGCCTGTCCAAGTCCGGTATCACCCATGCACCTGTGGCGAGCTTCAACAACCATTGGGGTGTACCGCTGACATTGGCGCGTATGCATGCTGATACTGAGTTTGGTATTTTCGAGATTGGCATGAACCACCGTGGTGAGATCACGCCACTGGTGAAAATGGTTCGTCCGCATGTGGCAATCGTGACCACTGTGGAGCCGGTGCATCTGGAAGCCTTTAACTCCGTTGAAGATATCGCGCGTGCGAAGGCTGAGATCTTCACTGGCATCGAAAAGGGTGGTGTGGCGATCCTGAACCGGGATAACCGCCAGTATGACTTGCTTCGTTATCTGGCAGCTGTGGCCGGGGTGCGGAACATTGTTAGCTTTGGCATGCAGCCGGGCGCTCAGTCCATTGCCAAAAAAGTGGCTGCAAACCCTGATTGTTCTTGTCTGAATGCCAATATTCTTGGGCAGGAGATTTCCTACAAGATCGGCGCTCCGGGCGCACACCATGTGATCAACTCATTGGGCGTGCTGACTGGGGTTATGGAGCTGGGAGCCAATCTGGCGTTTGCTGGTCTGGCTCTTGCAGAAATGTCTGCACCGAAAGGGCGCGGTGCGCAGACCGTTCTTGATGTGAATGGTGGCACGGCGTTGCTTGTTGACGAGAGCTATAATGCCAATCCGGCGAGTATGCGCGCTGCGATCAATCTGGTGGCTGGTCTGCCCGTTGCGAAGAATGGCCGTCGCATCGCCGTATTGGGAGATATGCTCGAATTAGGTGCAGATTCCGACAAGTTGCACGCAGACCTTGCGCGTGAACTGGAGCGCGCAAAGATCGACGTGGTTTATTGTGTGGGTACTCACATGAAGGTGCTCTGGGACCTGTTGCCTGCACAGACCAGAGGCGCCTATTCAGAGACCTCCGACAAACTGGAAAAAGACCTGTTGTCGGAAGTGCGTCCCAACGACATCGTGATGGTAAAGGGCTCCCTTGGAACCCGTATGGGTCCACTTGTGGATGCCTTGAAGAAACGTTTTCCTGAACCGGCTGCAACCGGTAAGTCCTGAGGTTGACTAAATGCTATATTTGCTGGCGGAGCTTTCAGAGGTTTATCCTTCCCTGTCTGCGCTGAATGTTTTTAAATACATTACGTTCCGTACCGGCGGCGCGATTATGACTGCTTTGTTGTTTGTGTTCCTGTTTGGCCCACGCATCATTGATGCGCTGCGTTCGCGTCAGGGACATGGACAGCCAATTCGTGAAGACGGGCCTGCGAGCCATCTGCTGACAAAAAAGGGTACGCCTACCATGGGCGGCCTGATGATCCTTTCCGGGATGATTGTTGCGACGCTGTTGTGGGCTGACCTTCGCAATCCCTACACCTGGATTGTTCTGGGTGTGACTGTCGGTTTTGGCCTCATTGGTTTTTATGATGACTATCTGAAAGTCACCAAGTCTTCGCACAAAGGCTTTGGCGGTAAAGCGCGTTTGGGTCTTGAGTTCCTGATTGCGGGTCTTGCGGCTTTTGCGGTGACGCTTCTGGATGCCGAGCCATTTTCCACCAGCATCGGTTTTCCGTTCTTTAAAGAGCTGACGCTGAACCTTGGTCTGTTCTTCATCCCATTCGCTGCCTTTGTTGTTGTTGGCGCGGGCAATGCGGTGAACCTGACTGATGGTCTGGATGGTCTTGCAATTGTGCCGGTGATGATTGCTGCTGCCGCGTTTGGTCTGGTCGCATACCTGACTGGTAATGCTGTGTTCTCCAGCTATCTGCAGATCCACCATGTGGCGGGCACTGGTGAGCTTGCTGTTGTGTGTGGTGCGGTGATTGGGGCTGGGCTTGGGTTCTTATGGTTCAACGCTCCACCTGCTGCGATTTTTATGGGTGACACAGGCTCTCTTGCTCTGGGCGGTATGCTGGGGGCGATTGCTGTTGCGACCAAGCACGAGATTGTTCTGGCGATCATCGGTGGTCTGTTTGTGCTGGAAGCGGTTTCTGTGATTGTGCAGGTGGCGTCGTTCAAGCTGACTGGCAAGCGTGTGTTCCGCATGGCGCCAATTCACCACCACTTTGAGCACCTGGGCTGGACTGAGAGCCAGGTGGTTATTCGTTTCTGGATCATTGCTGTTGTGCTGGCCCTTGTTGGTCTTGCCACACTGAAGCTGCGCTAGGAGGTTCGACACATGATCCCTATCCGTCATCTTGCAGGCAAAGAAGTCGCATTGTTCGGGCTCGGAGGGTCCGGGCTCGTGACTGCGCGTGCGCTTGAGGCTGGCGGGGCTCGGGTTGATGTGTGGGACGATAATGAGGCCAGTGTTGCCACGGCTGAAGAATACGGGCTTGCTGCCATTGACCTGCGTGATGCGGATATGTCCCGCTACGCAGCGCTGGTTGTTGCGCCGGGTGTTCCGCTGACGCATCCGACACCGCACTGGAGTGTGGCGCGGGCGAGACAAGCTGGTATTCCGGTGATTGGGGATGTGGAGCTTTTTGTGAATGAGCGGGAAGCGGTTTGTCCGGAGGCACCGTTTGTTGCCATTACTGGTACCAACGGTAAATCCACCACGACTGCGCTGATCTCGCATGTGCTTAAAGAATGCGGCATGGATGTTCAGATGGGGGGCAATATTGGCCGTCCGGTTCTGGACCTTGAAGAGTTTTCCGAGGATCGCGTCTATGTGGTTGAGGTCTCCTCCTACCAGATCGATCTTGCCCCAAGTCTTGTGCCGGATATCGGGGTGATGATGAACCTGTCGCCGGACCATCTGGACCGGCATGGGAACATGGAGAATTATGCGTCCATCAAAGAGCGGATTGTTAAAGCGGCGCGTTTGGCTGTTGTCGGCGTGGACGATGAGTACAGCGCTGCCATTGCTCAGCGCCGGGCAGAAAGCGGTGAGCCGGTTGAGCTGATCTCTTGTCTGGGGCCTGTCGAGTTTGGCGTTTATGCTGAAGACGGCAAGGTCTTTGAGGTTTTTGATGAAGAGCAGGTGGTTGTGGCTGACCTGTCCTCCTCCAACACTTTGCGTGGCTCTCACAACGGACAAAATGCTTCTGCCGCTGTTGCGGTTTGTGCTGCGCTTGGGCTGGAGCTTGACGAGATTGCGGGGGCGCTTGCGACCTTCCCGGGTCTTGCGCATCGTTTGATGCTGGTTGCTGAAGCAGGCAAGGTTTTGTTTGTGAATGACAGCAAGGCAACCAATGCGGAAGCTGCTGCCCATGGGTTGGCAGCGTTTGACCGGATTTACTGGATTGCTGGTGGTCGTCCCAAAGCGGGCGGGATCTCTTCGCTTAAAGCCTACTTCCCGAAAGTCGTGAAGGCTTATCTGATTGGGGAAGCGGCGGAAGAGTTTGAGCAAGAGCTTGCCGGTGCTGTTGAGGCGCACAAGTTTGGCTCTCTGGAGCTGGCTGTTGAGGCGGCGGCACAAGATGCTGCACGGGATCAGAGCAGTGAGGCGGTGGTTTTGCTGTCTCCGGCCTGTGCCTCGTTTGACCAGTTCAAGAGCTTTGAAGTTCGCGGGGATGCATTTGTGAGCGCGGCTGTTGCTGCTGCCAAAATGCTGAAAGGTGAGGGAGCACGCTGATGGTATCACGTACGGATCGCAGTGCATTTGCAGAATGGCTCTGGACGATTGACCGTTACATGCTGATCGGCATCTTCACGCTGATGGTGTCCGGTCTGGTGTTGTCTCTTGCCGCGAGCCCTCCTGTTGCTGAACGCCTTGGGCTCGAGAGCTTTTACTTCGTGAAGAAGCAGGCGCTTTTCCTTATTCCAAGCGCTGCCGTGATGCTGGGCGTTTCTGCGCTTTCCCCGCGCTATATCCGCCGGGTGGCACTGGTGGTGTTCTGCGTGATGCTGGTGCTGTTGTTGGGCACGCTGTTTTTCGGGTCTGACATTAAAGGCGCGCGGCGCTGGGTGAGCTTGTTTGGTATTTCCATTCAGCCGTCAGAGTTTATCAAGCCAGTGCTGGTGGTAATCATTGCGTTTCTGTTGTCTGAGGGGCGTAAAGCCCAGGACATTCCGGGGCAGCTGATCTCCATTCTTCTGTTCGGCATTGTGGCCGCCATGCTGGTGGCGCAGCCTGACTTTGGGCAGACCATGCTGCTGACCATTGTGCTGTTTGCGCTGTTCTTCCTGAACGGGTTGTCCTGGCTGGCGATTGTGCCGCTTGGGATCATGGGCATTCTTGGCGTTGCTGCGGGCTTTACGTATCTGCCGCACGTTCGCGGGCGCATCATGCGTTTTCTGGATCCGTCTTCCGGTGACACTTACCAGATCGATAAAGCGATCGACTCCTTCATTGCCGGGGGGTGGCTAGGCCGCGGTGTGGGTGAAGGTACGGTGAAACGAATTTTGCCCGATAGCCATACGGACTTCATTTTTGCGGTGGCTGCGGAAGAATACGGCATCATCGTTTGTGTGGTGCTGGTGACCGTTTTTGCATTCGTTGTGCTGCGTGGTCTTTACATGGCAACACAGGATCAGGATCCGTTTGGCCGTCTGGCGTCTTCCGGTCTTATCGTCATGTTTGGCCTGCAAAGCACCATCAACATGGCGGTGAACCTCAATCTAATGCCTGCGAAGGGAATGACCCTTCCGTTGATCTCATCAGGTGTGTCGTCGTTGATGGCGATTTCCCTGACGATGGGTTTTGTGCTGGCGCTGACGCGGAAACGCCCGCAACCGCGTAAGAACCCGATTATTACCGTTACCCGTGCTGCCCCTGTGCAGCCTGCCTAAAAGAGTTTTGCCTGTGTCGGAGAGTGAAATGAAGCCAAAGATTATGCTCACTGCTGGAGGAACGGGTGGCCACCTGTTTCCTGCACAAGCGCTGGCCTGTGAGCTGAAGCGCCGTGGGTATGGTGTTGAGCTGATCACGGACAGTCGCGCAGACAAGTATGGCAGCGCGTTTCCGGCAGATAACGTGCATCTGGTCAAGAGCGATACCATTCGCGGCAAGAACCCGATTTCTCTCGCCAAAACGGCGATCAAGCTTGGTTTGGGTACGTTGCAGGCCATGAAAGCAATCCGCGCTGCTAAACCTGCTGCGATTGTTGGCTTTGGCGGATATCCGACCTTTCCGCCAATGTTTGCTGGCCGTCTCTTAAGCGTTCCATCCATTTTGCATGAAGCCAATGCTGTGATGGGCCGGGCGAACCGGATGCTGGCCAAAGGCGCAACTGCGGTTGCGACCAGTTTTCCGCTAAAAACGCTGCCTGCTGATCTGGCTGCTAAAGCGACGATGACCGGCAATCCACTGCGTGACAATGTGATTGCGGTGTGTGGTCAGACTTATAACGCACCTGAAAAAGGTGGCGCTTTTCATCTGCTGGTGTTTGGTGGCTCGCAGGGAGCGCGTGTATTCTCTCAGATTTTGCCGGCTGCGTTGAAGCTGATGGCACCAGAAGATCGCGAGCAGCTGGTCGTTGTGCAGCAGGCGCGACCTGAAGATCTGGAGGGGCTTGAAAGCTCTTATCGCGAGATGGGTGTTGCCGCGCAGGTGGCGTCTTTCTTTACTGATTTGCCTGAGCGCATTGCGGCGGCTCATTTGGTTATCAGCCGTTCCGGTGCTGGTACTGTATGCGAGCTGGCAGCGATTGGGCGTCCTTCAATTTTAGTGCCTTTACCGGGTGCTCTTGATAACGATCAGGGCATGAATGCGAATGTGCTTGCTGAGGCAGGCGGTGCATGGCCGATCCCACAAAAAAAACTTGATCCGCAACGACTGGCCCGTGAGCTGAAAGAACTCATGGATAATCCGGGCCGTCTTGCACAGGCAGCACACGCAGCACAGGCGCAGGGCGCGCCGGAAGCTGTACAGCGCCTCGCGGATCTGACCGAAACACTTGTTGGTGCTGCACCGGCAACTGAACAGAAAGAGATTGCCTCATGAAAATGCCAGTAGACATTGGGGGAGTACACTTCGTCGGTATCGGCGGCATTGGCATGAGCGGTATTGCCGAGGTGCTGCATAATCTTGGCTACCGTGTTCAGGGCTCTGACATGTCCGAGAATGCAAATGTGCAGCGTTTGCGTGATAAGGGCATCAAGGTCATGGTGGGTCATGCTGCCGAGAACCTTGAGGGCGCTGATGTTTGTGTCATCTCTTCCGCAATTAAAGGCAGCAATGTTGAGCTGAAGGCTGCACGCGAAAACAACATGCCTGTTGTGCGCCGCGCTGAAATGCTGGCGGAGCTGATGCGCTTCAAGCAGGCGATTGCCATTGGCGGCACGCACGGTAAAACGACGACAACCTCCATGGTTGCGGCGCTGCTGGATGCTGGTCATATGGACCCGACTGTTATCAATGGCGGTATCATCAACGCTTACGGCACCAATGCCCGCATGGGTGAGGGTGACTGGATGGTGGTTGAAGCGGACGAGTCCGACGGGACATTCGTCAAGCTTCCTGCTGATATTGCTGTGGTGACCAACATCGATCCTGAGCATCTTGATCACTACGGCGATTTTGATGGTGTCCGTGCTGCGTTCGCCCAGTTCGTTGAGAATGTTCCGTTTTACGGTTTTGCGGTTATGTGTCTGGATCACCCAGAGGTGCAGAGCCTTGTGGGCCAGATTGAAGACCGCCGGATCATCACTTACGGCACCAACCCGCAGTCAGATGTTCGCTTTACTGATGTCTCCACCAAGGGTGGCAAGTCCATCTTCACCGTGATCATTCATGATCGCCGCGGGGACAAGGTAACTGAGCTGAAAGATCTGGTGCTGCCAATGCCGGGTCTGCACAATGTGTCCAATGCGACGGCTGCAATTGCTCTGGCGCATTCTCTCGGTATTTCTGATGCGAACATCCGCAAGGGGCTGGCAAGCTTTGGCGGAGTGAAGCGTCGCTTTACGCACACTGGCTCCTGGAACGACGTAGAGTTCTTTGATGACTACGCGCACCATCCGGTAGAGATTAAGTCCGTCTTGCATGCGGCGCGTGAGGCAGCTGAAGGTAAGGTGGTTGCTGTGATGCAGCCCCACCGCTTTACGCGTTTGGAGAGTCTGTTTGACGATTTCTGTGCTTGCTTCAATGATGCAGACAAGGTTGTGATTACACCTGTGTTTGCGGCTGGTGAGCAGCCGATTGAAGGGGCTGGTCAGGTTGATCTGATTTCCGGTCTGCGTGCTGGTGGTCACCGTTCGGTTCACAGCATTGCCGGTCCTGATGAGCTGGCTGGTAAGATTGCGGAGCTGGCGGAGCCGGGTGATCTGGTGATTTGCCTTGGTGCAGGGAACATTACCCAGTGGGCTTACAAGTTGCCTGTAGAGCTGGAAGCGCTCTCTCCTAAAGGAGAGACTGTATGAGCCAAACTGTAAGCTACCCTGATCTCCTGCCGCTTCTTGGTGATGCTGTCGAAGACATTCGTGGTCGTCTTATTCCGAACCAGCTGCTTTCTGCTGTGACATGGTTCCGTGTGGGTGGCCCTGCACAGTTGATGTTCCAGCCTGCGGATGAGGCAGATCTGGCTGTGTTCATGAAAGCACTGCCTGAGGATGTGCCGGTGACTGTGGTTGGGCTTGGTTCCAACTTGCTGGTGCGTGATGGTGGCATTGAAGGCGTTGTTATTCGTCTGCCAATCCGCGGGTTTGGTCAGGTTGAATACCTTGGCGGCCATAAGTTGCGGGCAGGGGCGTGCGTTCCTGACAAGAAGCTGGCGGAAGACGCGGCCAAGACGGGCACGGGTGGATTTGCATTCTACACCGGTATTCCGGGTGCTGTTGGTGGCGCCTTGCGCATGAATGCAGGGGCTCATGGGACAGAGACAAAGGACCGCGTTGTTAACGTTAATGCGGTGACACGATCCGGCGAAATCCTCACTCTTTCCAATGAGGAAATGGGCTATGCGTATCGTCATTCTTCTGCCTCTAAGGACCTGATTTTTACCAGTGCGGTGTTTGAAGGTTTTGCGCAGAGTGAAGATGAGATCCGCGCGGAAATGGCTGAAGTTGTTGCTCATCGTGAGAAAGCGCAGCCCATTCGCGAGAAAACCGGTGGTTCCACTTTCAAAAATCCTGACGGCAACAGTGCCTGGAAGGTGGTTGATGCGGCTGGATGTCGTGGATTGCAGATCGGCGGCGCAAAAATGTCGGAATTACACTGCAACTTTATGTTGAACGTTGCAGACGCTACCGCTCACGATTTGGAAATGCTTGGCGAGACTGTTCGCCGGGATGCTCTGGCAAAGACAGGGACGCGTCTGGAATGGGAAATCAAGCGTCTTGGGGCGTTTGTGGACGGAGCGGCGATTGAGCCGTTTTTGGGTAAAGCGGGCTAATTCCGTTCACGTGTTGTTTTAGGCGTTTAAATCAGGATTGGGTTTTGTGATGACCAAGCATGTTGCAGTTTTGATGGGTGGATGGGTTGCTGAGCGGCCTGTTTCTCTGTCTTCAGGCAAAGACTGTGCGGACGCTCTGGAAGCGGCTGGTTATCAGATCACGCGTGTGGATGTTGACCGCAACATTTCTGCTGTGCTTCAGGAACTGAAACCAGACGTGGCATTCAATGCGCTGCATGGGCCGTTTGGCGAAGACGGGGCTATTCAGGGTATTCTGGAAGTGCTCGATATTCCCTACACCCATTCCGGGGTGATGTCGTCTGCGCTTGCCATGCATAAGGAAAAGGCGAAGGCCGTGATGAAGGCTGCCGGTGTTCCGGTTGCCAATGCCATTGTGGCCAGCCGCGCTGATGCTGCGCGCCGTCATGTGATGGAACCGCCTTATGTGATCAAACCAATCAACGAAGGATCGTCCTTCGGTGTGCTGATTGTGAAGGAGGGGCAAGAGTATCCTCCGCAGGAATTGACACGCGAAGATTGGCAGTATGGTGATTTGCTCATGGTCGAGCGTTACATCCCAGGCCGCGAATTGACGTGCGCGGTGATGGGTGATGTGGCGTTAGGGGTACTAGAAATTGTACCGCTGGGTCACACTTATTACGATTATGATGCAAAATACGTCCCAGGCGGTTCACAACACATACTTCCTGCGGAAATTTTACCATCTGTTTACCAAGAAATACAAAAATCAAGTCTCAAGGCACATCAGGCTCTGGGGTGTCGCGGCGTTACACGCGCTGACTTCCGTTTTAACGAAGGACCCGGTGGCCTAGGAGAACTGATTTGTCTTGAGGTGAACACTCAACCCGGCATGACGCCAACATCACTGCTCCCGGAAATCGCGGCACATGCCGGACATGATTTTCAAGAATTGGTGAGTTGGATCGTGGAGGACGCAAGTTGCGGAAGATAAAGGCAAAATTTGATGCATTGCGGGAACGCACAGGCATCTGGAGCTATCGCTTCAGAAGTCGTGGCGTATCGCGTTTGCACCAGAGACCCGCTTGGGGGGTCACTGGATTTTTTGCACTTATCCCATCCTGGGCACCAACTGCGGGCGCTTTTGGCTTCCTTGCATTGTCCGCTGCTTATGGCATTACGCTGGGTGGACACGCCCGTAATGTGAGCGAATCAGTTACATCCTCCGTCGGTTTCGCGGTGAATGAGATCAAAATGGAAGGTTTGCAGCGTGTTACCGAGTTTCAGGTGCTGGAAGCGCTTGAACTTCACGAACGCCCTTCTTTGATGTTGTTTGATGCGGCTGACGCAAAAGAGCGTCTGGAAGGTATTGCCTGGATCCGGAATGCGGCCATCCAGAAGTTCTACCCCGGTACGCTGCGTGTGATGATCAAAGAGCAAGAGCCTTATGCGCTCTGGCAGCGTGGGGACATTACGTCTGTCATCACCAAAAAAGGCGAGGTCATCACCGATGAGGTGGATGGCCGTTATGCGAATTTGCTTCGCGTGGTCAATCACGGTGCGCAGTTGCGTGCTGGTGAGATCATGAGCGAGCTGGACAATTTCCCAGGTATCCGTGCCCGGGTGCGCGCTGCAAAGCTGCGCTCCGAACGACGCTGGGATCTTGCCCTGGAAAACGGAATTACAGTGCGTCTGCCAGAATTTGATGTTGGCGATGCGCTGGCGGAACTTAAGAAGCTGGATGATCAAGGTGGTTTGCTCTCCCGCGATATCGTCGCGGTGGACCTGCGTTTGCAGGATCGCGTTGTGGTGCGTCTTTCGGATGACGCCGCCATTCGCCGCAAAACCACCATCGAGCAACGGGGTACGCCCTCCAACTCCGGGAGGGACACATGAGCTCGAATAAGAACGTGATTTTTCTGCCGCGGATGCGGCCTTTGCCGAGCCGCAGATCTGTTGTGGTTTCTGTGCTGGACGTCGGCTCCACGAAAGTGTGCTGTATTATCGCGAAATTGGTGCCTGGTGATGAAGAAGACCTGATGCCGGGCCGTTCGCATGGCATTGAGGTGCTGGGATACGGGTATCAGGCGTCTGCAGGCATGAAGTCCGGCGTTGTTGTGGACATGGATCAGGCTGAGCAGGCGATCCGCCGCGCTGTTGATCAGGCCGAGCGTATGGCTGGTGTGATGGTGGAAACGCTGCTGGTGACCGTCAGCTGTGGTCGTCTGCAGAGCGAGATCTTCTCCGCCACTGTGCCGCTTGGAACTGAAGGTGTGACTGAGGCCGATATTCAGCGTGTGCTGGCGGCGGGTTCTACCCATACGGCGACTGAGGGACGGGCGGTGATGCATGCGCTGCCGATCTCCTACGGGCTGGATGGCAACCGCGGCATTCGTGATCCGCGCGGCATGATGGGCCGCAAGCTGGGCGTGGACATGCAGGTGGTTTCTGCAGAAGTACCGCCGGTGCGTAATCTGGAGCTTTGTATCGAACGTGGACACCTGCAAGTGGAGTCACTGGTTGCGACGCCTTATGCAGCAGGACTTTCCACGCTGGTAGAAGACGAGATTGAGCTGGGTGTTGCCTGTATTGATATGGGTGGTGGCACAACCACGCTTTCGATTTTTGTTGATGGTCAGATGGTGCATCTGGATGCGCTGGCTGTTGGCGGTAATCACGTCACCATGGACGTGGCGCGCGCGCTCTCCACACGGATGGAAGCTGCTGAGCGTTTGAAAGTTTTACATGGGTCTGCGCTGCCAAGTGTGGTGGATGACCGTGATTTTATTCAGGTGCCGCCCGTGGATACGGATGGCGATCTGCCAACGCAGATCCCCCGGGCGATGCTGACGCGGGTTATTCGCCCGCGCGTTGAAGAGATATTGGAGATGGTGCGAGACCGGATTGTCGCTTCTGGTTTTGCAGGCCGAGTGGGTAAACGTGTTGTGCTGACAGGCGGGGGCAGTCAGTTGACTGGCCTTTCTGAAACGGCACGACGCATTCTTGGGCGCAGTGTGCGTCTGGGGCGTCCGCTGGGTATTTCCGGTTTGCCAGAGGAAGCCAAGGGTCCGGCGTTCTCGGCAGCTGTGGGCCTGCTGATTTATCCGCAGGTGGCGCAGATTGAGCAATTCGAACCCCGGCACCAACGCCGCGGCCTTAAAGGGCGCGGGAGCTATCTGGCTCGGGTTGGTCAGTGGATTAGAGAAAGTTTCTAGTGGGGATCGCATAACCCCCACTATCACGAGTTTCGCCAGATGCGGCGGACGCACGAGAGGAAGAACGACATGCCCGACTTCGGGCATGTTATTAGGGTCGCGAGGTTAATATGACAATCAACCTGAAAATGCCTGATATTCAGGAATTGAAGCCCAGGATCACCGTATTCGGTGTTGGTGGCGGTGGCGGAAACGCCGTAAATAACATGGTAACGAGCGGTCTTCAGGGCTGTGACTTTGTTGTTGCTAATACGGATGCACAAGCATTGGCACTTTGCCAGGCTGAGCGTGTTATCCAGATGGGCGTTGCTGTAACTGAAGGTTTGGGCGCTGGTTCCCAGCCTGAAGTTGGTGCAGCTGCTGCAGAAGAAGTTATTGACGAGATCAACGATCACCTGTCCGGCTCGCATATGGTGTTTATCACCGCGGGTATGGGTGGTGGCACCGGTACCGGTGCTGCGCCAGTTGTTGCTCGAGCTGCGCGTGAACAAGGTATACTGACCGTCGGTGTGGTTACCAAACCCTTCCAGTTTGAAGGGTCCAGACGTATGCGTGTTGCCGAAGCCGGCATCGAAGAGTTACAGCGTAATGTTGATACTCTTATTGTTATTCCAAACCAGAATCTGTTCCGCATTGCGAATGCACAGACCACCTTTGCTGACGCCTTCTCCATGGCTGATCAGGTGCTGTATTCCGGCGTTGCGAACGTCACTGACCTGATGGTCAAAGAAGGTCTCATCAACCTCGATTTTGCTGATGTACGCTCCATAATGCGTGGCATGGGTAAAGCGATGATGGGTACCGGTGAAGCATCCGGCGAACAGCGTGCCATCCAGGCTGCTGAAGCTGCGATTGCGAACCCGCTGCTTGACGAGACTTCCATGAAGGGCGCGCGCGGTCTGCTTATCTCCATCACTGGTGGTAACGACCTGACGCTGTTTGAAGTTGATGAAGCTGCGACTCGTATCCGCGAGGAAGTAGACCCAGAAGCGAACATCATTCTTGGTGCGACCTTCGATGAATCTCTGGACGGTATTATCCGCGTTTCTGTTGTTGCCACCGGCATCGACAAAGAGCTGCGTGAAGATATCTCTCCTGCAGAGGTTCGTATGGCTGAACTCACAGAGCGTCTGCAGAGCGCTACTACGCCTACGCCCAGTCCAGCGGTAGCTGCGCCGGTAGAAGTAGCTCCTGCACCCACCCCAGTTCGTGCGATGCGCGCGATGGGCTCCGCAGCAGCCGAAACACTTATGCACTCTGAGCCGGTTGCTGTTGCAACTGACCCGGAAGTGGAAATTTCTCCTTATCAGTCTCGTCGTTATGAGCCTGTGCATGAATATGATGCACTTGAGGAACCAACGCAGGCTTTTGATGAGCCTACCAATATTCCTGAGCCATTTATTCCACCTGTTGCACAAAAGGTAGAGCCTCAGACACGTATGCCACGTGTTGAAGACTTTCCGCCAATTGCACAGCGTGAAATTCGTGCGCGCACGGATGCTCCTGCTGCAGCGCCTGCACCACAGCCGGCATCTGCAACTCCTCAGCCAGCACCAGCCACTATGGCCCAGCAGGTTGAAGAGCATGATGAGCATCACATGGAAGAAGAGCGTCGCCCAATGGGTCTTCTGCGCCGTCTGACTGGTGGTCTTGGCCGCCGTGAAGATGAGCACATGGAGCACCATGAGCCAGTACAGGCAGATGCGTTTGCTGAGGCTCCACGCCAGCCAGCAGCGCCTCGTCCAACCGAGCCTCAGAATCACGGTGCAGCCGGGACTCTGGACGCTGGTGGACGCCCCGCGCCTGCACGCTCACAAATGATCGAAGATGATCAGTTGGAAATCCCGGCGTTCCTGCGCCGCCAAGCCACCTGATTATCAACAGAACTCGCGCCTCTCGAGCAGCAATCCGGATTTTTCCGGGTTGCTGCTTTGCGTTTTTAAATGGAATTGTCGGTAAATGTACCTAAAATTTTCAGGACGTTACAAACCGTAATAAAGCTTTATTTTATTTGGTAAGCTCCAAGAGCTATGTTCCAGCCAACCCGCAGAGGGTATTCGAAAGTAGTGGCTCGTGAGGTTCAGTATGTACCTGGAGCGGAATGATAAAGGCTGGAACAATATGGGAATGCGTGTCGAAAAACAGACAACGCTTGCGGACAGTGTAACCTTGAATGGTATTGGGGTTCACTCTGGCGGTCCAGCTTCCATTACACTTCACCCAGCAGACGCGAACTCCGGCATTGTTTTCCATCGTAGCACCAAGGGTGGCTACGTGCAGACGGAAGCAAACTGGAAGGAAGTCACTGCAACATCTTTGTGCACCGTACTTGGTGATCCTCATGACAGCGGCATCTCTACCGTTGAGCACCTGATGGCTGCTCTGCGCGGTATGGGCGTTGACAATGTGACCGCTTACATTGACGGACCTGAGATGCCAATCATGGATGGTAGCTCCGAAGCATTCGTTGAAGCTATCGACCGCGTTGGCCTGAAAACGCTCGGCACAAAGCGTCGCTTTATTCGCATCAAAGAAAAAGTTCGTTACGTTTCCGGTGATCAGTGGTGTGAACTCAACCCGTTTGACGGCACCCGTTTTGACATCACCATCGATTTCGATCACGAGAAAATTGGTTGTCAGCAGCTCAAGTTTGACCTGACACCTGATTACTTCCGTGATGAAATTTCCCGTGCCCGTACCTTTGGTAGCGTGCAGGATGTTGAGAAGCTCTGGAAGCTTGGCTTTGCCATGGGCTCTTCCCTAGAGAACTCCGTCGCTCTTGACGGTGATCGCGTTCTGAACCCTGAAGGAACCCGTTGGGCAAACGAATTCGTACGTCACAAAAGCCTTGATGCGATCGGTGATCTTGCTCTTGCTGGTCTGCCTATTTTGGGCGAGTACCGCTCTTACAAAGGCGGTCACCGTATGAATCACTGCATCCTTGTGGAGCTTTTCAAGAACCCGGATGCTTTTGAAATTGTCGAAGCTGATGTTGCACTGGTAGATCGTCATGCACGCGAAAAAGGTCATGCCGAGTTGATTGGCGGACTGCAGGCTGCAGCATTTGGCCCTAACGTCTCCTGAGGCTAAAATAGTTATTCAACGGTTTTTGCCTCTATTCCGACATAAATTCGAGGCAAATGCTGTGGTACTACGTGACGTTATCCAAACATTGAGATAGAAGCGTGAACTGGGAGGGATTTTACCCGAATCCCAACACGATAGGAGTCGGAAACATTGCTGCGTTCAGATGCTGCCGGGACTGCTTTGGGGGCTAATCGCCTCAAAAGAGCGATTAGATATACCTCTTTGGCGATGGCACTCGTTATTGCGGGCTGTGCAACCAAGGATGATGTTGATGATCTTGCGCTGGATGAAACTCCTGCGGAAGTAATGTTCAATGAGGCTTTGGCTCTTCGTGCATCTGGCGACGTACAAGCGTCTGCGAAAAAGTTCTACGAGCTTGACCGCATCTATCCTTACTCCGAATTCGCGCGTAAATCGCTGATCAATATTGCTTACCTGAACTTCAAAATGGGTAAGTATCCTGAAGCGATTTCCGCTGCTGAGCGCTTTACCTCGCTTTATCCTGGTAACGATGATTCCGCCTACGCGCTCTTCATTATTGGTGAGTCCTACTTCCGTCAGATCCCAGATGTGGGTCGTGACCAGGCTGTGACCGCCAAAGCATTGGACGCAATGCGTGAAGTTGTTCAGCGTTACCCAGATTCTGAATACACCAAGCAGGCTCGTCAGCGTATCCGCGCGACGGAAGATCAGCTGGCTGGTAAGGAAATGGAAGTTGGCCGATACTATCTGGCGCGCCGTAACTACCTTGCCTCTATCAACCGCTTCAAGACTGTGGTGAGCAATTATCAGACCACCCGTCACGTTGAAGAAGCGCTCTATCGTCTGACCGAAAGCTATTACGCACTTGGTGTGACGAACGAAGCACAGACAGCTGCAGCGGTGCTGGGACACAACTTCCCGCAGAGCCAGTGGTACAAAGATGCGTTTTCTCTTTTGAAAAAGGGCGGTCTGGAGCCACATGAGAACAAAGGCAGCTGGCTTAGCAGGGCATTTGGGGATATGAAACTCCTTTAAGCCTTTCAAGGAATCGGAGTTTCCTAGACTACCATGCTGGCATCGCTTTCTATTCGGGATATCGTTCTCATTGATAAGCTGGATTTGCATTTCAGCGACGGCATGAGTGTTCTGACGGGTGAAACCGGTGCAGGTAAGTCTATTCTTCTCGACAGTTTGAGCCTCGCCCTTGGTGGGCGAGGAGACGCCGGACTGGTTCGGCATGGTCAGGACCGCGGTCAGGTGAGCGCGGTTTTCGACGTTCCAATGGCGCATCCTCTGCGCACCCTTCTTCAGGAAAATGAATTAGAGCACGACAGCGACATCATCTTGCGCCGTGTTCAGGCATCGGATGGTCGTACCCGTGCGTTTGTGAATGACTCGCCCGTGAGTGCTGGTTTGCTGCGGCAGATCGGAGAGTTGCTGGTTGAGGTTCATGGGCAGCATGACGACCGCGCCCTGATTGATCCTGAGAGCCATCGTCAGCTGCTGGACAGCTTTGGCGGGCTGGAAGGTGATGCTGCAAAGGTTGGGCAGAGCGCGAAAGCGGTTCGCACTGCCGAGAAAGCCCTGAAAGACCATGTTGCTCGCATTGAAGAAGCCCGTCGTGAGGCGGATTATCTGCGCTCCAGTGCTGATGAGCTGAGCGCGCTTGATCCTCGTGATGGGGAAGAGAACGAGCTTGCTCTGCGTCGTCAGGATATGATGCAGGTGGAGAAGATTGCAGGCGATCTGCGTGAGGGCTATGAGGCACTTGACGGACCAGCCTCTCCAATCCCTGAGCTTTCCAGTTTGTTGCGCCGTCTTGAGCGCAAAGTTGATCTTGCACCGAACTATCTGACAAGTGTGGTTGAAGCCATCGGCGGGTCTCTGGACCAGTTGGAGGAAGCGCGCGGTGGTTTGGAGCAGGCGCTGCGTGACACGGATTTTGACCCGCAAGAGCTGGAGCAGACGGAAGAACGTCTGTTCGCATTGCGGGCTGCGGCTCGCAAGTATTCTGTACAGCCGGATGACCTTGCTAAACTGCGGGCCCAGATGGAAGGTGACCTTTCCGATCTGGATGCAGGTGAAGAGAAATTGCAGGCGCTGGAAAGCGCTGTAGAGGCGGCCAAGCAAACCTATGACAAGCTGGCGGCTGCGCTGTCAAAGAAGCGTCAGAAAGCTGCCAAAGGCCTTGAGGCTGCGGTTCATGCTGAGCTTCCGGCACTGAAGCTGGAACGGGCGCGGTTTATCATCAATATCGAGAGTGATGTTGAGCAGCGCGGGCCGTCCGGTATCGACACTGTCGAGTTCTGGGCGCAGACCAACCCGGGTACTCGTCCGGGGCCTATGTTCAAGGTTGCTTCGGGTGGTGAACTCTCCCGCTTCCTGTTGGCGCTGAAGGTGTCGCTGGCAGATAAGGGCTCGTCTCCAACACTGGTGTTTGATGAGATCGACACGGGTGTTGGCGGTGCCGTGGCTGAAGCAATTGGCGTGCGTCTTGCCCGCCTTGCGAACAGTGTTCAGGTGCTGACGGTTACGCATGCACCGCAAGTGGCAGCGCGTGCCAATGGTCACTTCCTGATCCGTAAGGATGAGGTGGAGAAGGACCGTGTGGCGACACGTGTGACTGAGATCGCCGAGGGTGACCGACACGAAGAGATCGCCCGCATGCTCGCCGGTTCCACCATCACCGAAGAAGCCCGTGCCGCGGCCAAGCGTCTTATGGGCCAAGAAGAGCTGATTTAAGCCTCCTACTTCGATCGGAGTTCCTGCAACACATAAGGGTAAACTTGATCCTCTCCTATGATAAGTTATTGACTTACTTATAGCCTCAGGTACCCGGAATCGCGTCTCCGACGATACACAGGTAGACTGTCACAAAGTAATTGCCCGTGTGTTGGCTCATTCCATCATATCGAAAAAGCTCACCCCTCCCGCAAAATCGCTGATGGCCAAGAATTGCCGGTGTAAGCTTCTTTGTCTCTGATCACTCGTACTCCGGCTCCATATAGATGGTGAAGCGGAGGGCGAGGATGATGGCAAGGGTTTGAGTGGCGGAGATGCCGAGCATGATGGCGATCTGGTATTGGACCGCCTCGATCGGGTTGAAGCCGCCGAGAATCTGACCTGTCATCATTCCCGGCAGCGAGACCAGTCCCAGTGTTGCCATGCTGGCGATAACGGGGGAGGCGGCTGCGCGCAGGGAGGCTTTGACGAGTGTTCGCCGGGCTTCCAGTTTGGTCGCACCCATGGTGGTGAGCAGCTCGATGTGTTCCTTATCTTCCGGTGTTCTCAGGTTGAACCGGCGCAGGGCGATGACCAGTGACCCCAAAGCGTTGCCGAGCAGCATGCCGGCGATTGGGATGGTGACTTGCGCAGAGTACCACGGCACAGGGCGGCTGAGGATTACGATGAACATCAGCAGCACTGGCAGCATGGCAATGAGTATAGCTGCCGTGAGCGGGGCTGCTGATTTGAGGCGGGGCATTTGTGCACGACCAGCCGATGTGATCGCGGCGATTGTTGCCATGGCGACCAGCCAGAGCAGGTTGAGGGCCAGATTGTCCAGATCGAAGACGGTTTGCAGATAGAACCCGATGACCAGCAGCTGAATGCTCATGCGGGCAATGGATATTGCCAGATCCCGGGAGAGGTCCTTCAGGCCCATGGTCCAGAGCAGGGACAGTGGGATGATTGCTATGAGATAAAAAAGAGCCAGATCACTCCACGCGACATTTGAGGTCATTGCACGCGCTCCTGTGAGCCTGGCTGTGCTGGTTCAGGCAGTTCAATTACCTGATCAATCTTGCTTTGAAGGTGGGCGTCGTGGGTGACAGCCAGCAGTGTCTTGGTGTTTTCCATCAAAAGGTCACCACAGGCGAGGGCATGGGCTTTGTCGAGGGCTGCTGTGGGTTCGTCTGCAATCCACAAAGGGCGTTGCAGAAGCAGCGCGCGGGCGAGCGCGAGGCGTTGACGTTCGCCGCCAGAAAGGCTGCTTGTCGCCTGATCGAGTGCTGCGTTGGGCAGGCCCGCTACGTTAAGAGCCTGAAGCATCTGAGTATCTGATGGCTTGCGTTTGTGATTGGCTTGCAGCTCAAACGGTGCCAGCAAGGCCTCGCGAATATGGTCTGCCAGAGGGCTCACGCGTTGAGGGAGCCAGTTAAGCTGTTTGTGGAGCTGCGTTCGTCCTCCCGCTGTGTAAGAGAGGCCATTGAAGAGCAGCTCGCCTGCCTCCGGTTTATCCAGCCCTGCGAGAATGCGAAGGAGAACTGTTTTGCCACGACCGGAAGGGGCACGGAGGCACAGTTTATCGCCTTCATACAGCTTGAAAGAATAGGCGTGAAAGAGCTGGCGTCCTTGCTTGGTGACTGAGATATTTCGAGCCTCGATAAGAGGCACACGCTTTGCGTCCTGAGGGGCGGCCATTGGAACTCCTGATTGCAGGAGGGAGAGTTCCCTAGTTGCCTTGGAAAATCAAGGAGGGAGTGGTGGCCATGGTGTTTTTGGAGTGGACCTTATTTGGGTGAGCCAAGGTCATGTGCTTGTTGAGTGCAAGGGGCATGGTCTGAGCCGATGCCCCCACAAAAGTACCTAATTAAGATTCTAAGGCTTTAGCTTTGTTCATTAGTTTCATCTCAACAGGCGTCAGCTTACGTGTACCTGTGCCGCGCTTGAGATTGAAAGTAACCGGGTTTGGATAGTGGTCCAAAGATGCGCCGGTTACTGTATCAACACCTATGCCGATGATGCCGCCGATGAGAACATTGCCAACCATGCCAGCTGCACCTTTGCCGCTGACGCGAGTATCAACATCGATGACCTGAGACTGATAGCCCGGTGCAGATGCCTTCAGAGTAAGTTTCTGACTTCGCGGAACATTGATGACACACGGTCCAACGCAAGTATGCGCTGTTGTTGATGTGATCTTCGCGTTTGCTGGCTTTACGTCGATTTTGATGTCTTCAGTTGTGCCGCGAACAACTGTGCCGCAACCGGCCAAGAGAATGCTGGATGCTGCGACGCCAGCTACAAAATAGGATTTCATTTCCCAACTACCCCAAATTTACGTTGAGGCTAATTAGGCAGATGTCACAATTCAGTCAAATTTCTTAATAATTTTTCTGGTGATATCATTATCGTCAGGTTGTAAGATTAATAACTATTAAATTTTTAAGGAGTCCTGAGGTTATTGTCGTTGCTCTCGAATTCTCGCAAAACATTGTTTCATTTCCCTAAGATATTCTTAAATTACGTAGCGTATTCAAATAATTAACTTGGTATCTTCTAAACTCTCCGGCAACCAAGACTTTATACTTGCGCATATTCTCATCCGAAAACCGGAACCACTTACGGGGATATGCATAGATGGAGGCCGGTAGATGTTTATCTCGTTCGCCCGCTTACAGATCTATTTTGTCATCGCGCTGCTGCTGATTGTGGTGGTTTATCCGCTGTATCTGTTTGGATCGGTGATGGGCCTTGACGGATTCGATCTGCGCAGGGTGGGGGGCGACTTCTACCAGTTCCTGCTTGCCTCTCGCATGGCTGTGGCGGGGCAAGCTGCGCAGCTTTATGACTTTGGCTGGTTTTATGATGAAGTACAGCGCAATGTGGCTGGTGGCTCCGGCTTTTACGCGTGGGTGCATCCGCCAAGTCTGCTGGTCTTTCTGGTCCCGCTGTCTGGGTTGACCTATCTCCAAGCTTATAGCCTTTGGATGGGGATGGGAGCTTTGCTCTCGTTTTCGGTCGCCTTTAGCCGTAAAGCGCCTATTCGTGCGTTCACCTTTTTCATTTTTGCTCCTGCAACACTGGTGAACCTGTTTTACGGCCAGTTTGGCATGCTGGCGGGCGGGTTCCTTTATGGCGGGCTTCGTTTGCTGGACCGTCATCCGGCGTGGGCGGGGGTGTTGCTTGGCTGTGTTTCCATCAAGCCTGAGCTGTTCATGCTGATACCGATCATATTGATTGCCCATCGCAGTATCATCGCGCTGTGTGCGTGTGTTGCGACAGTGGCGTTCCTTGTTGATGCCTCGGCTGTGTTCTTTGGGTCTGGTCTTTGGTGGATCTATCTGGATACGGTTCCGTCCTTACTGGCAACAGTCATGGACCAGGGTGAGGGCAGCTTTCTCTATCTGATCCCATCTGCGTTTGGGGCGATGCGGGCGCTCGGGTTTTCTGCGACGGCTGGATATCTGGTGCAATTGCCTTTCACTGTTCTGGCGTTCGTGGTGGTGTTCTGGCTGTTTATGTGTGAGCGTGAACCGATCGCCCGTAATCTTGCGGTGACGCTGTGTGTTTTGCTGGCAACGCCTTTCCTGTTCCTCTGGGACTATGCAGTTCTTTCTCCGGCGCTCTACCTTTATGCGACACGCACTGGTCTGTTTGATGATGATGCAGATTCCCCGTTTGTGGCGCCGCTCCTTTTGTTTGCGGTTTATCTTTTGCCAATCGTCAATATTGCGCTGGCGGCTCATGGCTTCCCGGTGGGGCCAATCTTCACCGCGCTGGCGTTGGCTGCTGTGTTGACGCGGATGGTTGGTATTGATCAGATGCAAGTTAGTGTAGGGGATGAACCAGAGGAGGGGGATAACTCCCTTTCTGATGAGCGTGAAAAGGATGAAGGGCTCGGGACAACCTGAGCCTTGGCCGTCCGTTACATAGGAACGCAGGTTTCACGTAAAAAACGCAGATCAACGCAAAATCAGACAAAGCAACGTAAACTGCGTAAAGTCATGGACCAACTTTTCTCGGGTCCAGAGTAATTCCTGTCTAAATCCTAACTGTTCTGGCTGGTGTGTTATTCCCGGTGGCGATAAGACTAATGCCCAGTTGATGATTAAACAGGTGAGTAAACCGGTGAGCCTTGCTGATACCTCTCAAAAAGAAATTGAAGCCCTGAACGCGGATGAAGCTGCGCTGGAGCTGGAGCGGCTGGCGGGGCTGATAGCTGAGTATGATGCAGCCTATCACACCAAAGATGCGCCGATTGTTGATGATGCGACCTATGATGCGCTGCGCCGCCGGAACGAGGCTTTGGAAGCTGCTCATCCGGAACTGGTGCGCGCAGACAGCCCGAGCAACCGGGTTGGGGGTGCTGTTGCGGAAGGCTTTGGCAAGGTCACTCACGCCGTACCGATGCTCTCGTTGGACAATGCGTTTTCTGACGAGGATGTGCAGGACTTCATTGGCAAAGTGCGGCGCTTCTTAAAGTATGACCCGTTGATGGGTGCCCTCGCGGTGACGGCTGAGCCAAAGATTGATGGCCTTTCCCTTTCCTTGCGCTATGAGAGCGGCAAACTGGTTTATGCTGCAACCCGTGGTGATGGCACCACTGGTGAGAATGTGACAGCTAATGCGCTGACCATTAAGGATATTCCGCAGGTGTTGCCTGCGGGTGTGCCGGATGTGGTTGAAGTGCGCGGCGAAGTTTACATGAGCCATGCGGACTTTGCGGCACTGAATGCGCGTATGGAAGCCAATGGCGGCAAGGTGTTTGCAAACCCGCGCAATGCGGCGGCAGGGTCTTTGCGTCAGCTGAATTCCGAAATCACCAAGACGCGTCCACTCAAGTTCTTCGCCTATGCCTGGGGGGATATGAGTGAGGTTCCTGCTGAGACACAGATGGGCATGGTGGAGCTGTTTGGGCAGTGGGGCTTCCAGATCAACCCGCTGATGAGGCGCTGTGAGAGCGCTGAGGAACTCCTGAAAGTCTATCATGGGATCGAGGAGGATCGCTCCGGTCTTGGCTATGATATTGACGGCGTGGTTTACAAGGTGGACCGGCTGGATCTGCAGGGCCGTCTTGGCTTTGTATCGCGCTCACCGCGTTGGGCGATTGCTCATAAATTTCCAGCAGAACGTGCGTTTACAACGCTCAATGCCATTGAAATTCAAGTGGGACGAACGGGTGCATTGGCTCCGGTTGCAAAGCTGGAACCTGTCACGGTTGGCGGTGTTGTGGTCTCTAATGCCTCTCTTCACAATGAAGATTACATCAAAGGCATTGGTCAGGATGGTGAACCCATCCGAGATGGCAAGGACATCCGTGTTGGTGATACGGTGATTATCCAGCGTGCCGGTGACGTTATCCCACAAATCGTGGACGTGGACTTGAGTAAACGGGCAGAAGATTCGGTTCCGTTTGAGTATCCCGTGAATTGTCCGGCCTGTGGTTCTCATGCCGTCCGCGAAGTCAATCCGAATTCCGGCAAGGTTGATGCTATTCGCCGTTGTACAGGTGGATTGATTTGTCCAGCGCAAGCGATTGAGAAGATTAAGCATTTCGTTTCCCGTAACGCCTTCGATATTGAAGGACTGGGCGAGAAGCAGGTGGAAGCGTTCTACGAATATGACATGGATAAAGGTGGGATTCGCACACCAGCGGACATCTTCACGTTAGCGGAACGGGACAAGAGTTCGCTTAACAAACTGCGTTCGCGTGAGGGGTTTGGTGCTGTTTCTGCGCGTAAGCTGTTTGAAGCTATTGATAGCAAACGGCAAATTGAACTAAATCGTTTGATTTTCGGGCTTGGAATTCGCCATGTTGGAGAGGGAAATGCCAAGCTTCTGGCTCGGGCGTACTCCTCCTGGAGTGCATTTTCTGATGCCATGATTGCAGCAACTGATGCAACTTCAGAAGCTTACCGTGAACTCAATGACATTGACGGAATTGGCGGTACGGTTGCCAATGCTCTGGTCGAGTTCTTTGCAGAGGAACATAACCGCGACGCGCTTGCTGCACTGATTGACCAGATCACCCCGCTTGATGTGGTTGTTGCTGATAGCTCTGACAGCCCCGTTGCTGGAAAAACACTCGTGTTTACAGGTAGTTTGGAACGCATGAGCCGGGATGAGGCGAAGGTACGTGCGGAAAGTCTGGGTGCGAAAGTGTCTGGTTCTGTTTCCAAGAAAACCGATCTGGTGATCGCGGGTCCGAAGGCCGGGTCCAAGCTCACTAAAGCACAGAGCCTTGGTGTTCAGGTTATCTCCGAAGATGACTGGTTCGAGTTGGTTGGCGATCAATAGCAAAAGAGCGAGGGAGCTTTGGGGCTCCTCTCGCTGCATTGGTAGACTTGCGGCGAGCCTACTTCTGCGCCAGTGTTGCTCTTAGGCGGACAGATGCTTCGGCGCGTCCGCCGATATAGAGCATCATGTTCTTACCATCTGTCTGCACGCTCATGGGGATGGTTTTCTCGATCTGCTTTTTCAACGGGTCGTAGTCTGCTTCAGCTTTTTCAAGTGCTTTCAGAGCACTGTCGTATTCCTGGATCTTCTTTTTGACTGCAGGCTGGAGCTTGAGCAGTTTTTTGAGCTCTTTCGCTGTATCGCGATAGTTGGGATCAGTTTTGGGGTCTTTTTCCTGCTGCTTCAGCTGGCTTTCGAGCACTTTGAGCATTTTGTGTTTTGTCGAGATGTCCTCTTCCAGTGACTTGGAGGCCTGAACAAAGCGGAAGGTTCTTGCTTTCTCTTTTTCAAGTGCGGCAATGTTCGTTCTGGCTTTCTTCATATCCGGCGCGTCTTCGACATGATTGTCGTAGGTCAGCCGGATGGCTGCCTTGCCCTGGAAAATGAGTTTGTCGAAGCTTGCAGTGTCCGTCGCGTGGATGTTCATCCGACGTCTGATTTCAGCCCAGATGCTTGTGCGGTTTTTATAGAAATCATCGTAGTTCTTATATCTGCAAATGACCTTCGGCATATCTCAAGCTCCATTCCAGTTGCGGTCAGATGTTCTCCAGAAGCAACATCCTTGGCTAAGAGAGTGGGCAGGAAATCTTAGCAAGATCTCTCGGGAGACAGCGATAATTGAGCCAAATTTGAAGATGTGATCGTTGGGTTGGCTGAATTTGACAGGAAAACACCAGTGGGGCCGGAGCGCACCACTGGTGTTTTCTGAGATGTTTGAAGGAGTTGCCTAGCCGATTTGCTTGCGGATCTCTGCCAGCATCGCCAGATGGGTATGAATGAAAGCGACCAGAATGGTTGCTGTAGCCACATCCACGTTCACAGGTTTTTTACCGGATTCCGGTGATTGAACCTTCAGCAAGTCCTCATGACCAGTGATTTCAGCGGAGATGTACAGACGGTCAAAGTCCTCACCGTTTTCGGCCTCCAGCTTCTTGTAGATGTCTTCCAGAGCGGCGGGACGCGGGGGAGGTGTGGCGCCTGTGGATTCAATCACTTTTGAGACCGCAGTTTGTTCTTCGCTTTCCAGATCTGCAAACTGGCGCACCAATGGATTGCTGGCCTTCATTGTCGCCATTTTACTGATGGCAAGTGAGAAGGGGCTGATTGTCAGCGTCTTGTTGGTGTAATCGGTGGAGCCGTGGTGGTTGGCCTGGGCGGAGGAAACCAGAGCAGGTGCTGCCAGTAAAGAACCGGAGATGCCAATGAGGGCGTTCCGACGTGTCATGTGTAACTTACCAGTATTCATAGTTTTTCTTTCAGGTTGTTACAGTGTTGTTTGTCTTTCGGAAGTGAAGATATTCCCGTTGCTAAGCTGAGTTATTCTCGTTGGCAGGTATACGCATACTTCCTCTTTAAAACACTAAAGGGCCTCCCGGATTTCAAGTAACTCAGAACAAGCTTGATAAAACATCACAGAGCAAAGCTGGCGTGAGGCAAGAGTTACTGAGTGAAGATGCCTTGCCCTACAAAACGATGTGTATCTCTTTGCTGATGCCTCGCTTCTTCAATGTTGTTGCTATATTGTTCCTCGTTAAGTATTGGAGATTCTCCCTCTGATTTGAGAGGGGTATGCGTTCAAAGGATCTAACGAGCTCAATGGCAAACTCTTCTGGCCCACTTCATCGCGGAATACCTGCTCACCCTGCTGATCCTCTGGCTGCACCACAGCCCAAGGCAGGTGGTATCGCAGCGAGGGCCATGGCTGCACGGCAAACCAACGCCCCAGCCTATATGGAAGGATTGAATGCAGAACAACGACTTGCTGTTGAGACGATCAACGGACCAGTGCTCGTTCTTGCAGGTGCTGGCACTGGTAAGACACGTGTTCTGACAACGCGTATTGCACATATTCTGGCAACGGGTCACGCCACTCCGGGGCAGATCCTTTCTGTGACCTTCACTAACAAAGCTGCCCGCGAGATGAAAACGCGCATTGGCGCTTACATTGGCGATGGCGTTGAAGGCATGGCCTGGCTCGGCACGTTCCACGCCATCTGCGTGAAGATTTTGCGCCGCCATGCTGAGCTTGTTGAGTTGAAGTCCTCGTTCTCCATTCTGGATACGGACGATCAGGTTCGTTTGATCAAGCAGATCATTCAGGCGGAAGGTCTGGATGAAAAGCGTTGGACTGCAAAGACATTTGCGGGGCTGCTGGACAGCTGGAAGAACCGCGGGCTTACACCCTCACAGATTTCAGCTGGTGACGCACAGGCCTTTGCTAACGGCTTGGGGCGCAAGCTTTATGAGACCTATCAGGAACGGCTTAAGATCCTGAATGCCTGTGATTTTGGTGATTTGCTGCTGCACTGTATTACGATCTTCAAAGAGCATGATGATGTTTTGAAGAGCTTCCAGCATCGCTTCCGTTACATGCTGGTGGATGAGTATCAGGATACCAACATCGCGCAGTACATGTGGTTGCGTCTGCTGGCGCAGGGCAATCCGAACGTGGCCTGTGTTGGTGATGATGACCAGTCCATTTATGGCTGGCGTGGTGCTGAGGTTGATAACATCCTGAGATTTGAGCAGGATTTCCCGGGTGCCGTTGTGGTTCGTCTTGAGCGGAACTATCGCTCGACCAGCCACATCTTGTCCGCAGCTTCTCATCTGATTGCACACAATCAGGGCCGTCTTGGTAAAACCCTTTTCACCGACCAGATGGGTTCTGAGGAAGAAGAGAAGGTGCAGGTTACCTCGGCCTGGGATTCTCAGGAGGAAGCCCGCTCCATTGGTGATGAGATTGAAGCTCTTCAAAACCATGGGCATTCTCTGAATGAAATGGCCATTTTGGTGCGTGCGTCCTTCCAGATGCGCGAGTTTGAAGACCGGTTTGTCACGCTTGGATTGAACTACCGCGTGATCGGTGGTCCGCGCTTTTACGAGCGTATGGAGATCCGCGATGCGCTCGCCTATTTCCGCTGTGTGATGCAGACGTCAGACGATCTGGCTTTTGAGCGTATCGTGAATACGCCGAAGCGTGGGCTTGGTGAAGCGACGCTGAAGATTGTTCATGCTTATGCACGGGAGCGCGCTATTCCGCTGATGATCGCTGCTGAAGAGTTGGTGCAGACCAATGAGCTGCGTCCGAAAGCTCGTGCTGCGCTCGCGGATGTTCTTGGCATGTTG
Source organism: Pseudovibrio sp. Ad13 (assembly GCF_001623225.1). Classification (NCBI taxonomy): domain Bacteria; kingdom Pseudomonadati; phylum Pseudomonadota; class Alphaproteobacteria; order Hyphomicrobiales; family Stappiaceae; genus Pseudovibrio; species Pseudovibrio sp. Ad13. The sequence continues at coordinate 61,901 of NZ_LMCC01000018.1, read as the reverse complement.
GAGAACTGGCGTAATCAGGTTGAGACCATGAGCCATACGGAACTGGCGGAGATCATTCTTGATGAGAGTGGTTACACCCAGATGTGGCGTCAGGATCGATCTGCTGAAGCGCCGGGACGTTTGGACAACCTGAAAGAACTTATCCGCTCGATGGAAGAGTTTGAGAGCATGGCTGGGTTCCTTGAGCACATCTCGTTGGTGATGGATAAGGACAGCGATGCGGAAGAGGATGCGGTCTCGATTATGACACTCCATTCTGCAAAAGGCCTTGAATTTGATAGTGTTTTCCTTCCCGGTTGGGAAGAGGGTGTGTTCCCGAACCAGCGGGCATTGGATGAAACCGGACAAGCTGGTCTGGAAGAGGAACGGCGCCTTGCCTATGTGGGTCTTACCCGTGGCCGCAAGCGTGTGAAAGTGTGGTTTACCTCTAACCGCCGCATTCATGGCTCGTGGCAGTCCTGCATTCCTTCGCGGTTTCTGGATGAGCTACCTGCAGATAGTGTTGAGGTTGTTGAGGCCTCCAGCTCTTACGGTGGGTATGGTCTGAATAGCGCTGGTGGTGGTTATGGTGCCAGCCGGTTTGACAACAGTGATCCCTTCCAGAGCAAGTACTCTACGCCGGGTTGGCAGCGTGCGCGTAAGGCGCAGGCGTCTGGTCAGCAGTATGGCAAAATGCATGGCGGAAACCAGAGCCGTCGTGCCAAGAAGGCTGGTCCGATGACCATTGAAGGCGAGCTGGTTGCCAAGAGCGTTACTGAGGCAGGAAGCGATTTTGCGATTGGTGAGCGGATCTTCCATATGAAGTTCGGTTATGGATTGATCGGCGATATCGAGGGGAACAAGCTTACCGTCGATTTTGAAAAAGCTGGCCAAAAGAAAGTGCTCGATAGCTTTGTTGAGCGGGCATAAGCTGCAACTCAAGCGTTAATTACCTTTAGGGTAGATTGTGCTATCTCTCTTCTAAGTTGTGTTGGGAGATGGCAATGAATGAGGTGGTTCTCGCGCTTGCGATGATTGGTGTGGCGGGGGTTGGTGCACAATGGCTTGCCTGGCGATGGTCTTTACCTGCGATCGTTCTTCTGCTTGTTGCTGGCTTTCTCATTGGTCCTGCCACGGGTGTTCTCAGTCCAACTGCGTTGTTCGGTGATTTATTGCGTCCAACTGTTGCGCTTGGTGTTGCCGTTATTCTGTTTGAAGGCGGTCTTTCTCTTAACTTTCAACGTATTGGCGGTGTTGAGAAGGCGGTTTGGCGGCTCGTTCTTTTGGGCGCTTTTATCGCGTTTTTGTTGGGCGCATTGAATGCCCACTATATCGCAGAGCTGAGCTGGCCTTCGGCGCTGGTGTTTGCTGCCATTCTGATTGTTACCGGTCCTACTGTTATTATTCCCCTTCTGCGTCAGGCGCGGTTAGAGCGACGGGTGAGTTCGCTGCTGCGCTGGGAAGCGATCCTTGCTGATCCACTTGGTGCGCTGCTCGCGGTGTTCATGTTTGAAGGGTATCTGGTTTATCACGGCGACCATGGTTTTTGGGTGCTGGCGATCCGGGCTGTGGCTGGGTTGTTGATTGGCGGTGTTGGTGGCTGGGCGCTGGGGCGTGGATTGATCTGGCTGTTTGTTGGTGGTCGCGTTCCTGAATTTCTCAAAGTTCCACTGATTTTTGTGAGTGTGATGGGCGCTTATGCGCTTTCTGATCTGGTGCTGGAGGAATCCGGCCTGCTGACGGTGACGGTTCTTGGGCTGGTGCTCGGTAACTCTCGTCTTGCCAGTCTTGAAGAGCTGAAACGGTTTAAGGAAGCCGTCACGATCATTCTGGTGTCTTCGGTATTCATTGTTTTGACGGCTTCAGTTCAGCTTGGCAGTCTTGCGGAGTTTGGGTTGGAGGATTTGGCATTTATTCTGGTGCTGTTGTTTGTGATCCGGCCTATCTCTGTTTGGGTTGGAACCATTGGTGCTCACTTGAGCTGGAAAGAACGTTTGCTGGTTGGGTGGATTGCGCCACGTGGTATTGTGGCCGTTGCGGTTTCCGGCTTGTTTGCAAGGTCGCTTGTTGAGCATGGAGCTCCTGATGGAGAGCGGTTGGCGGTTTTGTCGTTTGCCGTTGTGGTTGCCACAGTGTTTGCGCACGGGTTTTCGCTTGGGCCATTTGCACGGTGGCTGGGGCTTTCCAGCCATACGGGGCCGGGATTGCTGATTGTGGGAGCGAGCCGGTTTAGCGTAGCACTTGCGACCAAGCTGAAAACGCTGGATGTTCCGAGCCTTACCGTTGACCGTAACTGGGGTAAGCTGCGGCTTTCGCGCAATGCCGGGCTTACGAACCACTATGGCGAGGTTCTTTCTGAGGAAGTTGAGAATGAGCTTCCGCTTGAGAATTACAGCGTTTTGCTCGCTGTGACTGATAATGATGATTACAACGCGCTGGTGACCACAAACTTTGGACCGCTTATGGGGCGAGGGGAGGTGTATCAGTTTGCACCCTCAGAAGAGCAAAGCGAGAAGGAAAAGTTTCGCCGTGTTGTGACGCTTGGTGGGCGTCCCTTCCTGACACCAGAACACAGTTATAACGACCTTGAAACGAAGATCCGTGAAGGCTGGTTCATCAAAGCCAGTGAGCTGACAGATACTTATGGCTGGACCGAGTTTCAGGAGGCTTTGCCAGAGACGGCTATTGTGCTGATGTTGATAGACCCGACCAAGAAGCTTCGCCCACTGAATGGCACCAAGCCTGCGATGCCGATTGCTGGTTCAACAATACTTAGCCTTGTTCCCTGCGAATATGCGGCAGAGCGCGAGAAAGCCTCGTGAGTACTGGCTTTTCGTTGCTGCACCTTCTATACGCCTAGGCAAAGGTTTTCACTGAGTTTTGATAGCTCATCGTAACTAAGGGATTTTGCATGGACACGATCCGGGTTCGCATTCCGGCACCTGAGGCTGAAGCAAAAGCACTCTCCGATATTATGGAGGCGCGCTTTGAAGATGACGGGTTCCCAGTTGCCGTCTTTGAAAGCTCCAAGGACGGAAAAACTTGGACCGCAGAAGTGCTGGTTCTGGAATCTACGGTTGATGACGCAATCAATCTGGTTGAAATGCGTTTGTTTGATCAGTTTGAAGGCGGCGTTATTCCAAGTTTTGCTGAAGTTGAGGCGCTGCCTGACATCAACTGGGTTGCCAAATCCCTTGAAGGTTTGAAGCCGGTTCGTGCGGATCGGGTTATCGTTCATGGTGCGCATGATCGTGATGCTGTCGGCCAGTCTGACATTGGTATCGAGATTGAAGCAGCACAGGCTTTTGGTACCGGTCACCATGGTACGACTGAAGGTTGCCTGTTGGAGCTTCAGCGCTTGTTGAAGCGGCACAAATACCACCGTATGCTTGATTTAGGCACCGGAACGGGTGTTCTGGGCATTGCACTTGCTAAGCTGACCAGCTCTGAAGTTCTGGCGACCGATATTGATCCGATTGCGGTGGAAGCTGCGATTGATAATGCGCGTAAGAACAATGTGGGGCCTCACTTCAAAGCCTTTACCGGTGCTGGTGTGGATGACCGCCGCTTTAATGAGTTTGGCCCGTTTGATTTGGTTGTTGCCAATATTCTTGCAAGACCGTTGATGCAGATGTCCGCTAAACTGTGCGCTCACCTTGCGCATAAGTCTACGCTGGTTCTATCCGGCTTGCGGATTGAGCATGGTCCACGGATCATCTCAGCGTATGGACAGCAGGGATTGAAGCTTGTGCATCGCCGCGAGATTGAAGGATGGCTGACGCTGACCTTTGCAAAAGGCAACTGGGACTCATAAGGCCTGACAGATTGCTAAAGCAGTTCGCATTTAAATGGAAACGCATGAACTGCTTTAGCCTTTGTTTTTGCGTATTTTTCTCCGAAAACCGGTTTCCACTTTTCGGAGATACGCTGTAATAATTCTGAACCCTCATTGCTGATGCAGTGAGGGTTTTTTGATGTCTGATTGAAATGCAAAAAAACAAAAAACCTTTGCTTCCTGATCCGGCAAATTGGGAGGAAATTGCCGGGGAAGCAAAGGTTTTTTTGTGTGCCAAGCAACTGGGAGGAATTTGCTTAGCTTGCTAGATACTGGGAGGAGGTATCCAGCTGTATGAGTGGCATTTCTAGCGCTTTATCAGCAGCTGATGGATGCCGGCCATTTTTGTCGTGCAGATCACTTTGGGAGGAGGTGTGATCCACCGGTTTGCTTTGGGAGGGAAGCGCCCCGTCGACAAGAGGAGTTATCTATTATTTTAGTTTGTAAAAAAAGAGATAGTTTCGCATGACGCTTATGCGTTTTTTGCATATCTCTGTATTGTCATGATCTGAAATTGCATGGAGTACATAGCAGATCTGCGTATAACGCATGGATTGTGTACTTCTGTATCCTCATCGCCTGAATTGAGAGTATAAATTCCTCTTAGGAGCCGTGTTTGTGTGGTTGAGTTGTGTGACGATCGGCATTAGCCTTCCAGCATGTTTCAAAGCTTTGACACAGTAAATGATAAATCTCGTGGGCCGGTTCGGTTGGCCGCTCTGCGAGACGAGCTGGCCTCGCGTGGGCTTGATGGCTTTTTGGTGCCGCGGGCAGATGCTCACCAAGGTGAGTATGTTCCTGATAGTGACTGCCGCCTTGAGTGGCTGACGGGTTTCACCGGCTCTGCTGGTATTGCTGGTGTTCTCAGTGACAAGGCAGCTGTTTTTATTGATGGCCGCTACACCATTCAGGTGCGAGATCAGGTAGACGAAGAGGCGTTTGCCTATCGTCATCTGATTGATGAGCCGCTGACGGGCTGGCTTCGTGAGAACGCGGCAGAAGGCCAGAAGATCGGGTACGATCCGATGTTGCATCCTGTTCGTCAGGTGCGCTCTTTGAAAGCTGCCTGTGAGAAGGCTGGTGCACAGCTGGTTGCTATTGAAAGCAATCCTGTCGATGCCGTTTGGAGTGATCGCCCGGAAGCGCCGCTTGGTGCCGTGAAAATGCACGGGATGCAGTTTGCTGGTGAAAGTGCTGCAGACAAGATCAAGCGTATTGGTGAGTTGATTGCTCGAAAAGAGGCGGATACAGCGCTTCTGACACAGCCAGACTCAATTGCGTGGCTGTTGAACATTCGCGGTAGCGATGTGATGCATACGCCGCTGCCACTGTCCTTTGCTTTGGTACCGACCAACGGCAAGCCATCGCTGTTTATTGATGGGCGCAAGCTTTCCAATGAAGTGCGTGATGAGCTGAGCGCTCTTGCTGATATTGCAGGACCGACAGAACTTGCACCTGCATTGAAAGCATTGGGTACTGAAGGCAAACGAGTGCTCATTGATACCGGTCTTGCGGGTCAGGCTCTTTATGATGCGGTTGCTGGCAATGGCGGCCATGTTGTGGAAGGGCAGGAGCCAACTCTGCTGCCGAAGGCTGTTAAAAATCAGGCTGAGATCGAGGGCACAAAAGCTGCGCATCTGCGTGACGGTGTTGCCTATGCTGGCTTCCTTGCATGGTTTGAGAAGACGGCGCCTCTTGGTGGCCTGACTGAAGTTGTTGTTGCTGAAAAGCTTGAGGAGTTCCGCCGTGAGACGGGTGTTTTGAAGGACATTTCCTTTGACACCATTTCAGCGGCTGGTCCTCACGGTGCGATCTGTCACTACCGTGTGAGCAACGATAGCAATCTGCCGATTGAGCTGAACAGTGTGTATCTGATCGATTCTGGTGCGCAGTACGAGGATGGCACAACAGACATCACACGTACGCTTGCTGTTGGAGCTGTGACTGCTGAGCAGTGCAAACACTTTACGCTTGTTCTGAAGGGCCATATTGCTATTGCGACCGCGCGTTTTCCTGTTGGGACGACCGGCTCACAACTGGATACTCTGGCTCGTATCGATCTTTGGAAGCAGGGTCTCGACTTTGACCATGGCACTGGCCACGGTGTCGGCTCTTATCTGGGTGTGCATGAAGGTCCGCAGCGGATCTCCAAAGCTCCAAACAGCATCGCGTTGAAGCCGGGTATGATCCTTTCCAATGAGCCGGGTTATTACCGGGCTGATGAGTACGGCATCCGGATTGAGAACCTTGAGCTGGTGACGCCTGCTGCTGCCATTGAGGGTGGTGATCAGAAGATGCTCGGTTTTGAGCCGCTGACGCTGGCGCCGATTGATCTGCGTATGGTGGATACCAAGCTTCTCTCCGCGTTTGAGCTGAACTGGCTGAATGCTTACCATGCTCGTGTGCGGGAATTGGTTGGGCCACTGCTTGATGGTGAGACCAAAGCTTGGCTGGAAGAGGCGACCCGTCCGGTTTCCTGAGCCGCTCCTGCTTCTCATTAGGTTAAAGAAAACCCCGCTTCATGGAGCGGGGTTTTTGTTTAGATGACAGTGAGTGCCATTCTGAGCACGACAACACTGACAACACCGAGTGTCATGGCTGCGAGCATTGGCAAGCGCAGGGCTGCAATCGCGGTGATGGCTGTTGCCGCGGTCTCTGCGATGCCGGTTGCGAAGGCTGTTGGGGCGACGACCGACATGAGGATCGCTGGCGGAACGGCTTGCAAGGCTGCCTCAGTTCTGCCTGAGAAAGTGACGAACTTTGTCAGCACCAGCCCTGCGATGCGGGTCAGGTAAGTTCCTGTTGCCATTGCCATAATGGTGAAGAGGACAAGTGGATCAACTGCGAAGACTTCTGACATCATGACTGAAGTGCCTCCGCAGGTTTCTGGAGCCCGTTGGTTTTTTCGTCATACTGGACTGCTGCGGCGATGACGCCTGCGATTGCGCCAGCGATTATGTACCAAGCGCCCGGAACGAACTTGTGAGTGAGAACTGCTGCTATACCGCTCGCTGCGAGGACTACGCCAGTTTTGCGGCCTTGCCAGAAGCCCATGACCAGACAGATGAAGAGGGCGGTGAACGCGAAGTCCAGACCGTAGCGGGATGGATCGCCCATGACTGCGCCTATCAGGCTTCCGACCACTGTTGCGACTTGCCAGGTGATGAACAGGGTCAGGCCAACACCGAGATAGAAACTGAAAGTGGTGTGATGCTTGATGGCGCGCTGTTCAGACAGAGCCCAGACCTCATCAGCCAATATGAAGAAGCCGAGGTATTTTTGCAGGGGTGTCCAATGGCCGAGTTTGGGGGCAAGGGATGCACTCATAAGCACGTGGCGCAGGTTGATCAGGAAAGTGGAGAAGGCAATGGTGAGCCACGGGAGTGGGTCGGCCCACAAATCCAGCGCAAGAAACTGGGAGCCGCCTGCAAATACGAAGGAGCCCATCAGCAGGACTTCCAAAGGAGACATACCCTTTTGTGCCGCGAGCGCGCCAAACAACAGGCCGATGGGTGTCGCGGCGAAAATCAACGGGAAGAATGTTGTTACACCGAGGAAAAATTCATTGGGACCAGCGTTGATCGCTGATTTGTTCTGATTGCTTTTCACAAAACCCTCCTAGAGCCTGTTGCGCTCATTTGCATTCACGCCTCACGCTCTAATTTCTTTACTTTCAGCGAATTCTTGTCGTTTGATTGAATTGAATCAAACGACAAGAATTCGCTCCAGAGCATGGAGTGCTTTTAAGTCAGAGAGGCCGATGTCGTCTTGAATGAAATTTCGCTTCTGGTATGCCGCTGTGATTAAATGGAAATCACAGATCGCTGGAAAGCTGCTGGTGTGGTGCCAACACGGGATTTGAACTGCCGCGTGAGATGGGCCTGATCCGCAAAGCCGCAGAGTGATGCCGTCTCACTTGGAGAGGTTCCGCGCACGAGCAGGCGTCTGGCATTTCGTACCCTCACATCGGTCAGGTAGGCATGCGGTGTTTGCCCAGTCGCTTTCTTGAAGGACCGGATGAGGTGATACTTTGATCGGCCCGAGATGTTCACCAGATCATCCAGATGCACGCTGCCCATGAAGCTTTCTTCCAGATATTCCCGCGCTCGTTTGATTGCGACGGGATCTTTTGATCCGGTGATGTTGTCAGTGAAGCTGCCGTGTTTTGCGAGCATCTTGGCGAAGATCATATAGAGCGGTTCTTCGGCTTCCAGATCAATGGAACGGTTCTGTATGGACTTGTGTGCTTCAACGAATTCCTGACAGAGCTCCGGGTCATGGACACAGGCCTCCGGGAAAAACGGCGTTCCGCTTTGTGGCTTGTCCGTCAGATCCTCAGCGATCTTCTGCAACAGTGAGATGCTGGGGTAGGTCATCCGGTAGGTGTAGCCGTAGCCCTCCGGTATGCCGTCGTGAAGCTCGAATGGGTTGACGAAGACCAGATCTCCGGGACCTGCGAATATCTGCTGTCCGCGTTGCCAGTAGCACTGACAGCCCGAGAGAATACCACCAACAACGAACGTGTCGTGAGTGTGAGGTTCGTAAACATGGGTTCTGAAACTTGCCGCAAGACATTCCAACCCATCAAAGCGAGGCGCACACCAGAATTGTGCGTTCTCTCCCGAATTGAGCGGAGTTGCTTCTAAGGCAATTTTTTGAGTAACCGGCTTCATAGACCCAATTTATCCAGCGAAGACAAGGATGTCTTGAATGAGATTGCTGTTTTTTGCGGATGGGTCAATGGAGATTATCTGGGGTTTGGCTAGCGGTGCTCCTCAACATTCGCCTGAATGAGAGCTGAATTGAAGTAACGCAGAGCCTTCACGTGACTTGCGTAACCGATAACTTCCGCCGGGTTCTTGGGGTCTATGACGGGCAGGGTGGATTTGCCTGCATCATCGAAGGTCTTGAGCGCTTTTTCGAGCGTGTCGAGCGGTGCAAGGAACGGTTCTTCTGACACTGGGTCGAAGGTGGTATCGGAGTCCGGCCTAGGTGGATCTGCGAAATCTTCAACATGAACAATGCGGACGAGCCATTTGTGGGCACCGTCCTGCAGCATGACACCGCGCATTTCCAGCTGCCAATGGAAGTAGGAACGGCCATGGATTGCCTGATTGAGGCCTGTTGAAACGGAGACAGCGATCAGCAGTGCAATGGACAACTCGTAACCACCTGTCAGCTCGAACACGATCATGGTGGTTGAGATTGGTGCGCCAAGGACGGCTGAGGCGACCGCTCCCATGCCTAAAATAGCGTAGAGGCCGTGGCTGGAAGCCATTTCGGGCAGGTGATTTGCCGCGATCAGACCAAAGGCACCACCCGTCATCGCGCCCAGATACAGTGAGGGTGAGAAGATGCCACCACCGAAGCGCGAGGCGAGCGTGATGGCTGTTGCTACTGTTTTCACGACGAGCAGCGAGAGCATCAATGTGAGCGGTAGTTCTGAGTTGAGCGCTCCATCTGTTGCCTCGTAGCCAACGCCAATGATTTCCGGATAGAAGACAGCGATTGAGCCAACCAATGCGCCGCCGATGATCGGGCGGAGCCAGATTGGCATTTTGATGTTTCTGGCAAGCCAGTCTGAGCCGATCAATGCAAACTGGAACGAGATGGCAACAATCGCGCAGATGATGCCGAGCAGCACGAAAGCCGGGAATTCCCAGTATGTGTTGATCTGGTAGTGGGGCAGAATGAAGGCTACTGCTTCGCCGAAATAGAGGCGAGACACGAGCGTTCCCATGGCTGATGAGAGCACGATTGGAACGAAGGCGGACATTGCGTAGTGTCCGAGGATGACCTCATGCGCGAACAATACGCCTGCGATTGGTGCGTTAAAGCTTGCAGAAACTGCACTTGCGACACCTGCAGCAAGCAGGATACGCATTGTTGAATCAGGGAGTTTCAGCTTGGAGAAGACGGAGGTGCCGAGTGTGGCGCCCAGATGAACCATGGGGCCTTCACGGCCAGCACTGGCGCCGCTGCCGAGTGAGATGACTGTGATGAGCGCGGAGCTGAGACCAGGCCAAAAGGGCAGGCCGGTTCCTCCATGAGCCCGTGCTTCAATCACGTCTGCTACGCCGCCAGCACGTTGCTTCTTCTGGATGGTTTGCAAAAGGAGGCCCACAATTGCGCCGCCTATGACGGGTGCCAGAACAATCACATACCATGGTTGCGCGTTGGCCGCGCTTATCATGCGTTCGGAGACGGTGCCGAGCGATAGCCACTGAACCAGACCGATGCCAATGCGAAACAGGATCGCAGACCCGCCCACAGCAGCTCCGATGATCAGCGCAAGGAGCCAGACAAGCGGGAGCCGCGATGACATGAACAAACGTAAGTTAGGTTCGACCCATTTATAGGCTATACGCATTGCGATTTTCAGCGGGTTAGCTTGGTTTGGCATAATAGATTAAGCGATACGACAATGAATGATTGGCACTGTCTTTAACGAGATTCCCCGGCAAACGCTAATCAGGATATGCTCTGATCATCGGATTTCGGATCATTATTTTCGATAAGCACTGAGAAACACTTAAGGAACCTCAAGAGGCCGCAACGTCAAGGTGGGTTCAGCCTTGCCAAAAGCTCAATTATGCTGACCATGCAGAATACTATAATTCCAATAAATGCCGAGGCGTGTCTCGAAGTTTCGACTATATGCTTGGAAGTGTGCTTCCGGGGGGAAGTATCTGGAATATAAGGGGGGTCTGCCATGTCTCTGACGGGGATGCAGCTGAATGTTACACGTAATGCCGAGGGGATCGACAAAGCGATTGCGCTCTTGAGTGAGAAGTTTGGCGATCGCTGCCAGACATCCATGAGCTTGCGGGAGCAGCACGGGCATACGACATCATGGCTACCAAACCAGCCGCCAGATGCTGTTGTCTTTGCGCAGTCGACCGAGGAAGTCTCTGAAATCGTAATGCTTTGTGCTGACCTACGTGTGCCGGTCATTCCGTTTGGCAGTGGTTCTTCTCTGGAAGGGCATTTGAATGCACCGGGCGGCGGCATCTCGCTGGATCTCTCTCAAATGAATGAGGTTGTCTCAGTTCATGCTGAGGATCTGGACTGTGTGGTTCAACCGGGTGTGACGCGCAAGCAGCTCAATGCTTATTTGCGTGATACTGGCTTGTTCTTTCCGATTGATCCGGGCGCTGATGCCACCATTGGCGGTATGACAGCGACACGTGCTTCCGGTACGAATGCGGTGCTTTATGGGACGATGAAGGATATGGTTCTGGCGCTGACGGTTGTCATGCCTGACGGGACCATTGTGAAGACTGGAAGCCGTGCCAAGAAATCATCTGCGGGATATGACCTGACGCGCTTGATGGTTGGCTCGGAAGGCACGCTCGGGGTGATCACTGAGATTACGTTGAAGCTGAAGGGCATACCTGAAGCAATTTCAGGTGGAATTGCTTCTTTCGATAGCATTGCAGATTGCTGCAACACGGTTATCGAGGCGGTACAGTATGGCATTCCCGTTGCCCGTATGGAGCTATTGGACACACTGACCGTCCAATCCGTCAATGCTTACTCAAAGCTGGATTTGCCTGAATCACCGTTGCTGCTTGTGGAATTCCACGGCTCTGAGGCTGGTGTGAGAGAACAGGCTGAGCGGTTTGGTGAGATTGCGGCTGAAAACTCTCTGAAAAAATTTGAATGGGCGACGGATCCTGAAGAGCGCAACAAGCTTTGGGCCGCGCGGCATGACGCCTATTGGGCTGGCCTTGGACTGGCACCTGAGCGAACCGGATTGTCGACAGATGTCTGTGTGCCGATCTCTCGTTTGGCCGACTGTGTGACAGCTACACATGATGACATCGAAGAAAATGGTCTGATTGGTCCGATAGTTGGCCATGTTGGTGACGGCAACTTTCATGTGCTTGTGCTGACGGATCTGACTGACCCTGAGGACATTGCCAAGTCTGAGGCGTTTGTTGAACGGCTGAACTATCGTGCGATTGAGCTGGGTGGAACCTGTACTGGTGAACATGGTGTAGGCCAGGGCAAGATGAAGTATCTGCCTAAGGAACATGGTGCAGGGTTGGCTGTGATGGCTGCGATCAAGCGTAGTCTTGACCCGCTGAATATTATGAACCCCGGTAAGATTGTTGCCTTAGATACCGAGTAAAGAAGTGCCATAAATACGCACTTGCTTCGATCCGTTCGGAAACATTGCCTTAAGTCGTTGCTGTCGTCTTGTTCCTGCTGTAATTCACATAGACAAACAAGTGTTTGCATGCAGCTCATAGGCGGACAGCGCGGCAAGGCGTGAGGTTCGAAGTGGGTAAAGGAGCTTAACGTTGAATTCGGTTTACATCACCGTCGGTGGGACTTTGATCTTGGCGCTGGTCATCGCGCTTGTTGGCCCTTTGGTCATCGATTGGTCAGCTTATCGTTCCCTGTTTGAAAGCTATGGTGAGAAAGTTCTGGGGCATCAGGTGACGATCCTCGGTGAGACCGATGTCCAGCTGCTACCTGCTCCCTACGTGAAGCTCTCTGACGTTCGTGTTGGTTCTGTCGAAGATCCGCTGATGACCATCAAAGGATTTGAAGGCCGTATTGAGTTGCCTTCGCTTTTGCGCGGAGAAGTGCACGTCACTGAGATGAAACTCAACGCGCCAGAACTTAACCTTTCTCTTGATGAGGAAGGCCGTCTTGATGTTTTGCAAACCAATTCCCGCCGTTCCGTTATTTCTGAAATCGACCCGACCTCGCTTATTCTGGAAGGCGTGAGCGTTCAAAATGGTTCTGTCGTACTGACTGATGCACGGACGGGAGAAGTACGCCGCGCAGGCAATGCGAACCTTGAGCTTTATGCTGGCGGTTTGCAGGGGCCTTTCAAAGCGGAAGGAGCGATGCTTTATGAAGGTGTGCCTTACACGCTGAAAATTGGTAGTGGCCGTGTTGAACGCAATGGTCAGATCCGGGTTAAGACGCAGGTGTCTCCTGCAAATGTTGCGGCTCAATTTTCAACTGATGGATTCCTGACACACCAGAACGGTGTGGTCTCCTATTACGGAGATGCCGAGGTTCAATCTGTTGTCAGTGAAGGCTCTGATGCGCTGGAATGGGCTGGGAAGAGTAAGTTTAATCTGGACGGTGAGCGGCTGGAACTGACTGAGAGCACTTTGCGTCTCGGCTCAGAAGATCGTCCGATTACCGCTGAAGGTGGCGGTATTTATCGTTTTGGTCCAGAGCCAGAATTTCAGGCCGTTGCTCAGTTTAAACAGGTTGATCTGGACCGGATGATTGGTGGTGGGCCACAGCGTCCGCTGGTTCCGACTGATGCTGTTTTGACGCGACTGGCTGGCGGCTTGCAGTCTCTGCCCCTGCTGGATGTGAAAGGCAATATGGACCTGACCGTACCTGTTGTGGTGGCGGGTGGTTCTGTTGTTTCCAATCTGAGCGCATTGCTTGAATCGACAGGCACTGGCTGGAAGATTGATGAGCTCTCTGGTGAGTTGCCGGGTCGTAGCCTCTTCAAGACCAGTGGTTACTTGGAGCTGCGCGGCTCTGCTGGCTATCAGGGAGACTGGGAGATTTCTTCCCGTCAGCCACATCAGCTGGCGCATTGGTGGTTGGGAGAGCGGAAGGATGCTTCCAAACGTCTGTCTCCGGTTGCGTTGAGAGGCCGTGTTGAAGCTGGTTCCGGTGCTCTGCGACTTCCTGATTTGCGGATTGATGCCGGAGATGTGCGCAGTGTTGGTTTGATTTCATTTGAACATCCGCTTGATCGCAGCCCGTTGATCACCGTTGATATGGATAGTGACCGCGTCAATCTGGATGAGATCCAGCGTTATGTGGAAGCGTTTACAGGCAAAAAGATCAAGCCAAGCGCAGTTGATATGTCCATGCGGCTTTACGCAGATGAGCTTGTTGCCAGTGGTGTCAAAGCGAAAAGCATGGCTGTGAGTGCGAGCCTGAGTAGGGATACGCTTTCCATTGAGCAGTTGAAAATTCGCGACTTTGCTGGTGCGTACATTGATATGAAGGGCCGCATTGATGACCTGAGTACGACGCCGCAGGGGAACATCAAAGGCACGCTGACAGCATCGTCTCTGACTGGAGCGGTTGCTGTTTTGGAAGAATATGCACCTGACCATCCGTTGATTGAGCGCCTGAAAACAGCTGCTCCGGATCTTGCACCTGCCAGCCTGAAAGCTGAGCTTTCTGCCTATGCTGAGAAGGGGCGGACGGATATGTCTTTGAACCTTTTTGGTGAGGTTGGTGTCAGCGATCTGGATTTGAATGGCACCTTTGAAGGCCGCATTGATGATTTCGCAGAAGGTGACCTTTATGCGGAAATGACGCTTGGTGGCAAAGATGGCGTCAAAGTGCTTCGACAGCTTGGGTTTGAGGCTATCCCAATCACGCAATTGCAACCGGGAGAGGTTCGTCTTTCCTTGTCTGGCAGCCCGCGCGATCAACTGGCCTTTGGTTTTTCAAGTGACCTTGTTGGGTTGAAGATCCTTTCCGATGGCACCGTGCGGGTTCCGAACCGGTCTGCTGCTGTCTGGTCTGCCAAGGTTGCGTTGCAGTCTGATGATCTGGCGGACTATGGACTGGCATTTGGCAAGATTTATCCAATTTACTCCGGTCCTCTTAAAGCGAACCTGAGTGGTCAGTTTGAAGGCCGCGGGCGGGACTTCAAACTCTCAGATCTGAAAGGCCAACTGGCCAATATGGATCTGTCTGGTGATCTTGAAGGTACTTTGAAAAAAGGTGGACCTTTAGAAGCATCCGGAAAACTGGAACTGTCTGAGCTTGATATGCGCAGTTTGAGTGAGCTGCTGCTGGGAGCCAATGTTTGGGTCGGTGTGCTTCAGGAAGATTCTGTCTGGTCTTCGCAGGCGCTGGGGCAAGGTCTTGCTGATGGTGTGGATCTGACCCTTGATGTGAAGAGCGATCGCGCTTTGTTCAGTGATGAGTTCCGACTGGATGCTGCAAGTGGTCAGCTTCGGCTACGTTCGGATCAGCTGTCTATCAATGAAGGGTCTGGCCGGTTTGCAGGAGGCGAGTTCTCTGGTGCCTTTGATTTGCGGCGGGATCAGGGACAAGCGAGCCTTTCTGGCAGGTTCCGGCTCGATGATGTTGATTTTGAAGAGCTGGCCTGGACTGATGAAGGTCGCGCTTTAGCAACAGGTAAGCTGCAGGCGATTGCTGAGTTTGAAGGAAGCGGACGCACAATCTCCGGTCTTGTGGCTGGTCTTTCAGGTGGTGGTACTTTCAGCGTTACTGATGGTGAAATTCGCCGGATCAACCCAGCGGCCTTTGACCTCGTGATCAAGGCTGCGGATGCAGGTCTTGAGCTGGATGAGGCTGCTATTCAAAACACCTTTGCGGACCATCTGGATGCGGGCTCTATATCGTTCAACCGGGTTGACGGGTCCCTGGGCATTGCCAGTGGGCGGATCCGGGCGCGTAACATCTCCGTTGATACTGCCGGGACCACGCTGTTTGGCTCTGCGCTTGTTGATCTGGAGAAGTGGGCGCTGACGGGCGATGTTTCCATGAAGACCCGTGATGAAGCGCAAAAGGTTGCGGGTGCTGAGCCTCAGGTCGCTATCTTGTATTCTGGTCCGCTGGAAAACCCAGTGCGCAAGCTGGATACTGGGCCTTTGCTCTCCTATCTCAATCTTCGTGCGATTGAACTGAATGTGAAACGCATTGAGGAAGAGCAGCGCAAGATTGCTGAGCAAGAGCGCATGCTTGATGAACTGAAGAAAAAGCGGGAAGAGGAAGCCGCCCAAAAAGCGAAGGCTGCTGAGGACACGGAAAAGGCTCGGCAAGCTGAAGCTGCCACCGCCGCTGAACGTAGGCAACAGGCGCAGGCAGACAAAGAGGCGAAAGCCCGTGCCGCCCGCTTGGCTGCTGAGGAAGAAGCGCGCAAGGCGAAAGCTGTTGAGGCTGTGAAGCGGGCTGAGGAAGCTCAGAAAGCAGCAGAGGCGAAAGCTGCTGCGGAGGCCAAAGCTGCGGCTGAAGCGCAAGCTAAGGCCGATGCTGAGAGCAACAAGAGCACTGTACAGGACTTTAGTGCGCGTATTCGGTCAGTTCTTGACGGAGACGCCACTGCAAAAAAGCCCGTTAGCCCCTCTGTTGCAATCGTTGACCCACCGAAACCGCGCGCGAAATCCAGTCTACCTGCATTGGAAGCTCCGGTGACCATTGGTGGCGTGAACGAGGCGACGGTGCCAGCGGGAGAGGTTGACCTGCTTGGGCCTATCATCCAGTCAGGTGCTCCGAAAAATCTTGGTGTGCTTGAGGCCGGCAATGACAATCAGGTTTTGCGTGGACCACTACCGGATTTGCAGACTGATGAGCGGGGAGCGCCTAAGTTCATTGAGCTGCCAGGTGGTCGCCTGCTGCAGGTTAACTGACCAGTTGGGTCTGAAAGTGTTTGAGCACGGCGACGCGGATGCAGCTTGAGAGATTGTTTTCCGGGTTTCGCTCATCATCAATTGAGGCGATGGTCGCGGTAATGTTTTTACCCTGACTTCGCGCAAAGTCTTCCAGCCCAGACCAGAACTCCGGCTCCAGCGTGATGCTGGTTCTATGTCCGTGTAGGGTGATCGAGCGTTTCTTGAGGCTCATAAGGATGCCTCACTCTTTATCTGCTGGTGATGAAGGGGAGAGGGAGGTCAACTTATGACCTTCAAAGCGCTTTGTCTGCAGGTCTGCTTCTGCATTTTCCTGAGATTTTTCGGCTTTTGGACGGCCGAACTTCCGGCGGTTTTCCGCAGCGGACTGGGCTTTGACGTCTCTGGCCTTTTGTTTGCGGGCCTGACGCAGGTTAACAACGGTCGCGCTCATACAATCACCCATTACATGACGTTGATGAGCCGACCGCTCTTATCTTGATCGGAAGGATCAGCTCTTCTTGCGGAAAGCATCCAGAGAAACAACCTGCGCACTTCCGTTGTCATCTTTGGAAGTCTCGTCAGAGTCAGTTTTCTCTTTTTCTTCCACAGAGTCTGAAGCTGTCTCTTCTGTTTCGGAAGCAGCTGCGTTAGCTTCTTCTTTTTCGTCCTGTTCGACAGCCGATTCCAGACGTGCATGGAACTCTTCCACAGAGTCCAGATCACGTTCCGCAATGCGGAATTCCGCAGGCAGTTCTTCACCGGTCTTGCCAGGCTCAAACTCAAGAGCAAACTGGACAGACGGGTCGAAGAAACCCTTGATTGCAGAGAACGGAACATACAAATGCTCCGGAACACCACCAAAGGACAAACCAACCTCGAAAGCGTGCTCAGTGATCTGCAGGTCCCAGAACTGGTGCTGCAGCACGATCGTCATTTCTTTCGGGTAACGTTCCCTTAAGCGGTTTGAAATCTTGACGCCAGGGGCCGTGGTTTCAAAGGCAATGTAAAAATGGTGCTCTCCGGGAAGTCCTGCCCGGTTGACCTCAACCAATATCTTTCGGACTGCGTTTCTCAACGCGTCCTGAATGATGATGTCATAGCGGATTAAATCTTCAGCCATGTCCGGCACCGCTCATCCTTTGCGTTCTTATTCGGCCTAACTATAGCGTAGAGGCGACAAAAAGGCCTGTCTTTTATTTCTATACCTTGAATAGGCATAGAATAAGGAAAGAGCCTTTTAACACTAAAGTGGAGGCTTCTGTTGCCAGGTGCCTCCGAACCCCGCCTGAAGGTGCTAACCAACGGGACTTAGTGGACTACCGGAACTGCATTACGCAGCTACAGCGTTGTCCATAGCGTAGTTGTCATTTGCAACTATCATTTTGGTCCGATAACGGTGGTACCATGCCGAGCAAAAACAAAGCCTTTACGCCCTCGTCGATCCTGTTTCGCCCCCCCGAAGACCGCTGGAGTACAACGGGCTTTGGTGGAGGCGCCGGGTACCGCCCCCGGGTCCGAATGGTTTATTGCGCTCGCAATTTATTGCCGTAGCCAGCGAACTGGCAGGGGGAATATAGGTGCACGCACTGGCAAATGGAAGGGCAAAAACTATCGGTTACTGTCGCAGGGCTAAGAGAACCTGTTGACAAAGCGGCATATTCACAGGCCAATTTGAACAAGTGGTGGTGTTGAAGATTTGTAAATGACGCTTTTGCTGGGATTTGCCTAAGGCGGAAGCACTCAAGCTATTTTCCCGGTCTTTTTATCGACGGAAGCTTGGGGTAAGACCCCGTATGCAAGATGGCACAGAGGCGATTTTCGGTAGATTGGCTATACTGTGCGCGACTCGAATCGTAAAACAGGAGATGATCCTTAGTGCAGCAATATCTAGAGCTGATGCGCCGTATCATGGATGAAGGTGTGGTCAAGGAAGATCGCACTGGTACAGGCACCAAGTCTGTCTTTGGTCATCAGATGCGGTTTGATCTGTCCAAGGGCTTTCCGGTTGTTACGACCAAGAAATTGCACCTGAGATCTATCATTTATGAGCTGCTCTGGTTTTTGGCGGGTGATACCAACATCAAGTACCTTAAAGACAATAAGGTGCGCATTTGGGATGAGTGGGCAGATGAGAATGGCGACCTGGGGCCAGTCTATGGTTATCAGTGGCGCTCCTGGCCTAAGCCTGATGGTGGCTCTATCGACCAGATTGCCAATGTGGTGCAGCAGATCAAAACGAACCCGGATAGCCGTCGGTTGATCGTTTCTGCCTGGAACCCTGCGCTTGTTGACGATATGGCGTTGCCGCCTTGTCATTCGCTGTTCCAGTTTTACGTGGCAAACGGCAAGCTTTCCTGTCAGCTCTACCAACGTTCTGCAGATGTGTTCCTGGGTGTTCCGTTCAACATCGCATCTTATGCATTGCTGACCATGATGATTGCACAGGTTTGCGATCTGGAAGCTGGTGATTTTGTTCATACGCTTGGTGATGCGCATCTCTACTCAAATCATATGGAGCAGGCTGAGCTTCAGCTTTCCAGAGAGCTGCGGGCCTTGCCTGTTATGCATATCAATCCAGGAGTGAAGGATATCTTCGGGTTCTGCTACGAGGATTTTGCTTTGGAAGGTTATGACCCGCATCCACACATCAAAGGTGTTGTTGCGGTCTAGTTGTCTTTGGTTTTTTTAAAGGAGTTCCCATGCGAACCCTTATTTGCGTTCCGGCGCGTATTGGATCAACCCGTTTCCCGCGCAAGCCGCTGCACCCAATCAGTGGCCGCAGCTTGCTGGAGCGTGTTGTACAAGTTGCTCGTGTTGCTGCGAAACAAACTGGTTCTGACTATGTGGTCGCGGTGGACCATGAAGAGGTTGCTGAGCATTGCCGCCATATCGGTGCGCCCTTCGTGATGACTGATCCGGAGCATCCATCGGGTACGGACCGGGCGCTTGCTGCCTCCAGAGTGCATGGCACGCATCCTGAGTTCGTTTTGAACCTGCAGGGTGATGCGCCGTTTACACCGCCTGAGCATGTTTCTGCGTTGATCCAGGCTGCTGCAATGCGCCCTGATGCGGATGTGTTCACGCCTGTTATTCGGCTGGACTGGAACGGGTTGGACGAGCTCCGTGAGCACAAGAAGGCTCATCCGTTTTCCGGCACAACTTGTGTGCGCAGGGATGATGGAACGGCTCTGTGGTTCTCCAAGAATATTCTTCCGGCCATTCGTAAAGAAGAGAAACTGCGGGAGAGCGACAAGCTTTCACCTGTCTTCCGCCATATCGGGCTTTATGGCTACCGTGTTGATGCTCTTGAGCGCTTCAATGAGCTTGGGCTTGGGTACTACGAGCAGATGGAAGGACTTGAGCAGCTTCGTTTTCTGGAAAACGGTATGGTTGTTCATGCGGAAGAAGTGCAGCCGCCTAAACTTTCCATGTCTGGTGTGGATACGCCAAGCGATGCGGAGCTTGCTGCACAATTGATTGCTAAATTTGGCGACCCGTTTGATCATTTGGAGACTGGCCTTTGACGCGCGTTTATATTCTTAGACACGGCAATACTTTTGATAAGGGTGATGTTGTCACTCGTGTTGGTGGCCGCACAGACTTGCCTCTCAGTGTTTCTGGTCTGGGTCAGGCTGAGAAGCTCTCTGAGCACTTTGCCGATCTGGGTGTGAGCTTTGATATGGCGTTTTGCTCTCCGCTGCAGAGAACGAAGCAAACAGCGCAGATTGCACTGAAAACGCAGGCTGAAGAGGTTGATTTGAAGGTTCTGCCGTTTTTGGTGGAGATCGATTACGGCCCGGATGAAAATAAACCTGAGGAAGAGGTTCTGGCCCGGATTGGTGATGAGGCTCTTCGTGCATGGGAAGAAGAAGGTGTGCCGCCGAATGGCTGGCACATTGACCCGCACGCTGTGATTGGACGCTGGCAGGAGTTCTTTGCATCTGCTCCCAAGAAGTTCCCAGGTCAGACCCTTCTTGTGGTGACCAGTAACGGGATTGCACGCTTTGCATTGAAAGCATTGGCTGATCAAGGTGCTGGTGCTGATTTGAAACTGAAGACAGCGGCCTATGGTGTGTTCGATGTTACAGACGAAGGCCTGCCGTTAATGCTTAGTTGGAATGTGAGGCCGTAGGTTCTTTCCTGCTGCCTGAACTGGTTTAGATGGGAGCTTGATGCTCTCATCAACTGAGTACGACTTGTCTCTTGCCGATTGAGGATAGGATGAAGCAAATTTCGATGATCTCAGCTGTGGCTGAAAATGGTGTGATTGGCGCAAACAATGACATGCCATGGTCTGTTTCTACCGATCTGAAGTTCTTTCGCAAAACGACAACAGGTAAGCCCGTGATCATGGGGCGGCGGACCTTTGAGAGTATTTGCACGACGCTTGGCAAGCCTCTTCCAAACCGCAAAAATGTCGTCATCACGCGTGATCCGAACTACGCTTATGAAGGTGTTGAAGTGGTCAGCAGTCTTGGTGATGCACTCACGCTCGCAAATGACATTGCTGAGAATGATGGCGTCGATGAGATTATGATTGTGGGTGGGGGGCAGATCTATAAAGAAGCTATGCCAAAGGCTTCCACTCTCTACATTACCCGTATTCATGCGCAGCCAGACGGTGACACGAAATTCCCGGATATCTATGAGGGCGAATGGGAGCTTGCTGAGCGCACGCCGTTTGATCGTGGGGAAAAGGACTCTGCTGATTCCTCACTGGAAATTTATCGTCGCAAGCTTTGATGCAGCCTGTTAGTTGTTGCGCGTTGATGACTTTGTTGTGAGGTCTGCGCGCAAAGCAAGGCGGTGAGCTGTATGGGCGTTGTGCGCGTTGTTTGTGCTTGGCAAACGGCCATGGAAACCTGAGCGGTCCATAATCAGCAGTGTGTTTGCCTCTACCTTTAAAGGTAGGAGAGGTGGCAAATCCAGCTCTTGCAGATCACTCAGCCCTGTGATGGGCTCATCGTCCTCTTCTTCCATCTCTGTATAGTCAAGATGGCGCTGGTACTCCCAGAAAATACGCTGTTCTGTCATGCGATGTGAGCCGGGGATGTAAAACATTGCGCCGTCTTCTGGTGTGATTTTTTCCAGAAAAAGCAATGCAATTGCGCCGGGCGAGAATGCATCGTGCTCAATTTCAAAAGGTGGTGTGTTGCTGCCTTCCGTTTCAAAGCGGAAGGACGGCGTGCATTGTGCCATTGCCTCGATATGGTACGCAGGCTTGGCTTTTCTGCCTGCTGCGAACTGTAGCGGCGGTGGAATAAGTTCGTCTGTGATGGCAGATTGCAAAAAGGGTTGCCTGAGAAGGTGTGTATAGTTCAACGGCAGTGTGAAGCTTTGTGCGTTATGCCAGTTGGAGAGAAGCCGCTTATTCCGATCTCTCTGCCCGACAAAATAGTCAAAGGCTTCAAACTTGAGCCTGCGAAAGAACTCCCGCGGCAACACATCATGTTTGATCCAGATGCCGTGGGTTTGCAAAGCCTGAGCGCAAGAGAGTGGCAGGGTTGAATACAATTTCGCCTGCTTTTCGATCTTCTGGCTATGAAGATCGGTCAGCTCGCTATGAAACCAATTGGGTATCGTTTCTTCGTCCCACTCCGATTGATGGGAGGACGAAGGCAGGAACCTGCGCTGCAAGCTGTTCATGAGGTGTTTTGGCTTTATTGCCCGCATTTGCATCCCCGCCGCTCTTCATTAACGAGAGGTTAAGGGGATCGGTGCTTTGGGTCTTTCCTTCTGTTTCTGCTTGTGAAATCTGCCTAAAGATTAGTTTCTGGCAGTAATTGGCTTGCAATTTGAACGCTGACCACCAAGATAAATAAGGGTTTGAGGCTTGCTTTTCGGGAGCGAGCCGCGGAATTTTTGAGGTGGAATGTCCCAGTTTCTTGAGCTTAAAGACTTCAACGAGTTCAACGTTGAACAGCTCTATGCTTTGCTAAAGTTACGTTGCGATGTGTTTATTGTTGAACAGCAGTGCGCATATCCAGATATTGATGGGCTCGATCCTGTCAGTAAACACATTCTCGTGATGAATGATGCCGGGCATATTCTTGGGGCGCTGCGAATCCTTCAGAAATACGACGATGGCGATGTGTTCAAGATTAGCCGTGTGTTGGTCTCAAAGGATGCGCGTGGGCAGGGTATTGCCGGTAAGTTGATGAATGCTGCGCTTTCTTATTGTGCAGCGACCAATGATGATGCGCGCGTGGAACTGCAGGCACAGGACTATCTGAAGGACTTCTATGGCGGGCTTGGCTTCTACGCCACTTCGGAGACTTATCTGGACGATGGTATTCCGCACATTGACATGCGTTTAAGGGTGCCGCCTGAAAGCTGAGGCTTGAAACTCTGCACGTTTCCGCTGTGTGTTGGCTTGGTTTACGTTTTGTTGAGCAAAACAGCAAGAATTTGCCTGATTGTGCCTCTAATTCTTACAGCTGAAATTTACAGATAGGCTCTTGTACGTCGGTTGAAACGTGCGAAAGAAGGCTTATCTTCTTGAATAATGTCTGGTTTCTGTGGGGTTTTGGTGTTTTTCCATAAAGTGCAGCCTTTTGGCGTATCTGCATTCGTTGAAAGGCGCTGGTAACTTGCCTATAACCCTAATCAAGTAATAGTTGGCTTAGTCTAACTCTCATCTATTTGTCGGTTTGTCCGGCAACATACCTAGTAAAGGGATCTCTCTATGCCTTGGAGCAATCAAAGCGGAGGTGGCGGCAATGACGGCGGCACTTGGGGGAACTCCGGCGGCAACAAGGGCGGTGGTGGCCCTTGGGGTGGCGGCGGTGGCCCACAGCGTGGCGGCGGAAACGGTGGCGGCGGTAATCCACCTGATTTTGAGGAAATCCTCAAACGTGGTCAGGATCAGCTGAAATCCGTTCTACCTGGTGATGGTGGCGGCCTTGGCTTTAAAGGCATCTTATTCGCTATTCTCGTTGCCGTTGTTATCTGGCTTGCTACCGGTATCTACCGCGTCGAACCAAGTGAAGTTGGTGTGGAACTGGTATTTGGTAAGGTCGTTGGACAAACTGATCCAGGTCTGAACTACAACTGGCCATATCCAGTTGGCGAAGTGCGCACTCCAGAAGTGCTGCGTGTTCGCGAATTGACTGTTGGTATGGAAGAGTTTGTTCGAGGCAGCTCCATCAACCAGCGTGATGTGCCTGAAGAGAGCCTGATGTTGACCGGCGATGAAAACATCGTTGACGTAGATTTCAAGGTTCAGTGGCGCATTCAGAATACTCCTACTGGTGTTCAGGAATTCCTGTTCAACATTCAAAACCCTGAAGGCACTGTGAAAGCTGTTGCTGAAAGTGCGATGCGTGAAGTTGTTGGCAGCTCTCGCATTGATTCAATTCTGACTGAAAACCGTGCCCCAATTCAGATCGCGGTGCAAAAACTGATGCAGGAAACTCTCGATAACTACAAAGCTGGTATCGAAGTCACTCAGGTTCAGATGCAGAAGGTTGACCCTCCTGCGCAGGTTATCGAAGCGTTCCGTGATGTTCAGGCAGCTCGTGCTGACCAAGAGCGTATCCAGAACGAAGCACAAGCTTACGCTAACAAGATCGTTCCTGAAGCTCGCGGTAATGCCGCTCGTGTTTCCGAAGCTGCTCAGGCGTATCGTGACAAGACCATTGCAAATGCAAATGGTCAGGCACAGCGATTCAGCAAGATTTATGAGGAGTATGCGAAGTCTCCTGATATTATTCGCCAACGCCTCTACCTTGAGACTATGGAAAATGTCTTGAGTAAAAATCCGAAAATTATCATCGATGGAAATGGTCAGCAAAATGGTGTTGTGCCTTATCTGCCGCTTGACCAGCTGAACAAACGTGCTGGAGGAAACAACTAATGAAAAGCGGTCTTCTTGGCATTGTTATAGCTGCTGTCGCTCTGGTTCTTTATTGGTCGGCTTACATCATTACCCCAACTGAGCAGGCTCTTGTTCTGCAGTTTGGTGAGGTGAAAACACAGGAAACTGAGCCAGGTTTGAAATTCAAGTTGCCTTGGCAGAACGTTATCGTTCTTGATAAACGCATCCTTGATCTCAACATGCCTCCTCTGGAAGCAATCGTTGCTGATAAGAAACGTCTGACTGTTGATGCGTTTGCTCGTTACCGCATCACCAATCCAGTGCGCTTCTACCAGTCTGTGAACAACGTAAATGAAGGTGCACGTCGTCTTGCGACGTTCCTGCAGTCTTCTCTACGTTCTGAACTGGCAAAAGCAACCTTCGTGCAAGTGGTGCGTGATGATCGTTCCGATCTGATGGAAAAGATCCGTCAGGACGTGGACAAGAGCGCTGCTGCGATCGGTATTGATGTGATTGACGTGAAGATCCGTCGTGCTGATCTGCCAGAGGCGAACTCTCAGGCGATTTTCCGTCGTATGCAGACTGAGCGTCAGCGTGAAGCGACTGAAATCCGCGCACAGGGTGAAGAACAGTCTCGTCGTATTAAGTCTCGTGCTGATCGCGATGCAACCGTTCTTGTTGCTGAAGCACAGCGTGATGCTGATATCATCCGTGGTGATGGTGATGCGGCTGCCAACCAAATCTTCGCAGAGGCTTATGGCAAAGACCCAAGCTTCTTCCAGTTCTATCGTTCCATGCAGGCATATACCAATGCTCTGGAAGGTGGCGATACGTCTCTGGTGCTGTCTCCTGACTCAGACTTCTTCCGCTACTTCAATGATCCAAGTGGAACGCGGAGTGCTCCGGCGGTTGGTGCACCACAGTAATGAATGATTTTATTGTGGCTCTGGGACTTGTCCTCGTTGTTGAGGGAGTTGTTTATGCTCTAGCCCCAGGCCATTTGAAGGAATTCATGCGGAAAGCTCAGGATATTCCTGATCAGTCTCTCCGCCTTGGTGGTGTTGCTGCGATGGGGCTGGGTGTGTTGATTGTTTGGTTGGTGCGTTCCCTCAGTGGCTAGACGCAGATTTGCCAATGATACAACTGCGAGAAATCAGCCTGACGCAGTTAAGAAATAAATGTTAGTTTTGCCCGCGCTTTATTAACCAAGCGCGGGCATATTTGTTTTCAGTATGCGTTCTGGTGAAGTGTTTGCGTTCACCTGATAATTTGAGGAGATGGCTTATGGCCGGTGTTTTCCCTCGCCTTGAGCTTGGACGATCAATCAAGGCAATTGTTTTTGCATGTATACTTGGAACTGCAGCAGTGGCCGGCAGCTTCGATAGTGCTCGTGCAAGCGGCCCAGAATCTCTGGCAGACCTTGCTGAAGAGCTTGGTGATGCTGTGGTCAACATTTCTACTGCGCAAAGAGTGAAAGCCAAGCGATCTCTTCAACTGCCGGATGTCCCCGAGGGTTCTCCTTTTCAGGAATTTTTCGAAGAATTTTTCAATGGGCAGGAACCTGAGGGTGAAAGCCCGCAGCGTGTTCAATCGCTTGGTTCAGGTTTTGTCATTGACGGTGAAAAAGGCATTATCGTTACCAACAACCATGTGATTGAAGGTGCGGATGAGATTACCGTTAACTTTAATGACGGGACCAAACTGTCAGCACAGTTGCTTGGTTCTGACGAGAAGACGGACCTTGCTGTTTTGAAGGTTGAGCCTCAGTCGACCTTGGACTCTGTGAAGTTTGGTAGCTCTGAAGTGCTGCGTGTTGGTGACTGGGTGATGGCGATCGGTAACCCGTTCGGTCTTGGTGGTACAGTTACAGCGGGTATCGTTTCTGCACGGAACCGCGATATCAACTCCGGTCCTTATGACAATTTTATTCAGACTGATGCTGCCATCAACCGAGGCAACTCGGGTGGACCACTGTTCAACATGGATGGCGAAGTTGTCGGGATCAATACTGTTATTTTCTCGCCTTCTGGTGGATCTATCGGCATTGGCTTTGCCATTCCGGCAGAGACTGCAACCCGTGTGATTGCGCAGCTACGTGAGTTTGGTGAAACCCGTCGCGGCTGGCTTGGTGTGCGTATTCAGCATGTCACTGAAGAGATCGCTGAGAGTCTCGGTATGGAAAGTGCGCGTGGTGCTTTGATTGCTGGTGTAACTGAGGGTGGACCTGCACAGGAAGCTGACATCATGCCAGGTGATGTTGTGCTGAGCTTTGATGGTCGGAGTGTTCCTGAAATGCGCGATCTGCCGCGCATGGTTGCTACGACAACGATTGGCAGTACTGTTCCGCTCATGGTTTTGCGCCGTGGTGAAGAAGTCGAGCTTGAAGTCACGCTCGGACGTCTTGATGAGGTGGCTGAAATTGAAAAGGTTGAGGAAGAGCAGGAAAGTCCAAAGAGCAAAGCGGATGAAACCGTTGTGCTTGGATTGTCTCTGGCCAAAATCGATGAACCTTTGCGTGAACGTTTTGCCCTGTCAGACGAAATCGAAGGCGTTGTGATTACCCGCGTTGCTGAAGGCAGTTCTGCTGAAGACAAACGGGTTCGCGCTGGTGATGTGATTGTTGAGGTGGCTCAGGAGCCTGTTGCCGCGCCAAAAGACGTGGTTGATATGATTGAAGCTCTTAAGGCTGATAAACGTCGCTCTGCGTTGCTGTTGCTTTCCAACGGTTCTGGGGAACTGCGGTTTGTTGCAGTTCGTATCGAAGACTAGTCCGTTTTTATCAGACATGAAAAAAGCCGCTTCCAGATTGGAGGCGGCTTTTTTATTTGAAGGCAAGGAAACTTAGGTCTTTGCAAATTCGTCGTGGCTGTAACCTTGAATGTAGAGCAGGGCCGTCAGGTCGCCGTAGTTGATCTTAGCGCGAGCTTCCGCGGCCACTTTGGGCTTTGCGTGGAAGGCAACGCCCAGACCAGCAGCGCAGATCATGGCCAGATCATTGGCGCCATCACCCACTGCGATGACGTCTTCCAGTGCGATGTTCTTCTCCTCAGTAAGCTTGTTGAGGCGGTCTAGTTTCGCCTGTTTGCCAAGGATCGGTTCAGCAACTTCACCTGAGAGCTTGGATTCCGCTTCCAGAAGGATATTGGCCCTGTTTTCATCGAAGCCGATGACTTCGGCAATCTTCTGCGTGAACGAGGTAAAACCACCAGATACCAGTGCGGCATACCCGCCATTGGCTTTCATGGTCTGCACGAGTTCTTGTCCGCCAGGTGTCAACGTAATGCGGTTTTTGATAGTCTTGCCGATGACTTCTGTGCCCAGGCCTTTAAGCAGGGCAACGCGCTGTCGCAGAGCAGGTTCAAACTCAATTTCGCCGCGCATGGCGCTCTCGGTGATCTCGGAGATTTTCTCTTTCAATCCCAGTTCCGCTGCAAGCTCATCAATGCACTCCTGCTGGATCATGGTGGAATCCATATCTGCGATCAGGAGTTTCTTTCTACGGCCATTCTGGGGTTGAATGAAAACATCAACTGGTGCATTTGCAAGGTTTGTGCGAATAGAGCTTTCGAGTTCTTCAGGTTCTGCGTGACCCTCAATTGTCAGGTCTACAGCGATGTGAGGGTTGAGAACCTTAACCTGAGGAGCCGCGGGAAGAAGGGCACTGACCTTCTCAACGATATCCTCAGTGACAGCAGGTTTGGCTGGATTGGAAATGAGCGTGACAACAAACGACATAAGCAGCTCTCGGACTGGGCAAGTGAATGGCGCTGGTAAAAGGCCTGTTGCGGTGTTGATAGCCGGACCGACGGCCAGCGGCAAGACAGCTCTTTCCATTCAACTGGCAAAAGAGCTTAATGCGTGGGTTGTTAATGCAGATTCCATGCAAATCTATTCTGATCTGCACATTTTGAGCGCGCGTCCAAGCGTGGAAGAAGAATCGCAGGCACCGCACCACCTGTTCGGCCATGTGCCCAGTGACCAACCTTACAGCGTGATGAACTGGCTGACGGAGTTTGAAGAACTGTTGTCGGATGCCCGACAATCAGGGCGCCCGCTGGTTGTTGTTGGTGGGACTGGTCTTTACTTCAGGTCCGCGCTGGAGGGACTATCCCTGATGCCCGACATTCCTGAGGATGTGCGACAGCATTGGAGGGTGTTCTCACAGGATGCAGCTGCTGGGGTGCTACATAACGCTCTGGGAGAGCGGGATCAGATTATGTCTGATCGTTTGCATCCATCAGACACGCAGCGCATTGTACGCGCTCTGGAGGTTGTTGAGGGGACGGGTAAGTCTCTATCAGTCTGGCAGAATGAGCGTAGCACTCCTTTGCTGAGTACCGATGAATCTGTGAGAGTGGTGTTGTCGCCAGATCGCAAAGTTCTGCATGATCGGATTCATCGCCGGTTTGATTTGATGGTGGAGCAGGGAGCGGTTGAGGAAGCGTGCGCGCTTTGGGCCAAGGGCCTTGATCCAAACCTGCAAGTGATGAAGGCGATTGGCGTGAAGCAGCTTGCTGAAGCCGCTCAGGGGCTCACCAGCATGGACTGCGCAGTTGAGAAAGCTAAGACTGAAACACGCCGCTATGCAAAGCGACAATCCACGTTCTTCAGGGGACAACTTTCGACCTGGCAGAATATTGACCCGCTCAAGACCAGCGAAACTGAAGCTTTTGTTGAAACTGTGAAGACTGCATTCTCCCATGGATCTTAATGCTGGCTTTTATTGATTGGCGAAAATCCCTGTTAAAATTGGCAGATAGATAGTTTTACGGATGAATTTCTGAGTGACATCTTTCTACGGTTTCTTTAAAGAGAGGCGCACGTTTGGCAGAGGCCGCCAAACAAGCCATACTATATTCCGAGAAATTTAATTTGCGGCGGAGCTGAGGCTCCTTAGAGCTCTGGTCGGTGTGAGTATACTCCACCGACCAGTACTAATTTTAAGTGATTGTGATGAGTTGTATAAGACTAGGTTTACCTTAAGTCATTGTGCGACTCGCATAATTGGCGTTATCCGGCAAATCTGTGGTATCTAAAGATCGTAATTTTGCCTTATTAAATGTTATCTGCATACTTTCTTCGAGAAAATCCTACTGAATTTCAAAGGATTGCATGTAGCAGGACTTCTGACGCTTTTTAGACATAATGAAGTGCCATCAAGCATTCGGCTTTGAATTTTGATGGTATTTAAAAGCATATTGCATGCATTAAGGCGGTTGTAATCTGTGGGAGAACTCTCCAGATGTGACCTGAGGCTGTTGGTCTTACGTGGCTGGTTTTTCTGGCTGGCTGGCGTGTGATTATAATGGAGGAAGCAAGCGTGACACTCCCAATCCTGGAAACGAAACGGCTGCGGGCACGACCTTTTACCTCTGATGATCTGGCAGATCTTGTAAGCCTTCATAGCAATCCAGAGGTCAATCGTTACTTACAGCCCACTAATGTGGCCTGGGATGTTTCGATCGTGAAAAAACGGTTGGCAAGCTTTATTGAGACTCAGGAACTGATGGGTTTCAGTCAATGGCATCTGTCGACGCATGAGGGTGAGTTCGTTGGCCGTGCTGGTTTCTCTCTTTACGAGAAAACCGCCGAAGTCGAGATGGACTACACTTTGTTAGAGCACTTCTGGAACAAACGTTTTGGCAGTGAGATTGCACAGGCGCTGGTGGAGTGGTTCTTCGAGAACACTTATTATTCTCACCTTTTAGCCTTCGCTCATCCAGAAAATCATGCTTCCAAGAAAGTCATGAAGCGTGCAGGTTTTGAGTTTCGTGAGACGCGTCTGGTTGATGGGTTGCCCTGCGAATTTTATCAGGTGCTTAGCCCAAGCTGTCAGAAGCTTGCTGTTCCAGCCTGAACTGGCACAAAAAAAGCGCGGGGCTTTCGACCCGCGCTCTTTCCATGAAAATTGAATGACTTAAACGGTGATCGCGTCTTCCACGTTGACCTGACGCTGACGGCGGATTGTCAGTTTGTTCAGTGCAGAGACGTAGGCGCGGGCAGAGGCGACCAGAGTATCTGTGTCAGCACCTTTGCCGGTTGCGATCTTGCCATTGTCTTCCAGACGAACGGAAACTTCAGCCTGAGCATCGGTGCCTTCTGTCACTGCATGTACCTGATAGAGGGACATGTTTGCGTCATGCGGCCAAATCGCCTTAATCGCGTTGAAGGTTGCATCAACCGGGCCGTCGCCTGTGGCTTCACGGGTTTCGTGCTTGCCGTTGACGTCCATGGTCAAGATGGCTTTTTGAGGTCCACCAGTACCAGCAATCACTGTCAGAGCGATAACCTTGACGTTCTCGCTTTCAATTGTGATCTGGTCTTCCACCAGCGCTTCAATGTCTTCGTCGTAAACGTTTTTCTTGCGATCTGCCAAGTCCTTAAAGCGGCGGAAGGCTTCCTGCAAAGCGTTGTCGCCCAACTCATAACCCAGCTCAGACAGCTTGTCTTTGAAGGCATGACGGCCAGAGTGCTTGCCCATAACCAAAGAGGTCGCACGAACTCCAACATCTTCCGGACGCATGATTTCGTAAGTTTCTGCGTGCTTCAGCATGCCATCCTGGTGAATACCGCTTTCGTGGGCAAATGCGTTTTTACCGACGATTGCTTTGTTGTACTGGACGGGGAAGGAGGACACTGCAGAGACTAGCTTAGATGCGCGGGTCAGATAGGCTGGATCGATGGTGCATTCATATGGCAGTACGTCGCCACGTGTGCGCAGGGCCATGACGATTTCTTCCAGCGCGGCGTTGCCAGCGCGCTCGCCCAGACCGTTGATGGTACACTCGATCTGACGTGCACCGCCTGCGACACCAGCCAGAGAGTTTGCTGCAGCCAAGCCCAAGTCGTTGTGACAATGCGCTGAGAATATTGCCTTATCAGAGTTCGGTACATTCGCAATGACCTGCTCGAACATGGCTTGATACTCAGCAGGCGTTGCGTAACCAACGGTATCCGGCAGGTTGATGGTTGTTGCACCAGCGTTGATGGCGGCTTCAACACAGCGGCTCAGGTACTCGATGGATGTTCGGGTGGCGTCCATTGCGGACCACTCGATGTCATCGATCAGGTTGCGTGCCTGTTTCACCGTTTTGGTGATGATCTCCAGAACCTGCTCTTCTGTTTTGTTCATCTGGAATTGCAGATGGATTGGAGAGGTGGAGACGAATGTATGGATACGGCCTTGATTTGCCTGCTTAATTGCTTCGCCAGCGCGGTCAATATCCGCTGGGATTGCACGGGCCAGGCCTGCGATTACGGAGTTTTTTGAGCGTTTGGCGATTTCGCTGACCGCTTCAAAGTCACCCTGAGAGGCAATTGGAAAGCCTGCTTCAATGATGTTAACGCCCATTGTGTCAAGTAATTCAGCGACTTGCAGTTTTTCTTCCAAGGTCATGGACGCGCCGGGAGATTGTTCTCCGTCGCGCAGAGTGGTGTCGAAAATAACTACTTGGTCTTTAGCGGATGCGGTCATTGGTGATGCCTTCAACTTTGCCCCGACACCTTGTGTGTCCTGAATAGCGCCTGGGGATTTTTCTTCATTCTCAGATATTTAAGAGTGATCCCCTAAGTGCCCGCCCAGATACGGGGCCGCCGACGCCTAGGGGCATCTAAGTAGAAGGAGCGCGCGTAGGAAGAGGCCGCCATGCTGGCGCATGGTGCTGTTTTCATTCAGATTGTCGCGGTTCGCGATCATTATCTGTCAGCTGCCTTTTCGTCGCTATGGCTTGGAATCAAAGTTTTCCAACTACTTACGTGTCGGATACTTGTTTGAAGTTACAAGCCAAATCTTCTTGTAGCGTTACCGAGTAAGTCTCGTTTTTGCCTAATCTGTAATTTTCCTAGCGGATATGCGGATTAAACGCAAGAATTTTACTCAAAACAGGGCTCTGATTACTCAAAAGTATATGCAGCTCACGCTGAGATAATCTCAATTGGCTCACAGAGCAGTCCCAATATGCGGGAGAAGTGGAGGAGGAAAAGTGCTCTCCTCCAGTGTTCTCGCTCAGAGGAGCAGTTCGCCGCGGGCGAGGATAACTGCCTGCCCGCCAATGCGATGGGCGTGAATGGCGCCAGACCGCATCTCCATTTCTAGTGAGATGGAGGAGGGGCGTCCCATCTTGAAGCCTTGCTCAATGAGATATTTGTGTGTGCCGTCCAATGGCTGGTCGAACTCTGCAATGGACCCTGCAAAGGCGGCGACTGCTGAGCCTGTTGCTGCATCTTCGCGTGGCAGGCCGTTTTCCAGATAGACCATGCGAGCGTGGAATGCGCTGTCTACATGGATGGTCTGGCGGCAGTATGCAAAGGCGTTGTTGTGCGCGATGGTGCCGAATGCTTCTTCCCAGTATTTATGAACTGGTTGGATGCGGTTGATGGCGTCCATATCTGCAACCGGGACAAACGCAAATGGCAGGCCGGCTTCCCAAGCTTTGGGCTTGTGGTTTTCGAATGTGATTTCATTTGGTTCCAGAGACAGAGCTGCAGCAATCACATCTTTTTCGCCAAGCTCCTGAGCTGGCTTCGGCAGTCTTGGTACATCAAACTCAGCGGAGGTGGCCTTGCCTTTTTGCAGGGCGACAGCACAGCGTACCAACCCGACTTTTTCTTCCAGCAGCACCAATGCATCCATATCGTTATCCGGCGCGCCGAAGCGATTTTCGGCCATCAAAACGGCGGTGCCCACGGTTGGGTGGCCTGCAAATGGCAGTTCCATGGACGGGGTGAAGATGCGGATGGAGGCGTTATGAGCGATATTGTCTGGTGGCAGAACGAAGACGGTCTCGGAAAGGTTAAATTCGCAGGCGATCTGCTGCATCTGAGCGTCTGACAATCCCTTTGCATCCAGCACAACTGCAAGCGGATTACCTGCCAGCGCTTTATCAGTGAAAACGTCTAGCAGGGCATAAGGTCTGGCCATTTTAAAAGTCCAATTATCTCAGTTTGGTGTTGAGCTCGTGGTCTTGCATCACGGGCTCAACTTACGAAAAAGATTTGCTTGAGCGCCACTCAAGATTGTTTTGACGCCAAATACAAGTCTGCAAATGAAGATAGCTCGTTAATTTAACAGATGTGCGGTGAGCGCCAAGGCATATGGGGGGACGCTGTAGTCCTTAAGATCCGCAAGGGATTTTACGATAACTGCTTCTTCCAACTCAGGGTTTTTCTGGTTTGCGTTGAAATGTGCAATTTTTGAAAGGATTTCGTCTGAGGTGAGTTGCAATGTTAAAATACGCGCGATTGCGAGGCGTGGCCCATCTTCGATTGCGAAGACGTCCCCCAACTCTCCCTGATCCAATGTGAGGCCTGTTTCTTCTTCCAGCTCGCGGGCGATGGAGCCGAAGATATCCACCATTCCGGAGGGCGTGATATCGTTGAGATCAAGATTGCCACCGGGTGGATAGACCTGACCGGCGGTTGCCGTGTTTCCTGCCATTTTGCCAAATACGAGATGGCCCTGACTGGAACGGAGGACTGCGCAGCCAAACAGGTTTTTGGCGCTTCTGTCAGGAAAGCCCCAGTCGCGCCATGCGAGGAACTCGGAGTAGTTGATTTCTACCAGATCACCGGAAAATTGCTTCTGGTCCAAGGAGTATTGGTACAATGACAGAACCTTACCATCCCAAAGATCCGGGTTATCGGAAATCAATGTCTGCCAGTTTTCCTTGATAGCCTCACTGTTATTGGTGGCGAAATCCCAGCAATCGGAGGTGTTAAGGTTCAAACTGACATCTGCGATCTCATGGATTTGCGGGGTGAGATCTTTTTGCATGTGTTCGATCGGGCCAGCCCCTTTGAAAGCACTCGGTCTGTTGCTTGTGCTGTGATAGCCGTGGTGCTGATAAAAGGGAGCTGCGTTTGCATCTGATTCAAGGCGCATGCGGGTGCATTGCATGCGTTTGGCTGCTTCTTCAGCCCCTTCCAACAACCAGGCTCCGTGGCCTTTGCCGTGTGCTTCGGGCAACACAAACAGACAATCCAGCAGAGCGGTTTCTGCATTTTCCCTGGTGATGCGCGCAAAACCAAGTGGTCGTTCGTGATCGGTGATGACAAGGATTGGATCTGCCTCGATCATTTCCGGGGTGATTTTCCAATGGTCCCGAAACTCCTGCATGTCCTGCGGATCGTATCCCCAGTGACCTTTAGCAGCGTGCATAATATCTGTAAGGGCAATGGCTTGGCTTTTTGCGGCGAGCCGCATCTGGCAATGCATTCTTCTTAATTCTCCAAATTCAACCAGCACCGTTTGTGCTTAAGCCCGAGGAAGTTGAGGCCAAAGATTTGCCAGTCTTCTTTTCGGTCTAGTTGAAACAACCAGCCAATAGTGGCCCAAAAGAGGAAATGGTTTCAAGTGACCAATGTGATTTGAAGGATATCCAACCCGAAAAGATTAACGATTAACTATTTGCATGAGGTTCGTAGGCTGACAAGAGCTTTCTGGGCAAGCATGACGTGTTTGCCCTCTCGCATGGCGCTCTTTCTGACCCGTGACAATCACAGTTGAGAAGGTACTCATGCGCATTTTTTTGCCACTCCTTTGCTTGCTTGCGGTTGCCAATGGCCTGCCCGCTCATGCCGTGAGTTGGCAAGCAAGTGGGAGTGAAAAGGAACTTCTGCTGTCCAAGGGTGTTGGCGGGCTGACGCTTCTTCATAACCGGGCAGGAAAGATCCACCGTTCCACGCGGGCGGAGATATCCAAGAGTGCGGTGATAACCTCCCTGAATGCAGAAGCGCTTGCGGGAAATGCGGAGGCCGTCTTCGGGCTGGCCGTGGCGCATGAGATGGGGCACGGCGTGCCGCGGGATCTGCCCGTTGCCATGGAGCTTTATGAAAAAGCTGGTGAGATGGGGCTTGCGGCTGCCTACAACAATCTGGGTGAAATCTACCGGCAGGGCAAGCATGGTGCGCCTGATGCGGAGAAAGCACGTGAGCTTTACCAGATTGCCGCAGACTGGGGGGATGCCTGGGCACAGAACAATCTCGGCCTTCTCTATCTGCATGGCATCGGTGTGGCGCGGAATCCGAAGCTGGCCTTTTATTGGGTGAAAGGTGCTGCCATGGCGGGGTTGATGCAGGGCATTGAAAACCTTGCTGGCCTGTATCGTGATGGCGTTGGCGTTGAGCGGGATACCTCGCGTTCTCGTATGCTTTATCACAAAGCTATTTCCCTGGGCTCCATAGACGCGCATGTGCCACTTGGTGAGCTGCTGGAGAATGGGGATGGCGGCGAGGCGGACCTTGCTGCTGCTATCCGGCATTACCGCGTTGCGGCCAATGAAGGTCATTTGCTGGGTAACCATTATCTCGGTACGCTTTATGAAGATGGTGTCGGGGTTGATCGTGATCTGGAGCTGGCTTTCTTTCACTATGAGCGGGCCGCGCGGCGTGGGCTGGCACGGTCTCAATTTGCTCTGGGGCGGTTCTATCTGTTGGGGCAGGGAACAGAACCGAACCTGCAAAAGGCGATCCGGCTTTACAAAGCATCGGCCAAGCAGGGCAATGCGCAAGCGCTGAATGATCTGGGTGTGCTTTATGAGAACGGGCGGGGTGTACCACAGTCCTATGAGTTGGCGCTGGAGTTTTATACGGCGTCCTCAGCGCGCTTTCCGTTTGCTTTGACCAATGCCGGGCTGCTCTACCTGAATGGGCACGGTGTGCGGCAGGATGTGGACCTGGCGAAGAAGCTGTTTCAGCAGGCCTCTGAAAGAGGAGAGCCTGTGGGAGACGTGTTGCTGGGCAAAGTCTATTTGCAGGGCTTCAATGAAGAGCCGAACCCAGGTGAGGCGGCGCGGATGTTTCTGCTTGCCGCGTCCAAGGGCGTGCCGGAAGCGTTTTATCTGCTTGGATACTGTCATGAAAGCGGGCGGTGTCTGGGCCGTAATCTTGTGAAGGCTCGTGACTTTTACAAGATGGCTGCTGACCAAGGATATCGTGAAGCCGAGAGAGCACTGCGTCAGCTTGAATGGCGTTTGAGAACTCAGAGCAACAATTAGAGCATGTTGCGCTCATATGCATTCACGCACCAAGCTCTAACTCTTTAATTTTGCGCGTATTCTTATCCGAAAACCGGAACTACTTTTCGGGAACACGCTCTAGATACAAAAAGAGCCGGTGTTGAGCCGGCTCTTTCAGGCATTCATGCATGCCTGTTATTTGCTTGGTGTACTCTGGTTGGCCTTGTCCATCGGCACGGGGCGCACGATGTTGAACCAGAAATCAAAGCTGTCCAGCATTGCCAGCAGATCGGTCAGTTTGGAGGCTTCTCCATCCACTGTGATCATGCCGGATTTGATGGCCTCATCAAAGGTTTCCATGCCCAGCATGATGCTGTCGAGTGTGCTTCTGTCCAGTGTCACCGTGACGTCTGCATTCTCCAGCTGGTAACCTTCAATATGACTGAGCGCTGCGTTCTGCAGTTCCATTGCATATTTCTGGTCTGTATCCGGGAAGATCCAGTTCAGCTTGATTTGCTGATTGCCCGCCTTTGTGTTGTTCAAACGCATGGCCGCGTAATCAAAGAGCAGATCCACATCCATGGAGCGGATGATATCCGGGCTGGCCGTATCAACGGCAGGCAGTTCCTGAATGCCGGAACGGAGTTCCTTGGCGCCGGAAAGGTAGAAGTTGCGCCATGGACCGGATTCTGCCTGATAGCCGAGCTGTTCTAACGCGTCTGCCTGTAATTGTGCGGCATCTTCATTGTCTGGTTCTGCAAAGACCAGATGGTTGAGCACTTCTGCCACCCAGCGGTAATCACCCTTGTCAAAGGATTCCTGCGCTTTTTGGAGCAAGATCACCGAGCCGCCCATGAACTCGACGTATTTGGGGCCAGACAGGCGTTCTGGATACTCATGCAGTGTGGCGGGATTGCCGTTGAACCAGCCCAGATACCGCACGTAAGTGGATTTTACGTTGTGGTTGAACGAGCCGTAGTATCCGCGGGTGCTCCAGTCATTTTGCAATGTTTCCGGTACTTCCAACATCTCGGCAATCTCAGTCATGCGGAAGCCATGGTTGGCCAGTCGCAATGGCTGATCGTTGATGTAGCGGTACAGATCGCGCTGGTTGCGCAGGTGTTTCACGATGGTGTCATTGCCAGACAGATGCCAGTGGTGTGGGGCGAAGAGGACTTCAACGTCTTTACCGTACTTGTAGATGGCCTCGTTGATGTATTTGGACCAACCCAGTGGATCTCTGAGTTTCGCGCCACGCAATGAGTATGTGTTGTGCATTGTGTGGGTGGCATCTTCTGCGGTGCAGAGAGCTTTGAACTCCTGAATGTAGAAGAAGAACTCTGAGGGAGCCTCTGAATCCTGAGCCATCCAGAAATCGAAGGTGAGGCCATCGATTTTATGGGTTTCGCCGTTGTCCCTAATGATATCGGTTGGCGGAATGAGCGTGACCGTGCCGCTTGATGTGGTTGGACCGAGGCCCGCGCCGACCTGTCCTTCCGGAGAGTGCGGTAGCAGGTTGCCATACATGTAAGAGGCGCGTCTGCTCATGGCGTTGCCGGCCATTACGTTTTCTGAGACGGCATGTTCCATGAAGCCTTCGGGGGCATA
Source organism: Pseudovibrio sp. Ad13 (assembly GCF_001623225.1). Classification (NCBI taxonomy): domain Bacteria; kingdom Pseudomonadati; phylum Pseudomonadota; class Alphaproteobacteria; order Hyphomicrobiales; family Stappiaceae; genus Pseudovibrio; species Pseudovibrio sp. Ad13. The sequence continues at coordinate 24,344 of NZ_LMCC01000018.1, read as the reverse complement.
GATTTTGACTTTGCCGTTGGCGACATCGGCTTCATCCACCACGCCGCGGACACCGCCGAAGTGGTCTACATGGCTGTGGGTGTAGATGATGGCTTTGACCGGCTTCTTGCCGCGCTGGGCATAATAGAGCTCCAGTGCATAGCGGGCGGTTTCCTCGGAGATCAGCGGATCTACGATGATGATGCCTTCGTCGCCTTCAATGAAGGTGATGTTGGAGAGGTCTGCCGCGCGCACCTGGAAGATACGTTCTGACACCTGAAAGAAGCCGCTCAGCAAAATGAGCTGGGACTGACGCCAGAGGCTTGGGTTGACCGTTTCAGGGGCAATGGAGCCTTGCATGATGAAGTCAAACTTGGAGAGATCGTAGACGATATCGCCCTTGGCGTTTTTGACTACACCGCCTTCTGGCAGTGGAGCGAGATAACCTGCCTGCGCATCCTTGAAGTCTTGCTCGTCGGCAAAATGCAGTTGCTTCAGGATGTTTTCATAAAGATCTCCGGTGAAGCGTGTCGCCGGTTTGGTGATGGTCTCTGCGGTGGTCGCGGTGAGCGAGAGAGACCATGCAATGCTTACGGTGGCAGTTGCGCACAAAATTTGGCGGGCAAGGGATTTCTTGGTTTTATTGAGCGTCATTCCCGACCTCCAGAGTAGAGTTGCCCTTCTCCTTATAGGCGTGCGGTTAAGGCCTCAGCTCAACCACTGTTTGAAATGAGGTTTTTGGTTGCTGAAGGCCTAATGAGGTGTTGCTGTTACAGGATGTTTTCTTGAGGGGCGTGTGCTTTTGATTGACTTCCTTCAGAAGGAGAGAGAATGATTGCTCAGTGGTATTTCAAGGTGTTGCTTTAATGAACTCGCGCGTGCTCTTTGCCTTTTTTCTGATCGGTGTTTTTTCTTGTTCAGTGCAGGAGGTTTCAGCTGCATCTGTTGTTGAACAAGGCCGTTCAGGTAGGATCCAGGAAGCGCTAGAAGAGAACGCGTTTCCGCGTTCGATACTGGAAGAGCATCGAGCGCGTGTGGAAATCATCGACTTTGATGCGTTGAGACTACAGGCTGAGCAGGGTGATGCGGACGCTCAGTACCAGTTGGGCAGGGCTTTCTGGTCGGGAGGTGGCGTTGCGTTGGACTATGAGAAGGCTTTTTACTGGCTGACTAAAGCTAATGAGCAGGAGCACGTGGATGCACGTGTTCCGCTAGCAACTATGTATGAGCGTGGATATCATGTGTTGGCTGACTATAAGCGGGCAGCCGAACTTTACTTTGAGGCTTCTCAGCAAGGTGATGACTGGGCGCTTGCCCAGCTGGCTACTATGTATATTTCAGGCGAAGGGGTTAGGAAAGATGTCAACTACGGGTTGAAGCTTCTGCGCCAATTGGCAGATTTGGAGCACTACGCTGCTCTGGTTTATCTAGGTGATTACGCTAGTGAGGGGCTGGAAGGTATTGCGCCTGATTATGAGCAGGCTGCAGAGTACTTTGAGCGCGCACGTGATGCTGGTAGCAATATTGCAGCCTCCCGGCTTGCGGATATGATCTATGCCGGACATTTGGGCGATGTGGATATGGAGCGAGTGTTTGCTTTGCTAGAGGAAGACCTCAGCTATTACTCTCTGAATGCGGCTATCAGTTTTGCTGAGATCTATCTGGATGGGACGGAGGTTCCGAGGGATGCCGCCAAAGCGCTGGAGTATTTTGAGCTTGCTGCAGAATGGGGCTCCTCTTATGCGTTGGTTGAAATCGGTGAGATCTACGAGGACGGGGAACTTGGGCAGGTCGATTACGAAAAGGCGGAGGCTTATTATCAGCTTGCCCGGAAGCAAGGTAATGGCAACGGGTCCGCCTTTCTTGCGTATCTGAAGCGTTTTGAGGTTTCTGATGAGATCGATCCGGCTGAGGTGATTGCTTTGCTTGAAGAGAGTATCACGCGTGGGTCGTACTCCGGAATGGTCGGGTTGGGGGATTGCTACCGGGACGGCTACGGTATGGAGGCCGATCACCTCAAAGCTAATGACTATTATGAGATGGCTGTCGATGCGGGTTCTACTTTGGCGCTGGTTCGCTTAGGCAACGCGTATGATGAAGGCCTTGGTGTTGAGAAGGACTACGCCAAGGCTATCCGTTATTATCAGGATGCGGTTGATAATGGATATCAGCGGGCCAGTGCTGATCTAGGTTTCCTTTATGAACAAGGGCTTGGCACGGAGAAAGACCAGAAAAAAGCGAATGAACTCTATGAGAAAGGACATGAAGCCGGAAGTGCTTTTGGGGCCTATCGTCTTGGCTTGATATACTATTACGGGGACGGTGCTGAGCAGGATTATCCGACGTCTTTGAGGATGTTTCATAAGGCTGCAGATCGTGGAAATCAGAGTGCCTACGCCTATTTGGGATACCAATATCATTATGCGTTGGGTGTTGCTGCGGACTCATTTGAGGCGCGATATTGGTACGAGTACGCACTTACACTCGGGATTGATGATGTAAAAATAGACCTTGCCTTTCTTGAAGAGGATGGGTTAGGCGGTCCACGAAATCTGCAGAGAGCAAAACAGCTGTACAGAGAGATCAGCTCTGAGAATCCTGAAGCGCTTTACCATCTTGCTCGTTTGGATGCTGAAGCTGATCCCGCAAACTTACTGCTTACTGAACACGTGAATGCTTACCACGCTGCTATGGAGAAGGGTAGTGATGCGGCGAAGCTTGAGCTTGCCAATATCTATATGTTCACCAACGGGAGTTTCCGGGATGTTGCAAGAGCAAAGCGGTTTCTCGAGGAGCTTGTTGAGACTGGCTATACCGACGCTTATGTGTACCTTGGGGCGTATTACGATGAGGTGGCACTGAACCAACAAAATGCGATGAAGCAGTCAATCGTCTGGTTTGAGAAAGCTGCAGAACTCGGGAACACGTATGCAGCGCAACGTTTGGCCTGGATTTACAAACACAGCCCACCTGAAGGATTCCGTGAGGATAAGCTTCAATACTGGAAACAGAAACTTGGCTTGGGTGGTGACGCTTCAGCCGCATACAGCGCGGCATACTATTTGGAGTTCAGCCGACTGGAGCAGGATATGAAGTTGCAAGAGCAGCTTTACAACGTCGCAGCCAATGCCGATGATTTAGATGCTCAATTGAAACTGGCAAGGAAGTACATTTCTGGCTCAGAATACACCAGTGATTATGAGGGAGGCGTGGGCCTGCTGCGAAAAGCTGTTCGCACGCATGGAGGAGCGCAAGCCTATCGGATTACAAAGTCCTTGTCTGGCGGCCTCTCCCTACAAGATATGCTCAAAGAAAAGGAGGGGTATAATCGTGACTGGGACCACAAGGTTCTCACGGCTATCAATCTTTTCTACGGCCTTACAGTCCCGAAGAATGCCAAAATTGCAGAAAAGCTCATCCGGTCAGAGCCAGATCGCTGGGAGTTTTCGCCGGAAGTGCGCTATACGCTTGCCGCTATTATTTTTGAGAAAGCTTCGCCATCGGCTGCTGAGCTTGCGGAGGCACTGCAAGCATTGACTATCACTGCGAATGCTGGTTATGCGAGCGGGCAAAAAAGATTAGCTGAGCTTTATGAGCAAGGGCAGCATGTTGAGCAAGACTATCGAAGAGCGGCCATGTGGTACCGCATTGCCAGCGCAAAAGTGCCTGCTCTGAAGGTACAAGTTGCGCGCCTCATTTTGCAAGGGAAAGTGGATGCTGGGTTTGATGAGGATGCTTTACAAGTGCTGACGGGTGCCGCTGAGCAGCTAAACCTGCAAGCGATTGACTTGCTTGTCGATTATTGGGCGGAGCAACAGCCTGATGGGTATGAGCATAAACGATGGGTTCGGCGACAGACGCGACTGAATGACCCGTCTTCATAACGGCCTAGTATTACCCTTGTTGAAGCGAACAACTAGGCGTTTTGAAGGATCTATTTGGAGAAAATCGAATTTGTTATATGAATCGCGAGCACTAACTGTCGTAAGGCTAATTTCTCAAACTTTCTGATAGGCCGTCTTGTTGTGCCGTTCCATCATGCGGTCGGGGGCTCCAAGTGAGGTGAAGCCGAATTGTTTGTAGAGGTCGTGCGCATCTGCTGTTGCCAGCAGGACGCGGCGGAGGCCTTGCAGCTCGGGGTGGGCATCGATTGCTTTCATGAGCTGTTTGGAGAGGCCTTTGCCCCGATGAGCGGGCGTTACAAAGACATCGCCCAGATAAGCAAAGGTGGCTTTGTCTGTGATGACGCGAGCGAACGCAACTTGCTCTCCGTTTGGCAGATATAGCCCGAAGCACAGGGAGTTTTCTATGGATCTGTCAAAGACATCCCGTGGCAAGCCTTTGCTCCAATAGGCGTCTTCTGAGAGGAACTGATAGATCTTGTCGCGCTGAAGTTTGTCTTTATCGGTTGAGATTTCGATTTCCAGAGTTTGGGTCATTTTGAGCTGCTTAGGTCTGTCGTTCAGGAGGTTTGGAGGCTGGTTTCAGGCTTTGGAGCCCGGACGACCAGCAAAATTGCGGCGGAGAGCAGAGTGAGTAGAGCGGAAAACTGGATGGTGTTTCCGAATGTGGTGATGCTTGCCACTGTGCCGGTCATCATGTTGCCAACCAAGGCGCCTGCGAAAATGGCATTTGTGTAAGACGCCGTCGCGATCCCTGGTCGATGCGGTGCGTATGCCTGGATGAATGTGAGGCCAAGCCCGACGTTGATGCCATAGTACAGACCTTCCAGAGCGCAGAGCAGGTAGATTTGTGAGGGATCGGTTACCCGTACAATCAGAAGGAAGAAGAGTGTTCCAAGCAGAGCGGAGAACAGCATAGCGTTCTTCTGGCCCAGCTTTTGAGCAGGCTTGACGACAAAAAAGATGGCTAAAACCTCGACGAAACACTTCACTGAGAAGGCGAGGCCCGGGGTTGCTATCGGGAAGCCCATTTCCTCAATGAAGAAGACGGGACCTGCGGATACAAAGATGACGTTGGCCGAGGTGAGCGCAAATATGGGCAGGCAAGCGAGGATGAGGGCGAACGGAACCGGTTCAATCCTGCCATTCTCGCTGGTCTTGATCGGATGGTGGGTGGTGAAGCTTTTGGGAACGATCCAAATGCCCATCGCCAGCCAACAGATGCTGATGACGCCGGCTGTCGGGAAAATGGAGCTGACGCCGAACATGCCGTAGAGCGTGAAGGCCAGCGGTGTGCCGACCATCCAGCCTAACGACATGGCAATGCGCAGGTGTGAGTTGAACCTGGCAGGTTCCCGATTGGTTTGTTCTGCGAACAGGCGGCCAAAAGAGAACATGGTGGAGAGCACGCCACCTGAGACACCCATGAGCGGCACGCCCATCAGAAGCATCCAGTAGGCTGGCACTGTTGATTGAAGGCCCATGTTGAGCATGTAAAGCGTGGAGCAGAATATCAAGATAGGCTTCAGACGTGCTCCGGCATCAATACGTGCGCCGAAATAGCGGTTTGAAAACAGTGTGATGGCGGTTGAACCGACGATGTAGACCGCGAGTTTCCATGCTGGCTCGCCAAGCTCTGTGACAACATAAGAGCTGTAGAGTGGGATGAGGCAAGCAATCGCCAGAGAGCCAATGAGCATGTAGACGTGAATCAGTATTGGGAAACGATCCAGCATTGCCAGAGCCGCAGGAATAGAGCGCATGGGGAATCCAAAGGTGATGGGGAAAGACTTATGGAGTCTTGCGGGAATGTACGTATTGATACATCTCCTTGAACGAAATGCAAGCAGGAGATGTTATCGCGCTTTTATGCGCGCTGATCCAGCCAGCGCAAATGCTCAGGATGTTTGTGCAAGCTGCTGGTGTTGGGGGGGCTTGATGACCAACAGGATCAAGGTGGCCAGAGCAGCAAGGACTACGCTGCTCAGGATTGTGTTTTGGAAGGTGGTGTAGGATGCGACAAGCCCAGTGAGGACATTGCCTGCCAGACCGCCAACGAAGATGGCATTGACGAAGTAAGAGGTCGCGATGCCGGGTTTGTGGCGGGCATAGTTCTGAATGAACGTGATGCCCACACTGGCACAGATGCCATAGTACATGCCCTCAATGATGCAGAGCATGAGCACTTGCTCAACGGAATTGGCGCTTGTGATTGTTGCAAAGAAGAGCATGGCACCCAGGCCAGAGAGCAACATCATATTCCGTTCGCCAATCCGCTGTGTTGGCTTGATTGCAAAATAGATGATGATGACTTCGAAGAGGCTTTTGGTTGCAAAAGCCCAGCCGGGGACGGAGACCGAGAGGCCCATCTCCTTAATGAAGTAAACGGGGCCTGCTGAAAAGAATACGCTGTTTGCAGCAGACAAGGCGAACACGGGAACACATGCGATCAGCAACATCATGGGAACTGTGTCTGCAGTGCTGCTTTCCTGAGCGTGCTTCTTGATGTGAGTTTTCAGCGTTGCGGGGATGAACAGCAGGCAAAGGGTGAGCCAGATAAAGGCTGAAATGGCTGCTGCAAGATGGATTTCCTGAAACCCATAGGTGCCATAAAGCAGGAAGGCGGCAGGCGGACCGAAGACCCACCCAAGCGACAGGCAAATGCGCATGTGAAGGTTGAAGGTGCCCGGATCGCGTCCGGTCTGCTCTGCAATCAACCGACCCGTGGAATACATGGTGGACAGAGCGCCGGCGCTGATGCCGATCAACGGGATGCCGAAAATGATGAGAGACAGATAGGAGGGAGTAGTCAACTGGATGAGAGTATGAACAGTGAAGGCGCAAATGTTGATGAGAAGCAATGGCTTGACGCGGTTGCCGCCATCAATGAGACCACCAAAAATGCGGTTGGTGGCAAGAGACACGACTGAAAAACCGCCGATGACGAGCGCAAGATTAAACGCTGGTTCCTGCAATTCCTCAATGATGTAGGTGCTCAATAGTGGGATTACGAAGGCAATCGAAAATGCGCCGAAAAACATCACTGCGAAAAATAAAATTGGGAACTTATCAAGTCTTTGTAATGGACTGCTAATAGGATTCAAGAAAAACTCCACGCCCTAACCTTGCAAAAGATGGTTTCGGGCCAATCGCTCTAATACTACGTAAATTACCTGATGAGGGTGTCGTGTAAAGTGAGCAATTTTAAGCACAGAAAAACACAGTGAAGGCCCGGGTTTTTCTGGATGTCATGTATCTCTAAGCCTTTGGAAGATTATTGATTATTGTTGATCGGATAAAGGTGAGCTGGATTTATTCTGTTTGAGCATCGCTGCTTTGCTTCTCGAATATTGACGGTTGGTTTTTTTGAATTGGCTGGGATATTTTTGGAGTGGTTGGTGGGAGGTCTGCATGCTCTTTGCCTTTATTCTTGCTCTTACGGGTATTTTATTCGGTGGCCTTATCGCCATCTTGTCAGTCTATGCGCTGATTAAAGAAAAGCGATTTGTTGACAATGAGGGGCGTGTTGTTGAGCTTGAACTTCCATTTTTTGGCAAGCTGAAAACAAACGCGGCACCGATTGCTGTGACGTTCATTGGTGGAGGATTGATTGTCTTTTGCCTGCAGCAATTTGGCAATGCTCCCAACCTGACTGAGCTTGTTGCTACGGTCAGAATTGAACAACCGCATTCCGTCAACATGGTTGCGCTGGCCGTTGTTAGCGATGAATGGGATTCCGTGGAGAGTTGGGGGAGCGAGGAAGAGCTTGAGATCAAGTTGACCGTTCCCAGCAACTGGAAGTCTTACAATGGATATCTGGTCCCGCTGGGTGATCCGGATGTTGCTCCCCGATTTTTTAATGCAGGCGAGAAGTTTAAACCGACCGTTGTTTTGAGCAAAAACCGCTAAGGAGGAGCGTAGATGATGATCCGGCATTTCGCTCGTTTTGTGATGTTTTGCGCCTTGGTTTTGGTCAGTATACCAGCGTTCTCAATGGGGGGATGCGAGGGGAGTGATGCCGGAACGGGTGCACCAGCAGCCTCCGTGTGCGGGCAAGCTGTCGATGATCAAAATGAGCCCATTGCAAATGCACCATTGCTGCTGAAAAACAAGGATAGCGATAAGGCGATTACTGTATTCACGGATGATCAGGGCTTCTTCAGAGCGTACAATCTGGATAGCGGTGAATATTCAATTGAGCTGCCAGAGGGTTTAGCAAAAGAGTTTTCTGTCGCTCCCTCTGATGAAGCTTTGCCTGCCAGCAGTGTTGCAAGCAGACGAGACAAGAAAACCATAGAGATTAAAGAAAAGAGCTTCTTTCAGAACATGCTCAGTTTGCAGCCTGAGGCCGTTGATGCTGGAAAAATTCAGCTTGAGGTTGAGCAGAACCTGCAGAGATAATGCGGTTGGGAAGACTGGATTGGTCAGGTCTTTGATGAGTTGATCTTTACAAAAAGTCAGAGCGGCAGCTGAGGTTAAGTTCAACTGCCGCTCTGATTTTGTTTTATGCGTATCCTGCGATGAGGATCAGATTAGTTCTTCGCTTTGTCGACCAGCTGGCCAGCGGAGATCCAAGGCATCATTTCGCGGAGCTTTGCGCCAACTTCTTCAATTGGGTGCTCGTCGTTCAGGCGGCGTGTTGCTTTGAACTTGGCGCCACCAGCCTTGTATTCCTGGATCCACTCAGAAGTGAAGGTACCGTTCTGGATTTCTTCCAGTACGCGTTTCATTTCTGCTTTGGTCTCAGAAGTCACGATGCGTGGGCCAGTCTGATACTCACCCCACTCAGCAGTGTTGGAGATGGAGTAGTTCATGTTCGCGATGCCACCTTCGTAGATCAGGTCTACGATGAGCTTCACTTCATGCAGACACTCGAAGTATGCCATTTCTGGTGCGTAACCAGCTTCGGTTAGGGTTTCGAAACCTGCGCGGATCAGTTCAACCAGACCACCGCAGAGAACTGCCTGCTCACCGAACAGATCGGTTTCACACTCTTCACGGAAGGAGGTTTCGATGATGCCGGAACGACCGCCGCCAACGCCGGATGCGTATGCCAGACCGAGGTCTTTTGCGTTGCCTGTTGCGTCCTGGTGAACAGCGATCAGGCAAGGTACACCGCCGCCTTTCTGGTATTCGCCGCGTACGGTGTGGCCTGGGCCTTTTGGTGCAACCATGAGAACGTCGATGGTGGACTTAGGCTCGATCAGACCGAAGTGAACGTTCAGGCCGTGTGCGAAAGCGATTGCTGCGCCGTCACGGATGTTGCCTGCGATATCTTCTTTCCAGATGTCTGCCTGCAGCTCATCAGGAGTTGCCATCATCATCAGGTCTGCGTCTTTTGCTGCTTCTGCAACAGTCTTACAAGTGAAGCCGTCTGCTTCAGCTTTCAGGCGTGTTGTGGAACCTTCGCGCAGAGCGATGGTGATGCCTGCAACGCCGCTGTCTTTGAGGTTCATTGCATGTGCACGGCCCTGAGAACCGTAGCCAATGATGGTGATGTTCTTGCCCTTGAGCAGGTTCAAATCGCAATCGCGGTCGTAATATACGCGCATGGTACTACCCTTTGTTTCGCCCGTGCCTTTCCCAAAGCACGTATGGTCTAGTTTTTGGTTTGCGTTTCCCTGAAAATCTGTTTCCACTTTCCAGAGAGGCGCTTTAATTCTGTGCTCCGTAGAGCTGTATGAACTGTTTGACTGCTGTTTGGGCAGCCAGTTCCAAGTCTTTTGCCGATGCCTGCGCGGTGCCGCCCAGAAGCATGCGGATGTGCTGATCGCGAACGACCAGCCCGTAAAGTGTGCTGTAGGCTTCCTGCGGGCCTTCGCAGTGCAGGTAGCCAAGTGTGCATCCTTTTTCCAGCAATGCTGTGGTCTGTCTGCCAATGCGGGCGCGGCCACTCTTTTCGAGGATGGCGCCAAGACCGGTTTCAGATTTGCTGGCTTGCCCGATGGCAAGTCTGTTCAGGGCCAGAGAAACGTCGCCGGAGATGGTCTCCAGCAGATTTCTGGCAAATTCTTCTAATGCGGCACGCAGGCCGTCTTCGCTCATGTTTGCGGCTGGATCAGCACCCGGAATAACCTTGGAGGCCTGACGGGTTACGATTGCAGCCAGCAATCCATCGCGATCTCCAAACCACTTGTAGAGGCTCTCTTTTGAGCACCCCGCAGCGCGAGCGATGGCAGCTGTTGTCAGCGCCTTTTCGCCGCCTTCCACCAGCAGCTCCAGCGCTTTGTCCAGTACCGCACGCTGGCGGTCTGTAAAGTCTGGTTGTTCTGGCTCAGTGGACATATGCGGTTCTAATTCCAGCGGTTTGGCTTGTTTGATTTTCTGTACCGTACGGTACGGTTCGGTTATGCCGTAGAATCGAAATGGATGCAACAGGAAAGTGAGGGAAAATACAGTGTGGGCGCAATAAAATTAGGTGTCTTAAGGTGAGTTTGATTTGATCCTTTCTCATTACACAAAAAAATGCCCCGAAGGTCTGTGCTCCTCCGGGGCATTACTGATCTGAACCAAAGTCAGTTCAGTTGGGGGCTCTTAAATTATGCATGTGCCGTATTTGAGCTGGCAGATGCATTGTTGTTCTGATCCATGCCACGATCCACTTTCCAGGGGCGGTACATTTCCAGTGCGATCATGACGACGACGAGGGCAGCTGCGGTGATGAGACCGAGCATCCAGAAGGGCAGGGATGGGAACAGATCCGCGTAGGTGATCTTGCCAAGGCTGCCCATGTCCAGCACGCCATCAATGAGGGATTTGTTGTAGCCGTAAAACGCTGCACCCATGATGCCGCCGATGATGGTGAGCCATGCATCTTTGTAGCCGCGGCCAATCTGGGCGAAGACTGTACCTGGGCACGCGCCTGCGATGGCTATGCCTGCGCCGAGGATGGTGCCGCCGACGATGATGTTGCCAACAACAAAGCTTTTCGGGTGCAGCTCTGCAAGGCCGAGTGCAGTCAGGCCAGAGAGGACGACCAGACCAGTTGCTGTTGCTGCGAGGAACATTTTAAGCATGGTGTAGTCTTTGAAGAGGAACTGGCCGATGAGCACGCCGGGTTCCATGACACGGGACTTTTCCAGTGCGACGCCGAAGATGATGCCCATGGTGAGGCCGAGGATAACAAGCCAGAAAATTTCCATATGACCTCTCCTTAGGATGCGCGTTTGTAAAGAAGGTTGGCGGTGACGATGCCACCTGCGAACATGGCTGCAACAGCAACGCTGGAGCCAACGCTGAGCTGTGCAAGGCCGGAGATGCCGTGGCCTGATGTGCAGCCGCCTGCGATGCGAGCGCCAACCAGCAGAACGAAGCCACCGATGAAGCCTTGCAGGAGACGAACAACCGGGGCTGAACTTGCACCGATGGTCTTCCAGCTTGAAGAGGAGAAGCTGGCTTGACGGCCACTTGCTTTGTAGGAGATCAGCGCCCCCAGAGCGATGCCGATCACCAATGCGCTTTGCCAGAAGTACTTGTCCTTGGACATGTACTTGGCGAAATACTTGATCTCCGTGATGCTGGAATCAAAGAGCGAGAAGATGAAGCCGGTGCCGGTGACGAAAGAGGATGATGCTCCCAGTGCGGTATCAACCAACAAGAAAGCCGGGATTTGCAGGAGCCCAATGATTATGCCCGCCAGGTAGGGGGACCAAACGTTTTGCCTGAGAAGATCCAATTGATTGCCCTCCGATCTCTCCTTAATTTAGTATATTAATATATACTAATAAACTAATATACAAGAGAGATTTGTAGGGGAAGTGTGATTTAGATGAGCTGAATGAATTTGTTCTTCCAGCAAGATCATCCAGATATAACGCAATAGTTTCATTAGCGTTGGTTAGGTTACCTGTTGTTTATTGGATGAACATCCATCTGCATTTCAAATATATGAAATATGGAATTCATAGTCCTACTATTGGTTATTGTGAGACCAGCGTTTTCCTTCAGGATGTAGTTGCTTTGCATTCGGGAGGGATGATGTCTTTATTTGAGTATAAAGGGAATGACGCGCGACAGCTCATGTCTGATGCTTTGGACTTGATGCTTTATAGTTATCACGGGCTGGATGATGCGCTTGGGAGTGCGTATCAAGCCAACGGGTTCTCGCTGGGAACACTGGTCGGAACTCTTTGGGGAACTGAAGATCAGGCCGGATTGTTGAGCGGGGAGAGTGAACAAGCGGCACGTGACAGGATTGAGGAGAAGGGATGGACGGTCCTTTCTGCTGCTGATCTTGGCTATGATGGTGCAATCGTTGATCACAACGGGACGTTTCAGGGGGAGACGTTCAAGTTCAAAGATGCTCAGGCAGACGTGCTGGCCAAGTATGATGATCAAGGCAACATCACGCAGGTTGCGCTGGCGTTTCGTGGAACGACGGGGACATTGGACAACATTGTTACCGACACGATTGGGGATGTGATCGACTATCTTGAGTTCTTCAAGGATGAACCGCATTACGTTGAAGAAGCGTTCGGCGGGCTGCTTGCTGCGCTGAAGGATTTCATGGTTGGGCATGGACTGGATGGCAGCGATCTGGTTGTGACAGGCCATTCGCTGGGTGGCGGTGCTGTTGCCAACATGGCAGAGCGCAGCAATGACTGGCTGGATGGCTTCTTTGTGGGTGCCAACTACATGGCATTTGCCAGCCATTATACGCCGGAGGATGGTGCGGCTGTTCTAGACAGCGGGGCTGAGCTTTTCAGCTTTGATCTGGAAAATGATCCGGTGCCCTCGACGATCTCGTCTGATGGTCTGGATTTGACGGGTAACGATACGGACTACGGCTACGACACCAGCAATATCGTCATTTTCAATGATTGGTATGATACACCGCTGTTTTGGGATGGGGGCGGTTTGCTCAACCTGCCGAGCTGGTCGGCGCATCTGCCTTTCAACTACAGCACGGCATTCAATGCGATCAACGCCTCCGCGTTCTATAGCGAGATGAACCGGGACAGCGTGGTGATTATCTCCGGGCTTTCTGATCAGAAGCGTGATGATACGTGGGTTGAGGATATTCCAATTCTGCTGGACCCAACCGGTCACCATGGACAGGATGCCTACATCCTCGGATCAACCTCCAATGACCTGCTGCGCGGGAATGATGGTGATGATGCGCTGGAAGGGTTTGCTGGTGATGATCATCTGCGCGGGGAAGACGGCAATGACCGGCTGCTTGGTGGTTCCGGAGATGACATTCTGGAAGGTGGAGATGGTAACGATGTTCTGCGAGATGGTACGGGCCGTGACTTTCTTGTTGGGGGAGACGGTGCCGACACGTTTTGTTTCGCGGATGATGGTGTGAAGGATGTGATTGATGACTTCGATGTTGGCGAGGACACTATTGATCTTTCCGCAGCTGGTGTGAGCTCCTTTTCAGAGCTGGACATCGATGAGACTGTTTTGGGAGGATGGATCACCATATCCTATGGCAATGATGTGCTGGAGGTGGATACGGGATGGTTGTTCACTCATAGCCTGAGCGCTGAAGACTTTGTCTTTGCGTAGCTGTTGATTGGCTTCTCTCGCTGAAGAAGGTGAGGGGAGCCTAACTTGCGTTTTCTATGGCGCGTGTTTGTGCCCGGTAGGCACGTTCGTTCTTCAGCAACTGAGGAGCATTGAGAGTGCTGATCGGGACGGATTTGTCCTTCGGGATATCCTCTGTCACCTGTAACGAGAGATAGCGGAGACAACACACGCGCAGGAAGCTGGTGAAGTTGCCCAGGTCATGCCCTGCTTCGATGGATTCATTGTGTAGACGTGTCAGAAGCTGGCCAACGGACATGTCATCGCGCTTAGCGATCTCTTCAAGGATGGTCCAGAAATAGGTTTCCAGCCGTACGCTGGTGACCATACGGTCAATGCGAAGGGAGCGTGTTGTGCTCTCCCACAGGTCAGTATCTGCTTTGATGAAAAGCTCACACATGGTCCCCTCCGCAATTGTCTAGTGCTGCTTCTTAAGCATAAGCAGGCTGGTTCAGCAGAGCAAGGAACTGCTTGAGCCATGCTGGATGAGCAGGCCATGCTGGCGCTGTTACAAGATTACCGTCGGTGACTGCGTCAGCCACGTCGATGTCAGCGAATTTGCCGCCAGACACGGTGACCTCTGGTGCGCAGGCCGGATAAGCGGAGCAGGTTCTGCCCTCTAGCACGCCAGCAGCAGAGAGAAGCTGAGCACCGTGGCAGATGGCTGCGACCGGTTTGTTCTCTTTGAAGAAGTGACGCACCATCTCCAGAACGGCTGGGTTCAGGCGCAGATATTCTGGTGCACGGCCACCGGGAATAACGAGTGCGTCATAATCTGCCGGGTTGATGGCGTCAAAGCTGGCGTTGAGTGTGAAATTGTGACCACGTTTTTCGGTGTAGGTCTGGTCACCTTCAAAGTCATGGATGGATGTTGCGACGGTATCGCCTGCCTTTTTATCTGGGCAAACGGCGTGAACATCATGACCAACGGCGCCTAAGGTCTGAAACGGCACCATGGTTTCGTAATCCTCGGTGAAGTCACCGGTGATCATAAGCACTTTTTTGGCAGACATGTTTCCCTCCCAGATGTGGCTGCGAGGGAAACGTAGCAAGGGATGAGGCTGAGCGGGTAATAGCGTATTACTACATAGCTCAGCCTAATCTCGAAGGCTTAGTCGACTTCGTTCGTTGAGAGGGAAATCCAACGTTTCAGCTGTGGCAGATCAGAGCCTGCTGCTGTGCGGTCGTTTTCCTGCAATGTTGTGGTGCCGAACTGGAAGAATGCGCCAAAACGGAACTCATGAATGACCGGTTCGTCGGATTCATCACCTTTGATCTGGAAGTCATGGCCGCTGTAGGAAGCGCTGAGACCAACTGGCAGAGCAGTGAAGCTTTGCTTGAACTCGGCACCCCAGCTGAAGATGTTCACTTCACCGTTGCGTGCTTCGCGCGGGTTCGGGTGATTGTAGCGATCACCACTGACGTAAGACAGAGAGCCGGTCAACTTGGTGTTTGGTGTGAAGTAGTAGCTTGCGCCACCACGGGCAAACAGGCCGTTGTCGATGGTCTCGTTCTGGTCGTCATCACCATCAAGGAAGCCTGCCTGACTGAACAGGGTGATGTCCTGAAGGTAATACTGGCCTTCAACGCCGATGAACTGGAAGGTTTTGGTGGAGGTGTCGTCTCCGCCGTCAACGGTTACACCCCCGCCGCCAAAGACACCGAATAGGCCTTGCTGTGGGTCTTTGTAAGCGAAGTGGACTGCTCCCAGACCGTCGCGGAGGGTGTTGTCACCGTCCTTGGTGTCGAACTGGTAGTATTCGAGATCTCCATCTACCTGCAGGCTGAACTGCTGGAAGAGTGGCAGAGCGTAAGATCCATAGAAGCCAAGGGTGTTTGGTTCCTGATCTTTCGTGTCGATCTGATCAGCCTCAAAGAAAGAGCGGCCAACGTTGACGCCGACAAAACCGCCTGCGTTAAGCTCTCGTGGAGCTTCTGTTTGGTGGTTGGCTTCTTGTGCACTGAGTGGATGTGCGGCAAGAGCCATGGGGATAGCCAGGAGGTATAAAGAGCGCATGTTTCTATTATTCTTGATGGGGTGTCCTTAGGGAATGTCCAACCTAGCAGAAATCCGTATCCTTACAATTTTCTGGCAATAAACTATTAGTTATCTCTACGAGTGTTGCTGATCTGCACGGTGGGTATGGGGGCACTTATTTCCATCATTTCATGGGCTTGATGTGGTTTTTGTCGATAATTCCAGCCGATGCGCCTGTGTACCAATTACACTGCTTAGGTAGTCTTGAGGATTTACTTGCAACTTATGCGGATGCGAGATTTAGTTTAAAGGTCGCCAAATTCTTCCATGCTTTGCAATCAGCGTTGACTTTAAGGTGCTTTGTACATCTTGGAGTGGATCAGGCATGACGACATTTTGGGAACAGCAAACCGCCTCAAAGGAAGGGCTGGCCAAGCAAATCGCGCAGTTGAGGCAGCGGGGCGTACATTCGGTTATCACGCAGGTGCCAGATATGAACGGGCTTTTGCGGTGCCGGCTTCAGCCTCTGGATGGGTTGGAGAAGGGGTGTTCCACCAACTCCTCGCTCTATCTTATTCCTCACGGAGACGGGCAGCCTGCTGGTGAGCAGATCTACGAGTCTCCGCACGTCTGGTATCACACCGGCTTTGGCAATTTGCACAGTCTGGCAGATGGCAACACGCTGTTTCAGCTGGGGTGGCGATCTGAGGTCTCGGAGGTTCTGCTGAATTGTTATGAGCGGGATGGTGCGCGCTTTTCATTGGACTTGCGGCGTCCATTGGAGATGCTGGAAGAAAAGCTTGCCGAGCTGAAACTCACCATGAAGATTGGAATGGAGTTTGAGCTAGGGATCTTTCATTTTGACCGGGCATTGGTTGAAGCGGGGCACCACCACAAGCTCAAGCCGTTTGGTCATTCCTTGCAATATGACTCAGTCAACCGTGATCCGGACTACATGGACCTGATGGAAGCGTTTCGTGCGCGTATGGGCTCGCTTGGCATTGGGGTTTCCTCAATGGAGAGTGAGATTGGTTGGGGCATGTATGAGATTGCCTTGTCGCCGACTTCACCACTGCAGGCTGCTGACAATGCAGTACGAGCACGTCATCACCTGAAAGAGCTGTGCCGGGAGCATGATCTGATTGCGACCTTCATGGCGCGTTATCAGCCAATGGGGCAGGATTCTGCGTGCGGAACCCACGTGCACATCAGCCTCTATGACGAGATGGGGCACAATGTGTTTTATGATCGGGAGGCGGTGCTGAGTGAGCGGGGGAGGTTCTTTGTGGCCGGACTTCTGGCGCAGATGCAGTCATCTCATCTGGCGTTTCGGCCAACGATCAATTCTTACCGCCGGCTTTCCCGATTTACTGGTTGCCCTGAAGAAGTGTGTTGGGGAGATGAGCACCGCGTGAGTGCGGTGCGCGTGATTTCCAGTCCTGACCCGCAAGCGGTCCGCTCGGAGCATCGGTGTCCGGGGGCTGACACTCATCCGTATATCATCGTGCCTTTGATTGCTGCCGCTGGGCTGCAAGGTCTTCATAAGGGGGAGGAGCCACCGGCAATGCTGATTGGTGATCCGGGGAAGGATGAAAGCTTGGAGAAGTTGCCGCGATCATTAGAAGCGTCACTGGAGCTTTTCCGGGAGAGTGAATTTGTGAAGGAGGCCTTGGGGGCGTCGCTGGCGGATCAGTATGCACGTAGCCGGGAGAATGAGCTGAAGGCGTTCAAGGCATGGATTGAGAAGGACATCACCAGCTTTGAGTTTCTGCGGTATTTTGAAGGGGTTTGAATTCAGCAGCTACATACAAAAAAGCCTGCTGTAACGGATCACAGCAGGCTTTTCTTTGAAACGGGATAATTCTTAGAGTTCTGTCGGCTCACCAAGGGCGTGGCGGAAGCGGCGAACGCTTTGAGTGAAACCGTGTTCCAGAGCGTCAGCGGTGAAGCCGTGGCCAATAGAGACCTCTGAGATGTATGGCACGCGCTCAATTAGAGCAGGCAGGTTCTCAACGGTGAGATCGTGACCTGCATTGACCAGAAGGCCTGCTGCTCTTGCCGCTTCTGCGGTGGCAACGACTTTTTCCAGCTCGACCTTCTCGGCTTCCTTGTCAGAATGACAGGCTCCATAAGGGCCGGTGTAAATCTCGATACGCTCAGCGCCTGCTTCAGCTGCAAGAGCTGGCTGGCTTGGTTCCGGATCCACGAAAAGTGATGTGCGCACGCCCCAGGACTTCGCAGTGCTGATGGCTTCTTTCAGGAGATCCATGTTCTGGGAGAAATCCCAGCCATGGTCGGAGGTCTGCTGGGACGGGTCGTCCGGTACAAACAGAACCTGCGTCGGGCGGGTTTGCTCCACCAACTCCATGAAACGCTCATCCGGATAGCCTTCGAGGCACAGCTCTTTGCCATGCAGCTCCTCACGTAGCATTTTGGAAATGTCTTCAACATCTGTGCGGCGAATATGGCGTTCATCCGGGCGTGGGTGCACGGTGATGCCTTTGGCACCTGCATTGAGGGCGAGGGCTGCCAAATGCGTCACGCTTGGCCACGGAACGTCGCGGCGATTTCGCAGAACTGCTACAGCGTTTACGTTGACGGATAAGCGGCTAGGCGTCTTCATGGAGCATACTCTTTTTTGAGTCAGGGCATGTCGCCTTTATACGCCATGCTCTGACTTTTTTATTCTTCACGTACCCTTATCCGAGAACCGGTTCCCACCTGTCGGGGATACGCTCTAGATTATCAAAATAAAACGGCGTCTTCACAGACTTGCAAAAGACGCCGCTCAATATCAATAGGACAAAATTGTCCTCTAACTGTTAAATTTCATCCTGCAAGTCTTTAAGACCTTGGGACCCACGTGAAAGTGCGGCAACGCCCGTACGTGAAACCTCAACAAGACCCAGTGGTGTCAGGATTTCGATGAACTGATCGATTTTATTGGTGCGGCCTGTGATCTCGAAAACGAAGTGATCAATGGTTGCATCAATGACAGTTGCCCTGAAAGCTTCTGACAGACGCAAGGCCTCCAGACGTTTTTCTCCTTCACCACGCACCTTGATCAGCGCCAGCTCTCGCTCAAGCGGCTTTTCCTGATTGGAGTTGCGTGCTGCAACGGTCAGATCCCGGACGATATGCACCGGTACGAGACGATCCAGCTGGTGACGGATCTGCTCGATGATCTGAGGAGTACCTGTGGTCACAATCGTGATACGGGAAACGTGCTTCTCGTGCTCCGTTTCAGAAACACTGAGACTGTCAATGTTGTAGCCACGGCCAGAGTACAGACCAATCACGCGGGCAAGAACACCCGGTTCATTGTCTACAATGATTGATAGGGTATGTGTTTCGAGGACATCGCTGGTTTCGGCTAGGAAATAAGCCGATAGAGCGTCTGTTTTCTGTGCGTTCATAATGGTTCTCCCAGCTTACCTATACCAATGACTTGCCAGCGGTGTCGATGGCGTTTGCAACGGCTTCATCAGTTGCTTCATCTGGCAACAACATTTCGTTGTGGGCTTTGCCTGATGGGATCATTGGGAAGCAGTTGGTCAGCTGAGCGACGCAGCAATCAAACAGAACCGGGCCAGGTGTTTCAATCATTTCCTGAATGGCATCATCCAATTCACTCGGTTTGGTGACACGAATGCCTTTGCCGCCATAGGCTTCTGCCAGTTTTACGAAGTCAGGCAGGCTGTCCGTGTAGGAGTGGGAGAGGCGGTTGCCGTGCAGCAGCTGCTGCCACTGGCGAACCATACCCATGTAGGAGTTGTTCAAAATGAACGTTTTAGGCGCCAGACCATGCTGAACAGCTGTCGACATTTCCTGAATGTTCATCAGGATGGAAGCATCGCCTGCAACGTTGATGCACAGCCCGTCTGGATGAGCAACCTGTGCGCCAATAGCTGCTGGCAGGCCATACCCCATTGTGCCGAAACCACCTGAAGTCAGCCAGTGGTTTGGAGATTCAAAGCCAAGGTACTGCGCCGCCCACATCTGGTGCTGTCCAACCTCGGTGGAGATGTAAACATCCTTGCGGCCTTTGATAGCTGCGTTCAGACGCTGCAATGCGTACTGAGGCATGATGACATCATCGCTGTGGCGGTAAGACAAGCAATCGCGTGCGCGCCACTTGGCGATCTGTGTCTGCCATTCCTTCAGCTCTGGCTGAGAGCGGAAGCTGGAAGCGCGCCAGATGCGAACCATGTCTTCCAGAACGTGAGCCACATCGCCAACAATCGGTAGGTCAACATGAACGATCTTGTTGATGGAGGATGGATCGATGTCCACGTGAATCTTGGTGGAGTTCGGTGAGAAGGCGTCCAGGCGGCCCGTGATGCGGTCATCAAAGCGTGCACCGATACAGATCATCAGATCACAATCGTGCATAGCCATGTTGGCTTCATAGGTGCCGTGCATGCCCAGCATACCGAGCCACTGCTCACCGGATGCCGGATAAGCGCCCAGACCCATCAGGGTGGATGTGATCGGAAAGCCTGTCTGGTCTACCAGCTCACGCAGCAGCTGGCTTGCAGCCGCGCCAGAGTTGATGACACCGCCGCCTGTATAGAACACAGGGCGTTTGGCTTTTGACATCAGCTCAACAGCTGCGCGAATGGCAGTCATGTCGCCTTTCAGCTGCGGGCGATAGCTTTTGTGGTTGCTCGGGTTTGCCTGCGGGCCTTCATAGGTGCCGGTGGCAAACTGAACATCCTTTGGAATATCGACAACAACAGGGCCTGGACGACCAGACTGTGCAACATAAAACGCTTCATGGAGAATGCGAGGCAGATCATCAACGTCCTTCACCAGCCAGTTGTGCTTGGTGCACGGGCGGGTGATGCCAACGGTATCACACTCCTGGAACGCATCAGACCCAACGAGGTTGGTTGGGACCTGACCGGTGATGCAGACCATAGGGATGGAGTCGAGCATGGCGTCTGTCAGGGCAGTCACCATGTTGGTTGCGCCCGGACCAGAGGTCACCAGAGCAATGCCGGCTTTTCCGGTAGAGCGCGCATAGCCTTCAGCAGCATGGCCTGCGCCTTGCTCGTGACGGACAAGGATGTGCTGGATCGCATCCTGCTGGATCAGCTCATCATAAATGGGTAGAACTGCACCACCAGGGTATCCAAATACATGTTCCACCCCGTTGTCCTTCAGCGCCTGGAGAACCATTTCAGCGCCTGTCATCTCCCGTTGCATCATCAAGTCCTTGTTGCCTGTATCTGCTCGTTTTGCCTGATTGAAGGGTGTGCAATCAATCCGACTGTTTGTTTTGCAGGGGTGCTCTTTTAAACATCGCTGCGAATTAGCCATAAAAAAAGGAGCCGTTTGGCTCCTTGTGCGCGTCTAACCGTTCCGAGTGAGCTAGCTCACTCCGGCGACGCGCGTCCCACCACGATAAGAAGAATTGAAGTTTGCATTCTGGTATTGGGAGCCTCAGGGCTCCACTCTCCCTTAACATAATTCCAACCGTGTAAGAGATTACCGCGCTTCACCATTGAATCGCTCAGGTAAACTCTGAAATTCGGGGTGAGATTAGGCTTAGATACGTAAAAGCGTCAAGTGGCTTCTTCTTAATGTTGCGCCGCAAAGACCTCTCGTTTCCTTGAGTTATCTGCAATAGTCAGCGTGCTTTGCAGAAGTTGCGTGGCGAAAAGTCCTACTCGCTCTGTTTGTATTGGCTTTTCCAGGCGCAATTGTTGCACTTGAGTGAACCCGCAGAAATACGGGATTTTGCAGTGCGATGCCGGCGAGGCCACTTTAGCTGCAGTGCACGCCGCTGACTGCTAAGGAGAGCTGGGGTGGCCCGTAGTTGGTTGTTTGATGAAAAATTTGCGTTGGACTAATTGATAAGAGGTCAGTCTTGTGAAATTTGCGGTGTTTTTTCGCGTTTCGCACTTCTGAATTGTGTTTGTGCTGCGAAAATTCGTAGATTTGCATAGGTTAGTCTGGGATAAGTTTACTTTACACAAGACATTTTTGAAAAGTTGCACCTAGGGCCTTGCGCTCTTGCTAAAGGCTTTATATACACCCGCCATCGCTTCGGCGGGAAACGTTTTGGGTGTATAGCTCAGTTGGTAGAGCAGCTGACTCTTAATCAGCCGGTCTAGGGTTCGAATCCCTATGCACCCACCAACAAACGTCTCGTGTTTAGTGAGCCCGTAGCTCAGCTGGTAGAGCAACTGACTTTTAATCAGTAGGTCCACGGTTCGAACCCGTGCGGGCTCACCATTTAACCTCATGGTATATAAAGAGGTTTAGCAAAGCTCCCTCCCGGGAGCTTTTTGCTTTTGTGCCTTGTGTCAACACTATGTAAGCAAATGAGAGCGTTTGAAAGCACGATTTCACCCCTCTCAGCTCCTGCAAGTACCCTTTCAAATTAATTCTGGAAAAGCTGTTAATGTCGTCACTGGTCGTCAATACGCAGGCTTCCCATAAAGTTAGAGCGCTGAAAAGCCGTCAGAGAACTGTTGCTTGTCGTCAGAGCGCAATTTTAGTGCTTTTGATAAAGGGCATATCTGCTTCAAGCGAACATCAAAAAGGCCTGAGAAGCATCACGCTTCCCAAGCCAGAATATTCCGTGAGAGGCAAAACCCCTCTTCATTTCGTATTTTTAGTCTTTGGAGACTTCCAGCGTGCAAGGTTCAAGCAGCTCGGAAATCTTCTCGCTACTTCCCTGCACATCTTCAATGTGATTGCGCACAGTATCAAACAGCGTCAGCAACGCTTCATATTCCTGTGTGTGCTCCATGCGTTCGCTCAGAACCACACTCATGGAATAAACTAGATTTTTGAGGTGGTTGGCTGTGAGGTGAAGCTGATCCACTTCATTGCGAAGGGAAGTATGGGCACATTTCTCTTTACCAGTATCAGTCATTACGAAGCCCTCTTCGTTGGCTTGTTGAACAAACCACTCGACAGAGAGCTTTCGACAACCCACTGGCGAGCGGGAGGTTCGAAACCTGACGAAGACAGGCGGGTTTATTCCCCCGCAAAGGGTATTGTATTCACCGCCCTCCCGCCCATAAGCGAGAGTTGCGTTTGGAAAGCTAACTCCAGACACAAAAAAACCGCCAATAAACGGATGCGGTTACCGCTTCGTAGAGGTTTCGACGCCTCAAGATGAACATGCGATGATTGGAACAAGGTGTCAATGCAAGGAAACTGAATTCCTCCACAAACCCATAGGATTAGTGGGGCGAAAATGTGAGAACAACAACATGAACATAAACATCAAGCCCTCGCGAAAACCACATAGTCGCTTGCACCGTGGTCTCGAACTACCCGTAGGCAGGCAAAGGCCTAGGAAGGACCCGTGAAATCTTGAAGAAGAAGAGATTGGATCATATCCAGCCTAACGAGCATTTGCCGCTCTTTAGGATAGCTAAAGTCAATGCCTGTTTTTACTGAAAAGGCCTAACAGCTTCATGAAGTAAAGAAGTTATGAGCCCTGCAATTCAGAATGAGCTAAAATTCGACCATCGGACTTTCCCATTATGAGCTGAATCGCGCTCACCTGTAGACTTCTACAATAGCTCTTATTGGCGATCTGCAATTACTCATGACCAATTGCAGACATTCGTGAATATCGCTAGCTGCGGCCACAGTTGAAACTCTGCAACTAACAGTATGGTGTGTTGACAACCAGGGCGATGTTCAGGGTACGTGATGAAGTGTACGCCCTCAACGCATTTTAAGGAACCTTGGCCATGACAGGATTGCTGGATCACGGGAGCCTCAAGTTCCTTGACTTGCTCAGTCCAAAGGTCGAGGCCGCTTTTGCAGCTGTCGAGCAGTGCCACACCTATCAGGACGGCCGCACGATCTTCTCGACTGGCGATGAGGGTGATCGCCTGCTCATTGTGCGTACAGGGGCAGTTAGAATGGGGCTTTTCAGCCCCAGTGGTCGGGAAACAATTCTTGCGGTGCTTGGCGAGGGCCACTTCATTGGCATCATAGGCGTGCTGACCGGCCGCAAGCGGACGCAAAATGCTACAGCAGTTGGTAAAACGACAATTGGTTATGTTCACAAAGCTGATTTTCTGACGCTAATGGACGTTCATCCCGAGATCGCCCGCGCAGCTTTGCCAGCGACGTTAAGCCGATTGAATGTGGCGCTGAACATGCTTGACGATCTGCGTTTGCTGCCTTTGCCCGCTTATACAGCGGTGTTCTTGCAGAATATGCTCGAAGCTTCAGAAGTGCCAGGGATGCTCAACTGGAACCAGTCTGAGTTGGCTATTGCTGTGGGCACCTCACGTGTTTCTATGGGTAAAGCGCTCAAACAGCTGGAAAAAAATGGCCTGATCGTGCTGAAGTATGGCGCAATTGCCGTGCCGGATGAACAAGCCCTGTCAGACTGGATTGATGCCGCCAGAGCCGAGCATTTGTCTCTCTGAGGTCTGCTCGCTCATGCCGTGTGCACAAATCTGAGTAAATAGCCAGATTGCTAAGTTCTTAGCATTCTTTGCTCTGCCGACTACGTACAATCCCTCTGTAATTTTATCCCATTGATATTCAAGTGTCAGCATTTGGCCGCTGTCATCTGAATATCAGAGCGTCGTCTGGCGAGTGACTGGGGAGAGAAATCTTTAGCGACTACGCCTAGGGGGCATTCTATGCATGCGGTCAAACACATCTGCGAGCGCGCCAGAGATAGCCTTTTAGGGCGTTGGTTCAAAGCTCAGACTCAGTCCTCCGCGAGTTGCCATTAAACGCAAGACCCCCTGTTTGCATCTCTGCTCCGCTGGTTGGTGGTGTGGATGCCGGTGACTGCGGGAGTATTCTCCGCTGGATTAAGTGCACGAGCATAAATCATCCTCACTTTCTCACCTCTCGGCATGCTGTATTCAGGGCCAAATATGGACCATTCCTTCAATACTGAAGATTGAAGTTCTCTGATTTTCGCAGTCCAACGACCACATTACAAATACTTAAAATCCGAGGAA